>CAYWHP010000079.1:14983-21393 GCA_964457845.1 uncultured Porphyromonadaceae bacterium | reverse complement strand
GCTACAATAATGGCGCCCCTATGGGGCTGGGATGGTTGGGAATGATGCTTGGGCTGCAATAATGGCGCCCCTATGGGGCTGTTTGACAGCCTGGGATTTCGGCCGGTGCATAAACCGCGTAGCGGTGGCATTATTGTAGCAAACGTAACCCCTCAACAAACCCTAGCCCCGTAGGGGCGGCATTATTGTAGCCCCCGGAGGGGCGCAATTATTTCACGTTGATCACAATATCCCAATCGCCGTCGGCGCATCCGTTGCGATCCACCCCGTGGTGATCCTTAAAACCCCGCCGCGGTCGTTCGGATCGAAGCTCCAGGTACCGGCCGCACTCTTGCGTTTTGAACTGTCGGGTTTAATCTTTTCACCCTGAATCCTCACCTCTTTCGGCAGGTCCGCGGTATGGACCTCCAGAATGTAAACCCGCTGTTTCAATCTTCCCTTGAAATCGCCGTTCGCCGGAAGGATCCGGATGTCGAGGCCTTTGGCCGCGTTGTCATTGACTTCAAACCGCGTGATCGCGTAAACACCCTGCCGGTGCTCCCGGGTAAGGCCATCATCCTCGTACATTTCGAATGCCGCTTTCCCTTCCGGGTAAATATCCAGGGTAAGGGTATCGGTTGGCCTCTCCCAGTCGTAGGCCATCTCCTGGTACATCGGGATGATCGATCCGGCTTTTACGAACAGCGGCAATTTATCGAGCGGCGCGGAGTAATTGCTGATCCACTGGTTCCCTTTGAAGAGTTTCCCGTCCCAGTAATCGATCCAGCTGCCGGCGGGGAAGTAGATGCTGTCGCGTTTGGCTTCCGATTTATACACCGGCGCCACCAGGATGCTTGTTCCGAGGAGGTATTCATATTGCGTATCCGGTCCCAGCGCCACGGGATCTTCGGGATACTCCAGCACCAGTCCGCGAACGGCCGGTACAGCGGTGCGAGTGGCCTCGGCACAGAGCGTATACATATATGGGGTCATCCGCTGCTTGAGCTGGAGGTATTTGCGGTTTATGGAGGTGTAGGGCTCGCCAAACAGCCATGGCTGCTTGTCCCTGATGCCGTTCTTGTTGTTGGATGCCCATCCCGACATGCCCATGAGTACAGGGGTGAAGCATTTCCACTGCAAATCGCGCGTATAGGTGGAGTCGCTGCCCCCAAAGATGCCGTCGACATCGCCGGTGGCACTGTTCTGGGCGGAGAGACCGCAGCCGATCAACGTAGGGATGTGCCAGCGGATGTAGTTCCAGCTGCCGCTCTGGTCGCCGGTCCAGACTACAGAATGCCGGTGGGTGCCTGCCCAGCCGCACACCGACCAGACAAAGCCGCGGGCGTCGCTTGCATTTTCGATCCCTTCATAGGCGGCCTTCACGCCATCGATGGCAAACTTGTACCCATCGCCCACCCAGGCCACGTCGAGCTTGCAGAGGCGTGTGCCCAGCTCGCCCACCTCGCGGGCGATCTTTTCAACACCATTCTCGGTCCACAGGCCGGTCATGAAACCGCGGTTGTGCAGCTCCTTCACCACCGAATCGAGCCTGGTATAGCCGCATCCGTACCCGTCGTTCGGCAGGATCCAGCCGCGGGGCATATCGTGTTTGATATACTCATCAGCAATGAGACTGATGACATCCGGGGTGGTGCCGCCGAAACCGGTTCCGGTGCTGCCCACGGTTTTGATATCGGCCTTGGCGCCGCGGTTGTAGCAGTTGGCATCGCCCATGCTGAGCGCCCAGCGCGGCATCAGGAACGGCTTGCCCGTAAGGTCGGTGTAGTCTCCGAGAATGTTTTTCAGCCCGGCGCCGGCAAAGAAATAGCTGTCGAAACGGGCTTCGTTGTGGATCAGTTTTACCGTATCGCCGAAATTGTAAGCACCTGATGCATAGGTGTTTCGCAAAGCTCCGTATCCGGCCGTACTCATGAAGAACGGGGCCGGGTTGGGGCCGCCGCCATCTTCCCAGTTGTAGTCGATGGTAAGCTTGATGGTTTTGTCGCGGTGCGAGAAGCGGCCGTTCTGCATGCCGCCGCCGTAGAAGTATTCGCCCGACTGCCGCTTCAGGTACTGGATGGTCTGCTTGCCGTACGTCATCCCCTGCGCCTCCTCCCAGATCACCGATGCGTTGTCGGACTTGTAAAGCGCAAAGCGGAGCGGCTGCTTGTATGCCCGAAGGGCAATATCCGAAGTGGTGAAAAGGTAATAGTCGCCCTTGTCGGCCGTCTTCACCTCCACCGGCTGATCGGGCTTGTTGATGACAATGTCGCTGCCCGCCGGATCGGAGTACTGCCCGTCGTAGGCCATCCAGAGCCGGAAAATATCGTTGCGCACGAATTGCAGCTTTAGCCTTGCGTTGCCGCACTCAAATTCGTACCCGCCCGGTACGGGGGCGTAGGCGGTGACATCGCCGAGCGAATAGGCACCCGAATAGAGCACCGTGCTGATGGTATCGTTCGACTGCCGCAGGTCGCCGGGCAGTGCCGACCAGAATTTCAGTTTGTGAATGCCGAAATCGGTAAGGTCGATGCCCGGGAACGTGACCGGCAGGGTGTCGATGATCCGGAACGGTTTCTTCGGATCGGCCTTCACCGTTGCCTTGAGCGTCGGCCGGCTGTCGACCGTAAGATAGCATTCGAAATCTTTCACGATATCATTGGCCCCCAGGTTGACCACCTGGAACCCGATGGTTTCCTTGTCGCCAAAGTTATTGCCGGTTTCCGGATGGCTCGTGAGTCGGTAGGCCTGCACGTCGGCATCGAAAGCTTCCGAAAGGCTGATGTCATCGACCATCCAGTACCAGGAGTAGTAGCCTTTCCAGAAAAATTTGAGCCATACCGTCTTCTGACCGGCGGCCACGCGCGTAATGTTGAGCTCCACATCCATCGGGTTGGGGCAATCCTCGCCCGAACCGATATCCTGTTTCACATTGAAGTAGGTCCACTCTTTGGCATTGGTGCTCACCCCCACATAGAGGCCTGCCCCTTTATCGGCATCCCTGCGGTTCCAGAAAAAGTTCTGCTGGAACTTCAGCACCACCGAGCGGTGCTTCGAGCAGTCGATGACCGGGGTCTGGGCATAGGAATCGGGCCATATATTGATCTTTTTCCAGTTGCGCGCATTCTTGTCGACCCGCACCCCCGGCGCCACCTGCAGGTGGTAGCCACGGCTTCCCGAGGCGATCGGAGGGGCCTGGTAGGTGCGCCCCGGCGATCCCGGGAACGGCTGGTCGGTAACGAACCATTTGGCCGCACTGTCGTTCAGGGCCACTGCCTGCCATCCGGCCGGGAGCTTGCCGCCGGCAAAGTCTTCCTTCCAGAAGGTCTTCTGAACCGGTTTCTGCGCCACAAGAGAAGCGGCCAGCAGCAGGCCGGAGAGCGCAATCATGTACTTTTTCATGTTGGTTTGAGTTTCGATGCGACAAATATACCGAAATTAGAGGCTCACCTCAAGCCGGATCCATGCGCAGACTCCTCACCGCCCTCATTGCCTCACTGCTCTTCGGCAGCTTTGCCTGCCACAGGGCACCGGCACCCGAACTGATGACGTTCGACATCGATGAGGCCTTGAAAAACAAGGGAGAACTCCGGCTCAGCAACATTGCCGCCGGCGTCGGACTGGTGCAGCTCAGCGGGCTCGACAGCGCCACCTATATCTCGCCACAAACCTGGCAATACTATGCCGGTGATCGGGTGATCTGTGTATTCAATGCCAACCCTCCTGAATTCCTGCTCTTTAACAACAACGGGCATTTCATCCGCAAAATCGGAAATGCCGGGAAGGGGCCCGGCGAGTTTAACGGCACCATGCCCGTCTTTGCCGTAGATGAAACGAGGGAGACCATCCTTGTTGCCGATAACGACCAGAAAAAGCTCATCCTCTACCGGTTCTCCGGTGAAATGGTCATGGAGCAGCCTTACGGCAGCTTCCACGGCATTGCCATGAGTTATTGCCTGAACCTCGTTAATCTGGATAACGGGAATTTCATCCTGAAAAACCAGCTGCTGCCCAACTTTACCGACATCTCCTACGAAGTGCTGGAGCTGGATCCCCAACTCCGGCTGGTTCGCTGCATCAAACCGGAGCGGCCGGAAAAGGGCTCCACCACCCTCTGGTACGGCTCCAATACCCTATACCGGCTGGGCGATCAGGTACGGTTCTGGACACCGGGGCAGGATACCCTTTTCGGCATCAACGGCGATAAGGCGGTTCCCCTTTATTGCTTCCGGATCAACGATGCACCGACCCCGGAAGAGCGGCTTTCAAGCGATGACAATGGAAAACTATCGGCATCCAGGCTTCTTGAGACGGAAAAATTCATTCTGGTTAAATGCAACAAAGGATATGAGCAATTCCTGATTATCTGCGAAAAATCAACCGGTCGCGCCTACCGCAACCGGGCATCAGGAAAATGCGGATTTCCCGGTAACGAAATGATCGGAATGAATAATGACTTGTTTGGATTCTGCCCGGCATTTATTTCAGATATCACCGCTTTCAACCAGGGTAAGCTGGTCCTCATCCTTCACCCGGGTGTCATCGAATCCTCCGTTGAATGGCTGGGCAAAACGATGGCGGAATGCCTGAAGGAGGCGACGGTTTCCATGCCCGCCAAACGGGATGAGCTTATTCGCCTTCTCGAAAATCCCGATGAGAACCGGGGGCCGGTACTGGCGATAGTATCCTTGAAATAAAATAATGTACTATGTTTCGGAGCCCCTTTCCCAAAACCTATGCCCTTCCGACCTATTGTGACCTGAGTTTAGCCCCGCTTTACCCCACGTAAAGATGCCCACGCCGCGGCCTATGTGCCCTATGTGCCTATTGTGGTAAACTCTTCTCCGTGCCCTCCGTGTTTCTCTTACTTCCCCACCGCGATCAGGTACTTCATGGTCCTGAAGTAAATCATGCCCTCCGTGATCCCCGCTGTGGTCATGCACACATCGCCCAAAGGGTTGGTCGCCACCAGGCTGAACTCCGGGCCGGCCTTGAAAACATAGGCATTCCCCTCCTCATCGGCAATGTAGATCTTCCCGTCCGACGCCACGGGCGAGCCGGCGAAACTCTTCATCTGGCCCAGCTTGTTCTTGTATACCTCTTTCCCGGTAGCCGCCTCGTAGCACACAACCGTCCCGTTCCAGGCGCAGTTGTAAAGGTAACCCCGGTAAAGCAGCAGGGTTGCCATATACGACCCTCCCTTGGGTATCGACCAGGCCACGGATTCGTTGGCGGTCTCCTGGTCCTTCAGTGTAATGTCGCCCCGCGCGCCGCTGCGGATGGCCAATACCGGCGACGATGGCCCGTGGGCGCTGTTCATGTATATCATTCCATCGCCGGTAATCGGCGTCGGAATGGGGATATCCCCGCCGCCCGACATGCGCCACACCTCGGCGCCGGTTTTGAAATCATAGGCCCCGCGGTGCTTGTAGCCGTTCACTACCACTCTCGGTAAGCCCTTATCAAGATAAATATTGGGTGTGCACCAACCGGGGTATTCGTCGCGCTTTGCACGCCAGAGCTCCACGCCGGTCCCGGCATCGATTGCGGCTACGAAAGAGTCGCCGAGCACATCGCACTGAATGATGACGACACCTTCGTACAGGATCGGTGAACTTGCAAATTCCCATTCAGCTTCTTCCATCAGGTAGAATACCGATTTCAGCTTCCCGAAACCCGCCTTCCATTTCAGGTTCCCAAGCATATCATAGCAGTAAAGCCCTTCGGAGCCGAAGAAGGCCACCACGTGCTTCCCGTCGGTTGCCACCGAGGTGTTGGCATGGGTGGATTTCGGGTGGCGCCTGATCATCGGCACCCCTTTGCAGGCAGTCCGCTCCCAGTTCAGCTTCCCATCCAGCTTATTGTAACACATCACTTTCCATTCGTGCTCCGATGTGTCGTTAACCGGAGCCACATCCCCATATATACCGAGTTTAAACCCGGTGTTGTCCTTGCTGCTGACGGCCGTCGTGATAAACAAATCGTCGCCCCATACCACCGGGCACGATATTCCCAGGCCCGGCAGCTCCACCTTCCATTTCACGTTCGTTCCTTCCGGCACGTTCCATGTATCCGGCAAATTGGCGTTATCGAGAACACCACCTGCCATAAACCCACGGTATTGCGGCCACTGCCGCTCCGGCGCGGCACTCTGGGCATAGCCGCACAAGCTTGCCATCAATGCCATAATCAGCACAATACATGATTTTTTCATTTCAAGGGTATTGGTTATCACCCCCTAAGATAATATTTCCCCAACCGCCCTATGTGCCCTATGTGCCTATTGTGGTAAAATCTCCTCCATGTGCCTCTTGTGGTACCCCTCCGACCACCTATCGTGGTGTAGCATTCCAGCTCTCTATGTCGGTCCGCTGGTTCTTCACGCACTGCGCCAGTTCATTGAGCTGCACATCCTCCTCGGTCACCGGCAC
>CAYWHP010000079.1:0-14883 GCA_964457845.1 uncultured Porphyromonadaceae bacterium | reverse complement strand
GCAGCGATGAAGCCCGACTCCACAAACCATTCTGCCGTTCGGCCGGCAAACAGGGTACCGTGGTGATTGAGATCCTCGCCCTTTACCAGGCGCATCGAAACGGCCTCGGCCGGATTGATTCTTCTTGTTTCCATAATTGTAAAAGACTGAGGTGCAAAACTATTCAATCAACTGCCTATTTTCCCTGACAATTCCACAACTTTTTAGCATATATTTTTTTGATATCTTCATGGCCTTGGAAGGGAAACAGGAACCACCCTTCCGGCAAAGGAGGTACTATGTCGCTCAAGTGCATGCTGGGTCTTCATGATTGGAACGGCTGCGTGTGCCGTGAATGCAACAAAACACGCGATCAGGGGCACAATTGGTCGGGCAACTGCGAAAAATGCTCAACCTGTGGAATGGAACGGCACGAATTCCACCTCTGGGAAAATGACAGGTGCTCCGCTTGCGGCAAGGAACGGGATATGAGCCGGATCGGTTCGTTCATCGACCCGCGCGACAGGCGCGTTTACCGCACCGTACGAATAGGCGATCAAACCTGGATGGCGGAAAACCTGGTCTGGCTGCCCTGCGTAACCGGTTCCGCCGATGGGTCCGATACGGAAAGCCGGTTCTATGTTTACGGCTACGAGGGTACCATCGTGGAGGAGGCCAGGGAATTCGACAGCTTCGGGTATTACGGTGTTTTGTACAACTGGCCGGCAGCATTGGAGGCTTGCCCTCCGGGCTGGCATCTGCCTTCTGATGAAGAATGGAAAATTCTGGAGCGGTTTGAAGGCATGAGCCCGACCGATGCCGAAAGAATCAATAAAGGCGAGCGAAGCTCGGGCAAGGTTGGCGCTAAACTGAAGTCGGGAACCGACTGGGGCTCCGGCGGGAATGGATTGAATACCCATGGCTTTACCGCCCTGCCCGGCGGCTACCGCGGCTTCGACGGCGGCTTTGCCGACCTGGGCGAGTACGCCAGCTTCTGGTCATCCACCGAATACCAGCATTCCGACTATGCATGGGCCCGTTACCTGGATATCAATTCGGGCGGGGTGTTCCGCACGAACTACAGCTACAAGCGCGGTGGGTTTTCGGTGCGGTGTGTCAAAAACGATTAGTACGCGCCGTACTCCTGAATCGTATCAAACATCTCCAGCACATTGTCCAGCGGCGTCTCCTCCAGCAGGTAATCATGGCTTGCGCCGGCAATAAACCCTCCGCCGGGCATCATGATCTCCAGTGTTTTGCGTGTTTCGCGACGGACAATTTCGGGTGTACCGTCGATCACCACGTGCTGTGAATCGATGCAGCCGTTAAACAGCAACCGGTCGCCGAAATCCTTCTTCAGGCCGCTGAGTTCCATCCCGTAGCAAGAGGGCTGGATGGCATGCACCCCGTCGATGCCGGCTTCGATCATTTGCGGCATCAGCTCGCGGAACCCGCCGCAGCAGTGGAGCAGCACCTTGCTGCCGTACGCATGGCCCAGATCAGCCATCTTTTTGAACTTGCCGAAGAGGTACTCCTGAAAAAGGTCGGGACTGATGAGCGACCCGTTGTTGCTCCCAAGATCGTTGCCGATGAACATGATGTCGATTTTATCGCCCATTTCGGCAAAAATACGCTCGTTAACGGCATAGTAATAATCGAAAACATGGTCGTATATGGCATGCGCCCACTCCGGCTCGGTGTACATCCGGATAAACAGGTTCTCCATACCCACAAAGTCGATCACGTCGTGCCAGAACGGCGACCAGTCGCCGCCGAGGATGGCGTATTCCGAAAACCAATTCTGCGCAGGACGTGGTAGAGACGCATGATCATGCGTCTCTACGTGCATTTCGACGTGCCGTTGCGGAGACGCATGATCATGCGTCTCTACCCCCGTTGGAGGCTTCAGATACGACAGATCCACCCGGTTTGGATCCGGCCAGGGGAATTCCTTCATCTCTTCGATGGTGGCATTCGCCAGCGGATGGCTCAGCGCCATACCGTAGCCGACGCCCCCGCGGGCGATGCCGAACGGTGCCACATCATTGCCATCGGGACCGATATACGGCGCCGTGAGCCGCCGGAAGTCGTCGCCGAAACGGAGGCGTACGCCTTCGTCGTCCATGTTGAGCACCTTTTTGGCATTGTCCCAGAACTCGGGCGATGAACCGCACCACCGGGGAACCCTGTCGGGTGCACGGTGAGCGAATGTGGTGAGTACGCGTTCCTTTGAATTCATGTTGATCCGGATTTCCCCCGAAAATAAGCATTTCCCCGGTTTTACTACCTTCGCCTTAAAAAGTGCCCTATCACATGCCGCTACACAAGTTCAGCATCCGGATCAGCCTCCTCGCCGCCATGGTTCTGCTGGCCCATGCCAGCGCCCTGCCGCAGGAGAAGCCGGCGCTCCGCTTCCTCGAAAACCTGCGCAACGAAACCCAGCTGAGCCTCAACTTCTTCACCGGACCCGATGCGGCCGACTTCGCCCCTTCGCTCAACGGTTTCGGCTCCGGCCTCCTCGATCCCTTCGGCCTGCGCTCATCGATCGATCTGGTTAGTTACGGTACCGAAAAGGTTTACCTCAGCCTCGGCGCCGGCTTTTCGGTGTACAAGTACCGTCTGGCAAAAAACCTGGTCTTCGGAAAAACGGCAGAGGGCAACCTTACCTGGGAAGCCGATCCGGATGAATCACATTATTACCCCGATACCTTCTTCGGCTATGGGAAGAGCAAAATCATCACCACCTCCTTCTTTTTCCCCGCCAGCCTGCATATCGACCTTGGCAAGCAGTTCACCCTGTCGGCGGGCGGCTACATGGATGTCAATTTCACCGCCCGTTACAAGATGAAATACCTGCAGGATGCTGCAAAAATAAAGGAGATCATCCGCTCCGATGAATTCCGCAAGTATAACCCTAGCCTGGTAAAATTCGGCGTCGACGCCTCGCTCTACATCAAAAAAATCGGGTACGGGATCTCAGCCGCCTACTGCCTCACCCCATTCTTCCGGCCGGGAACGGGCCCGGAAATCCACGAAACCAGAGTCTCTCTTTCTTATACCATCAAACCGCTGAAGGAGATCACGCGGGAAGAATAAAAAACGGCTGCGATGGTCTTCTCACCGGCAATTTTTCAGCTGTCATCCCATCATAATCTGTCTGGCTTTAACTGATTCCTGACGTCAACTGCTCTCCGGAAATATTGAGAAATCATAAAAAACTTAAAATTACCGGAAGCTGAAGGAGTTAACTGTTAAGCCATTCACATAAAACCATGACAAATTTCATTGATTTAGATCAATGTTCAACTGCAACTTATTGAATCACTTCGTCAATAGGTTTTTACTAATTTTAAAAGGTTGACTAACCTAAGAACTACATTTATGCAATCAAATTCGGATTATCACTTCAACCTTTTCCAGCCGTATACCCAACATGGCCGGAAGATCCGGAATCTGATCCTGTCCATGCTGGCCATTTGGGCTGTCGCCGTTTTTGGCTTTCAGATCCTCCTGAAGTTGGTGGAAAAACCAACTCCGGAGAAGAGCCTGATTCGATTTGAAGCTGCCTATGCCAGTCTTTCCGGTGGCGGACAGGATATGGCAATGAAGCAGGATTTCCTTCATAGCCAGATTCTTACAGCGGGCAAAATAGCCATTAAGCCAGCCGACCGTAAAGTCCTGTCGGACGGAATCAACCTAGGCGTACGGATGCTGATCCCGGACACCCTCCTGAACCCGATGCTCGCCAGGCTGCCGGCGCTTGCAGCCATGAAGGAAAAACTGGCGAATGCCGAGGGGCAGGAGTTTCTCGACCTGAAGACCGGGATCGCCCGAGCCCAGTCGGAACTGATAAGCCTCACCGCCCCATTCACCGGTTTTACCCCGGGCGGACTTGAATCTGACATTCTTGTGGCATCATTGAAAACCGAAGCCCCGGCAGGGCTTGCAGCAAAGGAAATCGCATCGCTGCCTGAAGTGATGAAACTCTATCTGACCCACAATCAGTCGTTTCTAACCGATTTCAAGTTTATCGGCTTCCCGTTCCACTATTTCTACACTGCAGTTTTTCTGCTGATTCTCTTTGTCGGGCTCTGTCTGCTTTACAACCTGAGGCTCGACCGGCGCATGAAAATTGAAAAAATTGCAGAATAAAAATTCCAAAGAATTATGATGACAACAGCTTTCATACTGGCCGGAAGTTTAACTCAGCTTGAAGGAAGTTTCAAGGTGGGACCGGCGATCATTTTAATTGCCACACTGGTAACATTTGTATTGGTTGGGATTTTCTTCCGTGCAAAAGATCCATCGGACTATTATGCCGCAGGCCGCAGCATCTCCCGCGTAGGCTCAGGCATGGCCATCGCCTCAAACTGGATGAGCGCCGCTTCGGTTTTAGGAATGGCCGGAATGATGTACGGATTCGGTTATAACGGCCTGGCCTACGTGGTCGGCTGGACGGGAGGTTATGTCCTGCTCCTGATCCTTATGGCCGGTCAGATCAGGAAATATGGAAAGTATACTGCACCCGACTTTATCGGCGACCGCTACTATTCAAAAAATCTGAGGATTATAACGGCCATTTTTACCATACTGATCTCATTTGCCTATTGCGTGGGGCAATTCGGCGGCATTGGCCTGATGTTTAAATGGATACTCGGCATGAACTACACGCTGGCCGTCATCATCGGCTCCTCGGTTGTTCTGCTTTACACGCTGATTTCCGGCATGATCGGGGCAACCAAGAATATGCAGATCCAGTATGTAATTATTGTGGTTTCGTTCCTGATCCCAACCTTTGTACTGACATTCAAATTTGACTATTTCTGGCTCCTTCCACCCGTAGGCTATGGTGCAGCCGTCAGTGATATCGTACAGGGTATTCCTGCTCCCAATCTTGCCGATGGAGCCGCCCTTCTGAATGCATACGGGCATAGTTTTGCCACGGTGCCCAGTCCGGAATTTGCCATGCCGTGGGACCCGGCTTCCGGCACAACCTTTTTCCAGTGGATGGCCATCTGCTTTTCCCTTATGGTTGGAACCGCAGGTCTTCCGCATGTGATCCAGCGGTTTTATGTGGTTCCTAAGGTTAGCGATGCCCGCTGGTCGGTGGTATGGGGTCTGTTCTTCATCTGCCTGGTCTACTGGTGCGCCCCGATCTATTCGGCATTCGGTAAAATCCTTTCTTCCCATCCCGATGTAGGAAGCCTGGCCAAGGATGCCATTGTCATTTACACCGCCCAGCTGGGCAATGTACACCCGCTGATCGTCGGGTTACTGGCTGCCGGAGCCATTTCTGCAGCTTTTTCAACTGTTGCAGGCTTGCTCGTTGCCGGTGCATCCGCCTTTTCACACGACCTTTACGTAAAGGTCATCAATCCCTCGGCAACTCCGCACCGCCAGCTATTGGTTGCCCGCATCGGCACTATCCTGATGGGCGTTGTCGTCACCATTGTCGCTTTGATGAAGCTGGGCCTGATTGCACAGTTGGTTTCCGTAGCCTTTTCCATGGCTGCCTGCACGATTTTCCCATTGTTCCTGCTGGGTATCTGGTGGTCTGGCTCCAACCGCGCGGGTGCTAAGGCGGGCCTTGCAGCCGGGATTTTCATTACCATAGTTTCGCTCACCTACTTTGTCGTAGGCCTTAGTGGTGGCGCGCTGCCCGGTCAGGAGTTCATCTCCTACTGGCTGAATGTTTGGTATTTTGCCTGGATCGGGGCCCCGCTGGCCATTATCGTCAACATCATTGTTTCGAAACTTTCGAAGAACCCCACGCCGGTTGAAATACGCAAATTCCTGGCCGAACAGGTTCACACCTGATGAAGAAACCTGAGCTGTTCAAAATAACCAGAGGCACGAGGGTGGTGATAAGCATCACCCTCGGCGTTTGCGGCACGGCCGTCCTGATAGCCGCCTTATATTACCGGAGCCTCAACCGTGCGGCGGATCCACGAACTCTGCCCGTCAGGGAGATGATCCAGAGGGGAAGCGAATTGTCAGCGGCACGTAAGGCTGCCGAGGCTCATCTCACCCTGGACTCCGCCCTTCAAATCCTGAACTCCTTGCCTGGTTACTCCGCGTCTTATGAAAGGGGGGTGGTCTATAATAACGCCTGCTCCGCCTGGCTGCTGTCAGCACTGTACGACAGCACCCTGGCCTTTAGCGAAAAGAAAAGCATGCTGGCCATAGCGCGCACAATGGCCGACAGCAGCCTTCGAATATACAGGAAGTGGATTTCCGACTGGGGAAGCCTCAGCGGGCCCATGATAAGATCAGCCATCACGCCATGGTTCCCTCAGGATGAACCGGCGTTTTCCGGATTGAATCCCGAAAAGATCCTTGTAAAACGAATAAAGGAAATACAGGAGTCCCAGAAGGAGACACCCAGAAGGCTTTCTGTCAGTTTAACAAATCTGGGAATCATCCACCGGCATCTTAACCAGCCCGATTCCGCTCTTGCCTGCTATGCCGAAGCCCTGCAAATCTGGAAGGATAACCGGACAGCCCTGAGCAACCTCACGGTTTTGCAGGGAGGGAAACCATTAAAGCCATCCCTGATCCAAAACCTCTTCCCACCCGATAAGAAAAACCAATAAAACCATAAAAATCATGAGAAAAACTGCCTGTCTTTTAGCGCTGGCTCTCTTTGGCTTCAGCGGTCTGACGGCTCAGAATGCCCCTGCATTCGGTGTTAAACTCTCGGGATATGTAAGGACTGATGTAATCTACGACACCCGGCAATCCTCCTCTGCCAACGGGCTCCGTGAAGGCCATTTCTATCTGTTCCCCGACAACATCTCTTATGATCTTGACTCAGTTGATGTTAATGCTCATCCCACCTTTCATATTTTAAGCATCCAAACCCGGCTCCGCGGCGATATAACGGGCCCGGATGCCTTTGGCGCCAAAACATCAGGTGCCATTGAAGCTGAATTTTTTGGCACCAGTGAAGCCGACCTCAACGGCTTTCGCTTACGGCATGCCATCACCAAACTCGATTGGAAGAAATCCACACTCCTTATCGGTCAAACGTGGCACCCCATATTCCCGACAGAGTGCTTTCCGGGCACCGTGAGTTTCAATACCGGCGCCCCGTTCACACCATTCAGCCGGAATCCCCAGATCCGGTTTACCTACAGACCAGGAAAACTGGCTGCATCCATTACCGCCTACTCCGAACGCGACTTCACCGGTACCGGCCCCGACGGCACTGCGAACAAATACATAAAAAACAGCGGATTACCGGGGCTCAATGCCCAGTTCAGAATACCATTGACGGCAAACGGATTTATCATTGTGGGGGCGGATTATAAAATGATCCGGCCCGAACTCCGGACATCCGCCAATTATGAGAATCCAAACACCCTTGGAAGTGTTTCGCGTTTCGCAACCCTTCACCTGAAAACCAAACCCATTTCGATATCGCTGATGGCCTCTCACATCGAAAACGCCACCGATCTGGTCATGATGGGCGGATACGGAGTAGATGACATTCTCGATCCCGTTACCGGTGTAAGGACCTTTGCCAACCTGCAAACCACATCCGGATGGCTTGATTTGTACACCAACGGCAAGGTATTCCAGGCCGGTTTGTTTGCCGGATACAGTAAAAACCACGGAGCCGATACTGAATTGGCAGGACCGATCTTCGGAAGAGGAACCAATATCGATTACCTTGCCAGAATCTCTCCACGACTGATGGTCACCCGTGAGAAATTAACTGTTGCTGCGGAAGTTGAAACTACGATAGCGGGCTACGGAACCCCCGACAGCTTTGGTAAAGTAAAAAACATCACCCCGGTGACCAATTACAGGATCTTGATCGCAGTCATCTATAAATTCTGATCCTGTTTACCCTTCTTCGTGTGTGTGAAAATCGTTGGCAGCCATCAGCATCAGGTTTTCAATATCCTGAATGGCATTTTCGAGGAGAAATCTTGCTTCCCGACCGATCAAAGCCGTATCCATCAAATTGTCCGGCAGGTTGCCCGACTGGATCGCCCTGCGCTGACCGGCCAGCCGCAATTTCATAATCAGTTTCCAGGCCAGGATGGTTGAGGTAAGCATATCCCTGCTGAAGACTCCACCCTGATAAAGGCTGATGCACTTCTCAACCGAGGTCGTCCCGGAAACGGCGTGCCGCATCGCATACAGCCGCACAATTCCCGTGAGCGGCATCAGCAGCTTTTTCAGGTTGAACATTGTGGTGCCATGGAGCTGCCGCCCCGGAGCAAAGGGCTTCCAGGCTGCCGCCATGTGATGAAAGTAAATATCACTGGCCCTGAGCTCTGTCTGGACGAATTCACGCAGGGAAGCCACCAGCTCCCGGCTGCCCGAAACAAAGGCAAAATCAAAAAATATACTGATCTCCAGCAGCTCATCAGGCCCCGGATTCCGGGTCCATTTCTGAAAGTAATCCTTCCAAGTTGTGAGGGGTTGGCACCACCGGGGGTTACCTGCCATGACCTGACCGGTGCAAAGTGCATAACCGATGTCGGCAAGCATTTCGTTTACCCGGGTTCCGAAGACCAGAAAATAGGATTGGACTTCGACTAATTTATCCCCGGGAACATCCTGAAATATCAATCCGTTATCCTGATCCGTGGCAAGCGTTTGCTCTTCGCGTCCCGCACTTCCAAGCTGTATGAATGCAAAATCCACCGGCGGGGGTCCCATCTCAGCCAGCACAAGTTCAACTACCCTGCGGCAAATCGCATCGGCGATTCTCGATATGAAGCGTACCGCGATATAAGGATCCGCACCGCCTTCTGCCAGGCTTCCCGCCACGCTGGTGCCTGCCTGATACTCTTCTTTCAGCTGAGCAGAGGAAGCGGCCAGGCTGATCCTCCGCATGATATTGTCGGGCAGGCCCGTCCAGGCAGCCTGCAAATCTTCGAAATCGGTAATCCCGGGAACATTCCCGGAGGAGGCACGTACGGCAATATTCAGCGTGGTGAGGTCATCTGCAGGAACAAGCGGTCCGGCGTCGGTAAAAGTGAGTGGATCCATGGTTCCTTCAAACCATTTTTCGCCCGGTAAATCCTCCCTCAACCCGGCGTTCAGCATAACCCAGACCATACGGCCATCCTTCCGCCGGATTTTAACGATATAATCCGTGACCTTTTGATCTTCCTCCAGCAACGACAGGTAGATTTTATACTGCTTCCCATCTTCAAAAAAAGACTCCAGGGATTCACGGGGCAATTCATGGCCTGCCTGCAGCCCCAGAAGTTTCCGGATCGATGAACTCGCAGAAATAAACCGCCCCTTTCTGTCATACGTGGTCCTGAAAAAACCGGTGCCGGAATGGTTCAGCAACCTCTCGCTGTAAGGGGCTTCTGCAGCGGCGTGGGAAATCTGCAAAGGTCTGGCAACCATCATCACAGCCTGTTCGTCGTTGATCAGGATTCGCGAAAAATCGGCATGAACAGGTTTGATCAGTCCATCCTTTCCGGCCAGATTGCACTCGAATATCATTCTCGATGACAATTCAACAAACATGTTATCCGGACCGGTAAATCGGGAGAGACCGGCTTCGGGGATCAATTCGTCAAGCCTTTTGCCGGCAAGTTCATCCTCGCGATACCCCAGCCAGGCAAGAAGTGTTTTATTGGCATGGATCCCTTTGGCAGACCAGATCAGCACCCCCTCGGAGGCAGCTTCTGCCAGCGCCTTGTATCGCTCACGGGAGTCCACCAGATCCTGCTCGGCCTTCCTTCGCCGGATTTCGATGCCATGACTCTGACGCGTGATAATGATGAGGAGAATGATTATCAGAAGACCGATGACCCCGGAAATATAGATGGCACGGTTTTCCATGCGCCGGATCTCGGTCCTGACATCCTCGATGTAAATTCCGGTTCCGATAATCCATTGCCAGGGCTCGAACAACCTGACATAGGAAAGCTTGGGCACAATCCGTGTGGCATCGTCCTTCCATTGCCACCGGTAATCAACGAACCCATCACCTGACAGCTTGGTTACCTTAACAAATTCCACGAACAGGGCAATCCCGTCGGGGTCCCTGAAGTTGCTCAGGTCTTTGCCGTCAAGGTCGGGCCGGTAGGGGTGAACAACCATCAGTGGCTGCCTGTCGGTGATCCAGAAATAGTCCTTCCCCTCATCCCCGTAGCGCAATTCCTTCACTGCAATCCTGGCCTGAGACATGGCTTCCGTCCGTCCTATCGATCCTGCCAGTTCAAGCCGGTGGTAATGCTCCAGTATGCTGACAGCCGATCGGGTGAGTTCCCTTATTGTCTCCTGTTTACGCTCCATCATCGCCTTTTCAAAGCCAGGTATAAGGTAACCGAGTATCAGGGCCGTGAACAGGCAGAATGCCAGGATTCCGGGCAGGATCACCCGGATAAAAAACCTCAGCTGTAATACCATTTTTCTTTGTTCTGCCACGTAAAAAGGATTTTAGAAGGGTAAATGCATGACTTCAAGTGTACGGTTTTTTGTATCCCAGATGGAAAATCCCGCCCGGCCCGACCTTGTGGCCAAAGCCGGCAGCAGACAAACCATCATTTGCCCGTCGAGCTCATATCTGTGGAAAGGCATATAATGGATTGCCCTCCTGATTCGGCTGTCCCACCTGGGCGCAGAAGGGTAGCCGAACCCTACACCGGCTGGGTGATCGTGCCCGGCAAAAGCCAGATTTAACTCATTTACTAACATATAGCCGTGTAATCCTTCCAACTGATTCAACCTGCGGACAAAGGCCATCGATGAACCGGTAAAATCGGGGTACAGATAATGCGATAAAAGTATAGCCGACCCCTCCGGTTCGATAACCATATAATCAGGAAGCATATTTAGATAAAGCAAGTCCTCCCCGCTGAGGTCCTGGTCCGAGGTCGGATTCTCCCTGTCATGGTTGCCGGCCACCACCCAACGGCAATGCGCTCTGATCAGCTGCACACAGGCAGAGGCGCTTCGCCGGGTACTGTTGGCGTACAGGTCGGGATCATGCCCGACAATATCGCCCAAACAGGCAATCTCCTCACAACCTGCCTGATGAGCCAGTTCCAGCACCCTTTCCAGGTATACCGTCTGTTCATGGATATCGGTAATCAGGCCAAGCTTCATTCGGGTTCCACATCAGGATCTCCTTCAAAGTTATTAAAAGGAATCACACCTTACCGGTGAGGTGAAATCTTCCTTCAATACCCGGAACCGTTTAATTTACAAGCCCGCCGGTAAGCAGAAGCAAGCCGGTTTCGGTAATCGTAACGTTGTACCTGGCCGTAATGAGCCGGCTGCGTGCGCTGAGCAGGTCGTCCTGCACCTCCCGGAGCTGCAGCGACGAAATGGAGCCGCTTGCGTAGGCATCCTTCGCCAGCTTCATGTTCCGCAATGCCAGATCGAGGTTCTGAAGCTCAAAGCCGGCAAGCTCCACCTGGTTGCGGTATTCGTTATAGAGCCGGAAAAGCTCCGATGAGAGACCGTTTTCGGCCTGCTTTATGCCGAGATCGTAATTCTCCAGCGACAGCACGGCATTCCTGTACTCCCGCTTCCGGTTCATCCCGTCGAAGAGTTTCATGTTGAGGGTGAGGCCCATGGTGGGACCGAAATAGCGGTTATACTGAATGAAATGGGCCTCTGTTTCCGAGCGGTAAAAGTTCATCCCGGCAAAATAATCGAGCGTCGGATATTGGCTGGCCGCAGCCGATTTAACGCCGAGTTCACCCACCTGCCTGTTTTTTCGGGCAAGCTGAAGGTCCCTGTTCTGCGAATTGAGCGCCACCCTCAGCGAGTCGTACACAAGCCCGCGCGCCGCCGGGATGGAATCCTCAACGGTAAAAGCGGTTGTCACTTCGCGTGAAAGCAGGTCATTGAGGGTTGCCTTCGCATTCAGGGCGAGGGTTTTTTGGTTCGACAGGGCGGCTATGTCGGCATTCATCTCCACACGGCTCTTGAGAAACTCCATCTCGGAGCCGGTGCCGGTTTCGAACCGCATTTTGGCCAGGTCGAGCCGGAACTGCGAAATCGCCACCTGCTCGCCGAGCATAAGCAGCTCCTGCTCCTGCCGCACAATATCCCAGTAGGCGGTGATGATGCGGGCTACGGTATTTTCGACGGTGATCTTTGCGCCGAGTTCGCTGATCTCTTCGATTTTTTTGAGCTTGTCGTAAGTAATGAACATGTTGAGCCCGTCGAAGAGCCTCCAGTTGAGGCCCAGACCGGCAGTCATCAGGTCGGAGGGGGCCCCCTTCTTGTTGAGTTCGCTGCCGGAAATCACATCCATCTGTACATTATTCACCGCTTTGGTATAGCCCGCGTTGACCCCGATCTCCGGCAGCATGCCGGCGTTGCCGCGCGTGGCGTTGTTGCGGGCCTCCTGCACCTGGTTCCCCGAGATGATGATGCCGTAGTTGTTGGCCAGACCGGTGGAGATGGCCTGGTCGAGGGTCATCCGCTCCTGGCCGGAGGTTCCGCACCAGAGGGCCAGCAAGAAAAAGCCCGATGCAATTGCTCTTTTCATAACGCTTCGTTTTCGGGGTTCATGGTTTCGGCTCCAACAGTGAGCTGGGTGTAATCAACCTCTTCCACCGCGTTCCGCGACAGGTAGGAGTAGATGGCCGGGATCACGTAAAGGGTAAGGAAGGTGGCAAAGATCAGCCCCCCGACAACGGCGATGCCCAACGACCGGCGGCTCTCTGATGAGGCGCCGAGGCTCAGCGCGATGGGCAGGATGCCGAGCACCATGGCCGAGGAGGTCATGAGGATGGGCCGGAAGCGGGATATGGCCGCGCGCTGGACGGCTTCCGCCTTGTCGAGCCCCGTGGCCTTGCGCTGATTGGCGAACTCCACGATGAGGATCCCGTTTTTGGTGACGAGACCGATCAGCATGATAATGCCGATCTCGCTGAAGATGTTCATGGTCTGGTTGAAGTACCAGAGCGAGAAGAGCGCCCCGGCAATGGCAAGCGGCACGGTGAGGATGATGATGAGCGGATCGGTGAAGCTCTCGAACTGGGCAGCCAGGATGAGATAGATCAGCACGATGGCGAGGAGGAAGATGAAGAGGAGGCTGGAGGAGCTCTCCTCATAATCCCGCGACTGGCCGGCCAGTGCAGTGCTTATGGTGGGCGGAAGCACTTTTGCAGCCACCTCGTTCATGGCCTTTAGGCCGTCGCCCAACGTGGCGCCCGGCATCAGGCCGGCGGTAACGGTGGCCGATACGTACCGGTTGAAGGAGTATACAGCGGCCGGGTTGACCGACTCCTCCACGATGATGAGGTTGTCGAGGCCGATGAGCTCGCCCCGGTTATTGCGGACATAGAGGTTTTTCAGCGCATCGGGACTGTTGCGGTCCTCCTTCATCACCTGGCCGATGATCTCGTACTGGCTCCCCTCCATGATGAAATAGCCATAGCGCTGCGTGCTCATCATGAGCTGCAGCGTCCGGGCGATCTCCTGCGTGGCAACCCCCAGCTGTGCGGCCTTCTCGCGGTCGATCATGATCCGCAGCTCCGGCTTGTTCACCTTGAAGTTGGCATCAACGAGCTGCAGGATGGGTATCTTTCGGGCCTCCTCGAGGAATTTCGGGAGCACCTCGTTAAGCTCCTTCACCCCCGGCGCCAGCAGCACAAACTGCACCGGCTGACCCGCGAATCGGTCGCCGATGGTGGGCGGCTCAAAGGGCAGTGCCCTCGCCTCGCTGAGCTGCGGAAGCTCACGCGTGAGCTTGGTGAATATCTCGTGCTGTGTGCGCACGCGCTCCGACGGGTCGGTGAGGTATATCAGGTGCTGCGCCTTGTTGGGGTTCTCCATGGTGCCCAGCGCAGGCGAAATCCAGGAAAAACCGGTGGCGCTCTCGGGCACCGAATCGGAAATGTACTGGTCGAGCCGGGCGATGTACCCCTCCATGAATTCATATGAGGAGCCCTCCGGGGAGACGATCGGGATGCGGATGTTCGAGCGGTCTTCCAGCGGGGCGAGTTCGGAATGCAATGATTTATAAAACAAGACGATAAAGAACATCAGCAGGATAAATACCGGGAAAACGAGCCAGCGCCGCTCCATGAAAGCCTTCAGCGAATAACGGTACCCGCGGTTAAGGGCCAGGAACATCGGCTCCGTTTTGTTGATCATCCAGTTCATGTTGAGGTGCCGCTGCCCCTTGAGGATGCGTGAGCACATCATCGGCGACAGGGTGAGGGCCACGAAAGCCGACAGCAAGACCGAGCCGGCCACCACAATGGCAAACTCCTTAAAGAGGCGGCCGATGAGCCCCTGCAAAAACATCACGGGCAGAAACACCGCCGCCAGCGTGATGGTGGTGGAGATCACGGCAAAGAAGATCTCCTTCATCCCTTTGTCGGCGGCCGCCATCGGGTGCATGCCCGTATCGATCTTGGTGTAGATGTTCTCGAGCACCACGATGGCATCGTCGCAGACGAGCCCGATGGCAAGCACCATGGCCAGCAGGGTGAGCACATTGATGGAGAGGCCCATGAGGGCCATGATGATGAAGGCTCCGATGATCGACACCGGGATCGCCACCACGGGGATGATCGTGGAGCGCCAGTCGCGCAGGAAGAAGAAGATGATCAGCACCACCAGTATCAGGGCGAGGATCATGGTCTGCTGCACCTCGGTAACCGCTTCCCGCTCGAACTTGGTGAAATCGAAGCCGACGCTCACGCTGTATCCGGCAGGGATTTCCTTCCGGAGCGTCTCCATGCGGCGGTAAAATTCGTCGGCTATGGCAATCTCGTTGGCGCCGGTTTGCGGGATCACGCCGATCACCACCACGGGTTTGCCGTGAACCAGCACCGACGAGCGGTCGTTGCGCGGGTAGAGCTCGGCGCGGCCCACATCGGAGAGCCGTACGATGTTGCCGTTCTCCTGCCTGATGATGATCCGGTTGAACTCCTCCGGCGTGGAGAGCAGCCCGCGCGT
>CAYWHP010000078.1:16510-21656 GCA_964457845.1 uncultured Porphyromonadaceae bacterium | reverse complement strand
ATTTAAGGAGCGGTTAGGTGGAAATTCAACTTCATGTTAACTTGAAACTCCAACTCGGCATTCAGAATTCTAAATTCGAATCTCAACTTTTTTACTTCCATTTTTCAATTTGTGTAAGAAATATCCCTTAGGTTGACGGTTATGGGGCCGGGGGGTGAGATCGCTGCGCCTCCAGTGGGCCGGGGGGTGAGGTCAGTTAAACCAATACGAAAGCTTCACCACCACGCCCTTGTTCTTCACCTTTCCATCGCCCGGGTACGAGTTCTCGGTGTATACGATAAAAAGGTCGGACACCGGGGCGAAGCGCCACTGGAACCGGAGGTTCACGTTGAGGTTGTCGGCCTGGTTGTTGTACTGCACAAACCCGGTAAGAAACAGCTTGTCGGTGAAGGTAAGGTCGAGCCGCGGCCCGATAAGGAGGAAGCGGGCACTGTTGTGGGGCCCGGGCAGGCGGATGTCGTTGTACATGGTGGTGAGGGCAAAGCTGGCCCAGGGCTGAACCCGGAAGAAGAAATCGCCTCCGGCCTGGAACCGGGTGCCGTTGAAATAGCCCCCGTACCGGCTGCTGACCAGCAGGTTAACCGGTTTCCGGATGTCGGAAGCGTAGATGATGCCTGCCTCGCGCCAGTTGAAGGAGTCGCCTGCCGCCAGCGGTACCCCGCCCAGGTTGGTGGGATCGAAGGGCGTCAGCAGCCTGACGTAAGCGTCTCGCACATCGGCCATCAGGATGCTCTTGTTGAGCCACTCCACCTGGTAGAAGAGCTGGATATCGCGATCGGTGAACGACAGGCGCGGATCGAAATAGAGGTCGGCCTTGAATCCGGGACCGTGGTTGGCCACCCTGCTGTCCTTCGGATAGAACTTGTACTGGAACAGTGGAGCGATCTCGTAATATCCCTTGCGCCGGATGTAACCCACCTCCGCGAGGTAGCCGGCCCCCACCCACGACTGGTTAAGGGTGGCGGTGATGTACTGGGTGGAATAGGTGAGGTTGGCTGCCATTACCGATGAGTTGCCCGAGCCGCCGGGGTTGAAGGAGTGGTGCAGGAAGGTTTTGCCGGTCCACCGGTTATCGGCGCTCGCCAGGTTGAATTCGGCGCCGGCCACGCGGTTGTGCAGGTTGCCGGTAAAGCCTTCCGATTCCTTGCCGGTTAACAGTTCCCGATTCACCAGGAAGGCCGACACGTTCGACCGGCGCAGCACCTTTCGCTGGATCGCCGCCACGGCGTAGTTGGCCGCCGGCAGGGTATCCCTGGCCCCCGTCTGCACGTCCATGAGCCCCAGGCGCCAGTTGCTGCCGATCTTGCCGCTGAGCCTCGCCCCGGCGATCACGGGCTCGCGGAGCCCGATACGCCTGGAGAAAAACGGCCGGAGGTTGTCGGTGCCCAGGTTGGCAAACAGGTCGCTATTTTCGAGGTAGAACTGCCGCTTCTCGGGAAAAAACAGCTCGAAACGGTCGAGGTTGGTCTGCTGCTTGTCGACCTCCACCTGCGAATAATCGGGGTTTACGGTGAGGTCGAGGTTCATAGAGGTCGACAGGATCACCTTGGCATCGATGCCCGCGCTGGCGTCGGGTTTCATTGGTGTGCCCGCCACATTGTTCTGGCTGGCCCTGGCCGTTGCAAACGGTATGAGCGAAAAACGGGGTCCCGAGGAGGGGAGCGGCTCTTCCCACACCAGCGATCCGGTATAGGCAAGGGTGGCTGTGGCAAACTGCCTGGGCATGGGCGCCCAGCTCGATTTCTCGGCCGATTTGAGATCGTTCCGGCTGAAATTGATCCCCCATTCGGCGGCCCCGCCGTTGTAGCGCACCGACCGGAAGGGGATGGCAAATTCCGCTGTCCAGCGATCGGCGTAATTCTTCACCGCACTCTGCCACTTGATGTCCCAGTCGAGGTTCACCGAGGCACCGTTGGCCTGCACACCATCCCACTGGGCCCCGGAGGAGTTCACCCCGAAGGCGAATCCGTTGGTCTGATCGTTGTAGGTATCGATGAACACCACGAAGTTGTCGTTCTTCTGAAAGTTGAAATCCCGGCACAGCGACTCCACCGGCCGCTTGCCGGGGTTGGGGTCGAGGCAGGTTATCGAAACAAACAGTGTCGTTTTATTGTACAGGAGCCGCACTTCGGTTTGGGCAATGGCAAAGCCCGTGTCGGTGGGCAGCACCCGCTGGAAATGGGTTGCCCGTGCGGCGGCCAGCCAGGCGGGCTCATCGGAAATGCCATCGATTTTGATGTCACCAGCCGTTCGGGCGACGGCTATCCGGTATTTTTCGCGGTTGACCCCCTTGTTCCCGGCGGTCAACGGGGCCGGGCGGCCTGTGAGGAACACGGTTACGGTTAACAGTAATATCAGGGAGAAACGGCTGGGCGCGCAAAGATGCATCTGCCAAATTTAATCTTTTTGAAATTTTTTCAGAAAATCATCTTCTTCATTTTCGCTTCATGTTGCCGTCCTATCCTTGTACCGTAAGAGGAATATTAATATTGTTTTAAACCGAT
This sequence comes from uncultured Porphyromonadaceae bacterium, assembly GCA_964457845.1. Taxonomy (GTDB): domain Bacteria; phylum Bacteroidota; class Bacteroidia; order Bacteroidales; family UBA12481; genus UBA12481. The sequence continues at coordinate 19,152 of CAYWHP010000078.1, read as the reverse complement.
AGTTATGAGAAAAGGAAAATCAATTCTGAGGGCCGCCCTGTTTACGGGTGCTGCCATGGCCGGGCTCTGGGCCTGCCAGAAAGCGGACACCGGCACAACTGCCGATCTGAGCGAAAATACGCTCAAGGCCGCCGCACAAACCTTCACGTCGGAGACTTTCGATGAGGTGATGGAGATCGGCGACGAAACGCTCGGTATTTATGAAAGGCTCATCCACGGCAAGGATACCGTTAAAGGCAATGACAACGGGCAGGGCCATCATGGACTTGGCAGCCGCGCAGGCCACGACCTGCTTGAAAGCCTGTGGCGCCACCACAGGGATTCACTTTCGGTTGACGAGCTGGGTCACCTTCGCGACAGCCTCGGGCCGAACTTTGGCCACTACCGCCTGAGCAAATGCACGAAGATCTCCCGTGAATGGGCTGGCGATACACTCGTTACCACCATCAATTTCGGCAGCGACAGCTGTGCGGGCCCCGACGGCAAAGTGCGCACCGGGAAGATCATCATGACCAGCATTGGCGATTACTGGAAGGGCGATGCCTTTATCACGCTTTCCTGTGAGGACTATTTTGTCAACGGCAATCAGGTGACAGGCACAACAACCGTTAGCACCACCATAAACGCCGATGGCAACCATGTTGCACAGATTAAGGAAGAGGGAACGGTTACCATGGCCGACGGAAGCGGCACCATAACCTGGAATTCGGAAAAAACCAGAGTAGTGAAGAAGGGAACCGATACGCTCGACCGCAAGGATGATGTGATTGAAGTTACCGGCACTGCATCGGGTACACTGCTGAGCGGCAATACGTTCACCAGCGCCACCCAGACACCGCTGGTTCGCACCCGCCAGAAGGATTGCGCCGGGGTGTTCATCTCGGGGATCACCAATATCAGCATCAGCGATGGCACCGAGATCGTGGTTGATTACGGCGACGGCACCTGCGATAATCTGGCTACCGTCACAACCGACGGCGTAAGCGAAACCATCACGATCGGAAAATTCCGGCCGTTCAGGCCCTGGAAGGGACTCGGCCGCCGGCATTGATTGATAGGTTTAGTTTTGGTAGTTTATCAATAAGGCTGGTCACCTTGTATCAGCCTTATTGATTTTGCCTTTCAATGAGTTATATTTGTATCATAATAACACAGGAATGAATTTGCGAAGACTTTTACCCACCCTGATCCTTGTTCTTGCACTGCCTGTTTTCGGGTTCGCGCAGGAGAAGGTGCAGGCGACCGGCGAAGTGAAGGAAGCGGCCAGGGTGGCTGCCGACCAGCAGCGGAAAGCCGACCCTGCGCGTATACTTCAGGAGAACCAGCAACGGAAGCGGGCCGACATGATCAAGTCGGTACCCATCACCAATAAAACCATGGATGCCATACGGATGCAGAACAAGAAGGCCACTATGGACCAGATGCATACCGTTAACAAAGCCATCCGGAAATCGATGACGATACACAAAAGAAGGTGATTCATCCGTTTGTTGGCGGAACGTAAACAATAACGATGAAGAAAACCCTTCTCAGGCTGATGATGCTGATATTGCCAGTCTCCCTTGCAGGGCAGACGGCCACCGATACGGCGGCTGCCGGAAAGGAGCCTGCCTTCGCCCTGACCAGCTTAGGCTACACAACAAACAATAACAGGTCGATCCCGGCCAGCGCCATAAAAATGCCTGCCGCGCTTGTAACAGCGGCCTTCTACACCCCTTTCGGGCTTTATGTTTCGGCCGATTTTTACAAATACCTCGCCCCCACGATCCGGACACGTGAACTTGAATTTACGGCGGGCTATGAAAAGAGTGTGGGCGACTGGCTGAGCCTGGATCTCTCCTACACACGCAGGAATTTTACAGGGGATTCCGCCTACCAGGGGATTGATTACCGGCATGCCGCCGGCCTGTCAGCCGACTGGCGGCTGAAAAACTTTACGGCAACAATCGATAACAGCCTTATGGTTGGTGCAACCCGGAACTATTTCCTCGACTTCGCACTTTCCTATGATTTTAAGGCGGATGGCTTTATATTCAAAACGGGGTACCTGGTTTTTTCACCCACCCTCACCGCCTCCCTGGGCACCAACTGGTGGCTGCCGGGAACCATCGGCCGAACCTGGGGCCGCATGGGCGGCAACAAGCCCGATTATGTTCCAACAGGCCGGCGCTTCTCCTACCAAAACCTCAGCCTTATCCTGCCGCTGCAGTATGCGCTGGGCAGCTTTACCCTGAGCGCTGCCGGGTTTTATTCCGTTCCGTCGAAAACACTCAAACGGCTGGGATGGACCAACCAGTCTGGTTTCCTGGTATCGCTCAGTTATTCGGTAATATTCCAACGATGAGGATTCTAATTGTAGAGGATGAAAAGAGCCTGTCCGAGGAGATCGCACAGTTTCTCCGTCGCGAACAGTTTAATTGCGATATAGCTTACAACGGAAAGGATGCATCGGAACTGCTGGCCGTAAATCCCTACGATTTCGTTCTGCTCGATATCGGTTTGCCCGACTACAACGGGCTCGATCTGATCCGTGAAGCCAAGCGCTACCATTCCGAGGCGTGGTTCATCGTGATCACCGCCCGCGGTGAGCTCGACGACAAGCTGAAGGGGTTCAGCTCGGGTGCCGACGACTACCTGGCCAA
>CAYWHP010000078.1:12670-16494 GCA_964457845.1 uncultured Porphyromonadaceae bacterium | reverse complement strand
CTAGAGCTCCATTCCCGCCTGCAGGCCATTACCCGCCGGAAATTCGGACAGGCCAGCTCGGTGATACGGTTCGGCGGGTTCTCCCTCGATATCAATAAGTTCCAGCTGATTCACGGTGATACACCCGTCAACCTGACCAAAAAAGAGTACGAACTGTTGAGCTACCTGGTACTCAACAAGGGCCGTGTCCTCGACAGGCTGCAGCTGGTTGAGCATATATGGGGCAGTTTTTACGAAGATGATTTCGATTCGAACTATATCGATGTGCACGTGAAGAATATCCGGAAGAAAATCGGAGAGTTCGAGTCGGCCAATTATATAAAAACGGTACGCGGACTTGGTTATAAATTCGAAGATGCGTGATGCGGATACCCGGCATTAAGCTCAAAAACAAGATATCGCTGGTTAACGCGCTATCAAAGGCCCTGATCATCGTGATTTCCGTTTTTGCCATTCCCTGGCTGGTGAACCGAATGTCGATCCGGGAGATCGATAAGCAGCTGATCGGCAATCTCGACATGATCTATTCCCTGGTGGAGGCAAACGGGGTCGACCAGTTTGTGCAGAACGGGGGCGACAGGCAGGCTTTCGGCAGCTACAACATCCTGAAAGAGGAGTATATTTCGATCGAGAAGGTTACCGATACCGCTCTCTATGAGGCGATCGACTACTCTACCCGGGAGATCGAGGGGGAGATCTTCGACTACCGCGTGATCAGCGCCACCATCGAATCAGCGGGTGGTTACTACCTGATCGAGATTGGCAAAAGCATATCAAGCATTGTCGATTTTCAGCGGCAGGTGAGGAAATTCACCTTCCTGTTCCTCCTGGTGCTGCTCGCCGTTACCACGGTGCTCGACCTGGCTGTTACCCAGTATCTTCTCCGGCCGTTCGACAGGATCATTGCCCGGCTGAAGCGGTCGGACCACCCGAAAAATTTCGACTACACCGCCGATTCGACCACTACCACCGACTTCAGGTACCTCGAGGAGAATATTCACGGCCTTATGCGTAAGATCGAGCAGGCTTTCAATGAGGAACGGGATTACATCAGCAATATTTCCCATGAGCTCCTTACCCCGATCAGCATTATCCGCACCAAACTCGATAACTTTGTCCACAATACTCAGCTTACCGATGATGAAATGGTGAAGATCATCGAGTCGAAGGTGACGCTGGGCCGCCTCACCAAGATGGTGCGTACCCTGCTGCTCCTGTCGCGGATCGATAATGAGGAGTACCTTTTGGCGGAGCCGGTCGACCTGGATGAGTTGCTCGGCAGCCTGGCAGTTGATTTTCAGGAGCACTTCGAGCAGAAGAGCCTCTCCTTTTCGCTGGATGTTCCCGGCCACCCGGTGAAGGTGCAGGGCAACCGCGAGCTGCTTCACATCCTGTTTTTCAACCTGGTTAACAATGCGGTGAAGTACACGCCGGAAGGTGGGCGGATCGGGGTAAGCCTCCGGGAGGAGAACGGCTCATGCGTGACAGAGATTGCCGACAGCGGGGTAGGGATACCGGAGGAGCAGCTGAAGGATATTTTTACGCGTTTCAAGAAGTTTCAGGAGAGTGGCAACAATTTCGGGCTGGGGCTGGCGCTGGTGAAGAAGATTGCCGACTACCACCATTTTGGCATCGGGGTGTACTCAGAACCCGGCCGGGGATCCAGGTTTGTGGTTTCTTGCGGCAGCCTGGCGGATGGGGCGAAATAGGGCAGGAAGGCAGGAAGGCAGGAAGGCAGGGAGACGCCAATCGGAATTTCCATAAAATTCGGCTACCTTTTCCGCATCAAATGGCTTCCCCATGAAACACTACCTGATAAATGCACTTTTTGCCGGTTGCATGCTGGCCTTACCTTTTGCCGGCCCAGCCCAGTCGACCTATTCCGGTAAATACTGCAGCGGTGAAGGCGACACGGGCTTTCTCCGCCTGATTGATGAGTCGTTTGCCTGCTTTCATCCTAACCCCGCCGTACCGAACATCTCGATGCTCTACAAGCCGGAGTGGGACACCTTTCTGGAGAGCGGCGGATGGAACGCCTGGTGGATACAGAACAGTTATGGCCTGGCCTATGCAGCAACACCCTTCCTGGCTGAGCCATGGTTCTCGGTTATGCAGCGGTCGCTCGATCTCCTCTGGAACAACCAGGGCGACGGCAAGCGTGCCGGTCGGATCGACAAGCCGGGCGAGCCGGCGAACACCAGCGCCCTTTATGCGCTGGTGGCCCCCGACGGGAGCCTCGGTGATTGTGCCGGACCGGAGGAGATCATCTACAAGCAGGGCGACGGGGACTTTAACCGCCACGACTGGTTTTATGAGGCTACCGCCGCCGGTCTGGTGATGCAGGCCGAGTTCCTCCTGGCGAGCCGCGACAGGAAGGCGATGGAGCACTACCTTCCAAAAATGGAGCGCGCATGCGATTTCATCGAGAAAGTGCGTGACCCCTCCAATAACCTTTTCCTGGTGGGGCCTGCCTGCAACTTGCTGGCGCCCAGTTACGGGGGAGTGAAATTGGCCGACGGCACCTTCGGCAAAGGGTATCTTGCCGGCGTAACGGTTACCTACCTTGCCGCGCTCGACCGCATGACTGAGCTCTACCGGCTCATCAATGACACCGAAAAGATTGCCCTGTTTGAAAAAAGGCAGGCTATTACCCGGAAATCGCTTCCCCTTCTGATGACACCGGCAGGTTATTTCGCCAAATCGGTGGAGCCCGGAGGGATGAAACACGGAGTGCTGGGCCAGGATAAGTACGCCTACCTCGAGGGGGTGGTGAATGCAGATGCTGCAGCCATGCGCGTTGTGAATGATAGAATTTCGCAAGATATTTATAATCAGATAAATGCATTTCCTGAAATACGGCCCTTCGACTTCCTCCTGACGAATGCGCCGGGGCTCGACGACACCTACTGGAGCTGGGGAAACACTACTGGGCCCGGAATGGAAGGCATCAATGAATTTGGTTGCTGGGTGAACGGAGGGGCCTGGACAACCGTGGAGGGACGTGCCATTCTGATGTATTACCGGCTTGGAAAGTTTGGTGACGTATGGAAATCGGCTGTGCGGGCCATGAAGTGGACCAAGGATTTCCGCATGGACCAGCCTTTCACTCAACGGGGCGAGAACACAAAAAACGACTGGTACGACGAGGGGGCCTGGCTCCACGGCGACGGGGTAGCGGTGATGGCGGATAATTTCGCCGTACCGGCGGCAACCATCCGCGGGTTGTTCGACTATGAATACCGTGCCGACAGGCTTGTTCTCCGCCCGCGTGTACCGGGTTCGGTTACGCAGTATACCCAGCTGGAACCCATTCGGTTCGGCGGTAAATCCATCCTGCTCTCCTGCCGGAACGGGGGTCCCCGGGTGAAATACTTCACGGTGAATGGCAAGCGCTTTAAGGCGGGACCAGGCGGCACGGCCGAACTTCTTTATAACCGGCTGCCCGATGAGGCCATCGTGGAAATCGTCACAGCCGGCGGTTGGAAAAAGGAGGATTTCAAGCCGGCCTATCCACTGGTACCTGCATTGAGGCCTGAGAAAACGGATGACTTCCGCCGAGAGCTGCTCCCCGATTCATTAAGGAGACACTATTCAATACTGACCGAAATGACCGAATCCGTCGCCCAATTCAAGGGTGCAGCCTACGAAAAGTCGTTTCTCGCTGAGGCAGTGGAGTCGTTCCGGTCATGCGGTCTCCGTAAACAAACGGATACCGGCACCGGATACTTTCGCCCGATCGATGCCGCGAGGAAGGAGAGCATGAACCGGCTGTATGCCCGCACCGCGATGGCCATGTATACCGGTTTTGCCCTCCGGATGCAGCG
>CAYWHP010000078.1:0-12570 GCA_964457845.1 uncultured Porphyromonadaceae bacterium | reverse complement strand
CGGGCAGAAATCAGCCAGCGAATTTTACGACCTGGGCATCAAACAGGCTGCGCAGAAAAATCTTACCATTGCAATTGAACTGTATACCAGGGCGATACAGATTGATCCTGCTTTTGCTGATGCCCTGGTAAACCGGGGAATTGTAAAGCTCTCAATGGGCGACAGTGAAGGGGCTATGGCCGACTTTAACCGGGCAATCGAGGTGAAACCCAAACATTCCAAGGCCTATTTCAACAGGGGTGGAATGCGGCAGCGAATGAACGACAAAAACGGTGCATTGGCGGACTACAACGAGTCGATCAGGAATGATCCCCGGTATGGGGCAGCCTATTACGCAAGGGCAATGCTGCGGCAGGAGATGAAGGATATTTCCGGTGCTATGGACGACCTGACGGTCGCCATCGGGATTGTCCCGAAGTTTGGCGATGCGTTCTATCTCAGGGGATATCTTCGCCTTATTCAGAAAGATTACAAGGGGGCTTCTTCGGATTTTTCTGCAGTTACGGAGATTAATCCACAGAATTTTTCGGCCTGGTCCAACGATGCTATGGCCCGCGTAAAGATGGCTGATTATAAGGGGGCCATAAAGTCTTATAACGAGATGATCCGGCTCAATCCCGCGTATCCCGACGTTTTCCTTTACCGGGGGACAACACGGTACCAGGTAGGTGACTATCCGGGAACTATTGCCGATCTGGATCAGGCAATCAAGAGAACCCCGAATTCATTTAAAGCCTGGAAATACCGTGGATTGTCGCGGTACAAAACCGGTGACAATATCGGGGCCCTGGCCGACCTTACACGGGCGATTGCCCTGAATCCGGCTGATCTCGAGTCGGTTTACTCCCGATCAATAGTAAGCCAGAAGCAGAAAGACTACACGGGTTCCGTAGCCGACCTAACGCGCGTAATTGCTCTTGACTCGCTCTATCCCGGTGCCATAACCAGCCGGTGCGGCGTCAATTATTCCCTTAAAGAGTACGAAAAGGCGGTGGCGGACTGCACCATCGCGCTCCGGCGAAATCCCAACGATGGTTCCGCCTATTACAACCGGGGCCTGGCCTGGCGGGCTATGGACAAACAGGACAGCGCCTGCGCCGATTTCAGGGCAGCCTCCCTGCGAGGGGCCAGCGAGGCCGGGATTTTCGTTCAATCCAAAATATGCTTGGCAATCGACAGTCTGAGGCGGTTGAAAGAGGAGCCACTTAAAAAGGCAGACAGCCTACCGGGAAACAATGGAAACCTGAACCGATGAGGTTCCGGACCTGATGATATAGTTGCCCGGTGCCAGACCGGCAACCGGCAACCGAACCGGCATGAGCGGATTCTCAACCCTTGCTGAGGCGACCAGCGATCCGGTAATTGTGTACAACCCTACTTGCCTGCCGGGTTGAAGATTGCCTTCAATATCAACATAGTCCACAGCCGGATTGGGATAAGCAATCAATCCTTCACGTAGTGGGGCGATGTCGGCCAATGTGCCGATCGGTTTCTTGTACCTCTCCCTCCAGGTATCGGTTCCGCCGGTCAGCCAGTTGAGCGTGAACCTTGCAAAGTACATCTCATAAATATCGTATTCCCCTGCTTCGTAATACATTCCGATGGTCCCGTCGTTCAGGATGCATATCGATGAGTAGGCCGAAGTGCCGGGATAGATGGTCCTCCTCACGGGCCATGTGCCCCCTTCATCATAACTGAGCAGCACACTCACGTTTTTCCGTGATGTGGCATAGGGAATGGTATGGAGTAACCTGTTTTTATCGTACCCGTTGATGACCGATGTGTAACGGATCATGTCGCCGTTGCAGGATGGATCGGTGATGGCAGCCTGGGCCATGGGAAGGCCCCATGTAAGCCCGAGATCTTTCGAAATGCAGAACAACCGGTTGCCCCCGTTGCGTATGCTCATGAGCAGCTTGTTATTGTCGAGCTCCACCACCTTGGCCTCGTTGCCGCTGGTGCACGCAGGATAGGCCGAAACCTTCCAGGTCCGTGCGTTGTCGTCGGAGTAAAGAATGCAGTCGGCTATATTCCTGACGGCTGACTGGCGAACCGGCATTACAGCCATGATTCGCCCGCTCCTCAGCTGCACCGCACTGCCCGAAGAAACGAAAGCACCCTGCCAGGTCTGTGTAAGGGGATTGGAACATTCCGCCCCGTAAACCTGCGGGGTGATGTCTTTGGGGCTGCTCCAGCTAACTCCGTTGTCGCTGCTGATGCACTGGTAAATCCGGATAGGCTCCGTGGCCGTGGATTGGAAAAAGCCCTTATTGCCGGCAAAGAGGCAGATGATTTCTCCGTTCCGCCAGTTGCACAGCAGAGCCGGATCGCCGAAGCCCGTGGTAAGCCCGTCGCCGGCTATGCAGAGCGGCCGGCTCCAGGTGGACCCGTTGTCGGTGCTCCGCCTTATCAGCACATCGATATGGCTTGGCAGGTCGTGCGGGCTGTTCCACCGCCGGTCGGTGGCGGTTACCAGCGACCCGTCCTTTGCCGTAACTATGGCAGGGATCCTGTAGTGTTTCGAACTGTTGTCGCCCGGCTTGAAAAGCAGTGAAGTGGTAAGGAGAATGGTTCGCGATCCTTCCGATTTGGGAATACCAATAATCGTCTGATTATCCGTTTTATAGTTCAGGATTCCGGCCTTCAGGGTATTGCCCTCCCGGGCCGTTCGGCTTATATCCGCAGTGAGCCAGAAATAGTTGTCACCCGTAAGCAGCCTCCTGTTGCCGGTTATCGTGATTTTGGTTCGGATGGCTGAGGCTGAACCGAACAGGGTGGCGGTGGCGGGATCGAACCTTTCCGATGACCCGTTGTAAAAGATCTTCAGCGCGGTTATATCGGCGAGGTTCGTGGTACCCGAAAGGTCAACCGTAAAATCGAGAACCGATTCCATAAGGGTTTCCGGACTGAGACGGACGCTGGTTAGACGTTCCTGCTGCAATCCGGCTCCAACCGGAAGCTGGGTGGTGAAAACCTTGATTCCGTAACCTGAAAGGACGCCAGTGTGCCCTTCTCCGGAAATGTCCTGAACAATATTCCCCTGCAGGGATTCAAAGTCATAGGAGGCAACCAGGCCATTCCTGTCGGGTTTCCTGGCAGTCCTGTCGGCAAGTGCGTCGTTCGCGGTCAGCGCCCGTTTCCAGATCCGTAACTCATCCATGTCGCCCTGCCAGAACTGGATGGGGTAGGGATCCTCCGGATTGGTCCATAAACACCCTACCGTCAGGTTCCCGGAGTTGGTTACCGGCACTTTGCCGATAGTTAAATTAATGACTTCCGAAGCAAGCGCACCATCAACATAAACTTTCGATGTTTTGTCGGCGGAATTGTAAACCCATGCCACGTGCACCCAGCTTCCGGCGGTGAGCAGGTGTGCATTGGGCGACGATAACTCCGTATTTTCCGAATTGTAGAGGTGCAGCGCCAGGTTGGGGTTGCTGCCGGTATTAACCGTGCACAGGTGATAGCGGCCTTCCTTGGTCAAAAGATTGCCCTTCGAGAGGATGGTGTAACGATGATCGAAATTTTCAGGCTTTATCCGGCAACTGACCGAGAAACTCTCACCTTCGGCAATGTTGAAATGGCGGTGGTTCGGAACCAGCATGTGCTGATCGACCCCGTTGAAGTGGATGTACCTGCCCTCTGGCGCCACCTGGGCCCGGGAGTGGGTAAACCCTCCAAACAGAGCAATAGCCAACCCTGTGAAGAAGATACCTTTCTTCATATGCCTCCAAAATTCCTTCCGGCTTAAATATATTCATTATGTACATATATGACAATCATGATATTTAAAAACTGGAGGAGAATGTCAGCGCGATCCGGCGGGGAAATCCCTGACAGCCGAAATGGGGTTTCCCTGGCTGTCGGTTCCCATAATGACCATCCTCCGGCTGGTTTTCAGCCGCGGCTTAGGCAGGCTAACCTGCACCGGCTTGCTGCCGTCGGTTTTTACCGAAGGGATCCAGGAGAGAGTAGGGTCGTACCCCGATGCCACACGTCCCCCGGCCACTTCGGCAGCCGGCTTCCCTTTCTTTGTGGTGATGAGCACCAGCCCGCATGCATCGGCTGAATACTTGAGTATCTCAGAAATCTTTTCAGATATGCGTATCGATTCGATGTCATACGGGCTGTAATTGTTCAGCACATCGGCATTATAGCCTTTCTCACCGCCATCTATGATGAACAGGGCTCCTTTCGGATATTCCAGCGAGTTCTTTCCCTTGCTGAAAAAGAGCTGTCCGTTGCTCAGTGTGTAGGGCTTTATGGATCGGATCACGCTGAGGATGGGGATTCCGATCTCGAGCTGCTGCCTCATGCGGTCGTCCTGGGTTGGTTTGCCGGGAATGATGCCCTGCTCCTGAAGGAATGACTTGTTGACCCGTATGAATGCAGGCAGGTCGGTTGGCGGGGTCATGAAGAAGGTGGTAAAAAAGCTTTCGAGCCTGTATTGGGCCATCATCCTCTCCATGGGATCCGGCTGAAAATGCCGGATCACTTGCTCCCTGAAGGGGAGCCCTTCATTTCGGGCTGCTGCGGCAGGATTGCCTGCGGTGGCCGAAAGCCCCGGTGTTGCGCGTGCCGGTCCCGGGCTCAGCACGGCATCGAACACCGATATGCTCAGGTCGGCTTCGGTTGGGGCTCCGTCGGGGCCGGTCACGGTAAAGGTCACCTGGCTCATGTCGCCGCCTTTGCCTTTGCCGGGTTCGGTAAACACCACGGTTGCACCCGGAGCTGCTGCCGCCGGAAGCTGCCCGGCTCCGGCCATCGCACCGGTCTGGGCGGGCAGGCCGCCGCCGCCCGGCAGTTCCACAAGTGCCGATCCCTTCAGGTTGCTGCTCTCTGCGTTTACCGATACAGCGATGAGCCCTTCCTCCTCTGTATTGGGGATCCTTACCGGCTGCATGGCGTTGCCCGCCTCATCGGTTATGCCGATACCGTTCTGGTAGGGTATGCCGTTCTTGGTGGCCAGGTACAGGAACTGCGCCCCCGCGGCCGGTTTCCCTTCAATGGTGGAAATATGGATCGCCAGTCCGGCCTGGTCGCCGCGGCTGTAGCGCGGAGCATCGGGAACAACACGGATCAGCAGGCCCGGCATGACTGGTTTCCGGATCATGATCTTTTTTGTCCAGACCTCTCCCGGCTCTCCCTTCTGCATGACCCCCGTCCACGCCAGCAGACGGTACTCCCCATCACGAAGCGTGTCGGGCAGATAGAGTGAATCGGAGGCGCTCCGTCCATCCATCGGGCAGATCCGCTCCGCCGCTGGTTTACCTTCGGGATTCAGCAGCAGAAGTGTCAGCCCGCCGGTGTCTTCCGGAACGGATCCGGCATACGCCCTGAAACGAACGGGTTGCGACGGGGCATACACGTCACGGTCGGTATGCAGGAAAACGCCACCCGCCTGACCATTCACGTCAGGAGCTGCCGCCGTCATGGCCAGCAGGCCGATGACTGGCAGAAAGAGCTTCGGAAAGTTCATGTTTGCTGAATTTGTTTGCGCCTGGCAAAGGTACGGATTCGGGTCACGTTGCCATGCGCCAGAGCCCGGCGAAATCAGCGCATCGGGAACTTCTGCCTCTTGTATCCGTTGTTGATCGCGTAGAAAGGGTTGATCAGCGTTACGGCAACCTTTTCCCAGGTGGTGAGCCCCCCCTTAAGCATGCTTTTAGTTGCCCGGTGGCTGAGCTCGCCCAATGCCACACCAGCCAGGGTGGTGGTTATCAGGTCGTTGATCGAAGGCTGCTCGTTAATGGCCTCGAGGAAATACTCCCAGAATAAAGTGTGGAATACATTGAATCCTGCCGCCTCCCAGAACCCCGCCCCCTGGCTCCGCACCGCGTTGTAAAAAAAGGATCCCTGCAAGGGGTGGCCCACATAATTCACCACCCAGCCGTCTTTATCCCAAACCGGCGGTGAGGTGTAGGCGCGCTTCAGATTGCTGCCCCAGTAGAGCCAGAACTTATCCTCCCACTGGCTGAATTCCCGGGGCGAAAGGTAAAGGACCGTGCTCGACAGGGCCTCCTGCGTAAGCACCTCGGCCATGCCGATGCCAAACCGGGCGGGGAACTTCCGCTCCTTTACAAACTGGGCCTGGCCGTCCCCGAACGGCACCCACAGGAAAATGAAGCAAATAATGATTCCACAACTCCTCATCGCGCGTATCTTTGGCCTTATCAGCACCAATATTATGAAAAAGAGCCAGATTTTCCTGATCTTCCTTACGCTTTTTACCTCTCACGTTACTTTCGCCCAGGAGGATCCCGCCTCACTGGCCGATCCCTTTACCGGCACCTCCAACTCCCGCTGGATGCTGGGGCCCTATGCCTGCGTGCCTTTTGGCATGGTTCAACTGGGCCCCGACAACCAGTCCGGCGGATGGATGTCGGGCTACGAGTATTCGGTGAGCAACGTGAGCGGCTTCAGCCACCTGCATGCCTGGACGATGGGAGGGCTCATGATTATGCCCGCTGCACAGGACCTCACCATAACCGACGGGGCGGCCGACCGGCCCTACCGCGGTGCCGGCGCCGGCTACCATTCCCGCATCCGAAAGGAAACCGAGAAGGCCTCACCTGGCTACTACGCAGTGAATCTGTACGATGCGTACATGAAAGCCGAGATGACCGCTTCAACGCGCTGCGGCTTCTTCCGCTTTACTGCAGAACGGGATTTTGATTACCGCATCCTGGCCGACCTGGCCTTTCCATCTGAATATGATTTCAAGCTCGACTCGGCCATGATCACCCGCGTGGGAGACAGCGCCATCGAGGGGTTTGCACAGTGCCACGTGGGCGGATGGAACCAGTATACCCTCTTTTTCACGGTGCGGTTCAGCAGACCGTTTACGGCCTTTGGCGGTTGGAACGGCGACGGGATGGTGAGCGGAACAACCATCACCGGCAGCGGCGATGCGGGGGCCATCCTCAGCTGGAAGCTGAAAAAGGGTGAGGAGCTCCTCGTGCAAACCGGCCTCTCCCTGGTGGACGCCGCCGGCGCCCGCAACAACCTGGCGGCCGAAATGGACCCGTTCGGCTGGAACTTCGATGCCGCCGCCGCCAGTGCGAGAGGGCAGTGGCAAAAGCTCTTTTCGGCCATAAAGGTTGAAGGCGGCACCCCGGAAAACCGCCGTACCTTCTATACAAACTTCTACCGCAGCTACTGCGCGAAGCAAACCTGGAGCGATGCCGACGGCCGATACACCGACCCGAAAGAGGAGATCCGCCAGGCGCCGCCGGGCACGGCCATCTATGGCGGCGACGCGTTCTGGAATACCTTCTGGAACCTCAACAGCCTCTGGGCGCTGGCCTCGCCGGAGATCCTGAACAACTGGGTGGTCACCGAGCTCGAACTGTTCAAGTCCACCGGCTGGACCTCCAATGGCCCCACCGGGCTCGAAATGTCGGGCATCATGGAGGTGTCGCACGAGATCGCCCTTATGACCGGCGCCTGGCAAAAGGGCATCCGCAATTACGACGGCGAAATGGTGTACCGGGCCATGAAGCACACCGTGGAGGAGCAGGGCCGGCGGCTCATCCCGTTTTCGGGACCGGTTGGCAACGGGTTCCAGGATGCATACAAAAAGTTCGGGTACGTGCCCTACGAAACCGGTCCCGCCTGCCAGACCCTCGACTACGCCTTCAATGACTGGTGCGTGGCGCAGATGGCACAGGCGCTGGGCAAAACCGATGATTACAACAAGTACCTCCGGCGCTCCGAAAACTGGCGCAACCAGTTCAACCCCCAACTGAAGTGGATGGTGCCCCGCGACAGCTCCGGCGGCTGGCTCCCCGGCTATTCGCCCTTCTCGGCGCAGCACTGGGTGGAGGGCAACGGCTGGGAGTACTCGTTTTATGTGCCGCACAACGTGACCGGTCTGGTGGAGGCTATGGGTAAAGACCTGTTTAATAAACGTTTGGAAGAGGGTTTCGAAAAATCGCGTCCCTACAGTTTCGCCGCCCACGCCCTCGACCGCACGGAGGGAAAGATCGCCGAGTTTTACGTAAACCACGGCAACGAGGTGAACATGCAGGCCGCCTGGCTCTTCAACTATTCGGGCAAACCGCGCCTCACGCAGAAATACGTGCGCGAGATCCTGAACACCTTTTACGGTTCCGATCCCTACCACGGCTGGGAGGGCGACGAGGACGAGGGCCAGCTGGGCGCCTGGTTCGTACTGAGCGCCATCGGCCTCTTTTCCATGGACGGCGGCACCTCCCCCGATCCCGTCTTCGACATCTGCACCCCCCTGTTCGATAAGGTGGTGATCCAAACCGACACGAAATATTTCGGAGGGAAAACCTTTACCATCGAAACGAAAAACGGCTCCGGTACAGGCATTTACATCAAATCAGCCACCCTGAACGGTAAAAAGCTCGATAAGCTGCAGCTCCGGTTCGCCGATATCGTGAAGGGCGGGGTGCTGGTGATAGAGACGTGACGCGTGACGCGTGACACGTGACGAGTGACGTGATGCGTGACGCGTGACTCGGAAGAATCGTGACGAGTGACAAGCGACGAGTGACACGATGCTCGCGGAGGGGAGCCCCGTAGGGGCGTCATTATTTTAGAAACCGGCACAAAATGAATGATTTGAGCCCCGTAGGGGTGACATTATTTATGTCACCCCTACGGGGCTCTGCCTTGCGTGTAAAATCACCGGCTACAATAATGGCGCCCCTACGGGGCTCTCCCCCGGTGTCGCATCAAGCGTCACGCATCACTCGTCACGATTCTTCCGAGTCACGCGTCACGCGTCACGCGTCACGTCACTTGTCACTCGTCACTCGTCTAATGTCTTCAATATCTCTCCTACCACCCTCTTCGATTCCGGAAACCCGAAAATCATCCACACATGAAGCATTTTCGGGTACTCAAAATACTTCAGCGGTATCCCTTTTTCAGCACAGCTGTCCCGCATCAGCCGGGCATCGGGGTTTAATAAATCGTAGGTTCCCGTGAAAAGGCTCATGTTGCCGAGCCCTTCAAAGCTTCCGTACAGCGGGCTCACCCTGGGGTCGGTTACCGGGAGATCCCGTGCATAGGATGCGCCGGCCGCCTGCAGGCCTTCGGCTGGCAGGAAGGGATCGAGATGCTCCATGGCGGCGATCGCCGGGTTGTTCATGCCCACGTCGAGCCAGGGCGACAGCATGACGATATGCGACGGCTGTGGCCCCTTCTCATCCCGCAGCCGCTGAGCCAGCGCCAGGGCCAGGCCTCCCCCGGCGGAGTCACCCATCAGCACAAGATTCTTTGATCCGTATTCAGCCATCAGTCCCTGGAAGAGGATGTGGGCAAGCTCATGCGCCTCCCTCCAGCTGCATCGGGGAGCCAGCGGGTAATCGGGAAATACCACGGTGTATCCTGCCCGTAAAAAGGCGCCGATGAAATTCCAGTGCTGTACCGCCGCTTTCCGGATATACGCGCCCCCGTGCAGATAGAGGATTACCCTCCCGTTGGCCTTCGCGCGCGGCCGGATGGTAAATACATGGCTATCAAGTGTAACCGAAGTTTCAACGGTGTACCGCCGGGTCAGTCCCTTCGGCGGGAAGGGCACCGCCCCGGCGGTGCGGGTGATGCCCGAGGCAATTTCTTCAAGGAACCGGCGGTTGTTGATCTCCCGGTAGCGCATGATCTTCATGAGCCCGTAAAACAGGCTGCTGTAGGTGCTCATCTCATCAGGGTTTTTGTTCATCTAAAGTTAATCATCTGCCGCTAAAGTTGCCCGTCGTTTAAAAGTTGACCATTTTTGCAACAAATTTACCAGCATACCGCCATGAACCCGAACAACAGGAATCTCTACAATCAGGGTGTCAGCCTCTGGCTCGACAACATCACCCGCAGCATGCTCGACAACGGAACACTGCAGCGATACATCGACGAACTGTCGGTCACCGGACTTACCTCCAACCCGTCGATCTTCGAGGCCGCCATTGCCAAAACAACCTACTACGATGAGGCTATCCGCAAGGTGGCCGGACTCGGGCTTTCCGACGAGGAACTGTTTTTCACCCTGGCTGTAGAAGACATACAGAGGGCCGCCGACCACTTCCGGCCCGTTTACGAACGCACCAACGGCCTCGACGGTTTCGTGTCGATCGAAGTATCGCCGCTGCTGGCCTACGATACGGAGAGCACCATTCAGGCCGCCCGCGCGATACATCAGAAGGTGAACCGGCCCAATGCATTCATCAAGATCCCCGGCACCCCCGAAGGGCTGCCGGCCATCGAGATGGCCATTGCCGAAGGGATACCGGTTAACGTTACGCTGCTATTCTCCCCGGCGCAGTATGAAGCTGCGGCCATGGCATACCTCCGCGGCGCTGAAGCCCGCGCAGCTAAAGGGCTGAACCCCGACGTGCGCTCGGTGGCATCGGTGTTTGTGAGCCGATGGGACAGGGCCGTGGCCGACAAGGTGCCTGCTGACCTTAACAATAAGCTGGGTATCGCCGTGATGCAGAAAACCTACCGTTCGTGCCTCGATTTCACGCAGTCGAACCGCGTGCAGGCGCTGGTGAACCGCGGCGTGTTCCCGCAGCGCATCCTCTGGGCCAGCACCGGCACCAAGGACCCGGGCGCACCCGATGTTCTCTATATCAGCAACCTGGTGGCCCCCTACAGCGTGAATACCATGCCCGAAAGCACCCTGCTGGCCTATGCCGACCACGGCGTTGCCGGCGAACCGCTCAGCACCGATCCGTCGGAGGCAGAAGCCATCATCCGCGCGATCGAGGCCTGCACCGCCGATTACAACCAGCTGGCCGAACAGCTGCAGAAAGAGGGTGCCGATGCATTCATCAAATCCTGGAACAACCTCATCGGGAGCATTGCAGCTAAAAGGCAAACCATTAACTAATACACCATGAGCACCGATCTTACCCGGTCAGCCGCCTGGATGGCGCTTGAGCAACATTACAACGATATCGCAGACGCCACCCTCCGAAGCTTGTTTGCCGGCGATCCCGGCCGGGCCGGTCGTTTCACCCTTATGGAGGAGGGCATCCTGTTCGATTTCTCGAAGCACCGCATCACCGCCGAAACCCTCGGCCTGCTCCTCAAACTTGCCACCGAAAGGGGAGTGGAAACCAAACGCGAAGCGATGTTCATCGGTGAAAAGATCAACACCACCGAGAACCGTTCGGTGCTCCATACCGCCCTCAGGGCGCCCGAAGGGGCCGTCATCCTGTCCGACGGACAGAACGTGGTGCCGGGTGTGCATGCCGTGCTCACCAAGATGGCCGGGTTCGCGGAAAAGGTACGCAGCGGTGCGTGGAAAGGGTTCACCGGCAAACCCATCCGGAACATCGTCAATATCGGCATCGGCGGCTCCGACCTGGGTCCGGTGATGGCTTACGAGGCACTGAAATACTATTCGGCCCGACACCTCACCTTCCGTTTCGTATCAAACGTCGATGGAAACGACTTCGCCGAAGCGGTTGAGGGCCTCGATCCGGAAGAGACCCTCTTCATCATCTCATCCAAAACATTCACCACCCTCGAAACCATGACCAACGCCCTTACCGCGCGGTCGTGGTCGCTGAAGAAACTCACCGACCCTGCATCGGTGGCGCGCCATTTCGTGGCGGTCTCCACCAATGAGAAGGAAGTGAGCAAATTCGGCATCGATCCGGCCAACATGTTCGGCTTCTGGGACTGGGTGGGCGGCCGCTACTCCATGACCTCCGCCATCGGTCTCTCCACGATGATTGCCATCGGGGAAGCAAATTACCGCGAAATGCTCGCCGGCTGCCACGCCATGGACATGCACTTCCGCACGGCTCCGCTGGAGCGCAACATCCCGGTGATCATGGCCCTGCTGGGGATCTGGTATTCTGATTTTTTCAAGGCCGCAACACAGGCAGTTCTCCCGTACGAAAACTACCTGAAACGGTTCCCGGCCTACCTGCAGCAGCTCACCATGGAGAGCAACGGCAAGCAGGTTCGGCTCGACGGCAGCCCGGTGAACTACGAAACCGGCACCGTATACTGGGGAGAGCCCGGAACCAACGGACAGCACTCCTTCTATCAGCTGATCCATCAGGGCACCCGCCTTATCCCATGCGATTTCATCGGGTTCAGGGAATCCCTCAACGTTCTGCCCCCGCACCAGGACTATCTCATTGCCAATATGATCGCCCAGGGTGAGGCGCTGGCTTTCGGCAAAACCGCCGAAGAAGTGAAGGCCGGAAACGTGGCCGGTGAGCTGGTGCCGCACAAGGTATTCAGCGGCAACCGCCCTTCATCCACCTTCTTCCTCGACAAGCTTACCCCGGCCAACCTGGGCAGGCTGGTGGCCATGTACGAGCACTGCGTGTTTGTCCAGGGCGTCATCTGGGACATCAACTCGTACGACCAGATGGGTGTTGAGCTTGGCAAAGTTTTGGCGCAGAACATTATACCTGAACTGCAGGACCACAGTAAGGCACTTGGGCACGACAGCAGCACGAATGCGCTGATACGGTTTTATCGTGATGGTCGTGACGCGTGACGCGGGGGAATCGTGACACGTGACGCGTGATGCGTGACGCGGGGGAATCGTGACGCGTGATGCGCGATGCGTCGTTGCACCGCTGT
>CAYWHP010000077.1:0-22286 GCA_964457845.1 uncultured Porphyromonadaceae bacterium | reverse complement strand
GACGCGGAGGAGGCGTGACACGTGACACGTGACGCGGAAGAATCGTGACACGTGATGCGGAAGAAGGTGACGGGTGACGGGTGACGGGTGACGGGTGACGGGTACCTACGGGGCCAGGCGGGAGATAAGCCAGGCAGTGGCGGATGGTTTGTAGATGATCCTGTCGTGAAGGCGATCCTCGCCTCCCTGCCAGAATTCGAAACAGGAGGGAATCAGGCGGTATCCACCCCAGTTGTCAGGACGACTTATTGAAGGAACCGAGGCCTCACCGGCGGAATGCTCCATAACCCGCGTCATGAAAAGATCACGCTGGCCGAGCAGCCAGTCCCTGCCGGGGATTTCACGGCTTTGCGGGGAAACGGAGGCACTGATCCGGCTTACTTCCGGTCGCGAAGCAAAATACGTATCAGACTCTTTATCAGAAACCTTTTCCACTACTCCCTCCACCCTGACCTGCCGCTCAAGAGCCGGCCAGAAAAAAAGAAGGGATGCATTCGGATTCTCCGCCAGCTGAATCCCCTTACGGCTTGAATAGTTCGTAAAAAAGGTTATCCCTGTCTCATCGAGTCCCTTCATAAGGACAACCCGGGATGACGGTTTCAAATCGGCTCCGACCGTTGAAACGACCATGGCCGTAGGCTCATGCACTTCCTCACGTATGGCTTCAGCCAGCCAGTCCTCCAGCTGCTGCACCGGGCTGGCAGCCACATCCCGCTCATCGAGCCGGCCGGCAGCATACTGTTTTCGTATTGAATGGTACGATCCTTTCATTCCCCTTAAACAACCAAATCCCCCAAAGGTTCCCAACCCGTCACTCGTCACGATCTTCCGCGTCACGCATCACGATTCTTCCGTGGCACGCGTCACGTGTCACGCCTCCTCCGCGTCACGCGTCACGTGTCACGCATCACGATTCTTCCGCATCCCGATTTTTCCTACTTTCGCACAATTAAAATATACATAGATGTACAGATCGCACACCTGCGGTGAACTCCGCACCAACCACGCAGGAACGCAGGCCACACTGGCGGGCTGGGTTCAGAAAACAAGGGACTTCGGCGGCATGACCTTTGTTGATTTGCGTGATCGTTACGGCATTACACAGCTGGTTTTCAACATGGAGACCAATCCCGACTTGTGCAGGTCAGCCCGATCGCTCGGTCGCGAATTCGTTGTCCGCGTCACGGGATCGGTTGCGGAACGGAGCAATAAGAATCCCAACATGCCGACAGGTGACATAGAGATTATCGTCGACATGCTGGAGGTTTTGAACCCCGCCGAAACCCCGCCTTTTACCATAGAAGAGAACTCTGACGGAGGGGATGAACTACGCATGAAATACCGCTACCTCGACATGAGGCGTTCGCCGCTCCAGCGCAACCTGATGCTCAGGCACCGCATGGCCCAGTCGGTCAGGCATTACCTTGATCAGCAGGGGTTTATCGAAGTAGAAACCCCTGTAATGATAAAATCCACTCCGGAAGGAGCGCGTGATTTCGTTGTCCCCAGCCGGATGAACCAGGGTCAGTTCTATGCGCTTCCGCAATCGCCGCAGATGTTCAAGCAGCTCCTGATGGTATCGGGCTACGACAGGTACATGCAGATCGTGAAGTGTTTCAGGGATGAGGACCTCCGGGCCGACCGCCAGCCGGAGTTCACGCAGATCGACTGTGAAATGGCTTTCGTGGAACAGGATGACATTCTGGATGTTTTTGAAGGAATGACCAAACACCTGTTCAAGGAGGTCCTTAATGTGGAATTCCCGGAACGCTTCCTGAAACTCCCTTATGAAGAAGCCATGGCTGATTATGGCAGCGACAAGCCGGACTTGCGGTTCGGCATGAAAATCAATAATATATCAAGAATCGTGACACGTGACACGTTACACGTGACGACCGATCAGGACGACGTCACGCGTCACGCGTCACGCTTCACGGTTTTTGAAGAAGCCGAATACGTAGGCGGCATCGTAGCCGCCGGTGCAGCTGAATACACCCGGAAACAGCTCGATGAGCTTACCGAGTTCGTGAAAAAACCCCAGATCGGCGCCAAAGGGCTGATCTATGTAAGATACGGGGCCGACGGAAGCGCCAAATCGTCGGTCGACAAGTTCTTCGATGCAGCCGCACTGCAGGGATGGGCGGAGGCCACCGGTGCAAAACCCGGCGACCTCCTGCTGATCCTGGCCGGCAAACGCGACAAGACACTTAAGGCCCTCGGTGAATTAAGGCTCGAAATGGGCCGCCGCCTCGGCCTCATGGAAAAGAACAGCTATGTGCCGCTTTGGGTAGTTGATTTTCCGCTGGTGGAATGGGATGAGGAAACAGCCAGATTCTATGCGATGCATCATCCTTTTACCGGGCCGAAACCGGAGGACATCCCCATGCTGGATATCGATCCGGGCAAGGTCCATGCCAATGCCTACGATTTGGTAATCAATGGCATTGAGATCGGCGGCGGATCGATCCGGATTCATGACTCAGCCCTGCAGCAAAAAATGTTCAATGTGCTTGGGTTTACCCCCGAGCAGGCCGAATACCGTTTCGGCTTCCTGATGAACGCTTTTAAATATGGTGCACCGCCCCACGGCGGCATTGCATTCGGTTTCGACCGGCTGGTGTCGCTCTTTGCCGGTCTGAACTCGATCCGCGATGTGATCGCCTTTCCAAAGAACAATCAGGGCAGGGATGTGATGCAGGACAGCCCCAGCGAGATTGATCAGGAACAGCTTAATGAGTTGGGAATCAGAATCGTGACGCGTGACGCGTAACACGTAACACGAAAGACCCCATCTGCGATTCTTTCGTGTCACGCGTCACGTGTTACGTGTCACGTTTAAATCACCTCTATGGACGACACCTTCTTCATGCGCCAGGCCCTGGCCGAAGCCCGCAAGGCGGCCGACCGTGATGAAATCCCGGTTGGTGCCGTAATTGTGGCGGGAAACCGGATCATTGCCCGGGCACACAACCTCACTGAGACCCTCCGTGATGTAACGGCCCATGCCGAGATGCAGGCCTTTACGGCAGCAGCCAACACCCTGGAGAGCAAATATCTGGATGGATGCACATTATATGTAACGCTGGAGCCGTGCACCATGTGTGCAGGTGCCGCCTTCTGGACTCAGATCACTCGGATCGTATATGGCGCGCCCGATCCAAAACGCGGATACAGGCTGAACGGCGCAAACATCCTCCATCCGAAAACAACCATTTCCGGAGGGTTGCTGGAAGAAGAATGCAGCCAGCTGCTTAAAGACTTTTTTATTGGGAAACGCTAATCCAGCGAATGGAGGCACCATCGGTGCAGCAAGGAATGCGGCACGCCAAAAAGCATTATGGCTTCGTCAGCCGAAGCACCTCCCGGATCTCCTCATCATCTCCAGCCTGATTGATCCTGCATGAGCCGATCTCATCCAGCAGCGTAAAATTGATGGTATTGTCCCGGTTCTTCTTGTCGAACCGCATCCACCCCAGCAGAGGATCACTCTCCTTCATGGTAACAGGAGGTTCACCGTAGAGGCGGATAACCGTTTCACGGATATCGCTGACGGACTCCGGTGACAGCCCGCATTTTCTGTTCGAAAGGATTGCCTCCGTGATCATCCCGAATGCCACCGCGAAGCCGTGTGGCAGCGGCTGGCCGGCATGCAGCGCTTCACTTTCCAGTGCGTGACCGATTGTGTGCCCGAAGTTAAGCGCCTTCCGGATACCCCTTTCTTCAGGATCCTCGTCAACCACCCGCTTTTTTATCCCGATGGATTGCCAGATAAGCTCCTCCAGGATCTCCTCATCCATATCCGTCATGTCGAAGGCCTTCAGCCTGTCCCACAGCTGCCTGTCGGCGATCAGGCCTGCCTTCAGCATCTCAGCATATCCGGAAAGGAGGTTCTCCCGGTCGAGTGTGCGGAGAAAAGGCATGTGTATCAATACGTTCTTTGGTTGACGTATTACACCTATCTCATTTTTAAGCCCCCTGAAATTGATTCCTGTTTTGCCACCGGTGCTTGCATCCACCATAGCCAGCAACGTGGTGGGAATATTGATGAAAGCCAGTCCGCGCTTGAAGGTGCACGCGGCAAACCCGCCAAGGTCGGTCAGCATGCCTCCGCCTACATTGATCACCAGCGAATGGCGGTCAGCTCCTGCCTTACCGAGATGTTCCCATACCTCGATGACCTGGCTGATGTTTTTGTTCTCCTCGCCGGGCTTCAGCACAAGTATGTTCTCTTCGGGAACATTACGGAATCCGATCACGCGGGTCCGGCAGCTGGCCCATGTGTTTGACTCGAAAACCATGAAGATCTTATGTTCGGGAAAACCCGTCGTAAGCTCCTTAAGATCAAGGATCAAATCAGTTGAAAGCCTGACTTCACCAATGTTTTTTGCCGTTTGCATCTCATCAAAATGTGTCGAAAGGTAAACAAATAATCCACTACCTTTGGCGCCAAATCCAATTGCAATGATCCGATTCGACAACCTGGAAACAGCATTCCGCTACAAATCCGACAGGGAACTCAAATTCGCTTACTGGCTATTCCGGATGCTGGGAAATCCCGGTCTGGTAAAACTGGGAAAGAACCTGACGAACATCGCACTGAATCTGCACCTGCCGGTTTCCTGGCTGATCAAACCCACGGTTTATCGACATTTCTGCGGTGGCGAATCCATCGGGGAGTGCATGAAGGTATCGGCAAACATGGAGCGTTTCGGTGTCCACTGCATCCTCGACTACTCTGTTGAAGGTGGAGAGAGTCCTGCCGCCATCCGTGCCGCTTTGGCCGAAACCCTCAGGACCATCGACAATGCCGCCAAAAACCGGAACATACCGTTTACCGTATTCAAGCCAACTGCCTTTACCCTGGAGCATGTCCTTGAACAGGGGAGCCTGGGCACGCTGAAGTCCGTTGACGACATAACCGAATCCGACAAATTTACCGAACGCGTTGAAACGCTCTGCAAAGCAGCGCATGATGCAGGGGTCCCGATCATGGTGGATGCCGAAGATGTGAGATTCCAGCCGCTGATCGACGATGTCGTTACCCGGATGATGGAAAAATACAATAAGGAAAAGGCAATTGTGTACAACACCCTGCAGATGTACCGAACCGACAGGTTTGAATTCCTGAAGGAATCGCACAGAAAGGCGATCGAAGGGAACTACTTCCTTGGCATCAAGTTCGTCAGGGGTGCCTACATGGAGCGGGAACGTGCCAGGGCCCTGAAGCATGGTTATCCCAGCCCGATCAATCCCGACAAGGCAACAACTGACAGAATGTATGACGACGGGCTCCGTTATTCACTGGAACACATCGACAGAATTTCCATTTTCAACGGAAGCCACAATGAGGCATCAAACCTGCTTCTTATGGAGCTGATGGCAAATAAGGGCCTTCCCAAAAACGACAGCCGCATCTGGTTCAGCCAGCTTTTCGGCATGAGCGACCACATCAGCTTTAACCTGGGAGCCGGGGGATACAATGTAGCCAAATATCTTCCCTACGGCCCGGTAAGGCATGTTTTACCCTACCTTATCCGCCGCGCGGAGGAAAACACTGCCGTTGCCGGACAAAGCAGCCGTGAACTGGAGATGGCGCGGAAAGAATATTTACGGCGGAAGGGGCGTAGAGACGTTTAAAAACGTCTCTCTTAAAGTAAAACCATGGAAATCGACAATGACAAAAGGGCTTCGCGGGCGAAAATGCTGCTGATCAGCGTACCGTTCGTACTGTTGCTTGCCTGCAGCATCCCGGCGCTGTTCCTGCTGATCCATACATGGATACCGACGATTATTGCCGGAATACTTGTGATAGTGGGATGGGCCGCCACCTTTCTGTTGAAACTCACCTCAGCCAAGTTCCGGTTTGAAGAAACCGGCCTGTCGGTTTTCTACTATCCCATCAGCCCGATGACTTCCAGCTTCAGAAGAATTGACATCGCCGCCGGCAAGCTCACCCGGTTTGAAATTGTGCGGTCGTGGGGCGGACTGAAAAATGATCTTATCCTGTATGAAAACATAGGCGGACAGGAAGCCTCCTATCCGCCCGTTTCCATTACACTTTTTGATACGGAAATGCTCAGTGTCCTCAATGAATATTTATTCGCTTACCGGTCGCCGGGTGCCAGTTCGTAGGTGTGAAGCGGTTTATATTTCATCGCCCACAACCACCATACCGGAGTAAAAAGCAACCCTGCAACCACCGGACCCGCATCAAACTCTTCCGTTCGGGTAATACTAGTATAGAAAGGCTGATACCCCTCCTTTTCAAACCGGATATTATAGGAAGTTCCGATTATCTTATTGTCTGACAGGGTAAAAGGGGTAACTCCACTGATCTCGTCGTTGAGATAAATCTTAGCTCCCGGAGGAACCGTCTGAATGACGGTCATACTCGTGCAGCTGCTGAGCAGAATGATCGGGATTGCAAGCAGGGTGGCCAGTTTCGGTGTAAATCTTTTTGCTTTCATGTTTGGGTTAATTACGTTGGACAAATGTGATATTTATTGGTTAATCCATTAACCGATAAAATAAATATCATGCCAAATTTCAGCACAACGGGCATCCGGGCAAAAAAAAAGGAAAAAAAATCGCCTTGTTTGCTTGGTATAACTTTTTCCCTAACTTTCACCAAAATTTTCACTAATCCCTTAACCCATGAAAAAACTTACATTTTTAGTCAGTTTGCTGCTACTCCTTGGCGTGGGCACCAGCATGGCCTCACAGGCCGATCTCTTTAGCTATGACGCCGTAACAGTTGAAAACCAGATGGCTCAGCTGGACCAGCTCGAAGGCTATGTCCTCGA
This sequence comes from uncultured Porphyromonadaceae bacterium, assembly GCA_964457845.1. Classification (GTDB taxonomy): domain Bacteria; phylum Bacteroidota; class Bacteroidia; order Bacteroidales; family UBA12481; genus UBA12481. Next base: position 15,483 of record CAYWHP010000077.1, on the reverse strand, counting down.
CAATCCGGGGGTCACACTCGCTGAAATGACTTCCACCGGTAACGCCCTTGCTTCGCTGGTGAGCGATCCGAACGGCCTTAACGGTTTTAACATGATCAACGAAAAGGTATTCGGAATCCCGAGTTTCCTCTGGGGTTGCGTTTTCAGCTGGGTTGGTGTTCTGGTGGTATACCTGGTAGGCCAGGATAAGGCAGAAACCAAATCCGCCATTATCGGTTGCGTTGTTGGTGCAGTTGCTTACACGGCCTTCTATGCAATCTACTATTTCGCCTTGTCGGGACTCTATCTCTAGCCAACTGAATTAACTGACTGTCTCATAAAAGCCTCCGCGCTTTTATGAGACAGTTTTTTTGCCACCTATGGATAGTCTGCACCGTTGGTCCATCCTGTTGCTTTTTGCAGTGCTTCTGTCCGGTTTGGATGGAAGGTGCCAGCAGTACATGCGGATCCACGCAGAATTCAGTGTCAAGGTGAAAACAGCCACGGGCGGTCAGTCCCTGACAATGGGAGAGGTCTTTTACGACCGCAACATCAAACAGGTTATCTATTATGTGACCTTTCCGGAAAAGGAAATCTGGGTTACCTCCGACACGGTTGTTTATCAGATCCGGGGTGGCTCGCTTGTCGGCAAAACGGCAACATTTTCCATTGCTGAATTCACCGTGTTCCACCTGGCACTGAACAGCCGTCTCCAGGATTTCGGCCTTCGAAACACCCGTTACACTGCCGATGAGGTAAGCCGAGAGGGCGATCTTGTCATTACCGCCTGGAGTCCGCCTGTTAAAGCCAGGGAACAGCTTGGGAAAATCCTCGTGTCAGTTAAGCAGAAAAAGCTTTTCGGGGTTGTTTTCCAGGATCCGGCCGGAACAGTTATCCGTAAACAGTTTTTCGAGGATTACCAGCTTGCAGGCGGGTTATCCTTCCCCGGCAGGATTGTTGAGATAAATACCACCTCCGGAATCAACAGCTATCAGGTTACAACCTACAAGAATATCGCAGTCGATGAATTGGAGAACGACAGCAAGTATTATTATAATGTCGGCGGCCTTCGGCTTTAGCCTCAGCGCACAACAGACCGGCAGCCGCAGCAGTTTCAGGGACCTTTTCAAGCCCGCTGAGATCAGGCCCGACTATTCCCTGAAGCTCGACAACAAGAACGAATTCCGCCTGATCCTGTCCGGCGGATTTGCCGTTTATAAAACTTTTATCTCCTCGCAGGACGGCATGAAGTGCACCTTCTACCCAAGCTGTTCCGTTTATGCACTGAATACCATAAAAACCAACGGCATCCTGGGGGTAATGGATGCCATCGACCGGCTCACCCGCTGTAACGGGATCAGTCCTGAGAAATACCATATACATGAACCCAGCCAGCGTTTTTATGACCCGGTTAAGAAGTTGCGGCATTAAAAGTCGGGTACCGGCACTGATACTGCCATTGCTCCTTCTGCTGCTGCCTTACCGGACTGAAGCCCAGAACATCTACGATCAGGCGCATTCGCGCGAATTCGCACAATACCTCATGCAATCCCGTCAGTATCAGCTGGCCGCGGCGGAATGGGAACGGGTGCTTTTCTTCAGCCCGGCAGATTCCATCGCGAGGCTCAACCTCGTCAGGTCGTTCCGCCTGAGCGACAAGCCCGCTGAAGGCCTGAGCAAAATCAACCAGTGGCATCCTGAAGGGCCTTTCCCCAGGCAGCTATCTATGGAAGCGGCCCAAATGACACTTATGGCCGGAAATTACGATGCCTTTACCCCGGTCCTGGAACGGTCGCCCGGTCTGACGCCCGATGAGAAATCGGATCTGCTCCTCGGCGCATGGCTGATGGAGGGGGACTGGATCAACCGGTCAGCAAAATCGAGGACACCCGGATTCCCCGTTATAACCAGCGATACCCGGTTGCTCGAACTCTATACCCGCACACTAGCCATTCACAGGAAAAGTCCGGGGGTAGCCGTATTTTACTCGACTTTTGTTCCGGGCCTGGGTAAGATCTATTCCGGGGACTGGAAAGACGGCCTGATATCCCTTCTCTTTGTGGCGACCAATGTCTGGCAATCCTACCGCGGATTCTCCAAAAACGGAATCGGCAGCGTAACCGGATGGGTTTTCGGGGGACTGGCAGCCGGATTCTACACGGCCAACCTGTTCGGCTCCTGGAAGTCGGCAACCGATTACAATTATGCACAAACCGACCGGATAAGGCATGAGGCTGAAGGCATTATTTTTACTCGTTAGCTTAGCAGCTTTTCCTGCTGCTGAGGGCCAGACGGCTGCTCAAACCCGTGCCTTTGCCGACAGCCTCTGGGCAGCCGGAAAACTTTCGGATGCCCTGCCGGTCTATCAGCGTGCAGCCTTTTTCATGCGTCCTGTCATCGATGCGGTAATCCTGGGCCGCATTGCCGACTGCTTTTCTTCCGAAGGAAATCTTGAACGCGCATTGGAATATTACGACCACAGTTTTTTCACCCACACTGATGACAGCCTGAAAAAAGAAGTGCTCTTCCACAAATGCGCCAGCTATCTCCGGAGCAAAAATTACCAGTTTGCCCTGATGGAACTATACAGCCTTGAGGATAGCCTTACTCCCTATTTCGAAAGGGAGAGAAACCTCTATCTTGGAATGACATGGTTCGGGCTCGAAGACTTCGACAAGGCGGCCGCTTCATTCGACAAGGCTGCTGAAAATCAAGCCCAAAAGGAAATGGTGGGGAAACTTTTCGCCGAAAGGAAAAAATTTTACCGGCCCAACCCCAAACTGGCCTCCTGGCTGAGCGTTTTCCTTCCGGGTTCCGGCCAGATCTACTCGGGTGAAATATTTTCCGGAATCAACTCCATTCTTTTAACAGGATTCTTTATGGGACTCGGTGTATATATTGGTATAGTGAATTCACCGATCGATGCCATCTTCACCGCCCTTCCCTGGTTCCAGCGCTATTACGAGGGGGGATTCCGCAGGGCCGCTGACTTTGCCGTGCATAAAAGGACCGAAAACCGTAACCGGATTTTCAACGAAGTCCTTACAGCCATTGGCGAATGAGCACTTTCGCCAAATATTTGCTTCTTGGAATTCTTTTCCTGTCATTCAACCTGCCTTCCGGGGCACAGATGACCGTTTCAACGGAACCACAATCTGTTATCGCGGTGTTCGAGGCCATGTACCGGTACGATTTTATCGATGCCGAAAAAAAACTCAGGGAGCTTAACGCCACGAATATCCCGCAGGACCAGATCGACCTGGCGCATGTGAACCTCCTTTGGTGGTGGCTCATCTCGGGTGATGAAAGCCGTGATTATGAAAATCTTATGGCCGCCATCCTTAATCGGGTAATCAATCGCATCGATACGAAGCCGTCATCACAGATGACCGATCAGGAAGTTTTTACACTGGTTCACAGCTTTGCCTACCTTACCCGGGTCGACATTTTCAGGGAGAAATACCTGAAGGGCATCGTGAATCTGCGGCATACACTTAAATTTCTTGAAATATCACTACGAGATGCTGAACGTTATGATAAATTTTTAATGATCAGCGGATTGTACAATTTTTTCGCCGCAGCTGCACAAAAGGAATACCCTCTGTTCACCCCCTTTTTCGCTTTAGGCCCCTCGTTCAACCGGGATAAGGGTTTTAGTGAGCTTCTTCGATGCTCACGGATGGATAACCTGCTGATTCGGAATGAATCGCTTTATTACCTCATGAAGATCGATTATCAGCTGGAAAAGAAATACGACGATGCGCTCCGGCTGGCCGACGAGCTGATCGTGAAGTATCCCTTCAACCTCATCTACCATTTTCATCGGTTCATGATCCTTATCGAGGCTGACAGAAAACCGGAAGCGCTCGAGCAGTATTCAAAAATGATGGTGGTTGCGCTTAACGCTCCGGGGCTTAATCCGTTGCAGAAAGCGCATCTCATTGATATTGCGAAAAAGAGATTGCGGAAAGAAAAAATTAACCCTGCAATCTGATTCTATTTTCCATTTGCCCTCCTGAATTGCATCTATACCCTATATGGATGCAAATACACTATTACCCAAACTGGCGCTTGCCCTTATTCCGGGCATCGGCGCCAACACGGCGCGGGCACTCATGGCGAGATGCCCTTCGGCAGAGGCGATATTCGCACTCAGGAAACGTGATCTCCTTTCGGTTCCCGGCATCGGTTCGCTGATGGCCGACAGGATTCTCCGTGCCGACACCTTCAAGAGGGCCGCGGAAGAGCTGCTGTTTATCGAAAAGGAGTGTCTCACCTGCAGGTTCCTGTTTGATGAGGATTACCCCGAATTGCTTGCCCAATGTCCGGACGCCCCTATCATCCTTTTCCAGCGGGGCGAGTTCCCGGCCCCCGGCCACAGGCTCCTGAGCATCGTGGGTACACGCAACCCTTCCAGCCGGGGGAAGCAGGTAACCCGCGACCTGATCCGTGAGATTGCCGACAAAAAATTGCCGGTAGTGATCGTCTCCGGCCTTGCTTACGGTATCGACATACAGGCGCATCTGGCCGCACTTGAATCGGGCCTGAAAACGATTGCCGTTCTTGGCCACGGATTCCACACCATCTATCCCGCGGCCCACCGGCAGGCAGCCGGCAGAATTGCCGGGCAGGGGTGCCTGCTCTCCGACTTCTTCAGCCACAACATGGCCGAGCCAAAAAACTTCATCCGCCGCAACCGTATCATCGCCGGTTTGAGCGAAGCCACCCTGGTGGTGGAATCGGGCGCCAGGGGAGGGGCCATGGTGACAGCCGAAATGGCCGGTTCATACGACAGGGAGGTGATGGCTATTCCCGGCCGTCCCGACGACTTCATGTCGAAGGGCTGCAACTTTCTCATCCGCACCAATCAGGCCAGCCTGGTGGAGTCGGGCAGCGATATCCTGTTCCAGCTGGGATGGGATGAAGGTACCCCTCGCAAGCCTCCCGCTGAGCCCCGGCTTTTCGAAGAACTCGATCCCGACGAGCGCAGGGTTTATGAAATCATTGTAGCCTCAGACCAGTCGACCGACCAGCTCAGCCGGATTTGCGGCCTGCAGGTACAACACCTCGCCTTCATTCTGCTTAACCTGGAATTCAAAGGGTTGGTAAAAGCCATGCCGGGCAACAGGTATACGAGAACCGACAGCTGATTTTTATGCTACTTTTGCCCGAAGAGCCGGTGAGCGGCTGATTGATGCGGTTTTATGGAACTTACAGATACACATTGCCATATATATTTGCCGGAATTTGACTCCGATCGTGACGAGGCTGTACGGCGTGCTTTCGAGTCAGGCGTTTCACGGTTGTTCCTGCCGAATGTCGACCAGTCAACTTCCGGTCCCATGCTCAATCTTGCCGGCTGTTATCCTGACAACATCTTCCCGATGATGGGGCTTCACCCGACTTCGGTGGATGCGGGTTACAGGGAAGAGCTTGAGGCAGCGTGGGCTCTGTTGCATCAGCACTCCTTTTGCGGAATCGGTGAAATTGGGATCGACCTGTATTGGGACAAAACCTTCCGCGCCGAGCAGGAGGATGCATTCCTCACTCAGCTGGGTTGGGCGCATAAGCTGAAACTCCCGGTTGTCATTCACGTCAGGGAGAGCCACCAGGAAACAGTGGAAATCATCCGGAGATCGGGACTTACCGGACTCACCGGCATCTTTCACTGTTTTACCGGTACGCTGGAGCAGGCAAGAGAGATCATTGGCCTTGGATTCCATCTTGGGATCGGTGGGGTTTCAACCTTTAAGAACTCAACGCTCGGCGACGTTTTACCGCACATCAATCCGGAGCACATTGTGCTTGAAACCGACTCCCCTTACCTGGCCCCGGTTCCCTTCCGCGGTAAAAGGAACGAACCCTCCTATATCCTGAATACATTGGCACGGGCAGCTTCGCTCTACAACATGTCTCCGTCGGATCTGGCTGCCCTCACTACCGCTACAAGCAAAAAGATTTTCGGAATCTGATCATGAATACCAATACAAGGCCCTCGATCCTGATCATCTATACAGGCGGTACAATCGGAATGATTACCGAAAAAAAGACTCAATCGCTTATTCCCGTTGACTTTGCTGAAATTTCGGAACAGCTTCCGGAACTGCTTAGGTTCGACCTCAACCTTTCCACACATACCTTCACCCCTCCGGTCGACTCGTCGGATATTACGCCGGAGGTTTGGATTGAGCTGGCAAGCCTGATTGGAAAAGAGTACAACCGGCACGACGGCTTCGTTGTATTGCACGGAACCGACACCATGTGCTACAGCGCATCGGCACTAAGTTTTCTGCTCGAGAACCTTAACAAACCCGTGATTTTCACAGGATCACAGCTGCCGATCGGTGTGCTGCGAACCGATGGCAAAGAGAACCTGCTTACGGCCATTGAGATCGCCGCCGAACGCAAAAACGACCAGCCGATGGTGCCGGAGGTTTGCATTTGTTTTCAGAACCGGCTCTTTCGGGGCAACCGCACATCCAAGCACAATGCGGAATACTTCAATGCATTCGTATCGGAAAACTATCCACCGCTTGCCGAGGCAGGAATCAGCATTCACTATAATTACGGGGCAATCACCTACCCTGTTAATGACAAGCCGCTCCGGGTGCACACGAAGCTATCCGACGAGGTTGCCATACTGAAACTTTTTCCCGGCATGAGGCAGGAGATGGTCCGCACTACGCTCAATCAGCCTTGGGTAAAGGCAGTTGTCCTTGAAACCTTCGGCGCCGGAAATGCCACTACGGCCAGCTGGTTCATCGATGAGATCCAGGCTGCCTGTGAGCGAGGCCTGGTGATCCTCAATGTAACGCAATGCCCCGCCGGTTCGGTGAATCCGGGAAAATACGAAACCAGCCGGTTGCTGCACAAAGCCGGTGTTATCAATGGCCGCGATATCACCACGGAGGCCGCCGTAACCAAGCTGATGTTCCTGCTTGGCAGCGGATTGGGCATAAATGAAATAAAAGAGGGATTAAACAGGTGTATCCGGGGTGAAATAACTGTTTAAAACACCGCGATTAATAATATTTTTAGTAATTTTCGCCGCGTTTTTTGGAGAGATGGCCGAGTGGTCGAAGGCGCACGCCTGGAAAGCGTGTACCCTACGTGAAGTGGGGTCGAGGGTTCGAATCCCTCTTTCTCCGCCAAGTTTTAATTATTTTTGTCAAACAAACACGGAAACAAGTATTAACCAATCGATTTTTTAGTCATGAAAAAACTTGCTTTGATAGCTATTTTCGGGATGCTTACCATCGGAGCATCGTTCGTTGTTCTCCAGGCTCAGAATCAGCCTACCGCTTCGCCCGACACCTCGGTGACCAAACCGGCCGCCACGGTTGCTCCGGCTGCCACCACACAGGCTGCTCCTGTTGAGGCAGAGAAGTCGATGCACCAGGTAATTAAAGAAAAGTTCATTGAAGGGGGTGCAGGATTCATGGGTATCATTGCCCTCTCCATGATTGTCGGTCTCGCATTGGCTATCGAAAGGATTATCTATCTGTCGCTTTCGACAACCAATACCGAAAAGTTGCTGAACAAGGTTGAAAAAGCTCTTGCTGACGGTGGCATTGACGCTGCAAAAGAAGTTTGCCGTGACACCCACGGACCTGTTGCCAGTATCTTCTACCAGGGTCTGGAGCGCCATGAAGAAGGCCTCGACATCGTTGAAAAATCGATTATTTCCTACGGCAGCGTCCAGATGGGCCTCCTTGAAAAAGGCCTCACATGGATCTCGCTGATGATCTCCATCGCCCCGATGCTCGGATTCCTTGGTACGGTTATCGGTATGGTTCAGGCCTTCGACGCCATCCAGAAAGCCGGTGAAATCTCCCCGACCCTAGTCGCCGCCGGTATCAAGGTCGCTCTGTTGACCACCGTATTCGGTCTGATCGTCGCTATGATCCTTCAGGTTCTCTACAACTATTGCCTGTCGAAAATCGACTCGATTACCAATGACATGGAAAACGGCTCAATCAGCTTTATGGACCTGCTGATCCGTCACCAGATGACTTCGAAAAAATAAGGAAGGAGTAACAGCTATGAAGCAACAAAAATTACTGCTGCGCATCGGCGAGATATTCTTCATCGCGCTGATGGCGATCAGCATACTGTTGACGGTGGTATTCTACCTCAACACAGGAAAGATCAATTCGGAAGCTCCGCTTAATACGCAGATTTCGCAGATTGGATCCATACTTGACATGCTGACCTACTGGTCATATGTACTAACCTTCCTCGCGGTCATCTTTGCCGTCGGTTTCCCTGTTATTCAGATGATCGGAAACCCGAAGGCGGGGATTAAATCCGCAGTCTCCGTTGGCATACTGGCTATTGTTATGTTCGTCTTTTATCAGCTTGGCGATGGCACCATCATGAATATCGCCGGCTACACCGGAGGCGACAACGTACCCAAAACGCTCAAAATGGTTGACATGGTTATGTTTTCCATGTATGCCATGGTAGTTGTATCGGTTATTGCCCTGCTATATGCCGAGATCAGTAAACTTTTCAAATAAACTTAGGTATGGCAAGGAAAAAAAGATCATTTCCGGAAGTACCAAGTGCATCTTTGGCTGATATCGCCTTCCTGCTGATTATCTTCTTCATCGTTTCAACAACCATGGACGTGGATACCGGTATTTACCGGGTATTGCCGCAATGGGTAGACAATGTTGAAGCACCGAAGATCAATAAGCGCAACACCTTTGTAGTGCTGATCAACAAGAACAACGACATCGCCATCAACGGCACCTTCGGGCAGGTCTCCGAAATCAAGGACCGGATGAAAGAGTTTATTCTCAACCCCAATGATAATCCCAACCTGTCTGAAAAGAAGGAAGAGGTTATTGAAGGTCTGGGACCCTACATGCGTTCGCAGGGAATCGTTTCTTTGCAAAACGACCGTGGCACCGACTATGGATCCTACATGCAGGTTCAGAACGAGCTTGTAAAAGCTATCAATGAACTGCGAGGCGAATTTGCCATGCAACGGTTCGGAATGAAAATGGATAAACTGAGTGAAGCCCAGCAGGAAGCGGTTAAGAAGGCATTCCCAACCGCTATCTCCGAGGCTGAGCCCCAGGAAATCAAATAACCGGAGGTTACACTATGTCAAAATTCAATCCCGAAGGCGGCAAAAAGGAGGTTCCGGCTATTACGACGGCATCCCTGCCCGATATCATGTTCATGCTCCTCTTCTTCTTCATGGTTTCCACCACGTTGCGCGAAAACGAACTCAAGATAACACAGAAACTTCCCGATGCCACGGAAATCACAAAGCTCGAGAAGAAATCACTGGTGAGTTATATTTATGTTGGTTCACCACGCAAGGAATGGCAGGGGCAGCTGGGAACGGAATCCCGCATCCAGCTTGACGACAACTTTGCCACTGTAAACGATCTTCGCGGTTATATCGCCGGTGAATGGGAAAAACGGAACGAAGCCGACAGGCCGAAGATGACCGTTTCCCTGAAAGCCGATGAAAAGACCAAGATGGGTATCATTACGGAAATCAAGCAGGAGCTTAGAAAAGCAGAAGCCCTTAAAATCAACTACTCCGCTCGCAGGAAATTTGTCCAGCGCGGAGAGTAGACTGAAATATAACCAACAAAAAAGGCCGCATTGAGCGGCCTTTTTTGTTGTTCTGTTAATCCGTTCAGGCTTCTTCCAGATCCCGCGAATTCCGCTGCCTCTCTATCCGGGCCGACACAAGGATCGATATTTCGAAGAGCGCATACATCGGAATGGTCACCATGATCTGGCTGAATATGTCAGGAGGCGTGATGATGGCTGCCACCAGGAGAATGATGATGACGGCATGCCGGCGGTACTTGCGCATAAAGGCCGGGGTAACGATGCCAACCTTACTCAGAAAATAAACGAGTATCGGAAGCTCAAATACAAGGCCGGTAGCAAATATGAGCGACATAATGGTACCGATGTATGATTTCAGGTTGATCTGGTTCAGCACATCGGCGCTTACGTTGTATCCGCCAAGAAAATTTATTGTAAGAGGAACAATCAGGAAATACCCGAAAAGGATCCCGAGAATGAAAAGCATGCTGGTATAAAATACCATGCCGCGCGAATACTTACGTTCCTTATCGTGCAGGGCCGGGGTGATGAACTTGTAGAGCTCCCAGAAAATGTATGGTGCCGCGAGGATCATGCCCCCATAAATGGAAATCATCATGTGCATGCGAAACTGCCCGGCCATATCAATATTGATCAGCTGCATGGGGATCTCGTTGATGCAGAGCTTTTCGGTGTTTACCAGATGCCCGAGCTTGCAGAGCATCCGGTTTGTAAAGAAATCCACCGACTTGGGGGCGAGCAGGATATGATCGAAAATGATGTTCTTAAGCAGAAAAGCTGCAAGCGCAAAAATGCCCACGGATGCGAAAGACCGCAGCAGATGACCTCTGAGCACCTCCAGGTGCTCAAGGAAGGTCATATCGTTCGCATCCTTGTTTTTAAGTTTTTTCTTGTCCACAACGAAGCGAAAATTAGCGTATCAGAGGGGAAAAGGAAATCTTGGAAAAACTACTCCTTTTTATCAACCGGTGCTGCCGGAGGAGTATCCTCACCGGGATTCTTTGAGGCATCCTTGAATTCCCTGATGCCTTTGCCAAGTCCGCGCATCAATTCGGGAATCTTCCTGCCACCAAAAAGTAAAACAACCACCAGGAGCACCAGAACAATCTCAGTAACTCCGAACTGACCGGCCAAAACAAATGCTGAATTCATGTCAATATCAGTTTATGTAAGGTTAGCAAAGGTATAACATTTTCATAGAAAGATCGGTTTTTATACTTTCGCCCATTATTTTTCGGATATTACCGGCGGCAGAAATCAACATCACCATGGAATACAACTTCAGGGAAATTGAACCCAGATGGCAGGCTTACTGGAAAACGAACGGCACCTTCGAGGTCCGCACCGATCCGTCGAAGCCCAAATTTTATGTACTCGACATGTTCCATTACCCATCCGGTGCCGGTTTGCATGTGGGCCATCCGCTCGGATACATTGCATCGGACATCTATTCCTGGTACAAACGACTCAACGGTTTCAATGTGCTCCACCCCATGGGGTATGACGCTTTCGGGCTTCCTGCCGAGCAGTATGCCATTCAAACCGGGCAGCATCCCGCCGTAACAACGGAGAAAAACATCACCCGCTACCGTGAACAGCTCGACAAAATCGGCTTTTCGTTCGATTGGTCAAGAGAGGTCCGGACTTGTGATCCCGACTATTACCATTGGACTCAGTGGGTGTTCATGCAGCTCTTCAACCACTGGTACAATATTAATACTGACAAGGCCGAGCCGGTAACCGGTCTTATCGGCCATTTCAGCCGGAACGGCACTTCAGGACTGCATGCTGCAAGTACTGAACCAATTGAATTCTCGGCAGATGAATGGAATAGCATGCCGGATATCCGTCAGCAGGAGATCCTGCTGAACTACCGCCTGGCCTATCTGGCTGAAACTTTGGTGAACTGGTGCCCTGCACTGGGCACCGTTCTCGCCAACGACGAAGTTAAGGAAGGCTTCTCCGTCAGGGGTGGCCATCCGGTGGAACAGCGACGGATGAAACAGTGGCTGCTGCGGGTTTCGGCTTATGCCGAACGGCTTCTGTCGGGACTCGACAGTGTTGACTGGACCGATTCCCTTAAGGAGATGCAACGAAACTGGATCGGCAAGTCGGAAGGGGCCAACATGTTTTTCAACGTTCCCTCGCATGAGCTGACCATTGAAATTTTCACAACCCGTGCCGATACCATTTTCGGCGCCACCTTTATGGTTCTCGCGCCAGAATCGGAACTGGTTCAGGTACTCACTCAACCTTCCATGCGTAATGAGGTTGAAGCCTACCTGGCAGAAACCCGCAAGCGTACCGAAAGAGAACGAATGGCAGACGTTAAGAAGGTGACCGGGGTATTTACCGGCACCTATGCCATAAACCCCTTTACCGGGCTTGAAATACCCATCTGGGTGGCCGATTACGTTCTGGCTGGTTACGGAACGGGCGCAATTATGGCCGTACCCGCGCATGACAGCCGCGATTTCAAGTTTGCCATGCGGTTTGGCCTTCCGATCGTACAGGTTGTGCTTCAGCCGGGCCAGGAACAATCGGATCCCCTTAGCTGGGAAGACTCTTTCGACGCCAAGGAGGGAACCATGGTAAATTCCGGATTCCTCAACGGCCTAACGGTGCCGGAAGCCATCGCACGCACAAAGGTGGAGATCGGCAGCCGCGGGATCGGCAAGGTGCAAGTGAATTATCGCCTGCGTGATGCCATATTCAGCCGGCAGCGTTATTGGGGCGAACCGTTTCCGGTATTTTACCGCGACGGGCTGCCCTGCCTGCTTGATGAATCGGAACTGCCACTCAGGCTGCCGGATATCGATGCGTTCCTTCCGACCGAAAAGGGGGAACCTCCGCTGGCCCGGGCAGCAAATTGGGAAACGGCCAACGGTGATCCGCTGGAGCTCAGCACGATGCCCGGATTTGCAGGGTCATCCGCCTATTACCTCCGATATATGGATCCGCGCAATACGAAAGCCCTGGTTTCGAAAGAAGCAAATGAATACTGGCAGGATGTCGACCTTTACGTGGGCGGCACCGAACATGCCACCGGGCATCTGATCTATTCACGGTTCTGGAACAAATTCCTTTTCGATACAGGTCATGTTTGCAAGGAGGAGCCATTCCGTAAGCTCATCAATCAGGGGATGATCCAGGGAAGGTCGAGTTTCGCCTATCGGATAAAGGGCACCAACCGATTCGTATCCTACGGCCTCAAAGATGACTATGTCACTACCGAAATTCACGTGGACGTGAACATTGTCACTCATGACGTTCTTGATACGGAGGCCTTCCGGAACTGGAACCCCGAATACCGCGATGCCGAGTTCGTTCTTGAAAACGGTAAATATATATGCGGCTGGGCCGTCGAAAAGATGTCGAAATCAATGTACAATGTGGTTAATCCGGATATAATCATAGAAAAGTACGGAGCCGATACGCTCCGCCTGTATGAAATGTTCCTTGGACCAGTTGAGCAGTCGAAGCCCTGGGACACCAGCGGCATCGACGGGGTACACAAGTTCTTCCGAAAGCTCTGGAAACTCTATTTCACCGAAGCGGGCTGGTGTGTGACCGATGAAGCCCCCAACGCTGCCGAGCTAAAGGTTCTGCACCGTACCATAAAGAAAATCGATGAGGACATCCGCCGGTTCTCGATGAACACTGCTGTTAGCACCTTCATGATTTGCGTGAATGAACTTACCGATCTTAAGTGCCACAAAAGGGAAATCCTGGAGCCGCTGCTGATCCTGATCGCTCCTTTCGCTCCCCATTTTGCGGAGGAACTATGGCACCAGGCCGGCAAAGAAGGAAGCATTTCCACCGCCCGCTGGCCCGAATTTGACACAACATACCTGATTGAAGATACGATCGATTATCCTGTTTCGTTTAACGGAAAGATGCGTTTCAAACTCGAACTATCAGCCGGACTCAGTGTTGATGAAATAGAAAAAGCGGTATCCGGTCATGAAATGACCGCCCGTTATCTTCAGGGAGCCACACCCAAAAAAATCGTTGTGGTGCCGAAACGCATTATAAATATTGTATACTAAATCAGGCAAGCTTATGGCTTTTACAGACCGTGGACTGCTCCTTCTGAAAAACCTGTTTTCTACCCGAAAGCGGATCATTTTAAGTATATTGACCCTAACTGGCTTAATCCTGGCAATCTGGGTTGCCGCACATCTCGACTGGAGAATGATATTTGCCGGAACGCCCGAAGAAATTGTCATCCCCGTTAAACCGGTCAAAATCGACGAATTCGATATACCCGTCGATTCGTTCAGCAGGGAATCCATTACCATACGTTCCGACCAGTTCCTTTCAGAAATCCTGGTGGCCCGAGGCATCAGTATGGGGACCATCGACCGGATAGCCAAAGAATTCAGGCCGGTATTTGATGTCCGCGAAATCAGGGAGGGCCACGAGCTCCACTTCTATTACACCCAGGACTCCCTTCGTGAGCTCGACCAGATGATATACCAGAAAAACCCTGCGGATTACGTTGTCTATAGCTTCCGTGATTCGCTCAGCGTATGCATTAAGCACAAGGAGATCGAAACAAAGGTGTGCTATATGGAAGCCACGATTACAAGCAACATCTGGAACGCGGTGAAAGACCAGGGGGTAACGATTGCCATGGTTGCGGAGATTGCCGGTGTTTTCCAGTGGATGATCGACCCGACCAGCTTAAATAAAGGCGACCAGCTTGAGGTTATATATGAGAATCAGACCATCGATGGTGAGTCGATCGGTTTATGCAACGTATTGGCTGCCCGTTTTCTTTATGGGAAGAAATGGTTTGAAGCATACAATTTCGAGCAGAATGGGATCAACAGCTATTTCAATGAAAAAGGGGAATCACTGCGAAGGGCATTTCTCAAATGGCCGTTTAGTGCCAAAAAGACATTCCACGTTAGTTCACGGTTCACCGGAAGCCGCATGCACCCGATTCTCCGGATTCGCAGGCCTCATTACGGAGTGGATTACGCCGCCCCGGCCGGAACAGAAGTTGTTTCGATCGGCGACGGGAAAGTAATCTTTAAAGGCTGGGATCGTGGTGGCGGCAATACGCTTAAAATCAAACATAACGGCCAATTCACCACGCAATACATGCATCTCAGGGGATTTGCCTCTGGGGTGAATGCCGGATCATCCGTACAGCAGGGCCAGGTTATCGGATATGTGGGCAGTACCGGTCTCTCAACGGGACCCCATCTTGATTTCAGGGTATATGAAAACGGGAAACCCGTGGATCCGCTTAAAGTTGAATCGCCGCCGGTGGAACCTGTTGATCCGAAGCTTCGGCCGCAATACGATTCAATTGTGAAAGTATTCAGGGGGGAATTCGAGAAGTATAAGTCGGCTACTTCAGCCGTTCAAGATAGCCTCTGATCACTTCCGGATAGTGACGGTGCTCCAGTTCATGGATACGGGAAGCAAGGTCGTCCGGTGAATCACCGGGCAATACCGGACACTCGGCCTGAAAAAGCACCTGGCCATGATCATATTCCTCATCCACCAGATGAATGGTGATACCCGATTTAATCTGCCTGTCACGGATGACCGCTTCATGAACCTTCGCGCCGTACATCCCCTTGCCGCCATACGCCGGAAGCAGGGCCGGGTGTATATTGATGATCCTGCCGGGGAAAGTTTTCAACAGGTAATCCGGAACCAGCCACAGGAAACCGGCTAAAATCAGAAAATCTATCTTCGCATCAATCAATATATCAAGAACTTGCGTTGTGGTATAAAACGATTCGCGTGAAAAAACCACACCCGGAACATTCAATCCCCGTGCGCGTTCAAGTACGTACGCATCCGGCCTGTTCGACAACACCAGCCGAACGGAATGGCCTTTGTCGGTGCTGAAATGGCGTATGATTTGTTCCGCATTGGAGCCAGATC
>CAYWHP010000076.1:4947-22412 GCA_964457845.1 uncultured Porphyromonadaceae bacterium | reverse complement strand
TTACGCAGTTGCGCTCCCCCTCTCCCGCGACCGCAGGGAGCGCGGGAGAGGGGGCTGGGGGGGTGAGGTCGCGTCACGCGTCACGAAATATTCACCGGCGTCATCTTCGGCATGATCAGCTGCACCGCCCCCAGCGCAACAAGGTATACGCACCCTGCAACTGCAAAAGCATAGACGTAGCCATGAGGTCCGGCATCGGTGAGCACCTTGCCGAGGGCGAGGTTGGCGAAGATACCGGAAGCGGCACCCCACATGCCGCCGATCCCCACTACGGAGGCTACAGCCTGCTTGGGGAACACATCGGAGACAAGGGTGAAAACGTTGGCCGACCAGGCCTGGTGGGCTGCAGCGGCAAGTGCGATGAGGAGAACAGCAACCCACTGGTTTGACACGATCGGGGCCATGGTGACCGGAAGCACCAGGACGGCGCAGATCAGCAGTGTGATCTTGCGAGCCTTGTTGAGCGGCCATCCGCGGTTGATGAAGAAGCCCGAAAGGTAACCGCCACCGATACTGCCGATATCGGCGATGAGATAAATAATGATCAGCGGGAGGGCAAGTCCCTTGAGCTCAAGACCGAACCGGGCATTCAGGAAGAATCCGCCCCAGAACAGGTAGAACCACCATACGGCATCGGCCGTTTTGGCGGCGGCAAAGGCCCAGGTTTCCTTAACCGGGAGCAGCTTCCGCCAGGGGATCTTGGGAATCACCGGCTCCGGCGGATCACTTAGGATGTGCGCCAGTTCGGAAGGCTTCACCCCGGGGTGTTTTTCGGGACTCTGGTAGGTGCGGTTCCAGAGGATGATCCAAATCAGACTGAAGGCGCCTGTTGCCAGGAAGGCATACTGCCAATTGGTTCCGTCGCTTGATACAATAAGCGGTATGAAGAGCGGGGCGATGATGGCGCCCACATTGGTGCCCGCGTTGAAGATGCCGCTGGCAAAGGCCCGTTCGCGGCGGGGGAACCATTCGGCAACGGTTTTAATGGCTGAAGGGAAGTTGCCGGCTTCACCGATTCCGAGACCGAAACGGGCGAGAGCAAAGCCGATCCATCCCATTCCGCGGGTAACCGTCGCATGCATCATCCCGAAGAAGCTCCAGATGATGATCGACAGGGTATAGCCCTTCTTTGTGCCCAATCTGTCGATGATGCCGCCCATGGAGAGAAGCCCGATGGCATAGGCCAGCTGGAAGGAGATGGTAATGTTGGCATAGTCCTGCACCGTCCAGCTGAACACCTTGTCGCGAAGGGTGGGCCCGAGCACACCGAGGATGCTGCGATCGATGTAGTTGATGGTGGTAGCCATGAACAACAGGGCAAGTATCCGCCAGCGGTAGTTGCCGATTTTTTCGTGGGGGGTAGCCGTCATGGGTTTTTTGGATCAGAAGGAGATGAACCGGGGTTTAAGCGTGCCGCAGAATTCGCATGATATGGGCAGCCCGGCCATGTCGTAGGTGTTGCCGCAGGTTGGACAAACGTACCATTTGGCGGAGATGGTGCCCGGTGCTTTGGCCTGGAGGGCATCGAGTGCCGACTGGTAAATTTTGGCATGCCGTTTTTCAGTTTCGAGTGCATAGCGGAACGACACCAGCGCTTCATTTGCATTCTCCTTGTCGGCAGCATCGAGGAACGGCGGGTACATGTCCCTGAATTCGTAGGTTTCGCCCTTGATCCCGTCGGCCAGGTTCTCCGGCGTGGTTTTAACGGTAATGGGATCCGCTGCCGGGGTGTCAACTTTCACCTTCATAACGTCGAGCACCCGCTTGTGGTTTGTGGCATGGATGGATTCGGCTTTTGATGTAGCCTTGAAAAGCTGAGCTACCGCCGGAAGATTCTCGGCAGCAGCCTTCTCGGCATATTTTGCATATTTGGCCGATGCATTCAGCTCACCGGCATAAGCGGTTTTCAACCCTTCGATGGTGCGGGGTGCTGGCTTGCCCTGGCTCATGGCCATAGTGGCCGGCAGCAACAGGACAAGCAGGAAAGTGATTGGTTTCATGGTTTCGGATTTCGCATAAAGATAGCGATTGCTCCGAAGATTGGTTTGGCCTGTTTACCGTTTTGGGTGCCCGACAGTCTGTGCAGCGATGATGCGCTGGTGCGGGGCAAGCTGCATGGCCAAAGACAGTTCTGCCGCATCGAAATATTTGCGGACCACACAGGCCATCTTTTCCGATGCACACCAGAGATAAACGTTCTGGGCCATGAAGCCGGCGTTGATGTTGGCGGTATTGAGCATTTCGGGACCGGCCTTTTCAGGGTCAGGTATGCCGGCTTTGATGAGATCGGCAACAAACACGAGGTTCACCGGTGCGATTTCCACGAAATCCTGTTTACCGGTCGTTTTCCGGATATCCTGATTGTGGATCTGCTTAAGTAGGTGCTTTTCAGGATTATATAAATATAAACCCGATTTCAGGGCCACATAAACCGACATTTCCTGTTTATTATTCGAAGAGGGCGCGGTGTGCTTGCCCTCTTCCGGCCGGTTGATGCCCCATGCGGCCCACAGCAGGCCCGAGAGCTGGGCTTCGGTCAGGTTTTTCGAGTCGAACTCACGGGCGCTCGAGCGCTCGCTGAGCGCCTGCATGAACGGCATGCCGCCGGTTTTGTCGGGTGGCGGCAGTTTGATGTCCTGGGCGGTGGTTGGGTAGGTCATAAGGAGTAGAATGTAGGCAGCCGTTGCTGTGACAATGGTTTTCATTTCAGGACGATTTGGCTTTCAATGTTACAAAAAAGCGTCGTAGGGGCAAACCTGATTTACATCGCCACATTGGTTTTAAGCACCGGAAACGCCACCCCCCCCTTCTCAACGCCAGCCTTCTTCAGGTACTCATCGAAATAGTTCCAGTAGAGGAGGCCGTCGTCCGACTGTGGTTCCATCAGGTAGAAGATGAGCCAGGCCAGCGGCTGGGCCATATCAACAGAATACGATCCGGCGGGGATGCTCTTTTTCACGGCTTTGAATTCGCCTTCCAGCGTAACAACTTTGTGGCCGCCGTAGCCTTCACGCTCCGACTGGCTGAATTTGGATATAAGATATTCTTCGCCCTCGATCTTCATCTTTTTATCGGTTTTCTTAACCGAAATGCCGTGCTCCTCCAGCTTTGCGGCCACATTGGCCAGCTCAGCCGGGAAAATGTATGTGCGCGGAACGGTGCTCAGCTTAACGGGTTCGAAGTGGTTGGAGTGTTTCACGCTGTCGACATGGCCGAGGTTGCCCGTGGGGCGCTGGCGTTTGCGGCCGTTGGCATCGGTGTAGGGCGTTGTCTCCCGGATCAGCATGCGCACGGTGGCGGGTTCAGGGGCCAGCTTATAGGATACGCCGCGCTGCAGCTTCCCTGCTTCGGCCCTGATCAGTTCAACGGTGGCCTGGTCGGCTTTGGCAATCAGGTCATTGATTTCTTTTGCATGATCGCCGGTATATTCGAGTACACTCACCATCAGGTAGTAATTCGAGAGGATCCGTTTTTCAAAAAGCTCGCGCGGGTAGGTCTCGCTCAGGATGCCCATCCGGTTGCGGAGCCCCACGTAATTGGCGATGTAGCGCGGCAGGTGATCGTAGGCGGTGAAAGTGGCCTGCTCATTGGCCCGCATGCCCAGGTAGCCGTGCCAGAAAATGTTAAGCCCCGATTTTGCCAGCACCGACTTCATCGCATCCTGCAGCAGGCCCATTGTGAAATCGGTGGGTTCGGGCATGCCGGCCGACCGGAATGCCGGCGCCACATTTACCATGTACCCGTGGAACGAGCCGTCGTCGGTGTGCAGGTCCATGAAGAGGGCCGGGTCCCAGCGGAGAAAAACCCCTTTCAGCAGGCTCTTCATCTCGATGGCCTCGGCCTTCATCCCTTCGCGGTTGAGGTCGAGCCCTTCGCCTGAAGCACGCACCCCCGTCATTTTCGGGCTCCCCTCCTGCGACGGCCGGTTGTTGTCGGCAAACTTGTCGTTTCCGTCGGGGTTGTAGTTCGGGCAGAACAGGATGATCTGGTTGTCGAGCAGGTATTGCCTCGATCCCTGGATGATGTCGCGCATCAGTTCCATCGATGCCTCCTTGCCTTCAACCTCACCGGCATGGATGTTCCCCTGGATGTAAATGACCGGTTTGCCTGATGCCCTCGCCTCATCGGGCGACGAAACCTTCGGGTTGGCCAGGATCACCAGCTGCAGCGGGTTACCCATCTTGGTAGTGCCGAACTGCTCCACCGAAACGAGCGGACTGGCCGCCTTGAGGGTCGCAATAAAACTCACAACATCCTCGTTGTGTGATGTTTCCGCGTAGTTGGTCTTCTCCGGGCGGGTAAGGAGGGATTGCTGCGAATAGGCAGAAATCGTTAAGAAGGTTAAGAAGGTTAAGAGGGTTAGGAAGTGCGGGAGACGTGTGCGGGCGGTATTCATGGCGAGCGTATTTAGGGTGGGACGGAGTACGGAACGATTATTACAAGCGATTTTAGGTAATTGATAGTTCATATGCAATGCCGGCAAACTCTTATAGCTGTCAGCTTTATAGAGCTGTCAGCCGATTGGCCTTTTCGCAATCAGCTCACATTCAATTGTTTATACACATGCTGTGTTGCCTGGTGCCGGGTTATTAATTGGTAATATGAAATACAAGTAATTGTAATTGAATAAATTACGATTCCGAAAGTTAATAGATGTTAAAATAGCTGACAGCTACCCTTAAGCAGTCAGCCAACGATACATTGTTCTTAATTGAAGATTGTCAGGCATTTACAAGATCATTTGACCATCACTTTGTCGTGCAAATGAGATAAGGCGCTAATTATAAATTGATTATGTAATATGCCATTTGGTTTTGTCTGCTTTATAGAGCTGACAGCTTTATTGATTATTTTAGGCGCTCGAAAATCATTCATCCAACCCGGTAAACCAAAGTTAACCCCGTCATGAAATACAAATATGCTGTAGGCGCCGATATCGGCGGAAGTCACATTACCTGCGCCCTCATCGATCTGGAACACCAGATGATCCTGCCCGAAACCCGCGTTACCAGCCCTGTCGACAACAAGGCCCCGGCCGATGTGATCCTCGGCGTATGGGCGGATGCTGTTGGCGAATCAATCCTCGGAATCGCCGTGGATGAGCTCGCCGGCATCGGTTTTGCCATGCCCGGGCCGTTCGATTATGTGAAAGGCATCGCCCTTTTCGAGCGCGTTGAAAAGTACCTGGGCCTGTATGGCGTGAATGTCTCCGAGGGAATCCGCACGCGCCTCAACCTGCCGGCCCGCGTCCAGGTGCGATACATGAACGATGCATCGGCATTTGCCGTTGGCGAGGCCTGGATGGGCGTTACCGAGGCGTGCAAAAAATCGGTTGCCATCACACTTGGCACCGGCTTCGGTTCTGCCTTCATCGATGGAGGCATTCCGGTTGTAGAGCGTGACGACACCCCGCAAATGGGCTGCGTATGGCATCTGCCTTATAAAGAGAGTATTGCTGATAATTATTTCTCCACACGATGGTTTGTCGGGCAATACGCCGCCCTCTCAGGCGAAACACTTCCGGGTGTTAAAGAGATAGCCGACATAGCCCGCCGCGATCCGAAGGTGGCTGCCCTTTTTACCGAATACGGCTCCGGAATAGGCGCCTTCCTCGGGCCCTGGCTCAATACGTTCGAAGCCGAGGTACTCGTGATCGGCGGCAATATGTCGGGCGCTTCCGACCTGTTCCTGCCCGCCTTCGAGTCGGCACTGGCCGAACTCGGCTGCAAAACAATAATCGCCTGGTCGGAACTGATGGAAAACGCCGCCCTCATCGGCAGCGCCCGCCTGCTCGATGCCGACTACTGGCCGAAAATCATGCCCCTGATCGCAAAAATGAATTAATCCAAAAAACCAGCTATCATGACAGTGAAAAAAGTAAACATGGTGCAGATCCTCCCGGTGTTCATGTCGTTCATCGTAATGGGATTTGTGGATATAGTAGGTGTTTCCGCCGGCTACGCACAAAAGGATTTCGGACTGAGCGACTCGCTCGCCCAGCTGATCCCCTCCATGGCTTTTGTGTGGTTTTTCCTGCTTTCGGTGCCTACCGGCATCCTGCTCGACAAGTACGGCAAGAAGCTAATCCTGAACATCGGAATGGGTGTCACCGGCCTCGGTATGGCCATCCCCATGCTGAGCCTCGTATCCGCTTCGCTCTACACCTTTCCGCTGATGCTGGTTGCCTTTATCCTGCTGGGCATCGGTAATACCATCGTCCAGGTTTCGGCTAACCCGCTGCTGCACGATGTTACCCCTACCGAAAAGTATTCCAGCTTCATGAGCCTTACCCAGTTCGTGAAGGCCATCGTGTCGATGCTCGGACCGATCATCGCCGCTTTTGCCGCCAAGAGCCTTGGCGACTGGAAATTCGTATTCACGGTTTATGCCATTACTTCGTTCCTGGCAGTCCTGTGGCTCTACCTTACCAAGGTGGATGAAAGCAAGATCGACAAGAAGCCGGCCACCTTCGCCTCCTGCTTCAAGCTCCTCGGAAATCCGCTGGTGCTGCTCATGGTGCTCGGGATCTTCCTTGTGGTGGGTTCCGATGTCGGTATGAACTCGAATATCGCCAACTACCTGCAGAAAAATTTCGACCTCAGCCTTGACGAAGCATCGGTGGGCATCAGCTTCTATTTTGCCGCCCTCATGATCAGCCGCTTCCTGGGTGCGGTATTGCTGAACTTCTTCAAGCCGAAACCCTTCCTGATCCTTACCACCCTGCTCACCATCATGGCTTTCGTGGGCATGATCCTGGCACCTACCCCGCTCATCGGCAAGATCTGCATCTTTATCGCCGGCCTTGGTTCGGGTAACCTCTTCCCGCTGATCTTCTCGATTACGGTGAACAAGATGCCCGAACGGGTAAACGAAATATCGGGACTCATGATCATGGCCGTCTCCGGCGGAGCGATCATTCCCCCGCTGATGGGCCTCGTGAGCCAGAATTTCGGTGGAACAGCAAGTATTTTCGTGGTGATCGCCTGTATGGTCTATATTCTTTTTGCCGGATTGTACGCGCGTAAGGCAGCCTGATCTGTCTGATAATCAGGATGGTTTTTTTGCAGGGGCGCAAATATGCGTCCCTGCATTGACATTTCGGCACAAAATGTGTTACCTTTGTTCTAAGACCGAAATTCAGATGAGGCTAATTTTTACACTGATATTTTCCGTAGTCACCGCAGCAGCCGGTTTCAGCCAGAACTACAAGTCGATCACTGCTGTTCAGGCCGACACGCTCATTAAGAACCATGCAGGAGCCACCGATCTGGTCATAATCGATGTGCGCACCTCCGGTGAATTTGTCGGCGGCTGGATCGAAAAGGCCAGGAATTATGATGTCAATTCAACTGTGGCATTCAATGATTCAGTAGACAAACTCGATAAAAACAAGATATATCTGGTTTATTGCGCGAGTGGCAGCCGAAGTCCCGGTGCCTGCAACAAGCTTTTTGCCAAGAATATCAAAACCATTTACAACCTGACCAGTGGGATCTCAGCGTGGAAAAATGCCGGCTTCCCTGTAGTAAAGAGCAGCAGCATCGACCTCAACGCCATTAATTCCCTGGTGGTGAAAATTTACCCCAATCCGGTTGTTGATCTTTCAACCCTTGAAATCAACGGTTTCATGGAAGGTGAAGTGAAGATCGAAATCCTCAACGCCTTGGGAAGCTTGGTAATGAGCCGAAAAATGGTGCCAGGCAGTGCCATCACCCTGAACGGGCGTGAACTGAGCCCGGGATTCTACTTCTACCGTTTGGTGCTCCCGCAGAACCAGGTGAAATCGGGCAGGTTCCAGGTGGCCCGCTGATTGCAGTTTCTTTTCCATTACTTATTGAGGACTGTAAGGGAACTTCGCAGGTATCCCTTTAATTGGGCTGTTTATCCACCTGAACCGCAAGAAATTCCTTGCGGTTTTTTACTTTTATACCAGCCATTTATCAATGAAATTCCTTGCCTCCGGTTTACTGTTCCTTTCCCTGGCAACCGTCGTACCCGGGTATGCCGATGGTAAACGCATGGCTGCCACTTATTGCCGCAATCCGATCCGGATCGACGGCCGGCTCAACGATTGGGCTATGAAGGACGCCGGTGTCTTTATCCTTAAGGGCCCCAAAAGCCTCTATGACAATGTTATTGCGGTTAACCTCGCCTGGGATGACAGGTGCCTTTATGGCTGTTTCCGTGTCCGTGATCAGTACCTGGTGGGGCTTGAACCGCCGGCGGCGAAACAGCGCCTGATGTATAACGACGGGGTTGAGTTTTATATCGATTCGCATAATGACTCGCGCGATACCATGGACCTGAACGATTATCAGTTTTCGATGGATATTAATGGAAATTCTGCGGTTTTCAGGGGTGATCGTCTCGACAGATATCTGAAATTCAGTGTTCCGAAGGAGGAAGGGGTGGCCAATATCGTATTTCGCTCGGCAGTCCGATGTATGGGCACGGTTAACCGGATGGAGGACCGGGATTCCATGTACCAGGTTGAATTTGCGGTCGAATGGGCAAGCATCGGGGTCAATCCGTTAACGGGAATGGAGTTTAATGCTGATCTGTGTGTAAATGATAACGATACACTGGTCGAATTCAGACTGTTACCCGAGGGCCCGGTCGGCTTGCTGAATTTCAGCAGTTTTGGCGGCTCTGCGGATTTTGGGTATCCGAACCGCTGGATTAAGGTCATTCTTGCGGATTCCGGTTCAATCCATGGCGGTCTGGCAGCACTGTTTTCCGTATCGGGTTTTCTTATCATGCTTGCCGTTGCCGGAGCTGCCTTCCTTCTGATTACCATTGTTTCCCGCGCCGTTCGCACCCGGCGTGGAGAAGTCCGGGTTAATTCCGCTTTCGAAGAGGTGCCTGCCGGTTCCGGTGCCATCATGCAGCAACAGGCAGGATCACACCCCGATCAACCGGTTATTGTTCATGCACGGGAGTTCATCAATGTTCATATCAGCGAACCTTTGCGGCCGGAACAACTCGCAGGCGGTCTTGGTGTCAGCCTGCGGAATCTCGAACGGATCTTCAAAAGGGAGATGAACATGACCCCCAATGCCTTCATTACCCTCATCCGGATTGAATTTGCTGCCGGAATGCTCTCCGGGGGCATTCATAACATTGCTGATGTTGCCGACGCTGCCGGGTTCAACGATCCCGCCTATTTTTCAAGGGTTTTCAAGAAGCATTACGGGCAGACACCCAGGGAATACCATTCCAATAGTCAAAAGGCAGGCCGAATCTGACACTTTTGTCGGGTTTGTGCATGAAGATGTCGTTTTTATCCTGATCGGATGACGTCCGCATTTGTAAATTTGGTGTTCAAGCTCCACAACCCTTTATTCACCCTGTATGAAAACACTTTTTACCACAGTTTGTCTGTTGTTGGCAATCACATCCGGCTTCGGCCAGCGGTATTCCATCTCCAAAGTTACCACAACACCGGTTTCACCAGCAAGGTTGCAGCCCGGCGAGGCCGTTGCCATCGGGTTCAGCTATTCAAAACCGACTGGTGATGTCCTGATTTTTGTAAGGCCGATGTACCGGGGCAGCCTTGCCAGTCACTACACAGCCGCTGGTGGAAGTGCCCATTCGGCCAACACGGGTACCGGCACCTCCGATTTTACTATCAACGCTACCGGACGCGTCGACCAGTTGAGGTTCCAGTTTGTCACTCCGTTAACCCAGAATGTGCTTTACGAGGATTTTGTTGATGTTTCCTTTGAGTTCCTCGAGTACGATATTTTTGATGTTGTTTTCACTCCTCCTTCCCCCGGCAGTCTGGCCATAAACCAAAGGGTCAATGTTACGTATTCCTATTTTAAGCCTGCCGGCAATGTCAGAATATATCTTATGCCAATGTTCAATGGTGGGCAGGCCCGAGGCTATGGGGTTCCTGGTTCTGATCAGTTTTCCGAAAATACAGGGTCAACCGACGGGTACTTTCAATTGAACCAGCCCGGACAGGTAGATCAGCTCCGTTTTCGCATTATGGAGGCGCGTGGCCTCGATATTCTTTACGAAACATTTGTCCCGGTTGATTTCAGCTGGGTTGATTATTCGATTTCAGATATTGTCATTGATCCGGGATCGCCGGCTACCCTGATTACGGGAACCCCTCTTACGATCAATTTCAATTATTCCAAGCCCGATGGCGAGGTGCGCATTTTTGTAAGGCCCATGTATGGCGGCAGCCTGGCCGATGATTATATTGCTTCGGGAGGTGCTCTTTACTCAGCCAGTTCAGGCTCGGGGTCATCTGATTTTCACCTTGCGTCACCCGGGGCCGTTGACCAGATCCGTTTTCGGTTTACCAGCGTCCCGAATGATGAAATCCTTGCTGAAGTATTTTTTAACGTAGATTACACATGGGTTGACTACCTCATCAGCGATGTCGTTTTTGATCCGCCTTCGCCGGCAAGTACGGGCATCAATCAACCTGTTAATGTAACTTTCAACTACTCCAAGAAAGCGGGCGACGTCACCATTTTTACCATGCCCATGTCGGGTGGCGGTGAAGCTCCGGGATATGGGCACAGCGCATCGCCACTCTATACAGAAAACTCGGATTCAGGGACCTCCTTCTTCACGCTCACACAACCCGGGCATGTCGACCAGGTGCGGTTCTGGATAATGGATCCCACTGCTTCCACCGTCCTCCTGGAAGTCTTTTACGATGTCGATTATTCCTGGATCGGATATGAAATCACGGATATCACGTTCGACAGGGTCTCACCGGCAGCGGTTGCCGTGAGGCAGGAGATCTTTGTCACCTTCAATTATTCCAAACCCGACGGGGATATCCGCATTTTTGTACGCGGCCGGTATGAGGGTGCCGATGCAGCGGAGTTTTATTACGAAGGCTCGCCGCTCTATACAGAGAATTCCGGTTCCGGCGGTTCACACTTCTTTCTATCCATACCGGGCAAGATCGACCAGCTCCGGTTCTGGGTTGCGGATGCCGCCGGCAACGATGTCCTTTACGAAACGTTCGCAGATGTGGACTTCAGCTGGGTTGACTATCAGATTTCCGATGTGGTATTTACCCCCGCCTCCCCGGCAATTCTGCAAACCGGCAACAGGGTTAATGTCAACTTCAACTACGCCAAGCCCGACGGGGATGTCCGGATTTTTGTGCGACCCTATTATGATGGGGCACTTGCCGTAAGTTACAACGCTTCCGGTGCCGAGCTTTATACGGACAACGGCGGCAGCGGTGTCGGCGATTTTACCCTGAACGCAGCCGGATCGGTGGATTATGTCAAGATTTATTTAACTGATAACTTGCCGGAATACAACGTATTGCACGAACAGTTTTTCCCGGTGGATTTCACCTTTGTTCCGGGTTCCGGTATCGACACCGGAGAGGTTATCGATGGCGTCTCAATCTATCCGTTACCATGCCGTGAAAGGCTCACCATCAGTGTACCTGCCGCCGGAAAATTCAGATACGGGATCTATACCGTTCAAGGCAGCCTGGTCGTGGATGGAATCGCTCTGTCAGATACGGTCACTGTCGAAATGGACCAGCTGCCGCAGGGTACCTATCTGGTTAGGGTTACAACCGATAAAAAGGTTATTTCACGCATTCTCGTGAAGGAGTAAAACACGGCGGCCGCATCTTTGTGTCAGCTTGATTCTATTTGGTACATTCGTGCCAAACCGGAATTGGCATGAGAAAGTTCTCCTCGCGCGGCTTAATGCTCCTGATAGCAGGCATCTTCATCAGCCTGGTGATGATACAGAAACTGTGTCGTGATGAAGGCATGTACAAATGGGAAAAGTTGGATGGCATACGTACACTGGTCTCAGGCGGACAACCGGTGGGCTTTCTGCAGCCGCTGAAGATTGCCGGTCTGCGGGTCACCGACCGAATTGATGCGGTTTCCGATGGGGTGTATCGCATAACCCGAACCTGCTCGAACCGATCAAAGGCTGCGTTGGATTCCCTCCGGATTACACTGGATTTCGTTCATTCCGACAGCGCCTCCTTCCTTATGATACCCTCGGTGAGCTATCAGGGAAACCAGTGGGGACGCGGCCTCGAACCAAAAGGGTACGAGAAGGACGGCACCTGGTGGAGTTTTTCCTATAGCCGCTCCGCCATCCCCGGAGCCACCTACTCCGAGGGGAGCCGCTGGGCCGTGGCCCTCTGGAGCGACAGTCTGAAAGTACCGTTCTCGTGCTCGCTGATGCCGGAAGGAAATAAAACCACCCACCGCCTCATCTGGCCCGAGGAGGAGATGCCCCTCACCTATTCCAACCGGGATACCTACCAGCCGGGATTCAAGGGCCGGCTAACCCTGGGTACAGGGGAATCGGTTGCCGTTTCGGGCATCCTGGTGGTGGCACCGGTGCAGAAGGATCATGCTGCCATTAAATACTTTCTCGGAAGCGCCTGGGCGATGATCCCCCACCCGGAAGTCAGCGTACGCACACCTGATGAGATATGGAAACTCTCCGTGCGTTACATCCAGGAAAACCTTTGGGCCGAGGAGGGCATCTTCAAGGGGTTCAGCATCGGACTCTGGCTGCGGAACGGCGGCTGGATACAGCGACCCGTGTGGAAATATGAGATCGGCTGGGCGGGACAGAACATCTCTACTGCAAACTCCCTGCTCACCGACTACCTCTGGAACAAGAACCAGCTCTCCCTCGATCATGCCATTGCATGCCTCGATACCTGGGCGAAATACTGCCCGCTGCCTAATGGCTTGATCCGCAATCATTTCGATTACGTTCTCGGAATCGAAAAATCGGAGGAAATTCTGGATGCCTGCAACCTCGGTGATGCGGCCGCCGACTACCTGGTGGCGTACGACCTGGCGAAAAAGTGCGGGCTGGAACGTGAGAATTACAGGGAGATCGCACTCCGCATATGCGACTTCCTCCTGAACGACCAACAGCCCTCCGGCCAGTACGGGAAAGGTTGGGACAAGGAGGGGAAATGCCTCTATCGCGATGGCACCATAGGTTCCTTCATCATCCCGGCCATGGTGAGGGCCTGGCAGGCGACCGGGAAAGAGGCCTACCTGACTTCCGCCAAACGGGCGTACGATTTTTATTTCGATGATTTTGCCGGGCAGGGGTTCACCTCCGCCGGCGCGCTCGATACCTGGTGCATCGATAAGGAATCTTCCTGGCCGATGTTGCGTTCCGCGATGATGCTCTACGATGCCACTACCGACAAGGCCTATCTGGATAAAGCCGAACGAACCTCGTGGTACCTCTCAACTTGGTTGTGGCATTATTCGGTCCCCTTTGCCGATTCAACAGATTTCAAAAAATACGGGTACGACACCTTCGGCGGAACCGCCGTGTCAACACAGCACCACCACCTCGACCCGTTCGGGCTGGCGCTGGTGCCGGAATGGCTGAAACTCTCGAAGCTTACGGGCAATGCCATCTGGCGGGAGAAGGCGCTCGCCGCCTGGGCCAACGCCAACCAGGTGGTCGCCGACGGAACTCAAGAGGTGCACGGCGTGGTGCGGCCGGCCGGCGGACAGACGGAGGCCTATTTCCAAACCAGGTGGGCAGGTAAGCCGGGGTATTTTGCGGACTGGCTGGTGCTGTGGCCGTCGGCTTTCCGACTTGAAACCATACGAACCATTGGCATAAACGGATTGTAGAGACGTTTAAAAACGTCTCTTCTAAAAACAAACATTATGAAGAATTTGATTCGGGTGACAGGGTTGGTGTTCGTTTCATTTCTCATGACCGCAACGGCGCCGGCACAGAAGGCGAAACCGGGTAAGGTGAACGACGGGGTTATCCCCGCCGCCCTGCCTATGGGCACGGTGGAATCCTATGCCAACGGGAAAATCAGCGGGTACTGGAAATTCAACCGGTTCCAGGACGATGAAACCGGCACTTACGGGCACAAGACGGTGAATTCGGCGTACGATTCGGTAACCAACATGGTTTACATCCTGAGCGACGCCCGGAATGTCCTCACGGGTCCGCTCACCGACTCCGCCAGTCTGAACATGACCAACCAGAAGGTGGCCATCAACGGCAACCTCTTCCTGGGAACGGTGAAGAAAAAGGGCGGGTTCCGGCTGCTCGGCGCGATCCAGCCCGAATGGAACAAAGGAAGCATCTGGTTTTCCGACAATGGCGGGATCAGCTGGAACCGGTGCGCCGGCGCCGATCTGTCGAACCGGGAGATCCGCTGGTCGGCCATCCTGGAGGATGCCGACCGCACCATCCTCGTTCTGACCCTGCAAACCGTGAGCAAATCTGCCGGTAAAATTGATATTTACACCATTCTCCGGTCGGCCGACCAGGGGGAGAGTTTTACGGAAATCAATACCTGGCAGGAGACGGAACCGGCCAAAGTGGTAGCCTGCAAACCCTATAACAGCAACACCATCTATGTAATCCGCAAGCTGACCAACACCAATGTGTGGTCGGTGCGGGAGTTCGATCCCGTGGCAAAAGCTTTAAACCCGATAGCCCTGCATTACACGAACAAGGCCCCAGGAAGCCTGGTCGGTACCGTTTTCGGCGATACCACCTACCTGTATGCCGGTGCCGCCGGAGGAGGCTTCGTGAGCAAGGACCGTGGCAAAACCTGGAAACCGGTTGGCCTCCGCGAGCGGATAGCCGCGGTGGACCCGACGGATCCGAAGCTGCTCATCGAATCATCGGCAACTACCTTCATCAGCAAAGATGCCGGCAAAAAGTGGGAGCAGCTGAAATGGTGGGAAAAGGTGTTCGGATGGGACATGCAGGGCCTGCAGTTTTACAGGCGGAAGGACTCACTGTGGGTTGGGATCCTGAACAACGATTTCGGCGCCCATTTCACCACGAAGTTCACCGACAGCCTGTCGTGGAAGCACCTCAACACCGACAACATCCACATGCTCATCCACCATGGAGCGTATGACGAAAGGACCGGTCTGCTGGTGACCGGCAACCAGGACCGCGGCACGATGATCTGGGAGAAGGCAGGAGATGGCCGCTACAAAGGAAACACCACCACCAAAGCCGACGGCCTGCGGGTAACCATTGCCAATGCCGGCAATTCCTATTGGTACATCCATTACTGGAACACCATCTATCACAAGAACTACCGCAAGGGGCAGAAGGAGAAGCTCGACAGCCTGGTTGTTGAACTCGACAGGGCGCTGAAGGATACCACCTGGTACACGCCGCCCATGCAGCCTTCCTGGAAGGCGGGTGAGGATGCCGTGTTCCTGGCTGGAAACGGACGGCTTATCAAGCTCACATACGATCCCTATTACAACAGCATCGGCCGCATGGAGCTGCCGTTTAATTTCAGGGATACAACCGATGAGGTGCTTGCCGGACTGGCTACCATGATGTCGGATCCGTCACGGATATATGCGGCCTCGAAAAACGGAAAGTTCTTCATCTCCAAAGATATAGGAAAAACCTGGCAGAAGAGCGACCACAAGGGCGCCGTCCCGTTCGTGAAGAACCGCCCCTGGTGGGGCCCCTACGGCTACAGCATCGAAACGGATCCCGGCAACCCGGATTTCGTTTGCTGGGCCGGCGAGGGTGACTCCACCAATGCCTTCCTGATTTCGCGCGACGGGGGGAAAACGTTTGCGCCGGCCACCAGAGGCCTGCCCGATGGTTCCAACATCCGCGACATGGCCATAACTCCGGGAGGAGAATGGATCTTTGCCAATAACGGGTATGTATTTTGTGCCGCCGAAAACCGGTGGTTCGACATGACCGGCGGCTCCTGCCCGAACGGAGGCGCCATCACCGCGGTGGAATACCTGCAGGCCGAACGGACGGTACGTTACTTTACGTACGGTTCCGGCATAGTTGATTTTATCCTGAAGGATTGATATACAGATAATTAAGTTCTCTACACCGATCATTTATACGAACCTGATCATGCAAACAAAACAAGCTTCGGGCGGCGAATCCGGCGGTCGCGCCCGCTACATAGCCGCCATCACCTTCGTGGCCACGCTTGGCGGCCTGCTTTTCGGCTACGATACCGCAGTGATATCCGGTACCGTGAGCTCCCTCAAGGCTGTCTTTATTGATCCGCACGGCTGGACCGAGGCCGTGGCCAACTCCTGGCACGGGTTCCTGGTGTCGTCGGCCCTGGTGGGGTGCATCATCGGCGGGATCAGCGGCGGCTGGGTGAGCATGACCCTTGGAAGGAAGCGCGGCCTGATCATGGCGGCCGTGCTTTTCCTGATTTCGGCGCTCGGCTCTGCCATGCCCGAGTTGTTTTTCCGACCCGTGGGTACGGCCGACCATACTTTCATGTGGCATTTCATTGTTTACCGGGTGCTTGGCGGCATCGGAGTCGGGCTCGCATCGATGCTCTCGCCGATGTACATCGCCGAGATCGCACCCCCGGCCATACGCGGCAAGCTGGTTTCCTGGAACCAGTTCGCCATCATCTTCGGGATGCTCATCGTGTACTTCGTGAATTATGCCATCGCCCGGCAGGGCGACGACGGCTGGATCAACCGGGTGGGCTGGAGATGGATGTTCGCCTCTGAAATTCTTCCGGCTGTGCTGTTCCTGGTACTCCTCTTTTTTGTTCCGGAAACGCCACGCTATATGGCCCTTAAAAACCATGACGACGAAGCGCTGCGCATTCTTTCAAGGATCAACGGGAAAGTGGTTGCCGACAAGGTGCTCGCCGAGATAAAGGAAACGCTGGTAACCACTTCGGGCAAGCTCTTCAGCCACGGCGGACTGGTGATCGCTGTCGGCCTGCTGCTGGCGATGTTCCAGCAGTTCGTCGGGATCAACGTGGTGATGTACTACGCCCCGGAAATCTTCAAGAACATGGGCTCCGGCACCGATACCTCCCTCCTGCAGACCATCATCGTAGGGGCCATCAACATGGCATTCACCGTGGTGGCCATCTACTCCGTCGACCGCTTCGGCCGCCGCCAGCTGCAGATCATCGGCGCATTCGGCATGGCCTTCTTCATGTTCATGCTCGGCTTCTGCTTCTTCCTGGAGAAGGCCGGCCTGCTGGCCATGATCGCCATGCTGGGCTACGTGGCCTGTTTCGCCTTCTCCTGGGGGCCGGTCACCTGGGTGCTCCTCTCCGAGCTCTTCCCGAACAAGATCCGCGGCAGGGCCATGGCCTTTGCCGTCGCCACCATGTGGATCTCCAACCTCATCATCTCCTGGACCTTCCCGATGATGAACAACAGCACCGGTCTTACCAACCTGTTCCACCACGGCTTCTCCTACTGGATCTACGGCGTGATGGGCATCCTGGCGGCTCTCTTCATGTGGAAGATGGTGCCGGAGACCAAGGGGAAGTCGCTTGAGGAGATCGAGCACTTCTGGAAGAAGTAGCGGTATGGGATCCCTGCAGGAAGTCCGCGCGTGGACACGAACCACCGGACTGAAGTCCGTGCGAGGACCAGAACCCCCACACTAAAGTGCGGGGTTAATGAACTCTCCGAATCAACCTTACTAAACCCATGAATAGCAAAGTATTATCCCCGAAG
>CAYWHP010000076.1:0-4847 GCA_964457845.1 uncultured Porphyromonadaceae bacterium | reverse complement strand
CATCAGTAACCCCAGACTTCAGTCTGGGGGCTGCACCGCTCACCCCGAAGACATCATTAACCCCAGACTTCAGTCTGGGGGTCTTGCCCGGCAGGGTCATGCCTGACACCGGAATCCGCTGGGGGACATATGCCTCGCACTTCCGCCTGGCAATGATCGCCCTCCTCCTCCCGGCCTGCCTCTCCGCCCAAACCCCCGCCCCTCGCTGGACCATCGCCAAACCGGGCGCCATCGAGTGGCAGGTGAAGGCCGACGACCCGCACGCCGACCACATCGAGATGAGCGGCGAACAGGTTTCACTCTGGGTGAAATACGCGGTCGACAGCCTGCAGGGACTGCAGGTGCAGCGCACCGTGATTTTTCCCAATTTCCGGATGAAGCCCAACGATACACACGGCACGCTCATGGCGGCTTACAACGACAGCGACCTGCCGCGGTTCTACATCGGGATGACGCCCCTCCGCCCAACGCTGATCAGCGGGTATATGAGGCCGGGTGTCGGGTGTCGGGTGTCAGGTATCGGGCACAACGGGGTAATGCAGGTGACCAGTGAGCTGGAAAGGGTGGAGAGGGGCAAGGTGACGGCCAAGCTGACGATGAAGCAATACCTTTTCCCGTCGGCGGCTGAGCCGGCCGCCATCGAGCGGTTCGTGTTCATCAATAATGACACGAAACCCTGCCAGGTGTCGATGGAATACCTTCAGAAAGAGATTAAAATTGATACGCTGCACAGCACGGGAGGCCCCCACTCCCTCTACGAATACACCATCGGGGACGGCATCGCGGTAGTGCAGCCCGGCGATTCGGCTGCCTTCGCAGTCGTCTACCAGGCGGTGCGGAACGGGGAGCAGCTGGTGAAACTGAACCCCGCCCTCGAGTCGGCCGGCCGGATGAGCCGGGTGCGCGACATTCGCAACCCCATCCGCCTGGTGACGCCCGATCCGGTGCTCAACTCGATGTTCACCTTCGCCAAGCAGCGGGCGGGGGAGAGCGTGTACAAAACGAAGAACGGGTACATCAACTCCCCGGGAGGACTGCGCTACCATGCGGCCATCTGGGCCAACGACCAGGCCGAATATACCGGCCCCTGGTTCGGCTATGCCGGCTATCCGCTCGGCGAGGAGGCCGCACTGAACGCTTACCGATGGTTCGCGAAGTTCATGAACAAGGATTTCAAGCCCATCCCGAGCTCCATCATCGCTGAGGGAATCGATTTTTGGGATGGCGCAGGCGACCGGGGCGACCAGGCGATGATCGCCTACGGCGCATCGAGGTTCACTTTGTCGACGGGCAATATCGATATCGCCCGCGAACTCTGGCCACTGATCGAATACTGTCTCGAATTCAGCCGCCGCAAGGTGAATGCCGACGGGGTGGTGGAGTCGGACAGCGACGAGCTGGAGGGCAGGTTTCCGGCCGGAAAGGCCAACCTCTGCACCAGCACGCTCTATTACGATGCACTGATTTCATCTTCGGCGATCACCAAAGAACTCGGCATGCCTAAACAGGTGTCCGACAAATATATGCAGCAGGCCGTGAAGCTGAAGGCGGCCATCGGGAAATATTTCGAGGCAACGGTGGAAGGCTATGAGACGTACCGGTATTACAAGGAGAACACCGTGCTCCGCTCGTGGATCTGCATGCCGCTCACGGTGGGGATCTTCGACCGGGCGGCCGGCACCGTGGATGCACTCTTCTCGCCGAGGCTCTGGACGGTGGACGGTCTGGCCACCCAGGCGGGTGATAAAACCTTCTGGGACCGGTCGACCCTGTATGGCCTGCGCGGCGTGTTTGCCGCCGGGGAGACCGCACGGGCGCTGGATTACCTGAAAAAATATTCCGAACGCCGGCTGCTGGGCGTGCATGTGCCTTACGCCGTGGAGGCCTGGCCCGAGGGGAACCAGACCCAGCTGTCGGGGGAATCGGCTCTCTACTGCCGGGTGCTCACCGAGGGGCTCTTCGGCCTCCGGCCCGCCGGTCTGCATGCATTTGATGTCACGCCCCGCCTGCCGGAAGGGTGGAACGAGATGGCCCTCGAGAATGTGAGCGCCTTCGGCAGTACTTTTGATATTTTGGTAACGCGGAAAGGCAAATCCACCGAAATCCGCATCAGCCGGCACAACCGTGAACCCATCGTGAAGAACTGGGACGGCAAGGGGCCGGTCAGGATTGAATTTGCGGAGAAAGCCGGCAACCCAAAGGCAGGAGATGCCACCTTTCCCGCACCGAACAACTCGAACCGGCACGATGCCAAGGCTGCCGCCGTGAAGGCCGGCCATTTCGACCTGTTGTGCATCGGCAACAGCATCACGGAGTGTCTTGAAGGAGAGGGCAATGAATGGAAACCGCTCCGGGAATCATGGGACAAATACCTGGTTCCGATGAATGCCATCAATCTGGGTTATTCGGGCTACCGCACCGAGAACATCCTGTGGAACCTTCAGAACGGTGAGCTCAGTCAGGCGAAGCCGCCTAAGGTGGCGATGCTGCTCATCGGCACCAACAACCTCGACGACCAGCACTATAAAATGACCCATTCTGCGGAGGAGGTCTTTGTAGGGACAAAGGCCATCGTCGACCTGATCCATCAGAAATACCCGACCACAAAGGTTCTGATATTGAGGGTTTTTGCGTGCGGTGGTCCGGGCGACATCACCCCCTACAGCCGGAAATACAACCGGTCGCAAAAGGCCATTGACGCCACATTGCGGGCCGGTTTGCTTACCCGGCAGCTCGCCGACGGCAGGAATGTTTTCTGGATGGATATCAACCCCGTTTTTCTGCGGCCCGACGGCACCATCGATCCCGGCCTGATGCCCGACCTGATCCATCCCAACGGGAAAGGGGCCGAGGCATGGGTGGGGGCGGTGGAGCCGGTGCTGAAAAATCTTATGAGGTTGCCTTAGGCAGCAAATTCACAGGATGGTATTTTCATCGTACTGAATAAAATCACTTGATTTGGGGATTTTGTTCAGTATGATGAAAATGTTGAAAAGAGGATTAGAGTTGAGCCGGAATGCTGTCAAGGTAAAGCATGTCCGGACAAAGGTCCAGACCATTCGACCATTGAACAGTACCCATCACCTGATTAGCGCTTTGGAAAATACCTGGTTGAATTAACTCTGAGAACCTTCCGATATGCAAGAAAGGACCGACATCAAATATTCTGACTTCGCCATTACTAAATGTCAAAAGCAATTGAAAGTTTTGCTCAGCTTTAACTTTTATCACCCTGGGGTTCATATGGCGGGTTATTTCAGAGGGTCAATTTTAAAAATGGTTTCGCCACTGACGGCCAGGTCCCAATCCGCCATTAATTCCTCTCTGTGAATTTCGATCCATGCTGCAACAAGGCGCATTTTATTTACAGGCAGAGTCCCTGATAACAATTCACCGGTTTCAATAGCATATACAGCTTCCTGGTCCTGATATTTTAAGTGAATGTGGGGCTGTTTATGCTGCCTGTTGTCAAGATAGTACATCGATACGATGATGCCGTAAAACATGGAAATGATACCCATTGCAACCGATTTTATACAAAGGTATGGCTTTTCAGAGAATTAATTGAAAAAGCTGCCGGCGGCTTTTTATCATAGTGAGTTGAATGTCGTTTTCCCCCTCGCGTCGGCCTGCCTCATGGCTTCAACCACTCTGGCGGGGGTCACCTCCACCGGCTCGTGCCAGATGAACTCCTGCGGGGCGCAGGCGGCTGTAGCCACTTTCATCAGTTCCTCATCGGTTGGGTTCACGATACCAATCTGTGCCAGCGTGCAGGGCAGCCCCACCTTCCTGCAGAAGTCGTAAACCTCCTTTTTAAGCGATTCGGGCCGGTCGGCCAGAAAGAGCCCGGCAAGCACGCCGAACGCCACCTTTTCGCCGTGAAAATAAGCATGCGTGGCCGGCAGCTGGGTGAGGCCGTTGTGGATGGAGTGGGCGCTGGCCAGACCGGCGCTTTCGAACCCCAGTCCGCTGAGGAGGGTGTTGGCCTCAATTACGTTCTCAAGGGCAGGTGTCACCTTCTGTTGACGGCAGCTCTCACACGCTTCAACACTGAATTCCACGATGGTATCGTAACAGAGCCTTGCCAGCGCGTATGCGGTGCGGGTGCCGTGGGCGCCCACCTCGTTCAGCGAGCCGGAGGCCCGGCAGGCATCGGCCTCGAACCAGGTGGCGAGGGCATCGCCGATGCCGGCGATCAGGGTGCGCACCGGCGCCTTTGCGATGATCTCCGAATCCATCAGCACCAGGTCGGGGTTCTGCTTCAGGTAAACGGTATGGTGAAAGGCACCCTCCGGGGTATACACCACGCTCACCGCGCTGCAGGGCGCATCGTTGGAGGCGATGGTGGGCACGATGATGATCTTTGACTCGATCTGCTGCGACACCGCCTTGGCGGTATCGATCACCTTGCCTCCGCCAAGGGCCACTGCCACGTCGCACCCGGCCTTCCGGGCCGACGCCGCAATACGGGTTATCTCGGCATCGGTGCACTCCCCGCCAAAGGCTTCCACCACGGCGCCCTTCAGTCCCGATGCGAGCAGTCCGGGTACTATTTCACGCAATGCGGTTTTGCCGGCGATCAATACGGCGCGGGTGCCCATTTTGTTGATCCATTCGGGCAGCACGCTGATGGCGCCGGGGCCCTGAATGTATTTGGAGGGGAATACGGCGGTTTTGAAGATGGGGGTCATGGGGTGTTGTTTGAGGTAAAAATAGCAAAAAGCGTTGTCATCCCCGCGAAAGCGGGGACCGTTTTCCCTACACGAACTGCCCGCGGGTCATGTGCTGCAAAGACCTCACCCCCCGGCCCCCTGCATCGCGACGACCTCACCCCCCGGCCCCCTCTC
>CAYWHP010000075.1:10992-22484 GCA_964457845.1 uncultured Porphyromonadaceae bacterium | reverse complement strand
GTCTTCACGACACACGTGAGAGGGGCCGGGGGTGAGGTCTTCACGACACACGTGAAAGGGGCCGGGGGTTAGGTCGTGTCACGAGTCACGCGTCACGCGTCACGGCTATTTAGTGAATCCCCGATTCCGCATCAGCGGCCCGATATCCGGCTGCCTGCCGCGGAATTTCACAAACATTTCCATTGGATCGGCTGTCCCGTTCTTCTCGAGGATGTTTTTGCGGAAGGAGTCGGCGGTAGCCTTGTCGAATATGCCCTTCTCCTTAAAGGCCTCAAAGGCGTCGTGATCAAGAACGGCCGACCATTCGTAGCTGTAGTAGCCGGCATCGTAACCGCCGGTGATATGGGTGAAGTACCAGCTGTGGTAACGCGGTTCGATTTCGGGAATCAGTCCGATCTTTGTGAGCAGCTCCTTCTCAAAGCGGGCGGCATCCACCGGAACGGTGTCTTTCAGTACGTGCCACGCCATGTCGAGATAGCAGGCTGAAAGGAATTCTACCGATGTAAATCCCTGATTGAACTTGCTGCTCTTTTCCATCTTTTCGATCAGTTGATCCGGAATCGGCTCGCCGGTTTTGTAATGAAGCGCATAACTCTTCAGCACCTCGGGTTCGGTTGCCCAATGTTCCATGATCTGGCTCGGCAGCTCCACGAAGTCGCGGGCGCGGTAGGAAGACTTCATCGTTTTGCGTGAAAACAGATTGTCAAGCGCATGGCCGAATTCATGGAACAGCGTGCCTGCTTCATCCAGGCTGAGCAATGCCGGGGTCTCCCCGTTCGGGCGGGTAAAATTGCCAACCATCGTTACCACAGGCCGGATCTCGGTTCCATTTTTAACAGAATGGCTGCGATAAGCTCCGCACCATGCCCCCTGCCGCTTGCTTGCCCTTGGATGGAAATCCTGATAGAGGACGCCCAGGTGGGTGCCATCGGCCTCTTTTACCTCATAAACGAAAGCCTCCTCATGCGGTTTCGGTATGTCCCTGATCTCCGTGAACGTAATGCCATAGAGTTTGTTTGCCACATCAAAGGCTCCTTTCTGCACATTCGAAAGCTTGAAATAGGGTCGCAGCTCGTTTTCATCGAGATTGAACTTTTCCTTGCGCAACCGTTCCGTATACATCCACCAGTCGCTGCTTTCCAGCTTGAAACTTCCGCCCTGCCGTGCGATCATCTGCTGGATATCGTCACGGTCGCGGATAGCTGCTTCCAGGGCAGGTTTCCACACCTTGCCGAGCAGGTCCATGACATTTCCGGCTGTTTTGGCCATGCGCGATTCCATTACCATATCGGCATGGGTGGGATAACCGAGCAATTGGGCCTTTTTGGCCCGCAGGCTCATGATTTTCGCCAGGATCACCTTAT
The DNA here is from genome assembly GCA_964457845.1 of uncultured Porphyromonadaceae bacterium. Classification (GTDB taxonomy): domain Bacteria; phylum Bacteroidota; class Bacteroidia; order Bacteroidales; family UBA12481; genus UBA12481. The sequence continues at coordinate 21,120 of CAYWHP010000075.1, read as the reverse complement.
TATCCTTATCGTTTCCATGGTTCCCCCTTTCCAGCCATCCGGCATAGAGTTTCTTCTTCAGGTCCCGGTTCTCGGCATACTGAAGGAAGGGTATCCAGCTGGGCTTCTGGGCGGTGAACACCCATTTGCCTTCAAGCCCTGCTGCTTTTGCTGTTGAAGCGGCTGCATCGATAGCCGGCTGCGGAAGCCCTTTGAGTCCGGCAGGATCCTCCACCACCATTTTGAAGGTGTTGGTTTCGGATAGCACATTCTGGCTGAACTTTACCCCCAGCACCGACAGCTCCTGATTAAGCCGTTTCAGCAGTTCTTTCTTCTCAGCAGGAAGATTGGCTCCGTTTCGGACGAATCCCTTGTATTCATTCTCAAGAATATAAGCCTCCTCCTGGGTCAGTTTAAACTTCGCCCGGTTTTCCCAGACACTCTTCACCTTTTCGAAGAGCTTTGGATTAAGGTTTATTTCATCGCTGTGGGCCGCCAGTCTGGGCGACATTTCCAGCTGAATTTTTTCCAGTTCCGGATTTGTGTTGGCGGAACTCAATCCGCCGAATACCATACTAACCCTGCTGAGCAATTCCCCGCTTTGGTCGAGCGCCAGCATGGTATTGGTAAAATCAGGCTTCTTCCGGTTGTTGATGATGGCCTCAATCTCTTTCTTCTGCTCGAGCATACCCTGTTCGAAGGCGGGTATAAAATGCTCATTACGGATCTTATCGAAGGGCGGCACCTCAAAAGGGGTGGAGTACCTGTTAAAGAAAGGGTTGGACGCAACTCGGTCCTGATCCGGTTTATTGATCCCCGAGGTCATAACGAACAATATCATCAGAATCAGAAATGAATATTTTTTAAACATGGCTGCTACCGTTTGTGGTTTGTCTTTAAAAATAAAGGAAATATCTGAATAAAAAGAGCGGGCCCGGGATAAATGGCGGGACGGTGACGGGGTCACCGCTTCCGCGGGGATGACACCGCTTTTGGTTATATTTGCGCAATGGATAACGCTTTCTTCATGCGCCGCTGCCTCGATCTGGCCAGCAACGGATTGGGAACGGCGGCACCGAATCCGATGGTTGGTGCCGTTATCGTTTATGATGGCAGGATCATCGGCGAAGGCTTCCACACCGCCTGCGGGATGCCGCATGCGGAGGTGGAAGCCTTCGGTCAGGTACGCGATAAAACCCAGCTTCCGCACGCAACACTTTTTGTAAACCTCGAACCCTGCAGCCACCATGGCCGGACTCCTCCCTGTACCGATCTGATCCTGAAAACGGGTATCCGCCGCGTGGTTATTGGCCAGACTGACCCGAACGGTCAGGCTGCCGGCGGGGCAGAGATCCTCCGAAGTGCCGGCATAGAAGTGGTAACGGGGGTGATGACCGACGAATGCAGGAGCCTTAACCGCCGGTTCAACACTTTCCATGAAAAAAAGCGGCCCTACATTCTGCTGAAATGGGCACAAACAACAGACGGGTATGTAGATAAAAAGAGAGAGATCGCTGATGACTTAAAGCCGCTCTGGATTACCGACGAAACATGCCGGATGCTTGTTCACAAATGGCGTTCCGAGGAACAGTCCATCATGGCCGGATCCAACACTATCCTGCTCGACAATCCGGAGTTGAACGTGCGGTGCTGGGCCGGCAAGAGCCCGCTCCGGGTTACCATCGACAGAACCGGACGGCTCTCCCAAAACCAAAGCCATCCGCTTCGGTTGCTTGACGGATCGGTGCCTTCAATCATATACACCAATCGGGAAAACGCCAGCTTTTCAAATTTGGAATTCAAGCAATTGGCAACTGAAACACCCGTATGGGAACAGGTCTTTTCGGACCTTTACTCCCGCAGCATCCAATCGGTGCTGGTTGAGGGCGGCCCAACACTCGTCAATTCACTGATCGCCGCCGGCCTTTGGGACGAAGCCAGGGTTTTTATCGGACCGGCCTGGTTTGGAGAAGGCGTGAAGGCTCCTGCCCTGGTTGATCCCCCGATGGAAATCCTGATTGCAGGAAACTCAAAGTTGCTGGTATTTCATCACTCCGAAGCGTAAATCCTTTAAAATTCCTACTTGAAAAAATCAGACATACTACTAGGGCTGTCGTTTGCGGTTTTGTTCGCACCATTTCTCATCCAGCCTTCCCTTTTTGATGCATACAGGGAGCTTAACGGCAGCGTTCCGTACGTCATGAGCTTTGTAAAATTCTTTATTCTGGCTACCCTGGGGGAAATACTCGGGCTCCGCATCAGGACCGGGACCTATGCACTGAAAGGCTTCGGGCTTCTTCCCCGGGCGATCGTATGGGGATTTCTCGGTATATCGCTGAAAATGGCATTCGTTATCTTTGCAGAAGGAACGCCGGCCATGCTGGCATCGATGGGGTTCAAATTTCCGGCAGGCAACCCGGCGGATATCCTTAACCGGGATTTTTTCAGCCAGCCCACCTGGCTGCATCTGCTCACAGCCTTCTCGGTTGGCACCATGCTGAACCTGTTTTTCGCCCCCGTTTTCATGACCGTCCACAAGATTACGGATACCCATATCGCCCAAACCGGCGGAACACTCCGCGGATTCCTTGGTCCGGTCAACGTAAGGGAGATCATTGCCGGCATCAATTGGAGGGTTCAATGGGACTTTGTCTTCAAAAAAACCATCCCGCTATTCTGGATTCCTGCACAAACCCTGAACTTCCTGCTTCCGGCCGAATTCCGGATACTGGTTGCAGCCTTTTACAGCATCATCCTTGGGGTGATCCTTGCCATTGCCGCACACAAGGGCAGGCATGAAGTGACTGTTGAGGGCTAAGTTTCGAAGTATCATCGATCCTTTCAGGTTGGTCAGGTTTCTCACCGCGGTGGTCTGATTCCTTGTTGTTGAACATCATATCGGATTGACGGATGATGTACCTTTATAAAAATCTAAACCGATGAAATTCTTCCAAACTGTTGCCTTCAACGTCTTTATGGCTCTGGGCGCTGCCTTCCTTGCGCCTCCTTCAATAAACGCCCAGCAGGGCATATACCAGGCCCGGCGCGACAAGCTCATTTCGCTTACGGACAAGGGCCTGATCATTGTGGTTAACAGCACCGGTCAGGCAAACCCCGCAAGCGGCGATGGTAATCTGAACTATTATTACCTGACGGGCAACAAAACGCCGAACGCCACGCTGGTTATTGACAGGAAAAACAACCTGACTACTCTTTATAAAACGGCTCCGAGATACGGACAGCCGGATACCCCGCCCGAAGGTGTTGAGGTGAAAACCATTGAAGAGCTGGCAAAAGACCTCCCGAAGCTCATTGCCGCCAATCCGGTTATCTGGATGGAGATGAATCAGCTTAAGCTCCTTGATCAGGCAGGAAGGGGTACCGACCGGGTTGAAGCCATCAGAAGTATTACTCCATTGATTGAAAGTTTGCGGCCTGTGAAGGATGAGCTGGAAATCAGCCTGATAAAGAAGGCAGCAGAGATAAACGCGCTCGGGCTGGTGGAGATGATGAAGGCCGCGGAACCCGGCATGAACGAAAAGGATCTTGATCTGATCCTTGATTATACATTTAAAAAGCTGGGGTCAACCGGATATAGTTTCGGCACCCAGGCGGCCTCCGGCCCCAACTCTACCTCGGTTCATTATGGCACAAACAACCGCGTTACCGAACCGGGAGAAATGATGGTTTTCGACATCGGGGCGGAATATGAAATGTACACTGCCGATATCAGCCGGTCGTTCCCGATATCAGGAAAATTCACCAAAGAACAGGCGGAGATTTATTCCGTGGTCCTGAATGCCCAAAAAAAAGCCATAAGCCTGATGACACCTGGCAAGAGCATAAACGCAGCCTACCAGGCTGTTGCTGAGGAACTCAACAAGGGTTTACTGGCTCTCGGACTGATCACTGACACTACCCAGGCATGGCAAAAATCCATCTGGCTTCAGCACGGCTGGGGGCACCACATCGGGCTGGTAGTACACGACGTTTCGGGCCCTTATGTTAAAGGAGTTACCGATATACTTGTGCCCGGGATGATTTACACTATGGAGCCCGGACTTTACTTCCCGGCCTCCTATCTCAATAAAAACGGTGTCCGCACCGGGATTCCCATAACGGAGTGGACGGCTTTCGTGGAAAAGGTTGAACCCATATTTAAAAAGTATATCAATATCGGTGTCCGGATTGAAGACGATGTCCTTATTACGCCGGAAGGTAACGAGGTGATCACGAAGGCTGTACCCAAAGAGATCCCGGAGATCGAAGCCCTCATGAAACTGAAGAGCCGGTTTAATTAATCAGCGAATCATCAAATCAGCAAATCACAACAATTTCCAACCATGAACCCAAATCATTCCCGTCGAAATTTCCTTGGCAGGTGCGCAGTGTGCGCTGCCGGAATCTCGTTGTACCCCGTTGTCGGCTCGTCGATGAACTTCAGCCTGGCGCCGGTTTTGTCGCGCCCGAAGGTAAAACCCGTTGTTAAGACCATCTTCGCCTATCCTGATCCGGCGGGGCCCATCTGGCCGAATATCGGATATGATTTTGACGCAGTAATCAACGATTACAAGCAAAAACTGATAGCTGGATGCCCGGATGTCGACTTTCGGTTCCTGTCAACGATGGCCGGCTCAGCTGCTGAAGCAAAACGGATTGTCGACGAGGATCCGAATGTCGACGGGTACCTTTATTTCCTCGTAGGCTGCCTTTGGGGTGACCTTTCGGAAACACTGGCCCAGAGTGGAAAACCCATGATCATGGTTGACCATCTGTATGCAGGGTCGGGTGAATTCCTGACGGCCTATGCGTGGGCGCACCGCCGTAAACTTCCGGTTATCCCGGTCTCCTCATCCGACTTCAACGATGTAAAGAAGGCTCTGAGCTATCTGGTTACCATGAAGCTGATCGCCGCTTCCACCATGCTGGTGGTTGGCGGAACTCCCGATCCCAAACTTCAGGAGGTTTACGGGATTCAAGTTAAAGGAATCGACTTCAAGGAAATAAACAACCGCTACAATGCGGTTTCCAAAAAAGATTACGAAGCAAAAGCCGACGAATGGATCAGGCGGTCGGCCCGTGTGGTGGAACCCAAAACCGAGGAGATCCAAAAATCGGCGGCGATGTACCTGGCCATGGCCGGAGTAATGGAAGACCATCATGCTCAAGCCATTACAGTAAATTGCCTTGGAGGTATTTATAGCGAGCAGATGGTATGTGCCTATCCGTGCATCGGGTTCATGGAGCTTGATGACCAGGGTTTTGTAGGCGCCTGCGAGGCGGATCAACGCTCCACTCTCACCAAGCTGATGATGACCTACCAGGCCGGCAGGCCGGGATTCATCTCCGACCCTGTTATCGATACATCGAAAAATCAGATCATCTATGCTCATTGTGTAGCGCCGACCAAGGTTTATGGTCCCGACGGGCCCTACAACCCTTTCCACATCCGGAGCCATTCGGAAGACCGAAAGGGCGCCGCCATACGATCGCTGATGCCGGTTGGAGAAATGACCACTACCATAGAGTTCGACCATAGCATCAAACAGATCATATTCCATCAGGGCGTAACAGTGGAGAACGTTGACGAGGACATGGCCTGCCGGAGCAAGCTTGCGGTTGAGGTTAAGGGGGATGTGTACAAACTCCTGAACGAATGGGACCAGTGGGGCTGGCACCGTGTCACCTTCTTTGGTGATCTGAAGCGCGAGGTGGAGACCCTGGCAATGCTGTACGGGTTCGAAATGCTTTACGAAGCTTGATGATCATTGAAAAATATAGTATTCGCCGAAAGATGAAAACCAGAACAATAATAGCTACTATATTATTGATAGCAAGCATCCTGCCGGTCTCGGGCCAGAACAGGGGATTGAAAACCATCACCGAAAAAGAGCTGCGTTACCATCTGGGTTTTCTGGCATCTCCGGAATTCCGTGGCCGAATGACGCCATCGCCGGAACTGGAAATCGCAACAGTATACCTTGGGAACTGGGCTCAAAGCAACGGACTGACCCCCATCCTGCCGGATGGATCCTTTTACCAGGCAATTCCGCTGCGGGTAACCGAAGTTTCGGAGCCCAACACCCGTTTGAGGGTGATTACCAGACAAGGTGAGCAGGTCTACTATTACGGCAAATCATTCGGTGGTAATTTCAGCAATTCAGGCAGCTACAGCGGCGACGCCCTCTTTGTTGGCCTGGGAATCAGCAATCCCGAAAAGACGTGGGACGATCTCAAGGATCTTGAACTTGCCAACAAGATGGTCATCCTGCTGGATGAACCGCTTCCGGGATCGCGGTCCGACCTCGGCTCCACGTATGCATACCGATTGAGCTCAAGAATATCCTTGATCCGGGAAAAGGGGGCAGCAGGAGTTCTTTACATTATACCGCCCGAACTGGAAGCGCAGCGGATCGCTGGTGCGGAAGTTTTCGAGCGGATCCCCGCAGGCAGGATGATCCCGTCATTCGAAACCCAACGAAGGGGAGCGCCGGTAGGTGCCGCCTCGCGTGAGCAGACCGCACCGTCCGTCACCAGAAGGCCATCACTTCCATTTGGACAGGCGGCCATCAGCCACGAACTGGCTGCCGCGATACTTGGCATGACTCCGCAGGAGGTCGGTGCCCTGTTTGCAACCATCCGCGGCGGCAAAGCGGTTCCCGCCAGAATGACCGAAGGAATGCACATTCAGCTTACCGTTGAAACGGAAACCCATCAGGGGTCATCCAGAAATGTAATCGCCGCAATCCCGGGTTCAGATCCGATCCTGAAGGATGAGTACGTTGTGATTTGCGCCCACCACGACCATCTCGGCATCAGCGACGGGCAGGTAATTGCCGGCGCTGATGATGATGGCACCGGAACCGTTGCACTGCTGGAAATAGCCCAGGCCCTGATGACCGAACGGCCCAAACGGACTGTTATCATCGCATGGTTCACCGGCGAGGAACAGGGCCTGTACGGATCGCATTTCTTTGCCAACAATTGCCCGGTGCCGGTTGAAAAGATCAGCACCTGCCTTAACCTCGATATGCTGGGCCGCAACAGCCGCGACAGCCTGTATCTCGTAGGCTCCAACCTGCTCAGTTCGGAGCTGGATGCCGCCATACGAAAGGTTAACCGGAACCCTGAGATCAATTTCGGATTCGACTATCTCTATTCGAACCTCACTCATCCGCAACGGGTATACTTCCGGAGCGACCACTACCCTTTCATACGGTTCGGCATCCCGTCGGTATGGATCTTCTGCGGCTTCACACCCGATTACCATACCCCTAAGGATGTCCTTGAATTTATTGATTGGCAGAAATTCTTAAAAGTCACTAAACTAACCTACCTGTCGGCCATGGAAACAGGCAACCGGAAAGAGCTTTTAAAACTGGATGTCAACCCGGAGGTCAAGGTAAGGGGCAGTCAGAACCTCAGCATCAGGAGCCTTTACGAAAAGGTTAACTAAATTGGCAAAAAAATGAAATGCCATGAGAATCGGATTCATCCAGACAGCTCCGGTATTCGGTGATAAGGAGGTAAACTTTCATCAGGTTAACCGGCTGTCAGGCGGATTAAAAGCCGACCTGCTGGTATTGCCCGAGCTCTTTGCCACCGGATATGCCTTCACCAGCGCAGAGGAGGCCGCCAGGCTGTCGGAGCCTGCTGATGGCCCGACAGCAGGCTTTCTCAAACAGCTTTCCACCGATACCGGCGCTGTGATCGTTGCCGGGTTTGCCGAAAACGAAGCCGGAAGGATATTCAATTCGTCGTTAATCGTTTATGATGGCAGGGTGATCGGTACCTACAGGAAGCTTCATCTTTTTAACCGGGAAAAACTTTGGTTCACACCCGGGGACAAGCCATTGGAAGTGCATGAAATTAACGGCATGCGCATTGGAGTGATGATCTGCTTCGACTGGATTTTTCCTGAGGTGATGCGGACTTTGGCCCTCAAGGGCGCACAAGTGATCGCTCATCCTTCCAATCTGGTGATGCCCTACTGCCAGAAAGCCATGGTCACCCGCTGTCTGGAGAACCGATTATTTGCCGTAACAGCCAACAGAACAGGCCGGGAAGTCCGTGGTGAGGATGACTTTCTGTTTACGGGCCAGAGTCAGGTTACTGCATTCAACGGCGAAGTCCTCCTGAGCGGGGCTATCGGGGAAACAGCAGTATCTATCGTGGAAACGGATCTGCTTAAGGCTGACAATAAAGAGATTAACCCCTTCAACAACCTTCTCGGCGACAGGCGGGCGGAATTCTATTGGTAAAATAGTTTGCTGTTTCCGGAACAAAGACAATCCTGTTTCGTTAAAAGTGCAACCTGTAACCTCACATCATCATGAAATTCGTTAGCATCATTTTTGGGCTTTGCCTTGTTGCCGGCCCTAAACTTCTCAGCGCACAGGAAGTCATTGCCACAGCCGGGGGACATGCCACAGTAACTGGTATCAGCCTTTCGTGGACTCTTGGCGAACCCGTGACAAATACGGTATCCAACGGGACCATCACGCTCACGCAGGGATTTCAACAGCCGAGGCTTATTTCAACAGCCATCGATGACAAGTTGATTCCCGGACTCGACCTGTCAGTGTATCCTAACCCAAGCAGTTCCATTCTCAACCTTAAGGCGGAAGGAGAAGGCAATTTACTTCTCCGGTACACGCTATTTTCGGTTGATGGAAAAGTACTCGTTGCCGAGAAAATCACCCAAACCACAACTTCCATTGATATGCAGCGGTTTGCCAATGGCAATTACCTGCTTCAGGTGGGACGCAAGGACGGTAAACCATTAAGAACATTTAAAATCATCAAACAGTAAATCACATCAGTCATGAAAAAATCAGTTCTTCTTTTTCTTATTCTACTGATGTTTACCGCCGGCGGCTTTACGCAGTCGCCCGGGAGCTTTAAGTATCAGGCTGTAGCACGTGATGCAGCAGGAGCCATTCTTGCAAATAAATCCGTCAGCTTCCGGATCAGCCTGCGATTGGGCATTCCAACCGGAAGCGTTCTGTTCAGTGAAACACACACTGCAACAACCAATGCTTTTGGCCTGGTAAACCTCGAAATCGGGAAAGGCACTGCGGAAACCGGCACCCTTCTCGGTCTCGACTGGAGTACCGGACCTTGGTTTGTTCAGGTTGAGATGGACCCGGAAGGGGGCACTAATTATCAGCTGCTTGGAACCAGTCAGTTGCAAAGTGTTCCCTATGCGCTGCACGCCAATACGGTTTCAAAAGGAGATGACTGGGGCGATCAATCGGCCATTACTGATGAGACAATTGTTGGCACCGGGTCACCGGTAAGCCCGTTGGCCATTGCTCAACAGGATGCAAAAATCGGTCAAAGCCTCCAGTGGAACGGGGAAACGTGGCGGCCCGGCAACAATCTTGCGATCGGTGGATCGGAAGGACATGTCCAGTTCAATTCCGGAGGCTCACTGGCGGGCGATCCGAGTCTCTACTGGGACAACAGAGGCAAACGGCTGGGAATCGGAACCGAAGCACCATTTGGTGATCTTGACATACGGGGCAGCTATCACGCTATTCTTAATCTCAAAGCTCCCTATGATGCCATCCTCCGGGTCGACAGGACCCTGACAGACCGGTGGGCAACCATTAATTTCCTGGACAACGGCAACAGCCGCTACTGGGTAGGGCTCAACGGGAACAATAAATTCAGCATTTCCACCTCCTCCACCCTTTTCAACGGGCTTGAAGTCAGAGAAAACGGCGATGTCGGCGTATCAAACAACCTGCTGGTCAACCTCAACGGCAGAATCGGCATCGGCGTTGAAAACCCGGTTTATCCGCTCGAGATCATGACCAGTTCCACCTCCTACATTCGCTTCTTCCACTCCTTGTCAGGCACAGGCAACACCGATGGATTGCTAATGGGAATGCAGCAGGGGGGCAATCAGGCATGGTTATGGAATTATGAAGATGGACCGGTGCATATCGGGACTAATAATACCTACAGACTTTCGGTCAAGGCAACCGGGGAGGTGGGTATCGGGACCTATGATCCCCAGGCCCAGCTTCAGGTTTTGTCCGATACCAATGTGCAGTTTCCCCACCTGCTCCTGACCGAATCGGGCCCGGATTACGGGCGCCTCATGTTCAAAAACACATCCGCTCCGACAAAAAACTGGACCAT
>CAYWHP010000075.1:0-10892 GCA_964457845.1 uncultured Porphyromonadaceae bacterium | reverse complement strand
CCGAAAGTTTTTGTAACTTTTTAAGTCTTTAAATTTCAACGAGATGAAACCTACAATCCCCTTTCTACTGATCTTGCTTCTGGTTTCCACAAACCCTTTGAAAGCCCAGCAGGTGGTTTCTTCCGGAGGCGGCCAGGGAGCAGGGTCCGGCGTCCGGATCTCATGGACCATTGGAGAACCGGTCATTAGCACATTGCGCAGCGGATCGTTGATCCTTACGCAGGGATTTCATCAAACGAGGTTATCCCTGACCGCCATTGAGGAGATCCCGGTTCCCGGGCTTAAACTATCGGTATTCCCCAATCCAACGGCGGAATTCATCAACCTGAAAATTGAAGAGGGCGACTTTGCCCTGTTTCAGTATACCCTCCTCGACATCAACGGCAAATCTCTAAAAACCAATAAGCTGAAGGAGGCCAGCACCCGTGTTGACATGGGGAAACTGGCCGCCGGTATTTACCTCCTGCGGATATCCCGCAAAAACGGTGAAACCATAAAAACCTGCCGGGTTGTTAAACAATAAAAGCAATCAAACCATGAAAAAGCAACTACTCACATTGTTATTCCTCGCTCTGGTGCTGATGGCTTTCGGACAGTCTCCGTCCGCCTTCCAGTATCAGGCAGTGGCCCGGGATCCGGCCGGCACCATTTTATCGAACAAGAACGTCAGCTATCGTCTCAGCATTCAGCAGGGAACTGTTACCGGGGCCATTGTTTACAGTGAAAGGCACTACACGGCGACAAACGAATTCGGACTGGTTACCCTTGAAATCGGAAAAGGAGCAGCCGATACCGGCACACTGAGCGGTATCCACTGGGGTGTCGACCAGCACTTTCTTAAAGTTGAGCTTGATCCCGGCGGCGGCGACAACTTCCAGCTCATGGGCAGCAGCCAGCTTTTAAGCGTCCCGTATGCACTCCACGCGAATACCGTTGAGCGCGGGGATGACTGGGGCCTGCAAACCATTGTACCGGACCTCACCCTGAAAGGCAGCGGCACGCCTGCATCGCCTCTGGGGCTTGCACAGCAAGGGGCCGAAACCGGGCAGGTAATGAAATGGAGCGGATCCTCCTGGGGCCCTGCAGCGGATAACTTGGGAACCAACTACTGGAACCTTGATGCCGGAAACCTTTACTACCTGACCGGGAAGGTTGGGATCGGCACCAGCACTCCAACCCAGCAGCTAACACTCTTTGGAAGGACGTTTACGCAGTTGCAGTGCATCACGTCGACCTCCGGCTCTACGAACACCGACGGCCTTATGGTCGGGTTAAGCGACGACGGGTCCTGGCTCTGGAACTACGAAAATGCCGAATTGTACTTCGGTACCAATAATACAAAACGCATGATCATCAGTGCCGGCGGTGATATCAGCCTGACAGGGAACCTGTTTATGTCAGCTGCGAAAAAAATTGGAATCGGAACCACGATTCCTGCTTTCACACTGGATATTGCCGGTCCGGCCAACCTGAACAAGACAGATGCCGTTGGACCTGCCCTTTATGTTCACGGCGACGAGGCTTTATACTATAACGGCACCTATTTCAGATGGGGTTTGGGCTGCACCTACAATTACTTTTCGCGTGCTGTTAATATCGGAACATCCACTTCGCCCGGCACCCATTTGCTGGTGGTAAACGGAACTGCCGCCAAGCCGGGCGGAGGCTCCTGGGTAACATGGTCGGATGCGCGCCTGAAAGATGTTTTGGGTGATTATGACAAGGGGCTTGAGGAAATCGCGGCCCTTAAGCCGGTTCGCTTCACCTACAGGGAGGACAACCCGTTGAATCTTCCGGCCGACAATGAATTTGCCGGGTTTATTGCTCAGGATGTTCGGAAAATTTTTCCGGAAGCGGTAAGCGAGGGTGAGGATGGCTACCTGAATTTCGATGCTAATTCCGTAAATGTGGCCATGGTGAATGCCATCCGGGAGCTGAAAGCAGAAAATGATCGACTCCGGGCCGGGCTGAAAAAAATGAACGACCGGCTCTCCCGGTTGGAGAGCCTTATCGCGGCTGAATCGAAAAAACAATAAACCTTTAGTAAAGACAGATAATTATCTGTCTCAATCGTTTTTACAGCAGGTGTTTTATAGGATACCCGTGATATCTTTATCTGAAAATTGAACCCATGATATCACAGAAACCAACCAAAGGCATCTTCATGACCGTGCTGGCCGTACTAGCCTTCAGTGCGGCAATGCCACAAGGAACCATTGATGATTACACGCGTTCCCGCACGATCGGGAAACTGGTTGCCGACAAAACTCTCCATAGCGGGGTAAGGCCCGAATGGATCGGAAACAACGGCCGTTTTTGGTACTCCACTGCAACTGAATCCGGTACGGAGTATTATCTGGTGGATCCGGCCACAGAAAAGAAGGGTCCTGCTTTTGATGCTAAAAGTTTGGCAGCCGGCCTGTCAGCCCAGGTTTCCAAGACCATCGCACCCGGCGATCTGGCACTACGGAACCTGAAATTCACTGACGACCTTAAAACCATGACGTTCAACGCAGAAGGCTTTGAATGGAGTTTCGACATGAAAAAAAAGTCGCTCGCCAAAGGGAAATCCTTTTCAGCGGACCGCAGTGGCCAGCGGCCGGGACGCAACTGGAGTGAAAGCCGAAATGAGCTTGACAACAAGCCGGTTATGTCGCCCGACAGCTTGTGGGACGCCGTTATCCGGGACTACAATGTCTGGATCAGGCCGCACAAGGGCGGCGAAGCCGTACGTTACAGCAACGACGGCGTTCCCGGTTTCTATTACTCGAGCTATAACATTTTCTGGTCGCCCGACTCCAAAAAGCTGGTTGTTTTGAAATTCCGGCCAGCCTGGAAACGGTTTGTTCATTATGTTGAATCCTCGCCGGTCGATCAGGTTCAGCCGAAGCACTCCGAAGTTGAATATGCCAAGCCCGGTGATGAGCTTCCCTACCAGCTGCCCGTGCTGTTCCTCCGTGAAGAGAAACGGCAGGTAATCTGCAATGATGAGCTTTTCAACAAACAGTTCGACATCGACCGCTTCGACTGGAAGCAGAACAGCCAAACGATCACATTCGAATACAACGAACGGGGCCATCAGGTTTACAGGGTGCTGGAGATCGACGGCAACACCGGTGCCGTAAAATCCCTCATCAATGAAACGAGTCCCACTTTTATCAACTACAGCGGATATCGCTACCGATACGACACAAAAGACGGTTCGACCATTTTTTGGACATCGGAGCGCGACGGATGGAACCACCTCTACCGCTTCGACGCCGGCACCGGCCGGCTGATCAACCAGGTAACAAAAGGGGAATGGATGGTACGACGGGTGATGGGCATCGACGAGAAAAACCGTCGGATTACCTTCGAAGCCAGCGGCCGGGAAAACGGAGATCCGTATTTCACCTATGTGTACCGGGTTAACTTCGACGGTACCGGCTTGGCATGCCTCACCCAATCGGAAGGTAACCATACGGTAAGCTTCTCACCCGACAGCACCTGGCTGGTTGACACCTGGTCGAGGGTTGATCAGCCTCCCGTTAGCGTTGTACGAAAATTTGCTGACGGATCGGTGGTGATGGAACTCGAAAAGGCCGACATCAGCAGGCTGCTGGCAACGGGCTGGAAGGCCCCGATCGTGTTTACGGCCAAGGCACGCGATGGAAAAACGGATATCTGGGGGATAATTATCCGGCCGATAAATTTCAACCCGTCAAAAAAATACCCGGTGATCGAAAACATCTATGCCGGTCCGCACGGTTCATTCGTACCGAAAACATTCTCCACCCAAACCGGCATGCAGGGATATGCGGAGCTGGGCTTTGTGCTGGTTCAGATCGACGGGATGGGCACGGCCAACCGGTCGAAGCAGTTTCATGATGTTTGCTGGCGCAATGTGGGCGATGCGGGATTCCCCGACCGGATCCTTTGGATGCAGGCGGCAGCTAAGGAGTATCCCTGGATGGACATTTCCCGGGTGGGAATCTACGGAACCTCGGCCGGCGGCCAGAGTTCGACAGGCGCCCTTCTGTTTCACCCGGAATTTTATGATGTTGCCGTCTCCTCCTGCGGATGCCACGACAACCGCATGGACAAGATCTGGTGGAACGAGCAGTGGATGGGTTATCCTGTTGGCGAGTGGTACGACTCCTCATCCAACGTGGTGAATGCGGCAAAGCTTAAAGGCAAGCTTCTCCTGATCGTCGGCGAGATGGACCACAACGTGGATCCGGCCTCCACGATGCAGGTGGTTAATGCCCTGATCAAGGCGAACAAAGACTTCGACATGCTCATGGTACCCGGAATGGACCATTCCGGCGGCGGGCCATTCGGCGACCACAAGCGAATGGATTTCTTCGTGAAGCATTTGCTGGGTGTGGAGCCGCCGGCCTGGGATCTTCCATCAACCAACTGATTCAGACCATATCGGTAGTTTTCGGCCTGAGCAGGGCCAGCTGCACCACGATGGCGAGTGCCACCGGGATGGAAAGCAGCGCCATGTCGCGACCCAGGTTGCCGGCATCGGTGGATTTACCGAGAAAAGTTGTTATGAGGGCACCGGAAAAAATTCCGGCCATGTTCAGCAGTCCATATCCGGCGGCCCGCTGGCGCGACGGGAAAAACTGGCAAAGTATCGGCATGTTGTTCGTGTCGAACATCCCGAAACCAATCCCGAACAGAATCCCGCCGCTGATCACCCCGGGAAGCCCATGTCCGAACCCGATCAGGAATAGTGCAGGCAAGAGCAGGCTGAGTCCAATCGCCCCGGTGTAGATCCGGCCCCGCAGATTGCGTTTTACCCAGCGGTCGGAGATAATCCCGCCGGCAATCACGCCTGCAAGTGACGATCCGGCTATCGTGATGGTAGTTATCGGTCCGGCAAGGGCCATGTCGATTCCTAAACTCTTGGAAAAAAGCGTTGGCAACCAGTTCTTTACCGCCCAACCCGGAAAGCTGGGCGCCGCAAACCAGAACAGGATGCACCAAAAACTCATCGAGCCCAGGAGCATGCCGAGGCTGCCTGTTACGCTGCGCCAGCCGGTTGGCCGGCCGGCACTCCCGCCCACCCTGTCGGTTCGGTGCTCACGCAGGGCAAAAATCAGCACCACGCTGTACAGTATGCCGATCAGGCCAAAGGAATGGAAGGTTAGCTGCCACGACCAGTTGCCGGCAACCGTTGCACCGAAACCGCCAAGCGCCTGCCCGATGTAGAGCCCCGTCAGGTGGATTCCAATGGCCAGGGAGCGTGTGGAACCCCGGTGGTAATCCGCGATCAGCGCCAGACCGGCCGGGATATACAAGGCCTCGCTCAGGCCCATCGTAGCGCGAAGATAATACAGCTGGTTGAAGGTGGTGGCGTACCCCATGGCGAATGTCACCGCCGACCAGACGCAGAGGCTCCCCACAATAAGCCATTTGCGGTTAATACGGTCGGCTACCAGGCCGGCAAACGGGCTGACGAAACCATAAATCCATAAAAAAACAGCCATCAGCCGGCCAAAATTCTCGGCCGACTGCAATTCACCGATGTCGCCCATCATCGCCGACTTCATGGTTGAGAGCATCTGGCGGTCGAGGTAGTTGAGGAGCGCCACCACCCAGAGCAGCATAACCACAACCCAGGGGTAAACCCTGTCGATACTCGCCATTTTCTTATCCATTCTTACCGGTATTGATCTGTTCCAGCGTTTTCCATACATTCAGGAGGCCCCGCGGCACGTGAAAGCATCCCTTCCATTTGCCGCCCTTTAGCGGCAGCAGGACTTCGCCACGGCGGTTAAGGTATCCGTACCACTCGCCGAACTCCGGATCGGGGAAATGTGCCCAGGTGTATTCATGAACCTTGTGGAACCACTCCAGACAGGCAGGGTTCCCTGTAAGTGCATAGCCCTTGATCAGGCTGATAAGGGTCTCCACGTGCACCCACCACAGCTTCTGGTCCCACTCGAGCTGCTGCGGCGGGAAGCCCCGGCGGTCGAGAAAATAGTATATCCCACCATACTCCTTGTCCCAGGAATACTCAAGGGTCCTCAAGATTATTCCGATGGCCTTCTCAATGAGCGCCGGCCTTCCGAGCCTGACGGCCAGATCCATGATGAACCACATGGCTTCGATGCCGTGGCCCGGATTCAGGAGCCTTCCCTCGAAGGTATCAGACAGGTTCCCTTCCCGATCAACGTGCTCCATCATCAACCCGGACTCCGGATCGTAAAACACCTCCATCACCTCATGTATGCACCGCTCCACGGTTTCCTCAACCAATGCGGCCTCCAGGAGGTGTTCAATCTCAAGCGACAGGTTGCAGAGGATCATCGGAAGGGAGAAGCCTTTCAGGGCGCGGGTTTCCGCAATGGTCTTGGTAAAGGCTCCCTTTGGATTGCCGCTTCTGGCAAGTATGTTGGAGAACGTCTTTCTGGCGATAGCCGCATATTCGCTGTTCCCGGTGGCTTTCGACAGCTGCCCGAAAGCCATGGTGGCAAAACAGTCGGAAAAGATATTGTAGGGCTGCACCAGCGGCCGCCCCTCGCGGGTAAGCGAAAAATACCAGTTAAAGCTGCCATCGTGACCGTGCCGGCTCAGAAACCGGGCTCCGCCTGTGGCCATATCGAGCCATTCCGGGCGGCGTTCCACCTCAATGAAAAGTTTCGAAAACATCCACACCTGGCGTCCCTGCAGCCAGATGAACTTATCGGTATCGAAAACGCTGCCGTCGCGGTTGAGGCAGGTAAAATAGCCCCCATGCTCCCGATCCGGAGAATGGCGTTCCCAGAAAGGAATAACATTCTCAATCAACTCATTTTTATATAATTGCTCCAGTCCTTTGGTATCCATTTTCACCTATTTTGAAATAATAACCTCAGCTGCCAGCATGCCCGGTGTGCGCACACCCGGTTTCACTTCGCCCGAAGGGATCACGATCCTGTTCTTCCACCACAGGGCGACCGTTGTAACAGGCCCGGCCGCAGGGAGCAGGCCCGCTGCTTTCCACTCGTGTGTCAACGTATTGTATTGCAGGATCTCCCGTCGGAATCCCGGATGGCTGGTCAGCATCGAGTCCTTCCGATTCAGCAGTTCCCCCTTTGCAGGTTCGTCTGCTTTTGCTATTGCCGCATTCATTTCCTCGGTCCGGTTGAAAAGCATCCCCCTGTCGCCACCAAACAGCAATATGGTGTGCCTGCCTGTTGCAGAGCCGGTTCCGGCTGAAAGGGCGATCGGCTTAGGATCCTCCGCTATCTCACTGTCTTTCAACCATTTATCATTGACAGTATCGTATTTCCATACACTTCCCAGAAAGGTGGAAAGCTCACCCGTTTTATTGCGGCCACCGATAACATATACGCCTGGGCCGGCAGTATCATCAGCGCTAACCACCACGGCGTGGGAGAGTGCAACCGGCAGCGGTGCCAGCGGCTTCCATCCGGCCGCCGTGTCCTGCATATCGAGGCAATAAAAGGAGGCGACAGCTCCATTCGGGCCCATTCCGCCGGCCACATATATTTTTAAACCGATAATGGCTGCACCGCAGGCAGAGAGTGCTTCGGGAAGTTCCGGAAACGCCTTCGCCACAAGCCTTCCGTCCGACAGAGAAAAGAGGTTAACGGAGGCAACCGGCCCCGACCGGTTTTCGCCGCCGATGCAGAGGATCCCTGCCGGCAGCGACAGGCAGGCCGGATAGGCCAGTTCACCCGGGAGACGTTCAGGCAGGGTTTTCCATTTGAATGCCCCGTCGCCGGATTCCTCAAGCAGGTAAACATCATCGTGGTATTGCTTGGCACCGCCTCTCCAAGGCGGTCCGTCAGGGAAGTTGGCGCCGCCGGCAACCAGCAGGCAGTTGCCCGCAACACCCGCAACCGGACCAGCCAGGCCCGGCTGTATCGATTCGCCCGGGGCAGGCGGCAAATCAGGGAGTGTCAGCCAGTTCAATGTGACCGTTTCAGGATGTGCCGGTCCGCAGCCTGTCATTACCGATGGCAAGCTAAAGAACAGAAAACAGGTGCCCAAGACCGAGACTTGCCACCTCCCCCGTGAAATTCCCGTACTCCTCATGGCTCATGTTTTTAAATGGCAGACGGAATTCCCCGCAATCCAGACCGATATAGCGCATGTAAGCCTTCCCGGTACTCATTCCGCCATATTTCCCGAGCATGCTTATAATGCGGATGGAATCCATCTGGAGGCGCCGGGCCTGCTCCGTGTCGCCCTGGTCGAATGCGCTGATCAGCTTGTTGTACAGTGGAGCCGCGTAATTGTATGTGCTCCCCACTGCACCGCGAACACCCAGCACCAGGGCCGACAGCAGGCATTCGTCGCGGCCCGCCAGCATCTCGTATTTGCCCCCCATGAAATTCAGGCAGCTCAGCAGGTCCATAAAATCCTCCTGCGTGAATTTAACCCCAACAAGGTTTGGGATCATGCCGTCGGCCGCCCGGAGGAAGTCGATCATCGGGAAGTTGCATCCGGTTAATACCGGAATATGATAAAAATAAACCGGCATATCGGGTACCGATTCCGCCACTCGTGCCACAAAGCGTGCGAGCTGCAGAACCGAGGACGGTTTGAAATAGAAGGGGGCGATTACGGCAATGGCATCGGTACCTGCCGATACCGAATGCCTGGCCTGTTCGATGCACTCGTCCACCGAGGTGCCGCCCACCAGGTTGATCACTTTAACGGTGCCCTTTTCATGTGCCCGGGCGGTCCAGTGCTCGGTTATCACCATCCGCTCCTTCGAGGTGAGAGAAACCCCTTCACCGGTGGAGCCGTTAATAAAGGCGCCGATCACGCCATTTTTTTCGAGCAGATCGTAATAGGCGGGGATTTTACCGGGCGCCAGCGCTCCTGAATCGTCCATTGGGGTAAACGGAGCCGCGATGAGACCGTTAAACCGGGGTAGCTTATTCATTGGCAATTTTTTTCGCAGTTGTTGTGAGCCAGTATTTGGCAATCATACCAGGCACTTCCCATGCCGGGAGCCGCCCATCCTTTAAATAGTTCAGATAACGCCCGGTCACCTGGCCAAAGTGATATTCATGACCGGTACGAAGCGCATCCGGAATAACTATCCGGAATCCTCCCTCAACCGGTTCCAGCCCGAGGCCCGGATATTTTTCAGTTAATCCGGACATAGCCCCTTCCAGGGAGACCTTCCACTCATTTCCACCGGAACACGGCATCACATAGAGCTCGGGCCTGAACTTCTGCTCCGGCCCCTGCCGGATCTCCAGCCGCGCCAGGCTCCCCTTCATCACCGAATAGTGCGTATCGCCGCCGCCTTCGGGAGCCCTGTAATTCCAGGCAACCGAAATCCGGACATGGATCCCTTTCAGCCTGTAACTGATCTCTCCGTTGGCAAAAACCTGAAGAACGGAATCCTGATTAACGCGGGAAAGAAGGTAATCCGGATAAGCCGGAAGGCCGGTCACTTCGCGAAACTGCTCCGGCCGTATGTCTGTAGTCCAGTGCCTTGCCGATGAAATCAAAATATCGCTCTTATAATCAATAGATTGCTCAGGGAAGCATGCCCACTGAACCAAATCGGCCAGATGGGTGTTCACGTCGGCAATCCCCTCCCCCTGCTGTTCCACATCGAAGAACCAGGCAGGACGGATAAGCCGGGTACCTGAAACAAACTTGAAAAAATGGTGCACGCTCTCCTTGGTCACCGAAGGATCTGTCGATGTTCCGGGCAGCAGCTCCCCGAACACCGCAGGGGTGTTGAGCAGCTCCTTCTGCAGCATTGAGGTGATTTCGAAACGCTCGGTCATGATGTCGTACAGGAGCACTCCATTCCTCTCCGCTTCGGCGAATGCCGTTTTGAGCTTGTCGAAATCTGCCGGCGTGATGGCCATCGGCTTGTCAGAGAATACATTGATTCCGTTCTGGACGGCCTTAAGAATATAATCGGTCTTTTTCCGGTTATTCCCTGCCAGGATGAGCACGTTGCCCGGCTTATCGGCCATCATCTTCTCAAAAAAGTCGGGCCCCCTGTACTCCACCCGGTTCCAAACCACCGGATCCTCCGCCCTGCTTGCGAAGCCCCCGACCCTGCTATTGAAATCGAGCCGTTCCGGCCCGTCCGGCGCATAAACATACACCGTGGTGTCCACTCCGGGATAAGGGGTTTTCAAAACAAGGGCGGCATGAAAATGGCCGGGATCGGCCACCATGAAGGTAAACGTATCGTTCTTTTTCTCCGGCACACAGGAACACATCATGCTCAATACCAATAAACCGGCCATCAAAACCCCGGGCTCAAGGCCGGGGCTGTTCATGGCCCTAAACATAATTCGTTCCATAGGGTTTGCGTTGTGCCCTTGTCAGCAACTTATTGGCCTCCTTGCTGTTGGTGAATTTCTCATGTACGGGATCCCACTGCAGCTTCTGCGGCACCTTCATCGCGATATGGCTCAGCAGGCAGGCCGAACAGGATCGGTGTGCCACCTCAACGGGGGCAATCGGCTGGGTGTTGGTGCGGATGGCTTCAAACCAGTTTCCGTAGTGATTGTCACTTTTCGGCAGGTGAATTTCATCGGGACCGATCACGGTGGTCAGGAGTTTGGGATTGCTTGCATCCAATGATTTACGGTTGGCATCGAATGAAACAGGATCGCTTTTGGTGGCTTGGTAATTACCCCGGGTAACGAAGATCCATCCTTCGCTGCCTTCGAAGCGGACACCATTTGGCCGGTCACCGCTCACGAACATGGTAACACCGTTGGCATAGGTTGCCTTAACCTCGAAATTGCCGTGCACGTTCCAGAGCCCTGATTTGGGGAATTCGGCTTTAGCTTCTATTTCAACCGGTCCGGTGTATTCGGTCCCCATGCCCCAGTGGGCGATATCCAGGTGATGCGCGCCCCAGCCGGTGATCATGCCGGCGCCGAACTGCTCGCAGCGCAGCCAGC
>CAYWHP010000074.1:0-22566 GCA_964457845.1 uncultured Porphyromonadaceae bacterium | reverse complement strand
TTGCCTAAAATCGGATCGTTAATAATTCGTTTATATTCAAACACATAACTCAATTTGCTTTTAAAATCGGTAAAGGCAAGCAGCGTCCTTCGTGAGTAATAAATAAAATAGCAAAGCTGTTCATCGGTGGCAGCCCGGATGCCGGTTCCCCACATATATTGGTCGGGAACATTGCGATCCCCCATGGGTCCGGAAGGGAATTCCATGAATTTGGCTAACGAGAGGCTTCTTGCTCCGTAATCAATGAAATAGGCCGGCATCAGGGTATCGGATTCCACACGCCAAAGGGTATCATTCATGCTTAAATGGAGCAAAACGTCGTTTTTGATTCTCAGGAGCGGGTTGAATCGTTCATAATTGATTGATGGATAAGCATTTTCAATATGTGTGATCTCATTAAAGCTCAAATCCGTGATATAAAGGCTGTTCAGCCCGGCGGAAGCAAATGCAAGGTGCCGGTCGTCCAGCCTGATCATGTCGAAAGCGCCTTTAGGGAATTTGCAGTCTGAGATTAAATTTCCGTTGTAGTCCATCCGGACCCCCTTGCTACCCTCGTCAATAAGATAAATATTCCCGTCGATTTTGTCGTTGTAAAATCCCCTGAGCCGGGCAACCTCACCGGGGCCTTTGCCCGTTCGGTCGAGCCTGCGGATAAATTTGCCGGATGCCGCAAACTGCAGCAAGGCCAACTGAACACCGGAACCCTGGGAAAGGATGAAGACGTAATCATCGGTAATGTCAACTTTAACAATCAGTCCGATCAAGCCATCCGGGTGTGTTTCCAGTTTGATGGTTTTGTCGATGCGGATGAAGCTCGAAAAGGTGTCCTTTGTGAGAATGTCGGCCTCTGAAACCGGAAGCCGCGCAACGGAAGGGTTTACTTCTGTATGATTCGAGCAGGACTGCCCCAGGAGAGCCAAAATCAGGATGGCTGCGGATGCTGATCGGTTAATGATTTTCATCGGGGTGGAGATTTCCCCTAAGATACTACACAGATTGATTAGTTAGCATGATCGGTCATGCCGGTTTTCCTTGGGCAGAACTGCCGATTTTTCCCATGAAGGACTAACTTTATCAGGACTTATTCGCCTGAAACCTTTACCGATGACACGATTTTCCGGATTGATGTGTTCCCGCTCAAAAAGTTTTATTCCGATACTCCTTTGCGTGATGGGATGGTTCCTCTCTTCACCGGCCGGAAAAGGCCAGCATACAGGCCCTTATCGTCTGGATACAGCTAATGCCGGCCCCGTGATATCCCCGCTGTTGTTCGGTCACAACCTCGAGGTGACCCGCCGGGCGGTCTGGTCGGGACTGGGCGCCGAAATGGTTGCCAACCGCAAGTTTGCCGCGATTGCCGGCGGCAGTCCCAAACGCTGGACCGCGACCGGCAGCGGGGTTACCCTCCGGAGCGACAGCATTGATGCTTTTGCTGGTAAATATTCGGCCCGGGTGGAAACCGGTACCCGGGGCGGAGGGATCTTGCAGCAGCAGGAGATGCTCTCATTGCGGCAAGGGGGTTCCTATACATTTCGCATCATCACCAGCTCGGATAAACCTCTTTCACTCTATTTAAGGATTAGCAACGGGATCAGGCAGCCCCTCGCAGAACTGGTGCATGAACAAGCTGCCGGAGTCTGGCAGCTCTGGAGCGGCAATTTTTCGGTAAAGGAGGATATTACCGGTGCCATCCTGGAGATTGGTTCCCCGGGAGCGGCCAACTTTCGCATCGGAGCCGTTTCGGTTCAGCCGGCTGATCATTTCCTGGGCATGCGCAGGGATGTGATCAACCGCCTGAAAGAGATCCGGCCCGGCACCCTCCGTTTTCCCGGCGGATGTTATGCCGAGTTTTACAACTGGCGCGACGGGCTGCTGCCGGTCGACCGGCGACCGCCCATCGGGCCGACAGGGCTCGATTTTCTCCTGCGCAACTCCGATGATGTGGACAACCAGGAGCTTGGCATCGATGAGTTTGTCGCCCTTTGCCGGAAGGTTGGCGCCGAACCGGCCATTACCCTTCGGATGAGCGAAAGGAGCCCGGCAGATGCCGCTGCCCTGGTGGCCTACTGCAACGGGGGGCCGGAGACAGAGTGGGGAAGAATACGGGCCGCACGGGGATATCCCGAACCCTACCGCATAAAAACATGGTTCCTTGGTAATGAACTCTATTTCTTCGGTCGTGGAGGGATGAACGACCCGCTCAGGTGCGCCGAACAAACAAAACTGTTTGCGGAGGCGGTGAGGAAGGTGGATCCGGCGGCGGAGCTGGTGGGCTGCACCAACCTGGTCAACGGAGGCAACAACACCGCCTGGAACAATCCACTGCTCGGGCAGTCGGCGGGCCTTTTATCGTATGCGTCATGCCATGATTACATGCGGGATGCCTTTCAGCCAAAAGTTTTGCGTGATTATGCCCGGGCGGCGACGGATTACCTCAGGCCTGCTTTTCAGCGGTTTCAAAAGGAGCTCGCCATGCCGCTGGTGTTCGATGAATGGAACACGATGTGGGGCGAGCCCGGATCGGCGGCCATGGGCCTTTACGTTGCCGGGGTGCTCAATCTCCTTTGCCGTGAGGGGGCAGAGTTGGGTGTCAGACAGTCGTTTTATTTTCAGCCGGTTACGGAGGGGGCGATCCGTGTTTCTCCCAACGCGACGGAACCCGACGAGGCCGGTAAGGTGTTTGCCGCTTTCGGAGCTCACCAGGGTAACCGTCTGATCCGGACCCCGCTGCCGGAGGCCGGTGAGGCCATCGACCTCTGCGCCTCGCTGTCGCCCGACGGGCAAAGTATGGTGATAACCATTGTAAACCGCGACTCGGTTGAACGGGTTGCGGAGCTGGAGCCTGTTGATTTCAAACCTGCTGCCGGCAGCTATGCCGACCTGCTGGAGCCGGCTGGCACTGAACTGACCGGTGGCTTTTCACCTATGCGGAGAGTGCCTGTTACCGAAGACGTTAACCGTTTAAAAATCGCGGTGCCGGCCCTGTCGGTTGCCTGTGTCAGATTAATCAGAAAAAATTAGGAATATGATTAAGAGATTGATTTATTGTGTATTGCTGATGATCCCGGTTGGCCTTGCTGCACAGCCGGGACCGGCCCGTACCAAAGGTCAGGTGGCCGCCTGGGAAGCCATGAAGTACGGCATGTTCATTCATTACAACATGAACACCTATGCCGGGGTGGAGTATGACAATGGTACGCTGCCGGCATCGGCCTTTGCCCCGGATGCGCTCGATGTTGACCAGTGGATATGCACAGCGCGGGATGCCGGGATGAAGTATGCGGTGCTCACAGCCAAGCATACCGGAGGGTTCTGCCTGTGGGACAGCAAGGTGCAGTTTAAGGGGAGGGAGTACGATTACGATGTGGCGGCTTCGCCGTGCAAAACCGATATCGTAGCGGATTTTATGAAAGCCTGCACTAAATATGGGGTGAAACCGGCGCTCTATTACTGCCTCTGGGATGATCATAACCAGAAAGTATCAACGAAGGAGGAGTATTATAATCTGACTTACGGGCATATCAGCGAATTGGTAACCAACTACCCGGGACTGGTGGAAATCTGGGTCGATATCCCTTCGGTGCTGGAGCCAGCGCAGCGGAAGGGGCTCTATGACCTTGTGAAACAGAAGCAGCCGGATTGCCTGGTAACCTGCAACAACGGGTTTACCGACGGAACCAGGCTCTTTACTTTTCCTACCGACATCACAAACGGGGAGCGCACCCTGCCGCCAGTGGAGGGGCACAACCCGGTGAGGGTAGTCGACAGTATTGAATTTTATATCCCGATGGAAGTGTGCCAGACCATTAACCAGAACTGGTTCTGGATGCCGGGGGATGTCACAAAATCGGTGAGGACCCTGTTTCACTGGTATGATCAGACGGTTAAGCGCGGTGCGAACCTGCTGCTGGATGTGCCGCCGGATAAATCCGGCAGGATCCCGGCATCGCTGGTTGACCGGCTGGTTGAATTGCGGCAGGTGATTGAGAATCCGGAGCGGCTGGCTCCGGCTGGTTCGCAGACGGCTTACAGGCCTGTTACGTCGTCCAGCATCTGGGGAGACAACCGGGTGGAGTACGGCCCGGAATATGGCGCAGATCAGGACCCGAATACCCGCTGGATGCCTGCTGCAGATGATCCGGAACCTACATTTACGATCGACCTTGGCGGGTTGAAGCGGTTCAATACGGTAGTGCTTATGGAGCCGTACGAGGCCCATATAAAAGATTTCGAGGTTTTTTATCAGGTTGGCAATGAGTGGATTTCGCTCGTAAAGGGCACCGGTATCGGTCCCTCGCTGATCCGGCAGTTTCCCGATGTGGAGAGTGGTAAAGTGAAGCTGGTGATTCATAAATACAGCACCGGCTTGAATAAGGCCAACGTGATTTCGTTCCCGGCGACCCCTCCTCCGGTTGAGGGAGCGACGATTGCAGAGTTCCAGGTTTTTTACAGGGAGCAGCGGGACGATCCCGATTATTTCAATTCTTTTCTGGCCGGAAGGGAGTATTTTTTTCTGCGGAGCGGGAATGCCAAGCTGATCCTGCAAGCCGACAAATCGGGGACGCTGCCGGCTTTCACGTCGATGCTGTTCCATGCGGAGATCCCGTCGCAGACCGGCAGCAAGAGGAATGCGCTTAATTATGTTCCCGGTACCAATTTCGCTGCATCCGCCGCCGAGGTGCTGCTCGGCAAAGTGCCCTTCATGGCAGTGCCCCACAATTCTTCAGCGCGGTGGATCAGCATGGACTCCATGCCTGCTGTGGAATACACCTGGTGGGCCGGGGGATTAAAGGTGGACGAAACGTATGCTGTTGCGGCTAAAGGAGGGACTTTTGAACGGACCATCACACTCACTTCGGCCGACCTGGCCGGGCCCGATACGGCCCGGATAAGGCTGTCGGTTCCCCCCGGCATGATCAGCAGGGAGGGTTCGGGCCTGAAGAGTACAAACACCGCCGGCAGTGTTGCGATTGCCGTTGATGATGCGGCCGGCTGGATCCGGAACGAGGAGGAGGGCTGGATGGAAAGCCCTCCGCTGGCTATGGCGCCGGGCGGATCGGTGACACTGAAAACCTTTCTGACAGCCGAATTTTCAACCGGTCCGGCGGAGCCAGAAAGGGCTGATTTTGCACGGCCGCAGTACCGGGCGTTGTCGTCAATCAATACCAGCGATACGATCATCGGCCGGCTTTACCGTTCAGCTTCATTTGCCCTGCCGGGCATGGTGGCGCGCGACGGGCGCATGGATGCCGGGGTGTTTGAATACGGCAACCAGTGGGTGCGCGACGGGTCGAACGTGGCCATGGGGCTGATTTACAGCGGAGCTTTCGAGAGCGCACGGGGATTGCTCGATTATATCCTGTCCGACCTGGTGGCGGATGAAGGGACAACCGTGATTGCGGGTGGTTTCGATGAGCCCGACCGTGAGGAGTTCGACCAGATGGGGGTTCTGATGAACTGCCTGAAGCTTTACCTTTCCTGGACGGGCGACAGCACGCTGCTCACCGGCTACAGTAAAAAGATCGTGGCGCTGGTGGAACGGCCGCTGAACAAGGCGTTCCGCGATTCCACCGGCATGGTGCACAACAGGAGGGAGTTCTGGGAGCGCACCTTCAGCGATGCCTACGAGCTGGCTTACCAGACATACATGATCCAGGGGCTGCGGGATGCGGCGGAACTGGCCCCCATTCTCGGGGTGCCGGAGCGGGCCGACTACTGGAAGCAGGAGGCGGATGTTTTCCTGCATGCCATGCTCCGCCATCCGACCCGTTCGCTGGTGGTGGATGGTGCCCTGATCAAAAGGCGGAATGTGACCGGGGAACCGGCTGATCTTACTACAGGGCGGCAGCCGTCATACAAGAATGATGCGCCGCTGCCATCGGAGTATTCACACCGGCTTAATCCGGATGCCACCTACGCGTTGCCCGTGCTGCTTGGTGTAATCGACCCGCACTCTTCACTTGCGGTGAAGTCACTCGACAAGCTTGAGAGCATCTGGAATGCCCGCTGGGACTGTGGCGGATACGAACGGTATCATTCCAGCTCGCAGATCGACCAGCCGGGGCCTTGGACATTCGGAACGGCGTTTATAGCCAGGGCCCAGCATGATGCGGGCCTGACCACCAGGAGCCGGCGCTCGGTTGAGTGGCTGCACGATATCCAGGGGGGCAATGCCGGCGCCTGGTTTGAGGAGATCCCGCTTAACCGCAGTCAGATCCCCTGGTGCGGCATCGTGCCGTGGACATCAGCGGAGGTTGCATCCTTTACTGTGAGGCACTGGCTGGGAGTCAGGGTGGAGGGGAACCACATTATCATAAAGCCGAACCTGTTCCCCGGAACAAAAACTGTTTCGGCCGACCTGAGGTTCCGGAACGAGCGGCTTAACATCAATGTCGACCAGTCCGGAAAAAAACCGGTTGTTACGGTGAACGGGAGGCAGCTGAAGGCCGACGGGGCGGGGGAGTACAAGGTTGATTATTAGTTTTTTAACCACAATAGGCACATAGAACACATTAGGGAGGACACGGAGGGGGAAGAGAGGGGTAGGATAGATTTTACCGAAATTGGAAACTCTTACTTAATCAGCAATTTAGAACACAATAGAACACAATAGAACACAATAGAACGCTTTATGAAGACGCAGAAGGATGTTAATGAATTGACGCATGCGGTAATCGGGGCTGCCATCGAGGTACATAGGGAGATCGGACCCGGGTTGCTTGAAGGTATTTATGAAAAATGCCTTGTTCATTTACTTAAGGAGCAAGGATTTGCCGTTTCGGTACAGCAAAAAGTTCCGGTAGTATTTCATGGTTTGCAATTGGATTACGAACTAAGGTATGATATGCTGGTTGAAGATACTGTTGTTGTTGAAGTCAAGGCTGTCGAAAGTATTTTGCCGATTCATGAAGCCCAGTTATTGACCTATCTCAAACTGCTTAAAAAGCCGAAAGGAATCCTGATTAATTTCAACTGCACCAATATTTTCCGCGAAGGCCAGAAAACCATGGTAACCGAGCAATTCTCCAGATTGCCCAAAGGCTTCTGAACCCCTATTGTGTTCTGATTTCCTGATAACGCGAAAAATCCTGATCATTGCCCTCTTAAACCTCCGTGTCCTCCCTACTGTGTTCTATGTGCCTACAGTGGTGAAAAAACTGACTAAAAAATGAAAACAATCGGACTGATCGGCGGCATGTCGTGGGAATCTTCAGCGGTTTACTACGACATCCTCAATAAAACGGTTAAAGAACGGCTTGGCGGTCACCATTCCTGCGACTGCCTTATGTATTCGGTTGATTTTGATGTGGTTGAAAAGCTTCAACACCAGGGCAACTGGGAGCAGCTCACCCGCATGATGGTTGATGCCGCCCGACGGCTCGAGCGGGGCGGGGCGGAGCTGCTGGTAATCGCCACCAACACGATGCACAAAATGGCGCCGGAGGTAGAACGGAGTATCGGTATCCCGCTGATTCACATTGTTGATGCGGTGGCAGAGAAAATAAGCGAGGCAGGACTCACAAAAGTTGCCCTTCTGGGCACCCGCTTCACCATGGAACAGGATTTCTACAAGGGCCGCCTCACCGAAAAGCACGGAATCGAGGTGCTTGTTCCCGACTTGCCCGGTATTGAAAGGGTTCACCGGATCATTTATGATGAGCTGGTGCATGGCCGGATTCTTGACGCTTCCCGTAAAGAATACCTCGGCATCATTGAAGGACTGGTGAACCGTGGTGCGGAGGGCATTATCCTGGGTTGCACCGAAATTCCGCTTCTTGTAAGGCAGTCCGATTGCACGGTTCCGGTATTTGACACCACAACCATCCATGCATTAAAAGCCGTATCGGTGTCACTTGATAATCAACTTCCCTGACGATCGAAAAACTTAAGTCAGGATTGATTGTTTCATGTCATTCAAACCCCGCTGATGAATAAAATTGCTATACTCATTGCCCTGACCCTGTACGGCAGCATCAACTACTGGCTCTTCGTCCGTTCCTGGCAGGCGCTGCCCGCAACCGGATGGATCCATGTCCTTTTCCCGGTGTTGTTCGTAACGCTGTCGCTCTCCTTCTTTGTTGCCATGGGACTGGGAAACAAGCTTCCGGTGGGGGTAACCATGGTAGTCGAAAACATTGGTGCTTACTGGGTGATCGGATTGCTCTACTTTGTGCTTGCCGCACTTTTTTTCGATCTCCTGCGCTTCTCAAACCATTTCCTGAAGTTTTACCCCGACTGGGTGTATACCCATTACCCGCAGGTGAAGCTTGCGGCTTTTGTTGGCGTGATCGGCCTGTTCACGGTTTTCAGCCTGATCGGCAACTACCGGTTCCGCCATCCCGCAGTACACGAACTCGAAGTGGAGATCCCGCGGAGCGAGGGCCTGACCAGTGAGCTGACAATGGTAATGGCCAGTGATGTGCACCTTGGAAGCATCATCCGCAAGGGCCGGCTTAAAAAGTACGTGGAGCTGCTGAACAAGCAGAAGGCGGATGTGATCCTCTTTGCCGGTGACCTGATCGACCACAGCATCAGGCCCGTTGAAGCGCAGCGTATGGATGAGGAGCTCAGGGAGCTGCGGGCACCGCTCGGTGTTTATGCCATCTTTGGCAATCATGAGTATTATGGTGAAGGGATCAGGCGTGCCGAAGCTTTTTATGCAAAATCAGGAATCACGCTGCTGCGCGATACCGCCATGTCTGTCGCCAACCGGTTCGTGCTGGTCGGCCGGGATGATGTTTCCCAGCGCCACCGGAAGCCGCTTGAGGCCATTCTCGAAGGTGCACCAAAAGGGCTACCCACCATCCTGCTGGACCATAATCCCGCTAAAATGGAGGATGCGGTGAAAAACGGCATCAACCTGCAACTTTCGGGTCATACCCACGATGGCCAGATATTTCCTATAAGCCTGATTGTCAGAAGGATGTATGCAATTGCCCATGGATATGGCAAGAGCGGGAAAACCAACATTTATGTATCGTCGGGATTGGGATTATGGGCTGCACCCATCCGGATCGGAACCCGTTCGGAAATTGTCAGGATAACGCTGAAACCGGTTTAACCAATTATCAAGGCCGGCTTATTTAGCCACCATTCGTACGGAGCGGTTTTCGATCATGTCCTGCAACTCAGCAAGAAGGGCACGTTCCTGCGGATCAATATGACCGTCTTCGGTTGCAATATTGATGATCTCGTCGTATTCGTCGCGTGTAATCACGTGATCCTCAATGGCCTTATTGATCATCTCTTTCAGGCGGTGTGCGCTTTCACTGTATTTTGTATTCACCTTTTTTTGCTTTAAGGATCTAAAGTAAAAACATCGTGACAAATAAAAGCTAAATTCATGAAAAATTGATACCCTCTGCGGCATGAAAGGTATACAGGATTTTTATCCGGATCATTTTGCTGCCTGCTACGGCTGCGGTCGTCTTAACGAACACGGCTATCGTATCAAAACAGCCTGGGAAGGGGATGAGACGGTAACCCTCTTCATACCCATGCCGTTTCATACGGCAATACCCGGTTTCGTTTATGGGGGGCTGCTTGCTTCCCTGATCGACTGCCACGGCACCGGCTCAGCGGCGCTGGCGCTCGCGAGGGCTGAGGGGCTGGAGCTCACGGAATACAATGCGCCGAGATGCGTCACCGCTTCCTTGAAGGTTGATTACCGAAAACCAACACCGCTTGGCCCCGGACTGGAGATCCGCGGAAGGATCGTCGAGGTGAAGGGAAGGAAGGTAATCGTGGAGGTACGCCTCCTCGCCGGGGGTGAAGTTTGCGTTACGGGTGAGATCATTGCTGTTCGGGTTCCCGATGATTTCGGCAAATAGGCTACCTTTCGGGCTCATTATTGATTTTTTTGATCTATGCATAACCGGATAAATTTCCGTGATTTCGGCGGCGGTGTAACAATGGATGGCCGGACAATCCGCCGGGGGGTACTATTCCGTTCAGGAGTGTGGCAAAAAATAAGCGCCAGTGACCGGATTGACATGGCATCGTTTAATATAAAGCATATCGTCGATTTCAGGTCGAAGGAGGAGCAGGAGCGGGATCCCGCTTCACTTCCGGGCAGGGAACGGGTTTCGCTGCCCTGCAACATCGACCGCATGACGCGCGACAGGCTGCGTCCGTTGCTCCTGAAGCGTTATGCCGATGAACAGATCATCGATGTGATTGACGGTACCTATAAGGAAATGGTCCTGCTGATGGCTGAACCCATGCGGCGCCTCATCGAACTCATGGTGAAGCCGAACGGCCTGCCGGTATTGATCCACTGCAGGGCCGGCAAGGACCGGACCGGTTTTGCCGCTGCGATGATCCAGTGGTACCTGGGGCTCGACAAGGATAGTATCATGAAAGAGTACCTGAAGTCGAACGATTTCATGATTCCACGCATCAGCAAGATGCGGAAGCGGCTGCGGCTTTTCACGATCGGCCTCTTTCCAAAGGGCAACCTGCAGGCGGCTTTCGAAGTCAGGGCGAGGTACCTCGAAACCGCCATGGCACGGGTGGAGCATGACTACGGCGGTATAGCCAATTACCTCATCTGCTCCGGGGTTACGGCTGATCAGCTTGAACAACTGAAATCGTTACTTCTGGAATAATGAAAGGTTTGATTGCCATCGGGTTATTATTCATCACTGGATGTATGCAGACAAAAGAGAAATTTGAATACCTGCGGTTTGGCGAGGTGAAGCCTGCCGGTTGGCTGAAGGAACAGATGGAGTCGGACCTGGCGGGGTTTACCGGCCACCTCGATGAGCTGGTGCCTGCCCTTACCAAAGATGACGATATCTATGGACGGAATCGCCTCACCCGCCGCGACAAAAGCAAGGACGTCGGCAATATCCGGGAGAATGCCGACTGGGAGGTGCAGTACCTCTGGTGGAACAGCGAAACCCAGTCGAACTGGCGGGATGGCCAGATCCGGCAGGCGATCCTCACGGGGAACGCCGGTCAGCTCGAAAGCGTTAAAGCCTACCGTGATCATATCCTTCAAACACAGGACAGCAACGGTTACCTTGGCATCTATGATAAAAACCTGCGCTACCGGTTTGCCGGAGAGAACGGCGAACTGTGGGCCAAGGCAACCCTTCTGCGCGGCCTGCTCGCCTTTTATGAATCCGGCACAGGTGACTCTGCCGCACTACTGCATTCCATTGAGCGGGCGGTTCAGGATGTGATGGTCAATTATCCGATCAACCGGTCGGATCCCTTCAAAGCCGACAAATCCTTTGCAGGTATCTGTCACGGCCTGGTTTTTACCGATGTGCTCGACAGGCTCCACCAGCTTACGGGTAAAAGGGAGTACCTCGATTATGCCGCATTCCTCTATCTGAATTATTCGGATAACAAGCTGATGGAAGAGGATGTGCGTCTCGACAATATTTTCGATAAACGTTATAAACTTAAAGGCCATGGCGTTCATACCTACGAACACCTCAGGCCGCTGGCGGTTGCCTGTTTTGCAACCGGCGATCCCCGGCTGAAAAAGGCCCTCGATATCTACCTCCGCCGGATCGATTCTGTGACCACACCGACGGGCGGCCCCATCGGCGACGAATGGATCGGCGGGCGCCAAGCCGATGCAACTTCCACCGGCTATGAGTATTGCTCCCTCCAGGAACTGCTGGATTCCTATTCACTCCTGATGCAGAAATCGGGCAGTGCAGCATACGGCGACAAAATCGAAAAGCTCTTCTTCAATGCTGCACAGGGGGCGCGCCACCCTGACGGGCATTCAATTGCCTACCTGAAGTCGGATAATTCCTGGTCAATGACCGGACCGCTTAATGATACCCTGCCGGGCAAGAACCAGACCCGGTATAAGTATTCCCCGGTTCACCAGGATGTTGCGGTTTGTTGTGTTCCCAATGCCGGCCGCATAGCGCCCTATTATGTACGATCGATGTGGATGCGCGACGCAGATGGCCTCGTCGCTGCATTATACGGCCCGTCTGTGTTGAAAACGCAGGTCGGAGGCCGGACGGTGACCATCGAACAGGCGGCGGATTATCCTTCTGAGTTTACCATGAGGTTTGTAATCACACTGGAAACCCCTCAGAAGTTTACCCTGAAATTCCGTATCCCTGCCTGGTCCGATGGTATTAAGGTAAACTATCCCGGTAAAAAGGCGAAGGGGTACCTGGCGGTGAGGCGTACCTGGGAAAGCGGAGATGAGGTTGTTATTGCCTTAACCCCAAAAGTTGTTGTAAATCAAGATCTTAAAAACGATTCATATTTCACCTACGGACCACTGGTACTTGCTGCTCCCATCGAAGGAACCGGGGTCATCACGAAGGAATATCCGCTCCCGGGCCTCTTCGACAGCCACGTGAAGGCCAACCGGCTGCAGCTGTTCGCCTGCGGGGAAAATGTGACTGTGGCTCCTGCGGAGGCCGGAAAGCTGGTATTCAATGCATCTCTTATCAATACTGCCAACGACAGCTTGGAAAAGGTAAAGCTTGTTCCCATGGGCGGCACCCTTCTGCGGCAGGTCACATTCAGAAAGCAATGAGCAAGAAAACCGAATTTCAGAAACTGCTGGCCGGCGAACCGACTGCAAGGGTCCAGTTTTATCCGATCCTGATGCACTTCGCCGCCCGATACAACGGCAATACCTACGCGGAGTTTGCATCGGATCACCGGGTTCTGGTGGAGTCGAACATCCGGTGCCTGCGCCGTTTTGATGCCGATATGGTGAGCCTGATCTCCGATCCGTACCGCGAAACGGCTGCCTTCGGCGCCGAAGTGAAGTTTGTGCCCGAGGGTGTTCCGCAGTGCATGTCGAAGGTTGTTGAAACCCCCGAAGATGTTCCGAATCTTACTAAACCCGATGTTCTGCTGAATCCCCGAACGCTCGACCGTATCAACGGAGCCCGGTATTACCGGGAAATCCTGAAGGATGAGGTACCCGTTATGGGATGGGTTGAGGGGCCGCTGGCCGAAGCCTGCGATCTCGCCGGGGTGACGGAGATGCTCCTCATGCTCATGATGGATCCGGAAGCCGCTCACCTGTTGCTCGATAAGTGCCTGGCTGCCGCAAAGGATTTCGCACGTGAACAGGTGGCTGCCGGCTGCGACCTGATTGGGGTGGGCGATGCCATCTGCTCGCAGATCGACCCCGATACCTACCATACCTTTGTTTTTGACCGTCACAGGCAATTGGTCAGCTACATCCATTCGCTCGGCGTGCCGGTGAAACTCCATATCTGCGGAAATACCACCCATCTCTGGCTATACCTTTCGCAGCTTGGCCTGGATATCTTCGATCTCGATTTCATGTCCGATCCCGAGGAGGCTTTCCGGCAATTCGGACCGGATGTTATCCGCTGCGGGAATATCAATCCGGTTGAAATACAGGATCTTACGGCAGATGAGGTTTATGTGAAATGCAGGGAACTCGTCAACCGCGAAAAGGGCAGGAAATTCATGTTATCCGGAGGCTGCGAAATCACCGTGAACACGCCGGAAGAGAACCTGCTGGCGATGCGGAGGGCGTGTGGGGAGGCGTGAGGCGTGACGCGTGACACGTGACACGTGACGCGGAAGAAGGGGCTTCACATGAAGACCAGGTAGCGCATTAATGGGATTGTAAATGCTGACAGGATGGTGGTGAACAGGATGGCCTGCGCCAGTATTTCCGTATCGAGGTTGAACTGGTCTGCAACCACCAGCGTAAGTAATTGGGTGGGCATGGCCGCTTCGATGACCGTTGCCTCGAACCAGGGCTGCTCCATGCTGAGGGCCTTACCAATAAAATAGACCACCGCCGGGATGAAGATCAATTGAATCACCGCAACAACCGTCAGTGAGCCGATGTGGCGTACCCTGCGCGGCCTCAGGGCCATGCCAAGCGAGAGGATCATGAGTCCTACGGCCATGACGCTCAGTGTTTTGGTGGCTGATAGCAGGAATTCGGGCAGCGGTATGTGAAGAAACTTCACGATGAGTGCAACCGCCAGCGCCCACAGCGGGGGAAGCTTTGCAATGCGCCTGAGCAGGCTGGCTGCACCACCCGCCGATCCGCCGCTGATCCGCACGGCAACCAGGGCACCCACCGACAGCAGCAACGTGGAGGCCGTCACGTCGTAAAGCACCGCAACAACGGAAATCTTTTCAGGTATATCTGAAAAGATGCCAACCAGCACAGGCAGGCCGAGATAAGTGACGTTCCCGAAAACACAGGCCAGGATAAGTGCCCCTTTTGAACTATCGGGCAGCCGGAAGAACCGTATAACCACCGCTGCAACTGCCAGGGCAACAAGTACCCCACCGGCTGCGGCAACCGGAACATGATAAAACACCCGGCCGGCATCGGCATGGTATATCACATTGAATATCAGTGCAGGCAAAATGATGTACAGAACGATTTTACTGATTGATTTCCGTACATACTCAATGTCCATTGCCGGAAACAGGTACCTCAGCGATGCACCGGCACCGGCTATCAGGGCAAGAGAAAGAAAAACACTGATCATCGGGCTCCTCCTAAATGCTATTTTTGTGTAAAAATAGATTTTATGAGACCCATCTTTACCATTCTGGCACTATTAACCTCGCTTACCGTTTATGCAGTTCCTGATACCCTTCGAATTACTGCATACGGGATCAGCCCGGATTCACGGATCAATGCAGTTCCATTCGTTCAGAAGGCCCTGGATGCCTGCAAGGGGAAACCCGGTACCATAGTCGTTTTCCCGAAGGGGCGGTACGATTTCTGGCCGCACCATTGTATCGAAAAAGTATATTATGAATCGAATACAACCGTAAACAACCCCCGCCGGTGTGCCATCCTGATCGAAGGGCTTGAGGGTGTGACCATCGACTGCGGCGGTTCCGACTTTGTTTTCCACGACAGGATGCAACCCTTTACGGTAGATGGAAGCAGCAATATCTCGATTAAGAATGTCAGCATCGACTGGGATATACCCCTGACCGCCGAAGCGGAGGTGATAGAAACCAATCCCGCCTGGATGGACATCCGGATCGATCCGGTTGAATCCCCTTATATCGTTGAAAAAGGTAAGCTTGTATTTGTTGGTGAAGGATGGAAGAGCCCCTGGTGGGGAACCATGGAATTCGACCGCGCAACACGCGCCGTTGCCTATAATACAGGCGACTGGGGTTGCCTTGGCGGTGGGTGGAACAAATACAATGCAACGGAAATTGCACCGGGTCTTGTTCGTCTGACTAATGAATTCAAGCGGCTGCCGGCGAAGGGTAATTATCTTGTTTTGAGGCACAGCGAGCGCGATCATGCCGGGATGTTCATCATCGACAGCCGGAATGTCAGCGTGGAAGACCTGAACATGTATCACAATGCCGGGCTCGGAATATTATCGCAGTTTTCCGAAAACCTGTCATTCACGCGGGTGAATTCTGTTCCCAACCCGGCCAAAAACCGGATACTTTCCGGACATGATGATGGCTTTCATTATTCCAACTGCAGGGGTCAGATCATTGTTGACCGGTGCCGGTTCCATGCACTGATGGATGATCCCATCAATGTGCACGGCACAAGTGTTCGCGTGATGGAGAAGCCGGATGCCAATACGCTGATATGTAAATTCATGCACGGTCAGAGCATCGGCATGATCTGGGCCAGGCCGGGGGAGCGTGTGGGATTCATCGAAAATAATTCCCTGATCACAACCGGCGAGGGGGTTGCTGCCCGTTTTGAGGCAATCGACACCGAGCGCTTCCGTATTCGTTTCAGGGAACCCGTTCCCATGGATGTGGTGGAGGGGTATGCGCTCGAAAACCTTGCCTGGACACCCGATGTGCTGATCAAGGATTCCCGTTTTGAAAGCTGTCGCGCCAGGGGCATCCTCCTTTCAACTCCCGGACGGATCCTTGTTGAAAACAATTTCTTCGAATCAAGCGGTTCTGCAATCCTGATTGCCGGTGATGCCAATAACTGGTATGAGTCGGGCGGGGTGAAGGACGTGCTCATCCGGAATAACCATTTCAGCGACGGTTGCCTTACATCGATGTACCAGTTTTGCGAGGCGGTCGTCAGTATTTTTCCGGAAATTCCAAAACCTGACCCGGCCATGGGATACTTTCACCGGAACATCCGGATCGAAAACAACCGGTTCGATCTGTACGATTATCCGGTATTGTATGCAAAGTCAGTTGACGGACTAACGTTTTCCGGCAATACAATAAATGCATCAACCCGCTTTCAGCCCTGGCATCCCCGGAAAGTTTCGGTTTCGCTGGAGTTTTGTAAAAATGTTGCGATCTCCGGTAACCTGATTGATCCGGGTGTAGCCGGCCGTAACATCCAGTTAAGCAATATGAAGAAGAAAGATGTGCAAATGGGGAAAAACCAGTTTTTATGGGAGTAACCGGTACCGGTAGGACAGGGAAAAGTTGTGGTGCCGGCGGATCAGTATATATACCGAACTTGTCGGAAATTAACTAACAAGGTAATACACTCAATCGGGAAAAAGGTTAATATTGCCCGCTATGGGCATTTTACAAGAAAGATACAGCAAATACGATGCACCCCAAAAGGTACAGGCG
This sequence comes from uncultured Porphyromonadaceae bacterium, assembly GCA_964457845.1. Taxonomy (GTDB): domain Bacteria; phylum Bacteroidota; class Bacteroidia; order Bacteroidales; family UBA12481; genus UBA12481. The sequence continues at coordinate 6,033 of CAYWHP010000074.1, read as the reverse complement.
CAAGGCGTTTATCCGTACTTCAGGGTGATCGAATCCGAACAGGATACCGAAGTGATCATGAACGGGAAAAAGGTTCTGATGTTCGGTTCCAACAGTTACCTGGGTCTTACCAACCATCCCAAAATCATTGAGGCCGCAGTAGCCGCAACCCGGAAATACGGTACCGGATGTGCAGGATCCAGGTTCCTGAACGGCACACTGGACCTTCATATCGAGCTGGAGACTAAACTGGCCGAATTTGTCGGCAAGGAGGCTGCCTTATGCTACAGTACCGGATTCCAGGCAAACCTGGGGGTTCTCTCCTGTGTGCCGCAACGCGGGGATTATATCCTTCTCGACGGCCTCGACCATGCCTCGATCATCGAAGGTGCCCGGCTCTCCTTTGCCAAAACGGTGAAGTATGCCCATAATGATATGGATGCGCTGAAAAGGCGTCTGAAGGCATGCCCGCACAACAAGCTGAAATTTATTGTGGTGGATGGTATCTTCAGCATGGAGGGGGATATTGCCCGCCTGCCGGATATCGTTGCCCTTGCCGAGAAATACGATGCTTCCGTGATGGTTGACGATGCCCACTCTTTCGGCGTTTTGGGCAAATACGGCTCGGGCACTGCCGACCATTTCGGCCTCACCGATAAGGTTGACGTCCTGATGGGAACTTTCTCCAAGTCTTTTGCATCACTCGGTGGATTCATAGCAGCCGATTTTGACACCATCAACTTCCTGAAGCACAATTCACGGGCGCTGATCTTCAGCGCATCCATGACACCTGCTTCAACCGCTACCGTTCTTGCAGCGCTTGAAGTTATGAGGGACGAACCGGAACGCATTGAGAAGCTTTGGGAGAATTCGCGTTATTCACTCAACTGTTTCAAGCAGCTTGGGTTCAACACCGGTCTGGCCGAGAGCCCTATCATTCCGCTTCGTGTTGGTGATATGGACAAAACCCTGATCATGACCAAGCTATTGCTCGAGGAGGGCATTTTTGTCAATCCTGTTGTTGCTCCTGCCGTTCCGCCTAATGATACGCTGATCAGGTTCTCGCTGATCGCCACGCATACCCACGAACAAATCGACAAGGCAGTCAGCAGTATTCACCGGATATCCAAGATGCTCGGGGTTCTTTAACTCCCGCTAAAATGCCGCAGGTCATCCTGATAACCGGAGCATCCTCCGGCCTTGGTAGAGCAACTGCAACCTTCCTGGCCCTGCAGGGCCATGTTGTATATGGTACAAGCCGTAACCCGGGAACGGAAGGGATGCCTTTTCGCCTGATCCCCATGGATGTAACTTCACACCAATCAGTTGCCTCTGCCGTGGAATCGGTGGTTGCTGCCGAAGGGAGGATCGACGTGCTCATCAACAATGCCGGTATGGGAATCGGCGGGGCTGTCGAAAGTTTTTCAGATGAGGAGATCCTGCTTCAAATGGATACCAATTTCACCGGCCTTGCTCGTGTTACCGCAGCCGTTCTGCCTCATATGCGGAACCGCAAATCAGGTAAAATAATCAATATCAGCTCGATCGGCGGCATTATCGGCCTCCCTTTTCAGGGGCTTTATTCAGCTGCCAAATTCGCTGTAGAAGGATACAGTGAGGCTCTGGCCATGGAGGTTAAACCATGGAATATCCGGGTGGTTGTAGTTAATCCCGGAGACTTTAAAACTGGGTTTACCGGAAGCCGCACGATGACACGTAAGGATTCATCGGGAAGCGATTACAGCGAACGTGCCCAAAGAGCTGTAGGCATCATGGGTAAGGATGAGCAGTCGGGATGCGATCCTATGCTTATGGGAAGAACGATCGGACGGATCGTGGCATCGAAGAACCCCAAATACCGGTTCATCGTAGGCCGTTTCGACCAGAAGCTGATCGCCACTATCCGGCATCTCCTGCCTCCTGCAGTGATCCGCTGGATCATCGCTGATCATTACAAGGTATGACAAGTATGTCATTCACCGTGTGATGTGAATTCAGGAACAATTCTTCACTTTTTTTAACTTTTTGCATCCGGTATTCATGTCGCGATGGGGTATTTTTATGCCGCTGAAAACTCAATCAACAATAAACCAAATGACAAAATTCTTCAATCGAGTCCTGCTGGCTGCAGTCGGACTTGCCGCCATTTTCGGGCAGGGCATGGCGCAGGATGGAAGCAGCGCCGACAAGAAGGCGCTCCATGTAATAGGTACCGCCCATTTCGATACGCAGTGGCGATGGACCATACAGACATCCATCAACGAGTACCTGCCAAACACATTCAACGACAATTTCAGGCTGTTCGAAAAGTACCCCGATTATAAATTCAGTTTCGAAGGGTCGATCAAGTATCAGCTCATGAAAGAGTACTACCCGGAGGCCTGGCAGCGGATGAAGGAGTACATCGCCGAAGGCCGCTGGAACATTTGCGGCAGCTCGATCGATGCGACCGATGTGAATATTGCATCGCCCGAAGCGGTTATCCGGACCATCCTGCTCGGGCAGAATTACTACAAGCGTGAGTTTGGGGTGAAGAGTTACGATATATTCCTGCCCGATTGTTTCGGCTTCGGATATGCCCTGCCGACGATAATGGTGCATTGCGGTTTGAGCGGGTTCTCCACCCAGAAACTTACCTGGGGTGCCCCTTTCGGGGTGCCTTTTGATATCGGAACCTGGACGGGCGTTGACGGCTCGCGTGTTTTCGCCGCCCTTAACGGAGGTTCATACGGAGCCAAACTCCGCGGTGACCTTTCCAAAGATCCCAAGTGGATTGAGACGGTTGAAAAGACCGGAGCCCAATCCGGCACTTATCTGGGCTACCGGTATTTCGGTACCGGAGATGTTGGCGGTGCACCCGAAGACTCATCGGTGTTTTTTCTGGAAAAGGCCATCCAGTCAAACGGACCCCTGAAGATTATCAGCGCCCCGGCTGATCTTATGGCACGCCAGATGACCCCGGCCCAACTCGACAAGCTGCCGCAGTTCAATGGTGAACTGCTTACCTCACCTCATGGTAACGGATGCTACACATCGCAAACTGCCATGAAGCTGCTGAACCGCAGGAATGAACTGCTCGCCGATGCAGCTGAGCGCTCGGCTGTAATGGCCGGCTGGCTCGGTGCTGCCTACTATCCGAAGCAAACACTGGAGGAGGCATGGACCCGGTTTCTCTGGCACCAGTTTCACGATGACCTCACGGGCACCAGTATCCCGGAAGCCTATCAGTTTTCATGGAATGATGAGCTGCTCAGTTTGAACCAGTTTGCCGGCGTTCTTGGAAATACCGCCGGCGGGGTTATACGTGGATTGGATACACGTGCAGGCGGCGTTCCGGTTGTAGTGTATAATCCGCTTTCCATTGAGCGGGAAGACCTCGTGGAGGCCGCCATTGAACTCAGCGGCAATGCCTCCCAGGTTACTGTTTTTGATCCTGCCGGCAAGGAGGTTCCTGCGCAGTTGATTCGCAGCGAAGGGAAAAAGGCAACTGTTCTTTTTGCAGCACGTTGTGAGCCGGTTAGTTATACCGTTTATGATATCGTAACCTCAGATAAGCCCAGCACGCTGGCAACCGGCTTATCGGTAAAGAAGAATCAGCTGGAGAATGCCCGTTATAAAGTTACCATCGATAAAAACGGTGATGTTTCATCGGTGTTTGACAAGACCTCGAAAAAAGAGATGCTTAAGGCTCCGATCCGCCTCGAACTGCTGAATGATAAGTCCGTTGCCTGGCCTGCCTGGGAAATCATGTATGATGACGTGATGAAGGCGCCACGCACCTGCTTTGATCAGCCGGTGGTATCCATAGCCGAAAACGGCCCGGCCAGGGTATCTCTTTGTGTCATCCGTAAAAAGGATGGTTCAACCATGAAACAATACATCAGTCTTGCTGCCGGGGCGGCAGGCAACCGCCTCGAATTCAGGAACGAACTCGAATGGAATACGCAGGCGACACTGCTGAAGGCGGCATTCCCGCTTTCCGTTTCCAGCAGTCAGGCTACCTATGATCTCGGCATCGGGACCATCAGGCGCGACAACAATCAGCCGAAGCTGTATGAAGTACCAGCGCAACAATGGGCCGACATAACGAACACCGACAACAGCTATGGTGTGACCATGATGAGCGACTGCAAGATCGGATGGGATAAGCCTTCCGATAACAAGTTGCGGCTCACGCTGGTTCATACTCCGGCAACCGGCAGGGGGTACAGTGATCAGGCAACCAATGACATTGGTCACCATACCTTTACATTCGCCATCAGCGGTCACAAGGGCGACTGGCGCGATGGCAGCTCGCAATGGGAAGCAACCCGCCTCAATCAGCCGCTGGTTGCCTTCGTGGCGCCAAAACATGATGGCCGGCTCGGAAAGGTTTTCAGTATGCTGGGGGTCAATACCGCTCAGGTTGCCGTTAAAGCGCTCAAGCAGGCCGAACAGTCGGAAGAGATTGTCGTTCGCGTTCAGGAGCTCTTCGGAAAGGATGCAAAATCAGTTTCCCTTGCTTTCGCTGCTCCGGTTGTCTCTGCACGTGAAGTCAACGGGATCGAGGAAACTATTGGAAAGACCTCTGTTGAAAACGGTAAGCTGAACTTCGACCTGACCGCCTATCAGCCAAAAACATTTGCTCTCAAGCTGGAGAAGCCTGCAGCGGGCATGGGTGTGAAGTCATCGCAATGGCTGGCGTTAAGGTTTGATATCGATGGTGTCAGCCGGGATGAGAACCGGGCTGACGGTGACTTCGACGGTAAGGGCAACACCTATCCGGCCGAGCTTTGGCCGTCAGAGATTGTTTCGGAAGATGTGGTATTCAAGCTGGGTTCAGCTGCCGACGGGCAGCCGAACATGATGAGTGCCAGGGGCCAGGTGATTGATTTGCCTGCCGGTTCGTTCAACACGGTTTATATTCTTGCCTCCTCGGCCGGGTCCGACAAAAAAGTTGAATTCCTGGTCGACGGCAAATCCGTTGAGGTTGAAATACCCTGTTATACGGGCAATATCGGCCAATGGGACAACCGCGATCTGAAGAATGGTTTTTCGCAGTCGGTGAGGATCAACGGGGTGGTTCACCCGCGCCCGGTACTTACGGTACCCGCGTTTGTGAAGCATGTGCCGGTTGGTTATATCGCAACCCATCGTCACATTGGCAGCAGCAACAAGAACGAGGCCTATATTTTCGGATACCTGTTCCGCATTGCCATCGAGTTGCCGGCAGGCGCCAGAAAGCTTCAGTTGCCGGCATCGCCTGAAGTCAGGATTGCCGCCATCACGGTTTCGGCTGATGAAAACCGGCTTTCGAAGCCGGCCGGTCTGCTTGGTGTTGATTTCCCGCGTGACCCGGCCTTAGCCGCCGAGGCAGCCCTAAGGATGAATGAGCCGATCTCCTTCGAGGGGCTTAAGCCCCTTCCGGCCCTTGTCCAGGTGCCCGCCGGGCTTAAGCCCGGCCTGAACTGGTCGTACTACGAAGGACGGTGGAGAAGGCTCCCCGACTGGTCGAAGCTGACCCCCTTGAAAACAGGATCAGCTGATTCGCCGGTGCTTCCGGCTGATCGCAAACCTGAGTTTTTCGGCGTGGTTTATGAAGGGTATATCCGTATCCCAACCACCGGTGCGTATACCTTTTTCACCACTTCCGATGACGGATCAACGGTAACCATCGATGACCTGCTCGTGACCGATAACGACGGTGCCCACGGTGAATCGGAAGAGGCGGGCTATGTGCTCCTTTCCGCCGGCATGCATAAGGTTAAACTGCAATACTATAACGGTTCAACGGATTATGCCTTTAGCATGGCCGTGGAAGGCCCCGGCCTTAAGAAACAGGAGGTGCCGAAAGACTGGTGGATGAGGTAGGGACCTCACCGCCCGGCCCAGGCGGTCACGAATACCTCACCCCCCGGCCCCTGCGGTCGCGAATTCCTCACCCCCCGGCCCAGGCGGTCACGAATACCTCACCCCCTGGCCCCTGCTGTCGCGAATACCTCACCCCCCGGCCCCTGCGGTCGCGAATTCCTCACACCCCGGCCCCCTCTCCCGCGCTCCCTGCGGTCGCGAATA
>CAYWHP010000073.1:0-23010 GCA_964457845.1 uncultured Porphyromonadaceae bacterium | reverse complement strand
AAGTGCCTGCCGGCCGCCCATGCGGCTCTTGCCGAACTGAAAGGAATTGCTTCCACTATTCCTAACCAGACCATCCTGATTAACATACTGGGACTTCAGGAAGCCAAGGATAGTTCAGCAATCGAAAACATCATAACCACCCATGATGAATTGTATAAGTCGGGGATGAACCTGGCTGCACTGAGATCATCTGAGGCAAAGGAGGTTCAGAACTATGTGCTGGCCATGAAAAAAGGGTTTGAACTGATTACCCGGAACGGCCGGCTCACCCTTAACAGCATACTTCAGATCCAGGAGATCCTTGAGGACAATCAGGCGGGGTTCCGACGATTGCCCGGTACCGTTTTGAAAAATGCCTCGACGGGTGCCACCATTTATACTCCTCCCCAGGGGTATGCCGAAATTCTTGAACTGATGGACAATCTGGAGAAATTTATCAATATGCCCGAACTCGCCGACCTCGATCCACTTATCAAGATGGCGGTCATCCACTATCAGTTTGAGAGCATTCATCCCTTTTACGACGGCAATGGCAGAACCGGGCGGATCATCAACATCCTGTACCTTATAAACGAAAAACTACAGGATCTCCCCGTTTTATATCTGAGCAGTTATATCATCAGCCATAAATCTGATTACTACCGGCTGCTACAGGAGGTCAGGGAAAAAGAATCATGGGAAGAATGGATTCTCTTTATGGTAAAGGGGGTTGAAACCACATCGAGGGAAACGATCGATCTGATATTGAAAATCAAAGCTTTGATGCAGGATTACAAAATTAAATTACGCAACAATTACAAGTTTTACAGTCAGGATCTGTTAAACAATCTTTTCAAGCATCCCTATACCAAAATCGAATTCATCGTTGGAGACCTGAAGGTATCACGGCTGACTGCCGCCAATTACCTTAACCGGCTTGCCAAAGACGGGGTTCTGAGGAAGGCGCATTTGGGAACGGGTAATTACTACATCAATGAGCCACTCTTTAATCTTTTATCGTCACGAGGACAAAGCTGAAAATACAGATCATGAACAAGTACGGCATCAATCTGCGCGTAAAATATGCCGGTGGTGCCGCTGAAGTTTTAAAAAAAAGAAGTATATTTCGGGTTCGGCACAATCGCTGAACAATCAACACCCTTAGTTGTATATACCAAAACCAAACGGGCGAAGGCCCGCGATACCCTGACATCCAGCACACTCAATAAACCGGCCATGAAAAAGCTTTTTACCCTGATTATTATCATTGCGCTCGCCGCTGTGGCCCATGCGCAGGACCGGACCATCACCGGCACCGTAAATGATGCCGGAGGCACCTCTCTTCCGGGGGTTTCCATCCAGGTGAAGGGCACCACTCTCGGATCGATTACCGGCCTCGACGGCACATACCGGATCACCGCCGGCAGCGGAGCCATCCTGGTTTACCGCTTTGTGGGGTTCATCACGCAGGAGATTCCCGTGGCATCGCAGTCGGTGATCGACGTGGTGCTCCAGGAGGATGTGAAGGCCCTCAGTGAGGTGGTGGTTGTGGGGTACGGCTCACAAAAAAAGATGGACCTTACCACTGCGGTATCCACCGTTGGTGAAAAGGAGATCCGTGACCGGCCGATCGTCTCCGCCGTGCAGGCCCTGCAGGGCAAAGCCGCCGGCGTTCAGGTGACACAGTTCTCGGGCAAGCCGGGCGAAAGCCTTTCTGTGCGTGTGCGCGGCGCCACCTCGGTGCTGGCAGGCAATGAGCCGCTCTATGTGGTCGACGGCGTGCCGACCACCGATATCAAGGGGTTAAGCCCGACAGATATCTCCACCATGAGCGTCCTGAAGGATGCCTCCTCTGCAGCCATCTACGGCGCACGGGCAGCCAACGGCGTAGTGCTCATCACTACCAAACGGGGGAAATCCAGCGCCCCAACCATCACCTACAACACCTACTTCGGCACCTCAACGCTGCGCAAGCCCATCGAAGTGCTAAACACCGAGCAGTACCGCACCCTGATGAAAGAGATCACCGGCGCCTCGCTCGACTCCTCCTACACCAACAACACCAACTGGAGCGACAAGGTGTTCGGAACCGGCTACAACCAGTCGCACCAGCTGTCGGTTTCAGGAGGCGATGAAAAATCGAAATACTATGTTTCCGCCGGGTACCTCACCGAGCAGGGCATCGTGAAGCCGGCCCGGTTCGACCGCTACAACGTGCGGATGAACCTCGACAACCAGCTGCGGCCCTGGCTGAAACTGGGAACCAGCATCAGCGTGGTGAACATCCAGACAAAAGATACCCCCGACAATGCCAGCTCCGGCCGCGGGGGAGTCATCATGAGCACGCTCAACACGCCGCCGTTCCTGCACGTTTACAAGCAGGATTCCAGCGGGTGGTACGATCCGAACCCCTTCCAGCCCTCATGGGAAAACCCGATCGCCTATATGTACGGTCCCGACCAAAAGGAGATTGACAACCAGCTGTTCGGCAGCATCAATGCCGAAGCACGCGTGGCCAAAGGGCTGTTCGTGAAATCAAGGTTTGGCCTCGACCTCAACAGTCATCAGGCCGACTACTACCTGAATCCGGTCACCACCAACTTCGGCAGGAAACAGAACGGTCAGGGCTGGTCGGACAAGTGGATTGGAACCACCTGGATGTGGGACAATACCATCGACTATACCCGATCCTTCGGCAAGCACAACCTGAGCGGGCTTGCCGGCAGCAGCCTCCAGAAGTTCAGCGGCAACGACTCCTACCTCTCGGGCAACGACTTCCCGGCCGACACGCTGGTACAGACCCTCTGGGCAGCCAACATCATCTCCGGCGGCACATCACGGCAGGAGTGGGCGCTCGCCTCGTTCTTCGCCCGGGCAACCTACGACTTCAACCACAAATATTATGTAACCGCAACCGTACGCCGCGATGCCTCCTCTAAACTCGCACAGAAATGGGGATCATTCCCCTCCTTCTCGGCCGGATGGCGCCTCTCGTCGGAGAAATTCATGCGCAGCCTTACCTTCATCGACGACCTCAAGATCCGCGGCGGCTGGGGAAAGAACGGAAACCAGGAGGGCATCTCAAATTATGCCAAATACGGCCTGATCTCCTATTCACGGCGCACCCCGAAAAACCCGCTCGCCGGCCCGGGCTCGTCGCAGACTACCTACACCAACCCCGACCTGAAGTGGGAGACCACCACGCAATCCAACATCGGGCTGGATCTAAGCCTGTTCAAAACACGGCTGTCGTTCAGTTTTGACGCCTACATCAAGAAAACCACCGATGTGCTGCTCAACGTGCAGCTTTCGAACACCTTGCCCATCACCAGCATCCAGACCAACGCCGGCGACATTGAAAACCGTGGCATTGAATTCAATATCAGCACGGTAAATGTCGACAGGCAGCTGAAATGGCTCACCGATTTCAATATGTCGTTCAACCGGAACACGGTAACCGCGCTCAAGTACACCAATGTATACTACTACGGCAACATTTACAGCAACAACCAGGATGTCGCCATTGTAAAGGCAGGCCTGCCGCTCGGCTCCTTCTTCGGATACGTTTCGGAAGGAGTGGATCCGGCAACAGGCGATATCAAATACAAGGACCTTAATAATAACGGAATCTTCGATCCGGGCGACCGTACCGTGATCGGCAGTGCCCAGCCCGATTTCATCTTCGGGTTAACCAACAGGCTCAGCTTCGGACGCTTCGACCTGAACTTCTTCCTCCAGGGCAGCTACGGCAATGACGTATATAACGCCACACGCATCGACCTCGAAGGGATGTTCGACAGCAAAAACCAGTCGGTGACCGTGCTCGACCGCTGGACGCCTGATAATACCGACACCGATGTGCCCAGGGCCGTTCGGAACGGAAGCGTTAAGAACGTGTACAACTCCGACCGCTTCGTGGAGGATGGCTCCTACATCCGCCTGAAATCGGCAACCCTCTCCTACAAGGTGGTGGATAACAGCAGTTCCGCCAAAGCCATCAAGAACCTTTCGGTTTACATTACGGGCCAGAACCTGCTCACCTTTACCCGATACAGCGGGTTCGACCCCGAGGTGAATGCCTTCGGAAGCAGCTCCACCACGCTCGGCGTTGATTACGGAACGTATCCCCAGTCGAGGGCCATCATCGTTGGATTGAATGTTGAATTTTAAAAAACAGGAACAATGAAAACCATATTCAAACTTCTGACAGCATCACTGGTAGTGGTCACTGCAGGTTCCTGCGGGAAGATCGATGAATTCCTTGACCTGAAACCGGCCGACAACGGGGTTGCTGTTGAAAAGACAACCACCTCGGGCCCGGTGTACAAAACGGCTGCCGACGCGGAAGCCGCGCTGGCCGGAGTGTATGCCGATTTCCGAAACGAATATTTCGAGCTGGATTACTTTGTCAACGGGGATGCCCAGAGCGACGACGCCTATGCCGGAGCCGACAACCCCGCCAACTTCCAGATCGACGATTATAACATCAGCCCCACCAACGCCAACGTCAAGCGCGACTGGGCCTATCTGTACTCAACCATCGGCAAGGCCAACGTGGTGATAAACAATGTGGATTCCGTTGCCGATCCGCTGTTCACCGCCGACCGCCGCAACGAGATAAAGGGCGAAGCCGGTTTCATCCGTGCTTTCGTCTACTTCCAGCTGGTGCAACTCTGGGGTGATGTTCCGCTCCAGCTCAAGGAGCTGAAAACATTCAATGCCACGCTGCTTCCCGAAGTGTATCCGATCCTTTTCCCGAAACGGGCCCCGATGGCAGAGGTTTATGCCCAGATCATCAAGGACCTTGAGGCTGCGCTGCCCTATGTGAAGACCACGGCCATCAACAAGAACGTGATTACCAAGGGGGCCGTAAACGCCACGCTGGCAAAAGTGTACGCCACAATGGAGCCGCATGACTGGGGAAAGGTGCGCACGTATTGTGATGCCGTGATTTCGGGCGGATACAGCCTGCTGACCAGTTATGACCACCTCTGGGACAATGCCCATGAGAACTCGGCCGAGGCCATCTTCGAGATCAACTATGAAGGAACCAACTCGTCGGGCAACTGGGGCGCCAGCATGTTTCTCGGCCTCGACTGGAAAAAGTTCAACATACCATCGAACGACCTGGTGGCCGCCTTTGATGCCGAAAACGATCAGATCCGCAAGGCCGCCTCGATCAGCTTCCAGAATGTCACCGGGAAGTGGTCGGATGCGCACTGGCCGCAAGCCAGCTATCCCTTCGCCTACAAGTTCCGGAACTTCATATGGCCCAGCCCGCAGAACTACATCTTTATCCGGCTCGCCGACATCCTCCTGCTGAAGGCCGAGGCCCTCAACGAAACCGGTGACGTGGCCGGCGCCGCAGCGTTGGTGAACCAGGTGCGAACCCGTGTTTCGCTGCCGAATACCGCAGCTGGTACCCAGGCCGACATGCGCCTGGCCATCGAGAAGGAGCGCAGGCTGGAACTGGCCTTCGAAGGGATTCGCTGGTTCGACCTGAAGCGAACAGGAAGGGCCGTTGCGGTCATCAATGCCGTAACGAACTTCGGGGGAGGAAGTTCCCCGTATTCCATTGCCCCCTACCAGCTGCTGTGGCCGATTCCGCAGGCTGAGCTTGACAAGAATTCACAGCTGACACAGAATCAGGGGTATTGATTGCTATGTTTATCTGCATGGTTTTGTAAACAGCTGCAGATAATTGAACGTATTGCTGAACAAAAGCGTATTTTTATAGTATAATTGGTTACTAATCTTAAATCTGTTGAACATGAAGAAATCTACACTTGTTTTAATGATGATGTTCTGCTTCGGAGCCTTCTCGATGGCACAAACCATTGAGAACTTCGAAAGCCTGAAGATGAACCTGATGGAAGCCGGCCCCAATGGCTCGCTTACCGTGGTTCCAAACCCCGATCCCACCGGGATCAACACCAGCTCCAACGTGGTGAAATTTGTCCGCGGCAAAGGTCAGCCCTGGGGTGGTTTCTATGCAACCCTGGCTTCTGCAGTTGATGTTACCGCAAACAAATTCGTCCATGTTAAAGTATGGAAACCCAGAATCAGCCCGGTAAAATTCAAACTCGAGAACCCTAATTTCGAACTCGCTTCGATTAACCCGCAGACCGTGGTAAACGGATGGGAAGAGCTGGTATTCGACTTTTCGGCAGCTACCGGTGATTACACCAAGATCGTTTTCATGCCCGACTTTGAGGATCCCCTCACGCTCACCGAAGAGATCACCATCTATTTCGATGACCTGACGATCAACAACGATCCGGCCGTTGGAAGCGCTCCCGTGCAGACCATGGAGAACTACGAAAACATTCCGCTGAACATCATGCTTGGCGGTGCTGAAGACCTCAGCAGTTTCACGCTGGTTCCCAACCCCGATAAATCGGGCGTGAACCTCAGCGACTATGTCATCAAGTTCCACCGCGACAAAGACGGCGTTGCATGGGGTGGTTTCTATTCAGGCACACCCATCGATGTGACCACCAACAAGTACATGCACGTGAAGATTTGGAAACCTCGCGATTCCCCCACCGTGTTCAAAATTGAAGGCGGCGCTGCCGGTACCGTGGAGCACAATGCCACAAATCCTGTTAAGGTTGGCGTATGGGAAGACTATGTATTCGATTTCTCAGAAAAGACGGGTACCTATCCTACCATCGTTTTCATGCCCGACTTTGAACTCCCGCTGGCCCTTACCGAAGACATCGACATCTATTTCGATGACATTATCCTCAACAACGACCCCACCCCCATGAAACAACCCGAGCAGATCCTCGGCGTTGACATGGCCGCTGCCAGCCTTGTTGCAGGCGACCGCGTCTTCGTATCGGGTGCCATCGGCGGAATCCACGGCACATGGAATGAACCGGGCAAAAACGACCACAATGAAATGTTCGATGCAGATGGTGACGGCATTTACACCGTTTACCTGCACCTTGCCGATGGCCTCATCGCCTACAAGTTCTTCAAGAACATCGGCTGGGGCAGCGCCGACCCCGCTCCGGGCGGCGACAGGACCTATGCAGTAGCAGGCAATGTCTACCTGATCCACACCTGGGGTGCAGCAGGCTACAGACTGTCGGTTCCCACCAATCCGCTCGACGGAAAAGTGCTTATGTTCCCGAACCCGGTTCGCAATGAACTCTATGTTCAAACGAGCGTTGATGTTACCAGCGTGGTGATCACCTCCTCCGTTGGTCAGGTGATGGGCACCTGGTCGCTTACTGACGGCCGTGCCATCAGCACGTCGAAACTCAGCTCAGGAATGTATTTCGTTACCTTCATCGGCAGGGATGGCAGCCGCCAGACCCAGAAGCTGATCAAGGAATAAGCAACTGCCTATAAAAAAGAAGCTCCCTCCGGGGAGCTTTTTTTTTGTATATTAGCCGTTTACAACCCCTTATGAAGAAAAATATCACCCTGTTTCTCGTTTGCAGCCTCATCGTTCTGGCCGGCCTCAACTCGGCCTTCAGCTGCAAAAAAACCGTCCCCGATCCAGGCGACGGGGATGGCGATACCACGGCTGTGACGAAGAAAAGCGACGTGTCGTACTGGGTGACTGATCAGGGCAAAGGGCTCATGCTTAAAATGATGGAGATTCAGCTGCTCTTCGGTGCCAATCAGGCCGAATATCCGACCATCGATATCGATACCTCGCAAACCTTCCAGTCGGTCGACGGTTTCGGGGGCACCCTCACCGGCGGCAGCGCCTGGCTCATCAACCGGCTGCCGGCCGACAAGCGCGACAAACTGATCAGGGAGCTCTTCTCCACCGACAGCACCGCCATCGGCATCAGCTATCTGCGCATCAGCATCGGCGCTTCCGATCTCGATGCCACCACCTTTTCGTACAACGACATGCCCGCCGGACAAACCGATACCAGCCTGACCCATTTCAGTCTCGGCCCCGACAGGCAGGACCTGATACCGGTGCTGAAACAGGCGCTCACCCATAACCCGGCCATCAAGATCATGGGCTCCCCCTGGTCGGCACCCGTGTGGATGAAAAGCAACCGGAGCACCGTCGGCGGCCGCCTGCTGACTCAATACTACAACGTTTACGCCCGCTACCTGGTAAAATACATCCAGGGCATGCAGGCCGAAGGGATCCCCATTGATGCCATCACCATCCAGAACGAGCCGCTGAACCCGAACAACAACCCCAGCATGGAGATGCAGTGGGCCGAGCAGGCCGCCTTCATCAAAACCAGTCTGGGACCGGCCTTCCGGGCGGCCGGCATCACCACGAAGATCATCCTTTACGACCATAACTGCGACCATCCCGAGTATCCGATCAATATCCTCAACGATCCCGATGCGGCACAGTATGTCGACGGTTCGGCCTTCCACCTCTATGGAGGCGACATCAGCGCCCTCTCGCAGGTGCACCAGGCCTGGCCGCTGAAAAACCTCTACTTCACCGAGCAGTGGATCGGCGGGCCGTCGAACTTCAGCGGCGACCTGCGCTGGCACGTGCGGAACCTGACCATCGGGGCCATGCGCAACTGGAGCCGTAATGTACTCGAATGGAACCTCGCTTCCGACCCCACCTACCGGCCGCATACCGACGGAGGCTGCACCACCTGCGAAGGGGCGGTCACCATCGGCACCGACATCACCCGCAACGTGATGTACTACATCATCGGTCACGGCTCGAAATTCGTGCGGCCCGGATCGGTGCGCATCGGATCCTCCACGGTGCCGAAGCTGCCGAACGTGGCCTTCATCCGGCCCGATGGCAAAAAGGTGCTCATCCTGCTGAACGACAGCGAAGTTGACCAGACGTTCAATATCCGGTATAAGGGGAAGAGCGTGACAACTAACCTGGGGGCCGGGGCGGTGGCGACGTTTGTGTGGTAAGGAGAGTATTGAATTGCCCCTGGCAATTCCAAACCGTCATTCGACAGGATAGGAATAGGATACATGATCCTTCGTATGTATCTGACTAACAGTCTCTTTCCCAAACTTCAGATTCACGATGTTCTTCTGGTCGGGAAATTTCTCCTGCAGGAAGGCGTTGCGTATCAGGAGCGGTTTATCGGTGGCAACCGGTGATTTTGATTCGACATAGATCCAGGTGACATCGGCCTCAACCTCTTTCCCGATAAACGTTATGTCCATGGCCGCACCATCCTGTTTGAATTCCAATGTTGACAAGAGGTAGCTAAAGAGAAGCGAATCGGCCTTCGGGTCCTCGCGGCCCGATCCGAGCCGGAGTTTGTGGCCCGAAACGGCTTCAACGGCATTCTCAAGATCATCGCTGAAGATCCGGGCCGACACCTCGATCCGGTGTGAATCGGGATTGACATCGGCCTGTGTGATCGACACGTAAAACTTGTGCCCGGAGCCGGTTCCGGCAAAGAGGGCAAAAAGTATCAATCCGGTGAAATACATCGTCAGGATGGCATGCTCGATACTGGTCGACATCCGCTGGTGCTTGGGTACAACGATCGGGTCGAAGGTCGCATATCGGTTCCTGGGAACATCCAGTGGGATTTCGCCGAGGTTGGTTTTCAAGTTTTTGCCACTGTTGCCGTATTCTTTCCTGGTGGATCACTTTTGGGATACCCAAGATGATCTCCCGTCTCCGCTTTCAGCATCGCTTCATTACCCAAAATATAAAGCTTTTGGAAGTAATCATCGTAATCCTTCAGCGCATTTAGGTTTCGGTGGACTTCCTCCGGCCACTTAAAAAGCTCTTCGTCATTCATATTGCTGTCAATTGGTTTAAAATTAAACATTTTATCGTGACCAGCCGGGCTTTGATCTCGTTTGAAGGCTCCTGTCCGGCTGATCAATCAAATTGACAGCTAATGACAAAACAGCCTCATTGTCAACAATTTTGCATGGAAGATATCAACTAATACGTGTTAATTTTCGGAGTTAGAGATTAATATTTCAATGTGCTAATAAAATTTCGTTTTGTGGATTTTCCCCAAATTTGACGTAGAACCAGTTTACTCAGACGGAGACTGGCTTTTTCGAGCGGCTTGTCTAGGATGGATACCGTCTTTCCTTTTTTTTTGTGTAATAATGATTCCTACCATTTGAATGATATGGGGTAGAACCAATATCAATATCCAACTTGCACGCACCTCAATATTGAGACTCTTGCAAACGAAAATTCCCAAAATAATGATTATTCCCAATATGACGGTAAGGTACCATGGAATGGGTTTTATAAGATTTCTCTTGGTTCTCATGTCAAATGTGTTAAATGTCCAAATAGTTAAATAGTTCATCTATAAAACTTTGACACAAATGTCGGTTTTACAATTCTTACCAACCATACCCCTATCTTGCGATACATAAGTCTACATCACGCATGTAGCTCTGATAGCATTGTTCGTTGAAGTAAGTTGTAGTTAATGCGCCAGTAATAACTGATATTTCAGTCACCCATGTTACAGGTCCACCCAAAAGAGTGAAAATAGTTCCTATACCCAAAGCAATCAAATTAGTAGTAATGCAGGAACGATATGATGATGCTGCCGCATCAAGGCATTCTTGAATTCCACCTCCATTAGTTGGACTATTGGTTGCTGGATCAATTAGACTGGTCTGTGGTGCGAATAGTTCAAAAGGAATCATTCCGGAATCACTACTGAGTTCAGCTAACGCATTAAGTTCATCGGCTGAAAAACTTGCTACTTCCGGAAATACTTCGATGAGTACTTTTGTTTTTTTGGTGAAGGTCTCGGCAACTTTCTTTAATTGACCAAAATTTTCCTTGCCTATCAAGGCAGTAAGTTCAGATTCGTTTGTCTGTATTCGCTTACTGGCTATATTAGCAATTGCTATGAGTTTTTGCTCTTTGCCATCGCTACAATTTTTATAGATTTTATTAGTCGATAAGCAAACATCAATCCATGACCTGAGGAAATCCATATATTCAATGGAACCAAAAACGTACTGAACTCTAACCGAATGGCTTTTCAGTAAAGGATGGTCAGGGCTAGGTTTGTTTGTTAGTTTCGTAATTCCACTATTTGTGGAAGTTGGATCATATTCGCACATTGGGAGTAGAATTAACAAAAGTAAGGCCCCAAAAACCATTCTCAAATTAGACATCGATTTTTTCATAATAATTGATTTAGATATAACAAACGCTATATTGCAATCTACTCGATGGTTGGGCGCGGATAAGCAGTTGTTTCACAGCCCAATAATGCATTAGGGGGGCAGTAAGTTTTAATGGCACAAATTTCGTTTCCTGACAAGCAGGTCCAAAGAGAGCCGCAAAACCAAGAGCCCCATGTACAAACCCCATAGCAAACATTTAGATATTCTGTCGAATTGTCCATTTCTTGAAATCGTAAACAATACTTACAGCCATCAGTTGCTTTAATGGTACAACAGGCACCCATTATTAATAACACCATTAAAACCTTTCTTAATCTAAACTTTTTCATAGTAATAATAATTTAAAATTTATTAAAAATTATGGAGCACTTTCTCCATTAAGGTTAATCAGGGTAATCAAAGATTCAAAATACATTTTAATGATCTTTTCCGGCTGCTGAGCAGATTCAATTATATGATTAATTGTTAGAGATTTGTTTAAGGTAAAAACAAAAGGTCCGTCCATATTCTTCTCAAACAGTGCATTGCTTGCGCGAATCTGGTAGAAAGGAATATCCAATTCATATTTCTTAAAAAATGCATAGACCATTCTAAATTCCGGAGTACATGCGAGAACTACAATATTATCCAGGCATTTCGCGATGGAATCCTTTTTTATATAGTTAAAAAGTTCGTTTACACAATTCATGCATGAATTCATAGAAATGTAAATAACCACCAAATGCTTATCTCCTACAAGGTTTGACAATAATATGGAATCGTTGTAATCCCGAATAATATGGCAATCCCTAATTGGCCAATCTTCAAGTTCTAAAAAGACTTGAAAGTTCCTTAACATGGTCATTTGATCTGTGAAGCCCGATTCAGGATTCTTAATTGGTTTATCTCTATGGCACTGAAAAGAAATAAAACTTAAAAATAAGGCTATAGCAAAGTATTTCATAAAGAAGCACTTATATCATTATATATCATTATTCCTCAAACGTATTCCTAAAAATGAAATTTGCATTATCTGGAAAATTTTGGCAGTTGGATTCTCCAATGTCTTAATCTATTAACTTAACTACCATCAATACGGGATTTGAATATTCATTAATCTGATCTAAAATCTTGAATGATGGATTAGTCCGTTTTGATTGGGGAGGCACCTTTCTGTTCACGCTCTTCTGAAAGCTGTTAATGTACTTAACATCTATCAAATAGGAAGGATCGCAGATATACCCGATTGAAAAATCAGGTCCCCCATCAATGTCGTTCGTTATGGCACCGGAAGGACTTTCACCAACATCAAATAATTTCTCCGTTTTCTTAAAATAGATCAACTGGGTTCCTTTTGAATTTCTAACTACATTAAAACAGAAAAACCGATCAGCTTCCTTAAGGCTAAAAACAGCAAACGCTCCATTTTTTAATGATTGATCAAAACTGCCGGGTGAGGATACATCAGGCTTTGCAACCCTACTAGACTTCACGGATAGAATATACCGTGGAAACATGTTGAAATTGCCGTCGACTCCAAAAATCGTATCCTGTCCAACCTCCCAAAAGCATTGCAAATCATGAATCTTGTAGATCGAGTTCATAAATGCGATGGAGGATTTTTTTGCGCTGTTCAGATCTGTTTTTCCTCCCTTACTAACTACATTTCCTCCTCTGTCGATCAAAAAATAGGAATATCCATCGCAACGGTAACGGTTTGGTCTTGGAACATAAAGAAAAAACAGAGTATCAATCATGGAGAAATATTCAAATCGGGCGCAGCGAGTAATGATTGTATTAATATATGAATTTCGAACAGTAAAGTTTAGAACTCTATCGGAGGAGGTATATAAATAGACATTCTGTCCTTCAGGGTCCGTAGTAAAAGTGAAAAGACTAGTATATTCACCGGGACCTTTACCTTTTCGACCAATCTGATTAAGGAATTTTCCGGAACGACTGAACACTAACAATTTCTCAAGAATACGATCCTGAATAAAGATAAAGTCTTTGGTTAATTGAATGTCCACAATTTGACTAATAAAGGAAGAATCGGTCGTTTCCAGAGGGATATATTCAATTGAGTCGGCAATAGTGCTAAGATTGAATACAGTCCCGTCAATTTCTTTTGTCAGGTTAATTTCAGGAATCCGCGCTACTTTATTCATCTTGCTTGTGCACGACATTGCTAAAAATAGGCATGTGAACAAAAATAACATCAATACTCCGAGCAATGGAAGCCCTGAGGCTGGATTGGTTCGCTTCCTGGGGATCCACCCTGGATTGTATGAGGTTGGCATGATTGATTTGTTCGGATTCAAGTTAGTCATTTAAGTTTCGCATGTCTCAGTTAAGCCGCACGGGCATTGGAAAAATCAATGAGGCTCATGAATTCTAACTGTTGGTCACTGTTTTGCATCTGGGTATGGATAATAATGTAACCCGTTTCAGCAGTGCGGATGGTCTTCTTTCCAGGATCGGACCTTTGCCAGCCTGGCAATCACTTGGTCATTTCGTGGGTGGTTACTTTTTGACTCTTTGCCTTTTTCTATAGGTAAAATGAACTTTTATTGGGTTATTCGGTTTTTTTCATTCTTTACTTCATAGATTAATCCTGTTAGTAGGAAAAAGGAAACCCCGATTTTTGGGATATTTTCACCCCCCCATAATTTAGAATCATTCTAAATAATTTAAGTTTCGCATGTCTTATCGGCAAACAATTCGGGCAGCTCGACGATAATCGCCCAGATGCGCTCCGATTGTGTCAATTCTGCCATCTGGCCGACAACTTCCTGGAACAAGTCACCCATTGTTTCATAACTGTTCAGCCTTTTAGCCGTACTGAACATATTGTAGGCAATCAGAGCAGCAGAAATATGAGAAATCTGGGCATCAAAATCACGGGAGTGGCAGCCGTTAAGATTAATAAGCTGTTTAAGTTCCTTGAAGCAATTGTGTAAAGCTTTCTTAAAAAAAAATCGGTTTGCTAGCCTTCTTTATAAAGTTAGGCTATTGTGAGCGCCTGAATATCAATGGCATTCGCTATAAAAACAAGGAGTTTCATGTTTTCTAAATCCTAGAAGTTGACACGACAGAGTGGTGCCGGATAATCTTTTGAGTCATTCACACGAGTCAGGACAATGGTCTGGTCACAGCACAAACCGATTCCCATATCGACCAAATTGCACTTTACCCTCTAGAAGACCATATTTGTCTTTGCACTGGCTACAAAAAAGGCACTACTGGTGGTAAATCGGTAGAAGCGCTCAAAGTCAAGATAGCCGCGGTCCATCAGATAAAAAGCTCCAGCTTCTAAAGGAAGGGTGTATAAAATATTAACATCAAGGCAGCCGCCAGATCGTCGCTGAAGATGCGTGCCGACACCTCGATCCGGTGCGAATCGGGGTTCACATCGGCCTGTGTGATCGACACGTAAAACTTGTGCCCGGAGCCGGTTCCGGCAAAGAGGGCAAAAAGTATCAATCCGGAAAAAACAAATCTTCTAAACATAAATAGGATTAACCATCAAATGTATAACAATTGCTTTCCTTGGTTGTTCACCTCCTAATAAACAGCAACGCATGAGACACCTCGCCGCTTTTCTGACCGTTTGCCTGGTTGCCGCCGCCGGTATGGCCCAGGACCGCCCTCACAAATTCGACCAGCTGAAACAGGAGTACGCCACGCCCGGCGTGTACCGCACAGCATCCGGCGCGCCCGGCTACCTTTACTGGCAACAGCGAGCCGATTACGTCATCAACGTGAAGATCGACGACGACCATCAGCGTTTGTACGGCGACGAAGTGGTGAGCTATTACAACAATTCGCCGGATGTGTTGAATTACCTGTGGGTGCAGCTCGATCAGAACATGATGGCGCCCGACAGCGATACGAAGAAGATCAGCACAGGCGGACTGGCTGGCGGCTACTACGGTCGTTCACAGCGGAACAGTCCGCAGGGGCCGGTGCGCCTCGGCACCCAGCAGCTCAGCAACTTTTTTAAGGTGTTCGACGGGGGATTCAAGATCGAGTATGTGCGTGACCTGAAGGGGAAGGATCTGCCCGTTACGGTGAACAAAACCATGATGCGGATCGACCTGGAACAGCCGCTGAAGCCCGGCGCGAAATTTGAATTTGCGGTGAAATGGTGGTACAACATCAACGACCGTGCAAAGGAAGGCGGCCGTTCGGGGATGGAATACTTTCCCGAAGACAGCAACTACCTCTACACCATTGCCCAGTTCTATCCCCGCATGGCGGTGTACAACGAGGTGGAGGGCTGGCAGCACAAACAGTTCCTCGGTGCCGGTGAATTCACCCTGCCGTTCGGGAATTTTACCGTGAACATCACCACGCCGGCCGACCATATCGTTGGAGCCACCGGCGTACTTCAAAACGGTTCGGTTGTTCTTACAAAGGAACAGCGTGACCTCTTCGAAAAAGCAAAAACGGCAGCGGACCCGGTGATCATCGTAACGGAAGCCGAGGCCCGTGAGAAGGAAACGAAACGGGTAACCGCCACCAAAACATGGACTTACCGGGCCGAGAATGTCCGCGACTTTGCCTTCGCCTCGTCGCGTAAGTTCATCTGGGATGCGATCGGCGTCACGTTCGGCGACCGCACCGTGATGGCCATGTCGTACTACCCGCGGGAGGGCAACCCCCTGTGGGAGAAGTACTCAACCCGTGTGGTGGCGCATACGCTGAAAACGTATTCCAAATATACCTTCCCGTTCCCCTACCCGACTGCCATATCGGTGCATACCAATAATATAGGAATGGAATACCCGATGATCTGTTTCAACGGGGGGCGCCCTGAAGCCGACGGAACCTACTCCGAAGGAACGAAATTCGGCATGATTGGCGTGATCATCCACGAGGTGGGACACAACTACTTCCCGATGATTGTTAACTCCGACGAGCGGCAGTGGACCTGGATGGATGAGGGGCTCAACTCTTTCCTCGAGGGGGTTACCGAGCGCGAGTGGGATGCCGAATGGCCCGGGTACAACGGCGATCCGCGGAGCATCGTCTATTTCATGCGGGGCGAACGGTCGTCGATGGAACCCATCATGACCAACTCTGAATCGATGAAGGCGTTCGGTGCGAACGGCTACACCAAGCCGGCAGCCGCGCTGAACATCCTGCGCGAAACGGTGATGGGCCCGGAACTCTTCGAATTCGCATTCAAACAGTATGCACAACGCTGGATGTTCAAGCATCCGACACCCGAGGATTTCTTCCGTACCATGGAGGATGCCTCGGCCGTCGACCTCGACTGGTTCTGGCGGGGGTGGTTCTACACCACCGATCATGTCGACCTGGGCATAACTGGGGTAAAACATTATTTTGCCGGCAGCATGGATCCGGAAGTCACAAACGCCGAAGAGAAGAAGGCCGAATCCGATGAGCCGGAATATGTCTACTTCACCCGCATGCGCGAAAAGGGGTTCAAATCGGTGACCGAGTCCGACAAGCGGATGGAGGATTTTTACAACAGTTATGATCCCTACACCGTATCCGAAGGCGAAAAGGAACGGTATAAAGAATTGATGGAAAGCTTTACACCCGAAGAGAAAGCACTGATTGCCAAGGGGCACCACTTTTACGAGCTCACCCTTAAAAACGTTGGCGGCCTCGTGATGCCGGTGATCCTGAAACTGAAGTACGCCGACGGCACCAGCCGGGTGGACCGGATCCCGGTACAGATCTGGCAAACGAACTCCGAGGAGGTCACCAAACTGATCATCTCAGAAAAAGAGGCTGTTGAAATTGAGCTCGATCCGTTCCAGGAGACCGCCGATACCGACCGGAACAACAATTACTGGCCGCCCAGGCAGGAGCCCTCGAAGTTTCAGCTCTACAAGTCGCAGGAATACCGCGGCGGAGGCGGGGGAAGCAATCCGATGAAGGAAGCCAGGAAGAGTGACGAGTGACGGGGAAGAGTCGTGACACGTGACGCGTGATGCGTGACGCGGAGGAGTGACAAGTGACAAGTGACGAGTGACGCGGAAGAGAGTGAAGGGTGACGGGGGAATTCACTAACTTGGGGCACAAGAACCAAATTTGATCAACCCTCATGGAACACCCCGAATTATTCGGCAAGAGTATAGTATACCTCGATAAACTATGCCGGGAGATACCGGAAAGGTGCGTGGGCAGCGAAGGCAACAGGGCCGCAACCACATACTTCGAGAAGGTGGTTGCTTCGCACGGATGGGAAACGGAAGCACCCGGATTCAGCGCCATCGACTGGCGCGATGGCGGCGCAACACTCGTTGCCGGAAACCGGGAATTTGCGGTGCTGGTTAGTCCGTATGCCAACGGGTGTTCGGTGACTGCTCCGTTGTCGGCAGCCGGCAGTCTGGAGCAGCTGGAAAAGGGAAATTTCCGGGACACCGTACTGCTGCTTCACGGTGACATCGCAAAGGAGCAGCTCATGCCAAAAAACTTTGTTTTCTACAATCCCGAAGAGCACCGGCAGATCATTGCTGCGCTGGAGGCGAGCGGGGTTAAGGCCATCATCAGCGCCACAGGGCGCAATGCAGAGCTGGCCGGAGGCGTTTATCCCTTCCCGCTGTGCGAGGACGGCGACTTCGACATCCCCTCGGTATACATGACCGAAGAGGAGGGCCGGATGCTTCTTCCCCATGCCGGCGAAATGGTGACTTTAAAATCCGATTCGGAACGGATTCCCGGAACCGGCTGCAACGTGATCGGCAGGATCGGGGTGAAGGGTGCCGACCGGATCGTGGTCACCGCCCATATCGATGCGAAGAAAGGAACCCCCGGAGCCATCGACAACGGAACCGGTGTAGCGGTGCTCATGCTCCTCGCCGAACTGCTTGCAGACTACGCCGGTCCGCGGCAGATAGAGCTGGTGGCATTCAACGGTGAGGATTATTATGCCGTTCCCGGGCAGATGCAATTCGTGGCGGCCAACAGCGAAAGCTTTCATCGCATCCTGCTGAATATCAATATCGACGGGGCCGGATACAGGGAGGGGCCTTCGGCCTTCTCCTTCTACGACCTGCCCGGCGAAATCCTGATGAAAGCCATGTCAACCCTCGAAAAATTCAGTGGCATCACCGAAGGGGTGCAATGGCCGCAGGGTGACCACAGCATCTTCATCCAGTTTGGCAGGCCCGCAATCGCCGTATCATCGAAATGGTTCACCGATAATATCAATGATCAGGACATCACACACACCCCGAAGGACAATCTGTCGGTTGTGGATTACCACCGCGTGGTTGAAATTTCTCTGGCCATTAAAGATCTGATAATTAGACTTTAACCAGGCCATGGCGAGTGACAAGTGACGCGTGACGAGTGACGGAAGAGTCGTGACGCGTGACGCGTGATGCGTGACACGGAAGAAAATGACGAGTGACAAGTGACGAGTGACAAGTGACGAGTGACGCGGAAGAGAGTGACGAGTGACAAGTGACGCGGTGGCCGGACCAGGTTGGATTGAATTGAGCCCCATAGGGGCGAAATTGTTGTAGAAGCGCATCCATCAAAATGTTGAGCCCCGTAGGGGTGACACAATAATGTCACCCCTACGGGGCTTAATAAATTGCATTCGTACCGGGTGCTACAGTAATTTCGCCCCTACGGGGCTTGAATCGCGAATTCCGCGTCACTCGTCACTTTCTTCCGTGTCACGCATCACGCGTCACGACTCTTCCGCGTCACTCGTCACTCGTCACTCGTCACTCGTCACTTTCTTCATTCTTCCGTCACTCCTCTCCCCAGCCTCCCTTCATTCAGCGCCACCCCAAAATGGGCAATGGCCGCCGGCGCGCCCGACTCAATGATTTTCAGGCGAATACGGGAGGCCGCAAGGATTTCGGGCAGGCTGATGATTTTGCAGCGGCCGATGGTTTCGCCCAGATAAACAGCCGACCAGCTGCCGTTAAAAACCTCCACCGAAAATTTCCGGATGTAAAAATCCGAAAGGGTGGTAAACCCGTTGGGCAGTATTGATCCCGAAATGGATGAACATTCCGTACCCGCGTTTCACCTGGCTAAGCTGCGCAGGGGTGAGTTGCTGAGCATCCGCCGCGCAGGGCATTGCACAAAGGATTCCCGTTGAGAGTGCGAGAACCAACAATACTTTACTGAATTTCATATCGGGCTAAGATAATAATCCAATTATTCTGTAATTTAGTGTATCCGAATCACCTGCGGAAAAAATCAGCAAAGCCCGTGATTAACTACCGTATTGAATATGAAGGTGACATTCTGCATGTCATTGCCCGCGGAAGGGATGAAAACCTGCAAGAGGTAACCGGGTATGGCATGGCTATCATCGAGGCAGCGAACCTGCACCAGACAAAAAAAGTGTTGTGCGATGAGCGGGAGCTCGAGTACGCCATTTCTGTTTTCGACACCTTTGAACTGGCCGAAGCGGCATCAAAATTTGCCCCCAGAGTGGCCCATATTGCCATAATCTGCCATCCCCGGCACCTCGAGATAGGCAAGTTTTATGAAACGGTGGCCCATAACAGGGGTTTGCAAATCCTGGTGACCTCCGATTTTGACGAGGCGGTAAAATGGCTCGGATAACGGGATCAGCAGTAATTGGGCGTTTATTGCCGAATTTTGTAAATTAGGATAGAAAATCATCCACCCTTTTGTGAATGCCATGAAAAAATTCAACATCATTCCGGTTTTGCTGGGTATGGCTGTATATTCGGCCCTGCCGGCCCAGACGATCAAGCTTGTTAAGGATATCAATCCCACGGGACCGTCGTATGCTTCGGACCTGACCGGAATCCGGTCGGGGCGATTCCCATTTGTGACATACGAGTTGCTGTTTGGCGCCACCGACGGGGTTCACGGTGATGAGCCGTGGATTACCGACGGCACCCCGGCCGGCACGCATCTCCTGAAGGATATCAATCCGGCCGGTTCTTCGGATCCCCGCTATATTACCGCGGTAACCAGCCTGTTATTGATATCGGAATACTATTTTTCGGCCGATGACGGAACAAGCGGGCGGGAATTGTGGATTACCACCGGGTCCGAAGCGGGCACCAAGCGGCTGGCCGACATTAACCCCGGTTCCAGCGGTTCGGTGCCCCTTTGGCTGACACCGCTGAACGGATCGCTGATCTTTGCCGCTGATGACGGAACGCATGGAAACGAGCTGTTTATTTCTGACGGCACGGCCGCCGGTACAAAAATCCTGAAAGACATCCGGCCCGGCTCCGGGGATTCAAATCCGGGCAACCTTAAGTATGCCGATGGAAAGATCTATTTCACGGCCGATGACGGCGTCAACGGTTCGGAACTCTGGGTGACCGATGGCACCGCGGCTCACACTTTCATGATCAAAAACATCAATACCAACACTTCCGGTTCCGACGATTCCTATCCCTCGGGGTTCACCGCCTATAACGGAAAGGTCTATTTCTCGGCCACGGATGGCGATTACGGGTTCCAGCTTTATGTCACCGACGGCACGGCAACCGGCACGCAGATGGTGAAACGTATGGGGCCAGCAGCCGGCTCGTACCCCGACAACCTGATCGTATTTGATGGCTATCTCTATTTCTGCGGCCTTGAAGCAAGCTCCAGCCAACTCATGTACCGGACCGACGGCACCACGATCGGAACGGTGGTATTCCCGGCCAAACAGACATTGGGGGACGGGTATTCCATCCCATGGATCATATACAACAACAGGCTGTGGTTCTGGATGAAGAACGTCTTTTCGGGGGTCGAATTCTGGTCGACCGACGGTACTGAAGCAGGAACCGTGCTACTGAAGGACATCAATCCCGGAACCAACAGCTCCTCGCCGGGCTACCACGGTACAGCCGTCATGGATGACAATCTTTATTTTTCTGCCATCAACGATGATCAGCAGAACAGCCAGGTTTGGGTTACCGACGGCACCAGTTCGGGTACCCGAATGATCATGCCTGCCATCGCCCCGCTGGGCATGCCGCTCTATCACAACCGCCAGTTCAAGGTGTGGGGCGGAAACCTCTATTTTACAGCCGCCTATAACACGGAAGGCACTGAATTGTGGAAGATCATCGGCAAAGCGAGCGCAATCGGCGACGTTGCAGCGGAATACCCTTCGGTTCGGGTATGGCCGAATCCTGCCAGCAGTGAGCTTCATGTGAGCTGCAACCCGCCCGCCCGTATCCTCCTGCACGATATAACCGGCAAGCTGATACTCGAAAAAATGGTAACGGGTGAATGCACCATAAATCTGGAAGGATTTGCCCCGGGAACCTATATCCTGAGGGAGGCGGGGAACAGGTTCCGGCAGAAGGTGGTGGTCAGGTGATTGATTATGCCGGCGGGACAAGTATTTATTCATTAATATTTTTCTATTTTCCCGCCGAATAATTAAAACCTGACTAACCCATGGAAAACCCTGCCTCCCCGGTAAAGTTCTATTCCGGCGAAGAAATCCCGCTCGAACTGCACAAAGTGCGCATTGTACAGAAGCTTCATCTGGTCCCCATCGAAAGAAGGCTGGAGGCCTTGCAGGAAGGCGGCTACAACACCTTCCAGCTGAACACCAAAGATGTTTTTCTGGATATGCTTACCGACAGCGGCACGAATGCCATGAGCGATAACCAGCTTTCGGCCATGATGCAGGCAGACGATGCCTATGCGGGTTCGCAGAGTTTTTTCAGGTTGCAGAAAGCCGTTGAGGATGTTCTGGGCAAGAAATACTACCTGCCGGTTCATCAGGGCCGTGCAGCCGAACACATATTGGCAACCGCCTATGTAACGCCGGGGAGCCTGGTGCCGATGAACTATCACTTCACCACGGCGCTGGCCCACATCACCCAGAAAGGCGGACGCATTGCCGAGCTTCTTTATCCCGAAGCCTATGTGATCGACTCAACCCATCCGTTCAAGGGGAACATGAATATCAAGGCCCTGGAAGCCTGCATCGAAGCGGTAGGGAAAGAAAAGGTCCCGCACATCCGTATGGAGGCCTCCACCAACCTGATCGGCGGACAGCCCTTCTCGGTGCAGAACATGCGCGACGTACGCGCCGTGGCCGATAAATATGGCCTCCGGGTGGTTCTTGATGCCAGTCTCCTTGGCGAGAACGCCTATCTGGTGAAACTGCGCGAACCTGAATTCCGCGACACCCCGATGGGTGACATCATCAAAGCCATCACCGACCTGGCCGACCTGATCTACTTCTCGGCGCGCAAGCTGAGCTCCTCGCGCGGCGGCGGCATCTGCACCAATAGCGAAACCATTTACAAAGAGCTGGAAGCGCTGGTTCCGCTTTTCGAAGGATTCATGACCTACGGGGGCATGTCGATCCGCGAGGTGGAAGCCATGGCGGTGGGGTTGTACGAAACACTCGACGAAACCGTCATATCCCAGAGTCCCTCCTTTATCAAATACCTTGTTGATGAAGCCGTTAAGAAAGGCATCTCGATGGTTACCCCTCCGGGAGTCCTCGGCGCGCACGTCAATGCCATGGCCTTCTGCTCGCACCTGCCCCAGAACCAGTATCCGGCCGGTGCACTGGCTGCCGCATTTTTCCTGATATCCGGCATCCGCGGGATGGAGCGCGGCTCGCTTTCGAACCAGCGGGATGAGGCAGGCAACGAAACCTATGCCGACATGGAACTGCTCAGGCTGGCCGTGCCGCGGCGCGTGTTCACCCTGTCGCAGATACGCTATGTGCTCGACAGGCTCAACTGGCTGCATGACAACCGGGCGCTGATCGGCGGGCTCCGTTTCACCTATGAACCACCCGTTCTCCGGTTCTTCATGGGCAAGCTCGAGCCGGTGTCCGACTGGCCGCAGAAGCTCATGGCCAAGTTCAAGGCTGACTTTGGGGAGAGCTTGTAGGGGAATCGTGACGCGTGACACGTGACGCGTGACGCGGGGACCTCACCCCCCGTCCCCCTCTGCACAGAAAATCTCCCTAACTTGGCAAGGGTAAAACATCCCGTATGACAA
>CAYWHP010000072.1:0-23234 GCA_964457845.1 uncultured Porphyromonadaceae bacterium | reverse complement strand
AAGGGCAAGGCTTTCTTTAAGTTTTTCCTCATATAGCTTACGCTTGGTAATGTCATTTACAGATGTAATAAAAAACAAAGGCTCTCCATTCTTGCTTTTTTGTAAAGTAGTTACCACCTCTGAATAGACTACCGATCCGTCTTGATGAATGAATATATTTTCAAATTTCATGACCGATTCTTCACCTTTTAACAACTGTTCCAAAGCATCTACTGTGTTTTGAATATCACCAGGATGGGTAATGTCTTTAATGTTTTTGGCTTGAAATTCCTCGAACGAATAACCCAGCATATCACTAAATGCCTTATTCGTTTTTAGAGAACCATCTAAACCTGTGATTGATTTACCAACTGGGGAATTTTCAAAAATGCTGCGGAAAAACTCTTCGCTTTCTTCAGCTTTTTCTTTGGCTAACTTTAATTCTTCTTGGGCCTGCTTGCGTTCGGTGAAGTCGAAAAAGGACGTAACAAATCGATCGTTTAAGAAGGGCGAAGTAGCAACCAATACATAGCGGCCATTTACAGGGCTTATCATTTCGGTGAATTGAACCGTGTTCCGGTCCTTGTGCTCCCGCCAGAAAGCAGTGATGTATTCAACAGGCATCTGGTAAATATCGGTTGCCAGGCGGCCTACTACCTGGCCGTCATACTGGGCCGTAATGTAAAAGGCGGGATTGACTTCCAGGATGCGGTAGTCAACCATTTCTCCGTGATCGTTGTAGACAATCTCATTTAATGACACTCCTTCGCTCAGCGTTTCGAAAAGCCGCTGATAGTTGATTTCGCTTTCCCGCAGAGCGGCTTCGGCCTGTTTGCGTTCGGTGATATCCAGAGAAACGATGATCAGGTATTCAATCCGGCCATTATCATCCTTTGCAGGTACAATGGTTGAGTGAAACCATATTTCATTGCCATAGATATCAACAACAGGAGCTTCCTGGGTAATAACTGCGCCGGTTTCTATCGCTTTGTTCATGTTTCCGGTCATTTTGGTTTTAAATGGCTCGGGATAAAAGTGGAAAGGATAGGGCTTTCCATAATAAGTCGTGATATCGTCGATTTTCAGCCCTGTGATACCGGCCCTGCTCATGAATTGCAGATTGAAATCAAGATCAACGATTTTGGTGCACGCGGGTGAATTATCTAACCAGGCACGGCTTTGTTGTTCAAGTGCTTTAAGTTTTTCTTCTGCAATTTTACGTTCGGTAATGTTGTTTACAAAAACAACCATTAAATTTTTTGAGGCCTGAATTTTAACGCTGACTTCAACATCGATAATGGTACCGTTTTTGGTGCGATGCCTTGTCTCAAACCGGTCTTCGCCAGTTTCAATTACTTTTTGTAAATGATTTTTTAATTGTTCGGCAGTTTCTTCAATTTCAACATCCGATATTCGCATAGCCAGCATTTCCTCACGTGAGTAACCCAGCATATTACAGGCAACCTGGTTTGCATTAATAAACCTCCCCTCCTGATCAACCAGCCAAAAGCCATCCATGGCGATTTGCAGAATATCGCGGGCTTGCATTTCGCCTTTTTCAACCAGCAGGTTGGCGGCTGCTAACTCTATATTTTTTTGATTCAGTTCCTCATTTATTTGCTGGTATTCAAAGTTTTGGGCTTCAATTTCTTTTGTTTTCTCCTGAAGCAGCAGATCGGTTTGTTTCCGCTCGGTAATATCGATAAAGCTGATGACTACCTCGGTAATTTCACCTTTATTATCCAGCACCGGAAAACCATTTACAGTTACCCAAACAACATCATTTTTGTTTGGTTGCTGTATGCCCAACACCTGATTTTTTATGTGTTTTCTGCCACTAATAACCTTATTAACAGGATATTCATCAAGCGTTAGTGGCTTATTATTTTCGTGTATAAATCTCCATGCCGGGTCAATGGCAGCCTTTCCTCTCATCTGTTGGTCGGTTAAGCCCAATAGTTCGGATGCCCTGATATTATGCATCACAATAGAAGTATCCGGTGCATGAACAACAATACCGGCTTCGAGATTGCCTAGCAAACTTCCATACCGTTCTTCGCTTTCCTTTAAATGTTTTTGAGCACTGCAGCTTTCGGCAATATCGGCAACAGGATTCATGCTAACCACAAATCCGTTTTTATCGGTCGAAATTACCGCATCACCAATGGAATTAAGGATAATAGAAAATGTTTGTTCTGTCTTTTCGCTCCCAGGCAAAGCAGACTTTATTGCAACCTTTAAGGAATCATACGCCTCCCGCAATTCCTTTAACTCGTTAATGAGTTCTTCCCTGGTTTTGTCCTGAATATCCATAGGAAAATTTGTTTTTTAATAATGAAAGGTCGGAGTCATTTTTAGCATTGGCTATAACCTATAGTGTTTTCCGCGTCATCCCGCAATAAAGCTAACCACTTCCCTTATAAATACCAGTATTGGTTTCAAATTTAAATCTGGGATTGTAACCGGCAATTTCTGAAAATTCTCCGATCCTTTTATCGCCCCTGAACTTTACTCTTATCCAGCAGAGCCTTTAATTCTTGCACGATTTCAGGATGTTTGAAATAGAGGTTCACGGTTTCTCCGGGATCTGTTTCAAGGTTGTAAAGCTGGCCAGGTGCTTCCGGAGCGGTGTCTGGCAAAAGGAAAGGTTTCAGCCCGGGATTGTCGTAGTTGTTTCCTCCTGAGCTACGATGATCGAGATATTTCCATGGTCCCCTGCGGATAGCCAGCGCCAGGCTGGTGGTCTGGTGCAGAGTGTATGGACGGACTTGCCCCCCACCCCCTTCACTGAGCAATAAGGGAAGAATATTGAAACTATCCTGTGCGGAGCTGTCAGGCAGTGCGGCGCCGGTCATTGCGGCGCAGGTCGCCATGATATCGGTGAGGCAGACAGTGTGATCACATGTTGTGCCGGATGCGATTTTGCCCGGCCAGCTAACGATGAAAGGAACCCTGTGTCCACCCTCCCACTGATCGCGTTTCATCCCGCGCCAGGGCCGTGCACCGTCGTGGCCGTAGTCGGCGCGCATATGAATGACGCTCGTGACTTCCGGACCGTTGTCGCTGGAAAACATCACCACCGTGTTCTCGGCCATTCCGAGCCGCTCCAGTTTCCTCATAAGCTCACCAACGATATAATCAAGTTCATTAATGAAATCCCCGTGTGGTCCGGCTTTGGTGCTGCCCTGAAACGGTTTCGAAGCAAAGGATGGCAGATGTACCGCATTCATGGAATGGTAGAGAAAAAAGGGCTTCTCCGGACTGCTCTTTGCATGCTGTTCCAGGAACTCCAGGCTCTTTTTCAGGAAAACCATATCGATTTCTTCGAGATCATAATCAGATGCGATCATGCCTTCGCGGTTGTCCTCGGAATAGGGGTGTTTGGGCAGCTTTGTTTTGTCGAGCATCCCGGCAGGCGGAACGGGGATGCGGTCGCCATCGATGAAGGCATAGAGAAAATCGGTGGCCGGACAGCACGCTGTGCCAAAGAACCGGTCGAAGCCGCGATTTATCGGCCCATCAGGAATTGTACGTGAGTAATCGATCATCTTTACCCCTTCAACACCTCCTTTGGTGATTCGCTGCCCAACTGTATCGAAAAAGCTTAGGCCGACATGCCACTTGCCTGTCATGGCAGTGGAATAGCCCTGGTTGCGGAGCATCTGCGGTAGCGTTAGCTGATCCTCCTTGATGAGACAAGGCCCGCCCACACCGGCGAAAACACTTTTATACGGGATGCGGAAGGCCATGCGGCCGGTGAGCAGGCTGTAACGGCTGGGTGTGCTAACCGTTGACGGAGAATGTGCGTCGGTGAACCGGATCCCCTGGCGTGCCAGGCGATCGAGGTTCGGTGTGGCGACTTTGGATTCCGCATTGTAGCAACCGACATCGCCGTAGCCGAGGTCGTCGGCAAGGATAACGATGATGTTGGGCTTCGCCTGCTTTTGCTTTTCAGTGGCCAGGAGAGCCAGCGGGGTGAGCGCCAGGGTGGTGAAGAGGGTTGGCTTCATCGGTGCAAATTATTCTTTGATGAATTTACGGATTTCAATGTACTCCGCCGTTTTTACCTTGATCAGATAAAAACCATCGGGCAAACCGGCTACATCTACCTTTACCGAACCCGTAAATGATTTAGCTATCAACAGGTTGCCGTTCATGCTGTATATTCCGGCCTTAGCCTCGCTCAGGCTGGATACCTGCACCGTAAGCACATCATTGACCGGATTCGGATAAAGCGATATTCTATGGTCAACTAATTGATTATCTGATACACCAGACGGCAATTTTGATCCATGCAGGCTAATCTCTGCAACAGAGGTTCTCGTATCCGTCAGGCTTCCATCGCCGAACCATGAATTTGTGCAGGAAAACTTGAGATATCTCCCCGGAGTATTTGCGAATAATACATACTGAGTGAGTTCTGTATAAAAGAAGGTCCCGGAAGCAACGGGCGTTCCCCAATCAATACCGTCCAGGCTTAGATAGAGGTTATAATCAGCTACCCGTCCTTCCCAGGGGGCAACCCAATTGGTATTGGCGGTGTAGTAAAATTCGTTGACCAGGTATTCCTGACCCAGGTCGATTACCATTTCATGAGGTCTGGGAGCTGAATTACCCCATGGGACATGGTAATAAGTTTCTTTGCTGCCATCGAAGGCCTTGAACCCCTGGTAACCCGGCTGTGAAGGTGGCGCCGATACAAGCCTCCACTCTTCCTGCGGAATCTCCGGCAGCCGCAAGGCAGGCTCGGGAACCGCAACGGTAAAGCGGATATGATCGGTTCCGACATAACTGATGTCGGTTATATCGATACCGGAAGCCATGCCATCCCACCACCGGGTATCCGGTTTTGAATCGGTGGTGAATTTATTTCCCGGACGGTAGATATCCCCGATGTTGCCCCGGTTGGTGGCTGATTTCTCCAGTTCAAACCTGCCGTCGGCCTGCTCGATCGAATTGCGGTAATGGTTTAATGGGGTCATGTCCGACAGCCGGTTGGATGTGAAGACCTTTGAATCCGTATGCCAGATGAGTAATCCCAGGGCGGCCGGAAACAGGGAATTGCCAATGTTCGACCTTTTGCGCGCCTCGATGGTAAAGTATTCGTACGGGTCGCAAGGATTTCGCAACACCACCACGCTGTCCCCGTCGGCTTTCAACGTTATGATAGTGGTTCCCGGCGGCGGCTCTACAGCCATTCCCCATTTGTATTGTGCCAGAAAGGGCCCTCCGATGGGCTCAATATCCGGAAGGCCTCCCGACATCAGGCTGTAAATACCGGTTCCGCCGGAATGGGCAGCACCCTGATCGGTGTCATATGTATCCGGAAAATTGAAGATTCCATGGCCCCCTTCGTGGAGGTTCATGAACAGGTTTACCGGAGTTGTGTCCCACGGTGATTTCAAGACAGAACCATAAATCGTATTCACCTTTACGCCGTTCGAAAGGGTCCAGTTCGGTCCATGGGAACCTCCAATCCCCTGCGGGCCCCATTTTGAGCTGATCACCATGACTGAGGCCAGCCCTCCCTTAAATGGCTTGTCAAAACTATCATCAATCAGACTCAGAGCACGCCAGTCATACTGCGGGTTATGTGTGATGATCCATTCCAGCGCATCTTTCCATAGCAGGATGCCTTCCTGCCATGTAATTGACTCATAATGGGTTGAAGGTTCCGGAGCTGTGTAAAAAAAGATATCATGGGTTAAGTCGACATTCCTTCTGGATTGCTCATACCAGTATTTCCGGAAGCTCCGGGCTGCCCCCTCTTCCTGGTAATTCATACCATTAATCAGGCTGTCGAGTCTGGCAGGCGTTACCGACGCCGGAACATCCGGATAATCGATATAGATGGCGATTCCCCTGTACTTCGTGCCGGCATCCGTCTGGCTGAAGGCCGCAGTGCAGTTATACAGGGAAAGCAATCCGGAAATGAACAGAAAAAATGTTGTTCTCATAAGTTGCGGTCCAGGCAGGAGAAAATACGATCAAGATATCAAGCTATTTCTTTATTGTTTCGGGGAAAGGTTTAACCCTCGCCCGCACGGCCCAGGCTTCCCATGCACCGGCAAGCTCAGTTGCCTTCTCCGGATATGAATCGGACAGGTTATGCATTTCGGTGCGATCCTTTTCAAGGTCATACAATTCCCATGGGCCCTCAGCACCCTGCGCCACCAATTTCCACTTGCCGGCCCTGACGGCACGGTTGCGCTCGTGCTCGAAGAAAATCATCCTGGCGGGCAGCTCATCATTCCTAAAAACAGGCCGGAGGCTCTTGCCTTCCAACGGGATGAGTTCCCCCCCCTTATATACATCCGGATAAGTTGCTTTGCCCAGGTCGATGCAGGTAGCCATGATATCGACCAGGTGCCCCGGCGTCCTCCTCCAGCCGTTCTTCTCGCGGATTCCTGCCGGCCAGTGGACGATAAGCGGCGTGGAAATGCCTCCTTCGTGCACGTAGGTTTTAAAAAGCCGGAACGGGGTATTGGAGACGTTTGCCCATTCCAGGCCATAGGCGATGTAGGATTCCGGCCCGCCCGGCATCACATCCCGGCCCATCATCACCGGGATATTGTTCCTGGTGACATTCGGGATCATGCGTGTCTGGAAGTCATTCGGTCCCAGAGAGTCGGGTATCGGTTTGCGCTCCTTCCGGCCGTAATCCTCATGGCAGCCGCCATTATCCTGGAGGAACATGATGACCGTATTGTCCAGTTCACCCTTTCTTTTCAGCTCGTCGAGGATACGGCCGATCCCCTGGTCCATATTGTCGATCATGGCGGCATACACCTCCATGCACCTGGCCTCCCACGCCTTGTTCTCAACCTCCTGCCAACTTTTACCCGCAGGCGGACTTATTTCCCAGGAACCGGGGAAAAGCCCCAGCTTTTTCATCCTGGCGGCCCTGGCCTCCCGGACAGCTTCATACCCGGCATCGTATTTCCCCCGGTACTTTTCGATATCCTTCTGCAGGGCGTGCATGGGCCAGTGCGCCGCCGTGTATGCCACATACAGGAAGAATGGGTTTCCGGCATCATGCTCCCGGATGAACCGTGTGGCATGATCCGATATGGCATCTGTGAAATAATAGGCTTCCGGTTTATATTCCGGATCGCTGAGCGGGGATACGTATTGGTTGTCCCGGGCCAGGCTGACCGGGTCGTAATAGCTGCCGGCACCGGATATCATACCGTAAAACCGGTCGAAACCCCTTTGCAGGGGCCAGTTAACCTTAACGGGGTTTTTCGGTTTATAAGGTGTGACATGCCATTTTCCGGCCATGTAGGTGCTGTACCCCGCCGTTTTCAGGACTTCGGCAATGGTCATGCATTCGTTGTTCAGGTCGCCCCTGTATCCCTCCGTTCCCAGGTCGGAAACCATTTCCCCAATGCCCGCCTGGTGAGAATAGAGCCCGGTGAGCAGGCTTGCCCGGGTGGGGCAGCACCTGCTGGTATTGTAAAACTGGGTAAACCGCAGGCCATTGGCCGCCAATGCATCCAGGTTCGGCGTCCGGATCTCCCCCCCGAAACACCCAATATCCGAATAGCCCATGTCATCGGAAAGGATCACGATGATATTCGGCGGCTGGTCGCCCTTCGGGGCGTCGCGGGGGACCAGCAGCAGGGGCGCGGCGGCGAGCAATAATGCTTTGTTCATGTTGCAGACGTTTGATTACTTATGGCTGGCTTTTCAACGGGCAGTGTCGGTATAAACAGATTTTACAATCTCGTAAACCAGCTGCTTTCCTTCATTGACCACATCGGCGGCCGACCGGCTTTCGAGGGTCTTAGTGCCGATCGATGCCAGGAAACCATCAAGCTTCTTGAGGGCTGATAAGGCTTCAATCGATTTATTATCTGACAGTTCCCTGCGCAGGATCCTTATCTTTTCATAGTCCTGGATACCCTCCCTCAGCCGCTCAAAACGCACGGAGCTTTGGGCATCGGGGTACACAAAATAGGTATCGCCGCTTGGCCACCGTATGAACCTGGAATCAACTTCAGGATCTTCAACCCAGTTGTTATAGGCCCACCGTAAAAATCCGTCAAACCCCATCGCCGATGCAAGCCAGCCTTCGAAGCAGGATTCGGCAGGAGGGGAAAAGGTGAAATTATTGGGCTTAGGTATTCCGCAAGCCACATAATAGGTGGTTTTCAGGCCTGAACGCCGCCTGGAATCTATAATATTCCCTGATATTTTATCAATATGCCTCCAGTTGGAGCTGAAATCATAAATGGATGGGCTTATTTTATCGTAATAGAAACCGGCCATCGAAATCTTTAATTCAGGTGCAGTTTCCTTAATAAAGCGGAACATCTTCTCCATTTCCTCTTCTTCCCGTTCATCCAGCGCTATGGCCGTTTTATCCAGCCAGCCCTTTTCCCGGAGATGTTGCTTGAAGTCAATCAGAAAGTTGCGCCAGATGTCTTCATACTCCTCCGTTCCGGGAATGGCTTCCATGGTGATGGATTTGGCTGATTTTTCATCAAACCACGACACTTTGTTTCCCACCGGAACCATGGAATAACAGTTGATCTGACCGTTGATCCCGGCTTCCATGGCCAGGTTAACATACAGGTCAAATACCGAATATTCGTATTTCCAGGTTCCATCCGGTTTTTTAGTCCAGCTGATCATCGAACCATAGGGGTCATAAGTCTGTCCAGCCCATGGGTCGTTGATAAGGGTTGTGGTGATGCATTTTTGCCCCGCACCGGCAAGCATCGTGAGGAGCGGCTTCAGCAGGCTGACATGAGCCTGTGACCAGGGTTCCACCTGGTGAAACCGGGCAACCGCATAGGGATTTTGCCAAAGGTCAAGATGAAATGACCAATCCGAAGGCGTTGGCAGTGTTTTATCGAGCACTTCCAGGGTAATGGTATGATTGACAATTCCGGATGCTGATTGTCTGGAAATCGTCCCCTGGTATAATCCGGCAGGCATATCAGATGGAATATCCACAGAAATCCATACCGGACGGGTGCCCGGGGCATCCAGGGTAAAACTGTTGGTTTTAGTGAGCAGGTCCGGACTGATATGGACCGGACCCTTATTCTTGTCCCTTGCGCCGCATCCGCCTGTAAACTCATCACACAAAACGTACCTGACAACCGATATTGAAGTTATTTTATTATCAATCTGACGATTATCGTTATGAAATCCGCTTGCATTTACACTGATCTCCTCCGTCGTTCCGGCCGACCAGACCAGCAACAGGCAATTAACCCGTTCACCTTTCCAGCCCTGGAGATTTATGGTTTCTGCCACGCTTCCCGCTGGTGGAGTGCTCTTAGAGTAAGCAACATCTATCGATCCGAACCCGGAGTGAATGCCGGGCCTGATGTCTTTCCATGATGCTGCATCTTGCTTATCGGGGTCAGCGGGCTCAATGGCAGGCTCCCGCTTCTGATTGTTAACGGTGGACCTGGAAATCGTCAGCTCATTCGTGGTTGTATCGGTCCGCACGAGCCCGATAGAATTTCTTGCCGTCACCTTAACGTCGTACGTTCCGGGAGCCAGGCCCGCAATCCTGTCTCCGGGCAGCTTCCAGGTACCATTCATGTTATCAATGCCGTGGTACACTTTGCCGGCGATCTCCACCACGAGGCTGTCGGTCACGCTGCCCAGGGTGCCGGTGATATCGGCAACCTTTTCGTTGACGGCGAGTTTGTTTACGGTCACATCCGGTGGGAGCCGGTCGAATTTGAAGCGTCCCAGTTCGTAACCGATCCGGAACCCCCGCTCTTCCAGCACCTCGCGAACCCTCGGAATCAGCCGGGCTGCATTCCAGTACCAGATGTGAGTCAGAACAGAATCCGGGAGATTGAACCCTTCCATTAAAGGGCCTTTGTGCACGCCGTTGGTCACCTGGTTGGTTTCTAAAATCTTGCGCTCATTCAGGAATCCGTTCGCTCCTACATCGGCGCCAAAAACATCGGAACCGAAAAGGAGGCGGTCGCGGTATTTAGAGTAGAAATCCCTGGCAGTACTTACCGTGTAACGGGCCACCTGCCGCATGTTATGGGCGAATGCCAGATCAACGAAAACATTGGGGCATTGGTCGAATATCCCGGCCAGCTTATCCAGCCCTTCGTCGTTTTCCATCATGAACAGGCCGTGGGCGAAGATGAATGTGGTCTGCGGGTGCTGTCTGGCCAAAGCTACCGCATCATCCTCGAACTTCGGGTAGGCAGCGCTGTTTTCCTCTTTGGTACCCGGGTCGCCGGTGTGAAAGGCCACGAGGGGCATTCCCTGCCGGCCGGCTTCATCGAGCTGCTCATGGATGAGGGGGATTTCACTGGAGAGGATCGCACCGTGGGGCCACAGTTTTATGCCCACAAATCCCTGTTGTTTAAAGGTTTTGATATCGTCAACACTCCACCAGATGCCATCGGTGGGAATGGTAAAGGCACCCGGAACGAACAGGATCCTGTTATCCAGGTGTTCCTTTACATACACCATGTCGTTGCCCGGTATTTGCTTCACGCTGGCCGGACTGGCAGCGCTGTCGCGGTTGTCCTTCACCCAGAACAGTCCCGCCAGGGTAATGCTGATGGTGCCGCCCCACTGGTCCATTGTCTCAACGGATTTTGCATACTGGGTTTTGGCATCCATGTGGGTATGCATGTCAACCCGGGGCATGGCGGATTTAGGGTAGATCACCTGCTGGTCCGTCGGTTTCGTCACACCGGGCCAGCTATCGGTGCGGAACGGTACGGCCGGCAGGTTATCCCCGTTGTACAGGTTGCATGCCGGGTTATCCGCCCAACCGTATCGAACGGCAACAGGCGCCTCTACTGCCGGTGATGATAGCAGGACGGTTGTGCCGTCGATGACAGCATCGGCCCACACGAACTTTCTGTCGGCACCCGCAATGGCGAAACCGGTGAGTTTATTTCCTTTGATAATGAGTCCGCTTTGGGCGTGATCAAACGACAACCGGATGCTGTTGCCGGTAATCTGCATGGATTTGTACCAGGGCCCCGACCATTCGGTATTCTTTCCGTATGAATTCGCCAGGGCGCTGAGGGCAAGCCTGCGCCCGACATCCAATTTGTTTTTAGGATGAATGTCACGTGCATCACCGATATCGATGGCCATGGCAATGCCGCAACCCGGCAGCGCTTTTGCCGCCAGCGCCTGGGCTTCACGCAGTTCTGCCCAGGCACTCTCCTTCGGCACGGCTGACAGTTTCATGTAATTGGCCAGGGAAACGATATGGAACCCGAAGTCGCCTACGCCAAAACGCGAGCGCCAGTCGGTAATCATGGTCTGAAGCAGGTTGCTGTACTGATAGGCCCGGTCCGCATTGCTCTCCCCCTGGTACCATATTGCTCCCTTGATGGCAAATGGGATGAGGGGTGCAATCATTCCGTTGTACAGCACAGAGCCGACGTTCGGGTTACCCACCAGCGGGGCTCCGGTAACGGCGCGTGGTGCAGTTTCCTGAACGCGCCACTCTCCGGCCAGGGAAATGGCGGAGGATTCCTCCCCTGACGGATATACTTTCATCTCTTCAGCCTTGCCAAAGAATCCGCCGCCACCAGAATTAACCACTCTCATGGCAATCACATTGCTGCCGGTTTTCACCACCGATGCCGGCACTTTGTAGATACGCGGCTGATCGAAGTAATCCGTGCGGCCCACGGCGATTCCGTTAAGCCAGGTGACATCGCAGTCGCCGATGGTGCCGAAAGTGAAGACGAGCTCCTTGCCGGCCCATGCAGCAGGCACTTCAAAAGTGTGCTGAAGCCAGACAACGCCTTCATAACCGGGTATTCCGCAAGCGTTCCAGTTGGCTGGCATTTTCGCCTTTTTCCAGGTTGATACGTCGGTTTCCGGCTTGTACCAGGCCTTTGCCGTCCCCGGATCTTTGGCCTGGTACCACTTGTCCATAACAACACCGAGTTTATCTGTACCCGGCGTGGTGGCCACCTCCTTCACCTGTTCCATCCCGGATGCGAAATCTGACAATGGAGCCAGGGCTTCGCCGCTGGTCCACGCCTCGCAGACCGTACCGCCCCAGCACGTCTCAATGAGGCCGATGGGCACATTCAATTCGCGGTGCAGCTCCCGTCCGAAGAAATAGCCGACCGCCGAAAATCCGGCCCATGGGCCAATGGCCAGGCTGGCCGGACTGCATGGCAGCCAGAAGCAGTCGAGGGTCGGCTCCGGGGCGTAAGCAATCTTCTTGGGTACGTTCAGCAGGCGAATCTGTGGGAAATTGGCGGCAGCGATTTCATCGGGCACGTTGCACGCTCCAATACCCATTTCCATGTTCGACTGTCCCGAGCATATCCATACATCGCCAACAAGAATATCGGAAATCTTTGTCTTTTGCTTGTTTCCTGAGACCTGAACCGTAAGCATGCGGCCTTTAGCGCTTGCCAGCATCGGGTCGAGGCAGGCCATCCATTTGCCGTCGGAATCGGCGGTGGCACTTTTCACCTGCCCTGCAAAACTGACCGTGACCGTTGCTCCCGGCTCTGTCCAGCCCCACACAGGCACCCTGGCATCGCGCTGAATTACAGCATGATCAGTGAAAAGCGGATGCAGCAACGGTTTGGAATCAACCCCGGAGGCATAAAGCATGAGGTTAAATGCAAAGAGGAGGAGACCGGTGAGAGAAAGGCCGGAAAAACAATTTATGCGCATATTCATCCCAGTTTATAGCGACAATTTACGATGATTCGGGCAATTGCTGTTCAATCCGTTTACCAGAAGTGTATAGAATTATAATCATCGATTGTTAAACCACAAACCGTTAACCCATTGGCCCAGTTTATTTTGATAAGTATAGTTCAATCTCATCTTTATGTTGAGAAACGAACTTGCTACTTATAGCATTCCCACAGTTACGACAAGCCAGATGGTAAGCGCTGTTCACCGTTTTACATTGCGGGCATGAAAAGTAATCCTTCATTTCGGTTAACCAGCTTTCAATACCGTCTTCTTGCATTCTATATTGTGAATCAATAATCTCTGCCCGATGAGGCATTTTTGATTTGAACTCAATCAGGGCCTGACAAGGAAATTCGCTACAATCAAAGCAAAATAGGACATCCCTTTTACGTTTACAATCCAGAAAAGTGCAGATTTTCGAACAATGTAATGACTTCCTCTCAGCACCACATCCATCACACAAGGTTTCATCGAAGGTTTGATTTAAAACAACTGCATATTGCAGTGTTTTTTCAGAGTCGCATTCCTGAGTTGCCAGATAAATTCCGCATGCCCCGCAATACACCCCGCAGGCAGAGACTAAATCCTTATTGAAAAGGGAGTGTGATCCATCACTTTTTACAAATTGGTTGTTCATTTAGCTTACCGTCTATTTCATTTTAGCAGTTTTTCAAAGCCCTGTACCGACGTCCCCACCACTTGTATTTGGTGAGCGAGGTATAAACGGTTAATCTTTCCAGCACTTTAAACCGTAACAACCAATGAACCAATCTGTACCAAATACCAATAAAAGCAATCGACAAGGCCGATTCGATCACTATTTTAAACAAACCATTTTCAATCGGGAAAAACCAGTCATTGAAATATTTGTAGAACAAGACCAAAATAACGGAAAGGAAAATGTGGACTCCTGCAAAAATATATCCATGGCCGGTTTCGATTGCTTTTCTGGGGCAATTGCTCATGCATTTCATACAACTTTCGCACTTGAAGGTCCAGAATGGGCGGTTTCCGACCATTTTTATTCCTTTCACCGGACAAGATCTGATGCACAATCCGCAATTGTCGCAATCGGCTGATGCATAATAGGATTTAGAAAGAAAAAACCTGCCAGTCAAATAGTAGGCAACTGCAATCGGAGCAAAAAAGATGTCGTATACTTCAATCAAATGCTTAAAATGACTTTTGCCCTGCATAATTTTATGGGCGAATTTCTCCACACGCTCTTTGTTCTTCTCATGCAGATATTTCACTGTCCGATCGTTAAGTCCGGGGTGAACCGAAATCCAGTTCGAAGGCATATCGACAGCCAGAATAGCTTTTATCGAGAACCCTTTCAGGAATAGTATTAAAGCCGACAGGTAAAAAGCAATGCCTGTAAGTCCGGGAGTTACAAATTTACCTATCAGCATGCCGGCGCGGGTGTTCATCAGTACCACCTTGCTCTTCCCCTTGGGAAAATGCTTTAAAAATTTTAGCATTATGGGTGGGTAACTGAACCCGTGTATGGGTGACAAAAAGATAATCAGCGTGTCGGGTTCGGGCGCCGTCAAAGCCTTCCTGTCGATTTGGGCAATATTAACGGGCTGGCATTCTACCTGGTATTCCTGCGACACCGATGCCATCCATTTTGCCACATTTCTGGAATTTCCGGTGCCTGAAAAATAGTAGATGATAATTTTTTCATATGCTTTATTGGACATCGTTTCTGCATTATTCATTGTGAAAAACTTTAATTCGAAACATTATAGGTAATACTCTTTAGTGTGAAAACCCCATATGTAAATTCACCTTCGGGATAATGCCATATTGTTTTACCGGCAGTTGGAATCTTCCGTCCATCAAATTCCTTATAATTTGACACCGGAGTTGTCCATCTGAATTTTTTTACCGTACCATCCTCCTGCAACGCAGATCTGTCATCCGACATAAAATTGATTAATTCACCCGATTCATTGAAGTACAGTATTGCTGAAACAATATACTTTCCATTGGTAAACGTAACTTTTGTAGAAAGTGAATCTATTTCACTCCATGTCAATCGCTTATCAACAAGACCTCCGGGGGCAAAAATACACAGGTCGTTCAACAAGGTTACCGTTTCGGCCGTGGTAAGTTCCTCTCCCGAAACATCAACCACCGTAAACAGTTCAGCAACTTTCACCCGGAAACTTGCCTGCTCGCTTTTATAAACATGCAA
The DNA here is from genome assembly GCA_964457845.1 of uncultured Porphyromonadaceae bacterium. Lineage (GTDB taxonomy): Bacteria > Bacteroidota > Bacteroidia > Bacteroidales > UBA12481 > UBA12481. Next base: position 8,374 of record CAYWHP010000072.1, on the reverse strand, counting down.
TGCCCTGAACGGTATCCCCATTTTACTCGCGTTCATCAAAAACAGCCTTGAGTAATTTCCATAAAAGTTATATTGAACGGAGTTCGATTTCATTGGTTTATCGCCCGGTTTACGGTACATCTCAGCATCAAATCCGATGCACACATTCTGGGGTTTGCTTTTGCCGATTGCACCTGTATAGTCAAGATATTTCTTCACGCAGGCAGGCAAATGCAAAGTTTCCTCCCTCATGAGGGTATTTGCAACATGCAAAGGCTGTGAAGCGAATTCTTCTGACTTATTTATTTGAAACATCTTTTTTGAAGACGCACAAGAGGTAATTGTTGCCATAACCATAATTAAAAATAAAATGTTACAGATAATATTAGAAAGTCTTTTCATCACCATTGGTTTTACAGATTACTGAAGTTGATATTTTAAACCAAATTTCACGAAGCTTGAACCCGGCATTTCAAATTCAGGTTGATTGTAATAGTCCTTATAGATTTGACTTCCACGGTATATATCGCAATACAGTCCGAGCTTATCGCCGTTCCTGAAACGAATCGGAAGAATTGAAAACCCGAGTGTTGGACCGGCCGAAAATGGAATGACCGAATAATCAGGCAAGATGCCGATTCCTTTACCGGAAATAAAGCTGAACTGTCCGAGTAATCCGATTTTTAACTGAAGACCCGCTTTTTGAAAAGCAAAGTTGTAAGTAACCGGAACCATGAATTGCGAAACATGCAACTCCCTTACGCCTATATACTTATTGCCAGCATCTATATAATTGAATTCCTGGTAATTATACATGTAATCCAAACCGGTTTCCACCTGATTCTTTTTAAAACGATGGTTAAGGTGTACGCCTGCGTTAAATCCCGGATAGGTTGCACCGGTGAATGCATCAACAATAGCCTCAGCAGGAACATTTACTCCCGGAACCACGCTCATATCAGTATTTTCGGCAATTCCACCCATATTGCTTCCGATTTGCACTGAAACGGTTGTTTTCTTTTCATCCGAAACCTTTTCCACAGCAGAACAGGAGAAAATCAGCCAAACCAGTATTAAGGGCAGAATAATGATTTTTATTGTTTTCATACCATTTTTAAATTGCGGGAAAGTTTTTCAGTATTTGGTCCAAAAACGGTATCCTATGCGAATAACAGGCGCAAGGTCGACATTGGGAATACTGTAAACAGTGCCGGCAAAATCTGCACTATTATCGCCACGCAGATAAATATGAAAGCCGGGTTGAAGATAAATGTGGCGGCCAAAGAAAAACTGGTAACTTACTCCTCCACCAATATCAGTGCTGTGTATATCCCTTTTTAAACCAGTACTTTTTTGCTCGATCTCAAAAGTATGCAGTTCAAGATAGGAATACACTTCGAGATTTTTCCATACGTTGTAACCAAGGAATAAGCCCGGAGAAGTTTTGTAATACCTTTTGAATTCCGGTGATGAATTTTTTGTTCCGGCAGGTTCGGCATCGTAGGTGCCACCGTTGATCACACTCACTCTAATTCGGAATTTATCGTAGCGATAACCCAGTCCCAAATGGTAACCACCGGTCAAAAACATCGGAAAAAGGCTTTCAACTTCGAGCGCTTGTTTTGCTTCGTAGTTACGTGGGACTGGCTTAAAAAATGTACCCTTAGCTGAATCGGACTGTGCTTGAATTGATGTCGCCAACAGCACGAATGCGGCAATCAAAAGGAATTTTGTTTTCATATCATAAAATGTTTTAAAAATTTATGATACAAAGGTCGGTTGGAGAATCTGACTGATTGCTCCACAAATGTTACCAAATACTTTTATTCGAATATTTCTTTCCGGATACGGCTCAATGACTTGGGAGCTATGCCTAAATAATTAGCAATATGGTAAAGCTGAACTTTATGAAATATTTCCGGATAGTTTTTTAGTAGATTTTCATAGCGTTCTTTTGCTGAAAGCGTTTGAAATTCTATTGTTTGTTCCACAAACTTAATAAATGCTCTTTCAGTTAATATACGCCCCAATCGTTCTATTTTTGGAATCTTAAGGTATAAATCTGATATATCGGCCTGTTTAACAACAAGCATCTCTGAATCCTCAATTGCTTTAATATTTATTGTTGATGGAGAGTTATTCAACCGACTTAAATTATTATTCACCCAGTCACCTTCAAAAGCAAAGTGAACGGTTACTTCATCCCCATTCTCTAAGGTTTTGAAATATATGAAAACCCCATAGCTAACTAAACCAATATAGTCGCAAATCTGACCTTCCTTTAAGAAATACTCATTCTTTTTTAAGCTTTTATATTCAAAAGCATTAGAAAAGGTCGACAATTCATCATCTGCTAAAGAAATTATTGGCTCGATACTCTTTTTAACTTTACTGATTCTGTCCATTTTATTACTCAGATGTCAGGTTTTTTAGCATTCCGCATAACACAGATAATCCACCTAATTTAACAAAAAGCTGGCCGGTGCGTAAGCCTTCATCACGAACGAAAACTTGCTTTCGGTGATCTTTATCGGTTCCCCCAAGGCTTCGCCACGAAGGTTGACAGGAGTGGCAACTGCAAATTTTGAACCGGCAGGAAATGCTACCATCATGCTTCCTGTAGTTCCGGCCTGCTCCCATACTCTTAGCAGGGTGCCGGTTCCGTTAGGATTTGGACCAAACGCGGTAACCAGGACTCCCTTACGCGACAGGCTCAATCCACCATATTCAGCTGACAAATGACCAGCCGGACCGTTTGCAACAACAACAGGACAGGAAGTACGTGCCTCCCATGACTTGCCGACCAATTCCCAGTCTGATGATTTCGGATCCAGGGTCCAGAGGCGAACCCGTGAGCTCCAGCTCCCTTCAATCCAAAGCGGGAAGTTGGTATTCCACATGTTATTAAAGAGATTTACATAGATACGGGCGGGACGGGGCATCCATGACCTGGAAAATTTCCATAAACCCGGATCCCCCAGACTGACCAGCGGGGCATCCAACGGGCACAATCCAATTCCGCTGCCATCACTGTCCCGCGCGGAAACGCCGGTCTGCAGCGCAAAGAGATGGACGTTGTTATCGCCAATTATATCTCTGGCAGGATCGGTGATGGCACCTGTCCGGCCCAGTTTCCATTCCGGATTTTTAAGATTGAAAGGGAAGCAGAGCCAGCCTCCTTCGGGAATCCGGTCCGGAGTTTTGGCTTTTATCTCCCATTCAAAGTCGATATAGGGCAGTTTATCATATAAGCGGATACGCATGGTCACCGTATCCGGGTTTTTACCGGATGGAGGCAAAGTAATGACAGCGGTTTTGCCAACCCCATCGCGCTCCACCTTAACAGTTCCATTACCGGCATAGTTAGCTGAATACCTGACATCCAGCGGCATGTGCGGCTTACCCATCTGCTGACCGGAATTCATCATGCCCTGCGCCGTTACCGGAGCACCACGATACACGCCCCTTGAGCGCGCATTCCCCCACTGAGGATTCTGATCGTACTCGCCTATATAGTTAAATACTTCGCTGGCAGCGAATTGCTCAAAAAGATATTGCCCGAGCACAGCATCTTTCTCAACCAATTCACGATTGGATTTTTTATCGATAAGCGAGGTAATACCTCCCTTTGCAGGGTCAATAACCAGTTTGAAGTAAGGCGATTCCAGCCTGATTTCGGTTGATTGAACGGCAGAACCCGGGAATGATGCTGGTTTGGATGGCAAAGGGAAGGTTTTGTACCCTGAAGGGGGAAGGCCTTTAGCCAGAAACGGTTTGCCATTGACCGTGACTACGGCATCGCGTTGCCACGGAAGCGAATTGAAGACAACTACCCTCGGGCCGCTGACGGCAATGTTTTCAGCCAGCATTGTCATGTCGGCGGAGATGCCTGACTCAACAAGGTCGCGGGTTTTCCATATGTAACGACGATGCTGGTCGAACGATTCCTCAAAGAACGGAAGGCTCGGTTTGACCAGCTTGGCGGGCTTACCATGTTTCTTGTATTCGGCAATTGCTTTTTTCAGTGTGTCACCCCAATAGCTATCGGGAATACCTTCAGTCTGGCTTCCCCAGGTGTGCTCACCATACATGAGGCTGTTCTCATAGGCCTCTGCAATGTTAACCTTATCAGAATCCAGCTTGAGCTGGTGTTGAACAAGCAATGTTTCGAGCATTTCCCAGGCAACAAGCTGCGGGCGAATATTATGTGCCAGTTTGGTCTCCATTGGCATGGAGCCGAGTCCGTGAATCCACGTGTCCGGCATGTCACCCCGGATGACGGGAACCTTCGAGAGGTCCTCCCTGCTTAAAGATCTGTAAAAGTCATCAATAGTGCCAAGTTTTACCCTAACGCCAGGCAGGCTGTCGTTGACCATCTTTAACATCCTGGTGACCTCAGCACTGGAAGGTGGTCCCTCGTTGTCACCGGTCATCTGCATGGCAAACCAGGTTTTGAAAGGCCAGTCCTTTGGCGGAAGAAGTCCGGAACCGTAGCGTTGTTTGCCAATGTTGACCAGTACACGTGAACTATCCGGACCTTCCCAAAAGAAAAGTTCCGGAACATCGGGCGGAATGCACTGGTTGTTGGTGCCGATATGGAGGAATCGGACCCCGGCATGACTGAGCAGCGTGGCAAGGAACCAGGAATGCTGAGGGACATCCGTCATTTTTCCGGTGACCGAAAGAGGCTTTCCGTACTTTCTTGACAGATTATCGGAAAACACGAACCCCCGCGCCAGACTTTCCATATCAAGACCATCGGTTTCGACCGTGTACGGCAAGGCATGCCAGGCAATGCGTCCTTTATGAATCGCCTCCTCAACGCGCAAGCGACGGGCCGGGTCCTGCCCTTCCCAAAGGATTTGTGTTAATGGCCAGCCGGGGAGAGTCCATACAAATTGCTGGTCGGCGGGCATCTTTTCAATTGAATTGAGTGCGGCATCAATCATCGTGGTGCGATAACTATTTATAGCATCGGATGCCAAATGCGTATATCCGATATCGAAGTGCGTCTTGAAGACGACAATGATTTCTTCGACTTTACTGCTCTTCCGGGCAACAACTGTTGCGTGTAAAATCCAAAATGGAATAATAAGTCCAAGGAATGTAGTCGCTATTATAACCTTGATTTTCAACATTTTCATATCTTATCCTTTTAAGGACATTCTATTCTGATTTCTTAAATTCAACAATAAAACTGGCCGGCGCATAAGCCTTTAGATCAAAAGAAAAATCCCCTTTTGTAAACTTAACAGGTTCTCCCAGTTTTTCGCCGCGCAGATTCACAGATTGGACAGTTAAAACCCTGATGCCTTCAGGAAACTTCACCGTGCAGGGACCTGAGATCCCTGCTTGCTCCCACAATCGCAAAACAGTTCCATCGCCATCGGGATTTGCACCAAAGGCAGTCACCAGAATTCCTTCACGGGAAAGCGTCAGACCTTGATTATTATCTTTTAATACCCCGGCTTCACCCTCTGCAGATCCCACCAATAAAGGCAGGCGGGCTTCCCAGGATTTTGTTGTCATATTGGCAACCGTTGGCTCATTCTTGGGTTTCGACCAGATACGCACCCGTTCAGTCCATGATCCTTCCTGCCAAAGCGGGAAATTGGTATTCCACATATTGTTGTAAAGATTGACAAATACGGCAGGCGTTTTTGGAACATAGTACATCGAAAACTTCCACAATCCGGGTTCCCCGAAACTCAGCAGAGGCGAATCCAGGGCTGACAATACCATGCCCGTGTTATCAGCCTGAGTAATTGCCACGCCGGTATTAACATCCATCAGATATCTGGCACTCCCCGGAATGATGTCCGTTGCAGGATCAATCGGACCACCCAATCGTCCGATCGTGAAAGTTGGCTTATCCACGGCAAACGGGAAACACAACCAGCCACCTTCCGGATGTTTTTCAGCCGTTTTGGCGTCCACTATCCATTCAACATCAATGTATGCCTGATTGCGTGGAAACGTAAAAATCAACGTATAGTTTTTTGCAAACCCCTGATTATCTGCAGTTGATAAAACAGCAACATCTGAAACAGCGGAATGTGATACGGATATTTTCCAATTTCCGGGAGTAAATGCCAGATAGGGAACTTTATCAGCTCCCGGCATTCCAAATTTACCAAAATCGTGTATCCCCCAGATGTTCGAAATACCGTAGGTATTCTTCCACAAGTCAATTTCATTCGAACTGAATCGTTCGTGCAAAAATTGTCCAACAACATAAGGAGAAGACTGATCCACCAGTTCCCGGCTGCTTCCAGTCTCCTTTAATGAGGAAATCCCCCCTTTTTTCAAATCGAAAATCGCAGTAAAACGGGGTGTAACAAGAATGGACTCATCATCTGAAGTTATGGGTTCCTTTTTTAATTCTTTTTCCGAAATCGTAACATAGCCGTTTGGAGGAACATCCTTTACAAAAAACGATTTCCCTTCACCACAGGGGATTTCAACTGTCCCCGAACGTTTCCAGGGAAGGGCATTATAAACCACTAATCGCTTACCAGGAACATTAACCGATTTTGCCAGTAAGTTTAAGCGGCTATATAACTCATTACTAACAATATCCCGTGCATTATAAATATACTTGCGATGTTCATCATACGATTTTAGCCATGTTGATTTACTCCCGGTTTTTGTACTGTCTTTTATTTCGGCTAGAATCTCGGCATTGGCTTCTGAAACCCATTGCTTCCACCCCTCACCAAAATCGAATCTCGGGCCAAATCCCCCGCTCATCCCCCAGGTATGCTCTCCAAAAAGAAGGCTTTGTTCATAAGCCTTTGCCAGATTTTCGGACAAAGGGAGCGTGCTGATTCCCCAAATCCCCATTTGGGTATTCAAAACATCCAATGCAGGTTGCAGCGGACGAATATTTCGGGCAACCTTCGATTCCTGTGGCATCGACAGTAATCCATGGACCCATCCATCGGGTGCATCGGCCCTGATAACCGGCAAGATTGGATTCTCGGCAAAAATGGCGTTTGCAAAATCATCGAGGGTTCCGAAATGAACCCTTACACCGGGCATTTCTTTTGCAGCAAAAGCAATAAGTTTATCAATATCCTGCTCTGTTGGTGGTCCATGATTGTCGCCCGTCATTTGCATCGCCAGATAATTTTTATGCGGCCAGGACCGGGTTGGCTTTATATCAGACCCATAATCAGCAGTATAATGACACAGTATCCGGGACCCATCCGGACCTTCCCACCAGAACAATTCAGGGAAACGGGAATACTGGCTGGCCGGGTTGCAGCCCAATTGCAGGAATTTTATTCCTGCATGATATAATAAGGTTGGCATTACCCAGGAATGGCTGGGGACATCCGTCATTTTTGCACTGATAGTCAAAGGAAGTCCGTACGCACGGTTAACCGCAGTGGAGTATCCCAAGCCACGAACCAGTTCTTCGTAATCAAGCGAGCCGGTGTGCATGGTAAAAGGAAGCCCGTGAACCACCAGGGAACCTTCCCGGATCGCTTTTTCAATTCTGGCTTTTCGTTCAGGAGACTGCAGCGGGCCAAGTATCTGCGTTTGCAGCGGCCAGCCTGCCACTGTCCACGAAAAACGCTTTTCCGGAGACAGCCGGGTGTTTTTCTCAATCACATTCAGGGCTTTATCCATCATTTCGCCGCGGTACCGGGCATAAACGTTTTCAGGCAGATCGGTATAACCCAAGTCAAAGTGGGTTTTAAAAACGACCCAGACATCAGTTACCTGCGGCTGAGGATCCTGGGCGAAACAACTACCTGAAATTAAAATGATAAGAAGACTCACTATTGGATTTTTCATATTTCCGTGAGTGCTTTGTTCGCGATTTTCATACAGGTAATATTTTTTTCCAAAAGTCCCGTCAGTAAGTTCAAGCAAAATATTGACCGCCGGGACAGAAGCCTGATTATAAATTTTAAACCATATACCATCTCGATTTCAAACTCTTTCCTATTCATTTCCATCGCTTCCATATCTATGGCAATAGCCGCTATGTTGGTTTCGCCCGGATTGACATTTTGGGCTGACAAATCGTTTTCTTGCATTTGGTTATTAAAATTTCACCTACAAAACAACACTTAGCATCAAAGCAATAAGGAATGCGATACTTCCAAGCAGGGTTTCCATAACAGTCCAGGTTTTTAGTGTTGTTCTTTCATCCATCTCCAATAAACGCGACACCAGCCAAAACCCTGAATCGTTAAAGTGTGAGAGGACAGTAGCCCCACCGGCAATTGAAATAACGATAAAGCACAAATCGAGTTCAGAAAGCCCGGCAGTAGCAGAAATGGTTGGGGCAATAAGCGCCGCGGTAGTGGTGAGAGCAACGGTTGCTGATCCTTGCGCCACACGAAGGCAGGTCGAAATAACGAATGCAGCTATAATGACCGGC
>CAYWHP010000071.1:0-23824 GCA_964457845.1 uncultured Porphyromonadaceae bacterium | reverse complement strand
AGAACGCCCTGAAGCTGATCCGGGTGGTTCCGAACCCCTACTACGGCAACTCGGCGTACGAACTGACACAGTTTGACAACATGGTGAAAATCACCAACCTGCCGAAAACGTGCGCCGTTTCGGTTTACTCATTGAATGGTAATCTGATACGTCGGTTCCTAAAGGACAATGACATCACCTACCTCGACTGGGACCTGAAAAACCAATATGGTATTCCAATCGCCAGCGGTGCCTATATCGTACATATCAACGCACCGGGAATCGGTGAAAAGGTTGTCAAATTCTTTGGAGCTTTGCGTCCTCAGGATTTAAACAGCTTGTAGGGATAGCTAAACTGACAGTATATGTCCACAATTTTTAGCAGGATAGTAAACGGCGAGATTCCTTGCTACCTGATTGCAGAGGATGAACATTATTTTGCATTTCTGGATATCAATCCACTTGCAGAAGGCCATACTTTGGTCATACCCAAACGGGAGGTTGATTACCTGTTCGATCTTGGGGACGATGAATTGGCAGGCCTTATTGTTTTCGCCCGCAAGGTTGCTCTTGCTATCGGAAAGGTGATACCCTGCAAAAAGGTTGGTGTGGCTGTTATCGGTTTAGAAGTGAGGCATGCCCATATTCACCTTGTTCCCTTGAACGATGTATATGATATTGATTTTAAGCGACCTAAACTGAAGTTCTCACCTGAAGAATTCGCTGTTGTTACTGAAAAAATCCGGGCCGGGCTTTAGCGGACCCTGCCCGGATTTTTTTTGACAAACTCCTCCCAGGATTTCAATCCGTTGCCTTTCACCGGCAAATTTGACTGGAAATGGTGGCAGAGCGCTGCTGCCACGGCATCAGTTGCATCAAGGTAGGCGGGTGCTTCCTCATACCTGAGGAGATTCTTTAACATTAATGCAACCTGTTCTTTCGAGGCACGACCATTTCCTGTTATTGATTGCTTTATCTTGAGCGGAGCATATTCAAATACAGGAATTCCGCGGTTAAAGGCTGCTGCAATGGCAACCCCCTGAGCCCTGCCGAGCTTTAGCATAGCCTGAACGTCTTTGCCAAAGAATGGGGCTTCGATAGACACCTCATGAGGTTGAAATTCAGCAATCAGACTATCTACCTCCTCGTAAATTTTTCCAAGTTTGGCAAACGGACCTTGAAGAGAATGCAGGCGAAGAACACCCATTTTCACGAGTGACGGCCGGTTGCCTACAATGCGGATTATCCCAAAGCCCAGAATAGAGGTGCCAGGATCAATACCCAGAATAGTATGTTCGGGGGTCACTTTTTCCATGCCTTCGCAGGTATCAGTTGTTGAATCAATATCCCGCCGACAATAAACACAAGGCCTGCGGGTGTGGTCCAGTATATTTTTTCCCCAAGGATCAGGTTGATGAAAAAGAGACCTAAAAAGGGTGAAATGAATACCAGGTTGCTGATTCGTGCATTGTTGGATGAGTTCTCCAGAGCCGTCAGCCAGCAAACGAATGCGATCGCCATTTCGGTAAAGCCGACATAGACCGCGGGGAAAACAGAATTGTTGAAGACCATCGGAGTGGCCGTTACAATCAGGGTGATTCCTGTAAACAGGCTCCCAAAAAAGAAGTTCAGTGTTATCTTATTGACCTCAGGTCTTGCGTCTTTGACATTGAAGATCCAGAATGAAGCCCAGATAATCGAGCTTCCCAGAGCAAGTAATACCCCGATGGGTTCGTTCAGCGGTGTTTTAAAAATATTTTGTCCCTGAGAGCTGATTACAATAACTCCAGTAAAGCTGATGATTATTGCTGTCAATTCGATCCACCTGATCCTTTGACCGAGAAACGGAACCGATAGCAGCACCAGCATAACCGGCCAGGAATAGTTCAGCGGGCCGGCGATCTGGGCAGGCAGAAGGTTATAGGCCTGCAGGAGGATCATGTAATAGAGGAACGGATTGAGGAATCCTCCTAAAGCTGATTTCGCCAGTTCCTTTAAACTGGTTTTACGGAGAGAGGCAGCCTGGCCGCGTACCGCCATCACCGTCAGCAGAAAGACCCAGGCAACTGTTGATGCTATGAAGAGGAGTTGAACCGGGCTCATGCCCTGCAATGCAAGTTTAAAGGCAGTACCGGCGGTTGACCACATCAGGATGGCAGTCAGAACTAAAAGGTAAACTGTCCTTTGTTTCATACTCAGGTTTTGGATTTCAGCGCTTTAATCCGATTTCGGGCGTCGAGAAAATAGAAACTGCCTGGGAAATCACGGATGAATTCCTCAAATAAAACTAAGGCTCTGGCCGAATCATTCAACTGATCCTGGCAGAGTCGGGCAAGTTCATACAGCGCTTTGTGCCCCCAATACTCGTAGCGGAAGTTCTCGATGATTCGTTCGAGGATCACAATCCCTGCCTCCTGGTTATTCCTTTCGAACTGGATGAGAGCTTTTTTGTACAGGCAATCATCTGTAGCAGGTTCACCCGGCGGCCCGTCGATTATTGAATCGAGTGCTGCGAGGGCATCATCCGTGTGTCGCATAAAGATAAGGTAATCAATATGAGCGAGTTTCATCAGATTGGTCTGTGTGGAGTCAGTTTCTGAGAGGTTTTCTCGGATCAGGATCGAGAGCTCCATTGCATCATTGGCATTCGGCTTTGAGGTGCTTCCTTTGAGGATCTCCAACTGGGCCAGTGCCCATTTATAATTTCCCGTAAACCAGGATAGCTGGGCCTTCCGGAAACGTGCGGCAGAGCCCTGGGGGTTATCGGGATTCTCCATATCGACCATGCTGTAAACCATAGAGGCCTCCCATGGATCGCCGGAGGCAAGAAGGATGTCACCCTTTTTCAACAGACACTCGGTTCGGAAAAGCGGTGATTTTCCGGGAAGCGCCAGAGCTGCTTCAATGGTACTCAATGCCCGCGGATAGTCATTAAGCCGAAATGCCTCTATATCAGCAAGTCCGGTGTGCAAAGGATCAGAAACTCCCTCCTTTCCAAGATCCGTGAGCCCTTGACGGAATTCCCCGGCGAGACTGGTCCATTCCGTAGCGGGGTTCTCTCCCGAACCGGCCATTTTCGATGAAAGGGTCATCAGGAATTCAACCCGTGCAAGGTTATAAACCGGCTGTCGGTTTTGGCCGGCCGGGCCACGATTGATAAGGTATTGATAGGCTTTGATGGCGGCATCGGGACTGCCCGCATCGGCAGAAAGTCGGGCTACCTGCAATACCTTTTCCGGCGGGGCCTGATTGCGGCGGTCCATAGCTATCGCTTCATCCGCTGCTTCCGGGAACCTTTTTTGTTCGGATAACACCCACACCAGCATTTCAGAGAATACCGGCAAGCCAGGCCACTTTTGAATGAATGAGTACGTTTTGTCGCTGGTCATCTGGAGCAGCGTTTCGTCGATGTCGTTCGCCAATGCATTCTGTATCATAACCTGAACAGTCGATACATATTTGGGATCGGTGAGCAGGAGATTGAAATACTCCTCAAGCATGTCAGCAAAACGTCGTTGAGAGTAAAACACATTCGCGAGTTCGATCCTGAATTCATTAGGATTACCCAATACTTTACGCCCAGTTTCGAACACCATCTGGGAATAGGTGTATTTGGCGTAGGAGGAATAGGTATTCCCGAGGTTGATGATGCCGGGAGCATTGGCGGGAAAACTCTTCATCGGTTCCAGATAGGCCTCTTCGGCCCGGCTATTGTCGCCTGAGATTTCGTAGATGTAACCAAGCTGTACGTTAAGGGTTATATCTTTGGTTTGACGCAGTGCCTTTTTTACGACCGTAACAGCTTCCTCGTAATTCCGGGTTTCGAGCAGGCAATTAACATAGTAATGCAGGTAATTCGACAGCTTATTCTCTTCGTACATCCTCAGGAAGAGTGGTGCTGCCTTCTCATATTCACGCTGGTTGTAATACTCCCATGCCAGCTGATTGTTGCTGTTGTTGTTGTTGTTCTGTGCCAGAAGCGGCAAAAACACGATCAGGAACAGCAGAATGCCGGAGATCCGCTTCATAACCGGATTCGATCGAAGCCGGTATACGGCTGCAGTACCGCGGGTATCATGATTTCGTTTCCAGCCTGGTTGTTTTCCAGCAGTCCCGCCATAATTCGTGGCAAAGCGAGCGCACTTCCGTTAAGGGTGTGGGCAAGCTGGGTTCGCTTATCGCCCTTTTCGCGAAAGCGCAACTTCAACCGGTTTGCCTGGAAAGATTCAAAATTGGATACGGATGATACTTCGAGCCACCTGCTCTGACCGGCAGCAAATACCTCGAAATCATAGGTCATCGCCGAGGTAAAACTCATATCGCCGCCACACAGGCGTATTATGCGATATGGGAGTTCGAGCATGTTTACGAGTGATTCCACGTAAGCGACCATCTCTTCCAATCCTTTATATGAATCATCCGGATGCCTCACCTGTACGATTTCAACCTTGTCGAATTGGTGCAGACGGTTCAATCCGCGCACATGACTGCCCCAGGATCCTGCTTCCCGCCGGAAACAGGGGGTATATCCAACGTATCGCACGGGGAATTGTTCCGAGGAAACTATTTCGTCACGGAAAATGTTCGTGATGGGTACTTCAGCGGTAGGTATCATGTAAAGCCCATCCGCATCGGCCCGGTACATCTGTCCCTCTTTGTCGGGAAGCTGCCCGGTTCCGTAAGCCGAATCTTCATTCACCATGATGGGCGGCTGTACTTCGGTGAACCCGGCTTTTATTCCCTGGTCGAGGAAGAAATTGATCAAGGCACGCTGCAGTCGCGCTGCTTCGCGCTGGTAAACCGGAAACCCGGCGCCAGTGAGTTTTACGCCAAGTTCAAAATCGATCAGGCCGCTTCCGGCTATCAGGTCCCAATGGGGTTTTCTGGCCGGATCGGGTGCCGGAATGGTTCCACCGGTTCGAATCAGTTGGTTATCATCCGCGGTTCTGCCCGGTGGGACAAGCGTATGCGGCAGGTTGGGAAGCTGAACGACCAATTCCTGGAGTTTCTGTTCAGCAACAGAATGCTGTTCCTTCAGGAGGCGGTTCTGTTCCTTCAGTTCGGCTGTTCTGGTTTTGGCCGCTTCTGCTTCACTGGCTTTACCCGACTTGTAAAGCAGTCCAGTTTCCCTGGCAAGGGTGTTCAGCTCAGCGAGCTGATTGTCCATGCGGGTTTGAAGGGCCCGCCGCTCTTCATCTGTTGTAAGGATCTGGCTGATAATGCTTGTTGCGTCGAAATTTTTGATTTTCAGCCTTTCAATGACAAAGTCGGGCTGATCCTGGATAAGCTTTATGGTAAGCATATGGTATGGTGATTAATCCTGATTCATGAACCACTAAAATAAGAAATCTCCTGAACTATACCGTTACCGGGATAATTCAGGAGATTCCTCTATAAGATGGGAAATGCCTATTCGTTGGTTTCCGGAAGAACGGAGACGAAGGAACGATCGTTCCTTTTGCGCTCAAAGGTTACAACGCCATCTTCAAGGGCGAATAGGGTATGGTCCTTGCCAATACCGACATTCAAACCCGGATGATGCTGCGTTCCACGCTGACGGATGATGATATTGCCGGCTTTGGCCGTCTGACCGCCGTAAATCTTGACTCCGAGCCTTTTGCTTTCTGATTCGCGACCGTTACGCGAACTACCTGATGCTTTCTTGTGTGCCATAATCCTGAGTATTTTTGATTAACCGGCGATGATGTCCTGAATCTGAATCTGGGTAAAATCCTGACGGTGACCCGACAGTTTTTGATATCCTTTTCTACGTTTCTTTTTGAAAACAAGGACCTTATCACCCCTAACGTGTGCGAGAACCTTAGCAGCTATTTTGGCGCCTTCAACAACCGGTTTGCCAACCTGAACCTTGCCTTCATCATCGATGAGCAAGACCTGTGCAAACTCCATATCGGCTCCTTCTTCTGCGTCCAGCCTGTGAACGTAAACCTTCTGGTTCTTAATTACCTTGAACTGCTGTCCGGCTATGTCAACTATTGCGTACATGACAAATAATTAGTATTTCATATATCAATTGGGTCTGCAAAGGTAGAAAAGATATTCCTATTATGCAAAGTCCCCTGTTTATATTTATTTGATACATTTACGGAAAATCGGAAAACATGGGAAACAGAGTGAAATTGCGGGTTATGGGCCTGACTTTCAGTCAGACGCAAACTGGCAGTTATGCACTGGTTCTTGCCGAGGAGACTGGAAAGAAGCGGATTCCGATCATGATTGGTGCATTTGAGGCTCAGGCAATCGCCCTTCACATGGAAGAACTGAAGCCCCCCAGGCCGCTCACCCACGACCTTTTCCTCAGTTTTGCCATTGCATATAATGTTGACCTTAAGGAAGTCCTTATCAATAAACTGGAGGAAGGCATATTCTATTCGGAGCTTGTTTTTACCAAGGAAGGAGAAATTATCCGAATCGATTCCAGAACCTCCGACGCTGTTGCGCTCGCGTTGCGTTTCAAGTGTCCCATTTTTACTACCACTGAGATCATTGAAAAGGCTGGAATCATCCTCGAAGATAAGTCGGTTGATGACACTGAACCCGAAGATGAGGATGAGGCGGATGCCATGGAGACGAGGCCCGTTTCTGAATTGGAGGCGTTGCTGTCCCAGGCGATCGCCAATGAGGATTACGAAGCTGCATCAAGGCTGCGCGATGAATTGAACCGGCGCAGGGCCAGCTTGTAATCCCTTGGTGCAGCGTGTAATTGGTCGGTGAATTACCGGAAAAAACCTGCCTGCATGAACAATAGCATGATGGTATCCGTTTCAGGTTAGCGTATTAGTTAGTCGATTAAATTGAAAAACAATGAAGCAATATCTTGAATTGCTCAATCATACACTCGAGAACGGGATCAGGAAAGATGACCGTACGGGCACCGGTACACTCAGTACTTTCGGATATCAGATGCGTTTCAACCTGGAGGACGGATTCCCGCTTCTCACAACTAAAAAGCTTCATCTGCGGTCGATTGTCTATGAACTTCTCTGGTTTTTACGGGGGGATACCAATACACGGTATCTTACCGACAACGGGGTGAAAATATGGAACGAGTGGGCAGATATAGAAGGGGAGCTTGGCCATATTTACGGTTACCAGTGGCGGTCATGGCCTGGCTACCAGGGCGAAAGCATCGATCAGATAAGCAGAGTTATCCGCTCCATCCGCGAGAATCCTGATTCCCGAAGGCATATTGTCAGTGCATGGAACGTTGCCGATCTTGGCAACATGAACCTGCCGCCCTGCCATATCCTGTTTCAGTTTTATGTAGCAAACGGCAGGCTGTCCTGCCAGCTTTATCAGCGCAGCGCCGATATCTTTCTGGGTGTACCTTTCAACATAGCTTCCTACAGTCTTCTTCTGATGATGGTTGCGCGCGAAACAGGCCTGATCCCGCATGAGTTCATCCATACACTTGGTGATGCGCATCTTTATCTGAATCATATCGATCAGGCGAAGATTCAGCTTGGACGGCAGCCCAAACAACTGCCCAGGATCACGCTCAACCCGGAAAGAAGCCATGTGCTTGATTTTGATTATGCTGATTTCGATCTTACCGATTACGACCCTGATCCGCACATTAAAGCTGAAATATCCGCATGAACAGCAATCCGGTGAAACAGGTTTCGATCATCGTGGCGGTAGCACGGAACTGGGCAATTGGGATGAACAACAACCTTCTCTGGCACATCCCCGCTGATTTTCGCTGGTTTAAAAAGCACACTTCAGGTCATCCGGTTGTGATGGGCAGGAGGACTTGGGAGTCGCTGCCGCTAAAGCCGTTGCCGGGACGGAGAAATATTGTCATTACGGATAATCCCGCAGACTGTTTTCCGGGTACGCTCTGTGTGGGATCGATCGATGAAGCTATAACGCGGATGGAGGAGGGAAGTGAAAACTTCATCATCGGCGGCGGAATGGTGTACCGCCAGTTTTTGCCAGTGGCGCAAAAGGTTTATCTAACCGTAATCGACCGTGATTATGAGGCTGATGTATGGTTCCCTAAACTTGAACCTGCTGAATGGAAAGAGATATTCCGGGAGGAACACCCGGAGAATGAGCCGGGATTCACCTTTTTGATTTTCGAAAGGATCGGTTAGCCCGCCTTCAACCTTGTAGCCGTAATCTTTGAGATCTTTTGTTCCGCCATTGCTTTGGTAATCCGGATCCCCGACGGCTTCTGTGTTGGCGTTTCGTACATCACGTCAATCATGATCGACTCACAGATGGAGCGAAGCCCTCTGGCACCCAGCTTGAATTCGATGGCCAGCGATACAATATAATCAAGCACATCCTGATCGAAGGTCAGTTTTATCTGATCCATCTGGAACAGTTTGACATATTGTTTGATAATTGAGTTTTTCGGTTCTGTGAGGATCTGCCGGAGGGCACTGCTGTCGAGGGGATTCAAATGTGCAATCACCGGCAGCCTGCCGACGATTTCGGGAATCATGCCGAATGATTTGAGATCCTGAGGTGCAACATACTGGATCAGGTTGCCCCTGTCGATCTCATCGGCTTTTTTCTGTGCACCGTAGCCGATCACCTTAGTGTTCAAACGCTGGGCGATCTTCCGCTCAATGCCATCGAACGCACCGCCCGCGATAAACAGGATGTTTTTGGTATCAACAGGAATCATTTTTTGTTCCGGGTGCTTACGTCCTCCCTGAGGTGGTACGTTAACAACCGAACCTTCGAGCAACTTGAGCAATCCCTGCTGTACCCCTTCACCGGATACGTCCCTTGTTATCGAGGGGTTATCACTTTTCCGGGCAATTTTATCAATCTCGTCGATGAAAACGATTCCCCGTTCAGCAGCCTTAACATCATAGTCGGCCACCTGAAGCAGTCGGGTTAGCAGACTTTCGATATCCTCGCCAACATAGCCTGCCTCGGTGAGCACCGTAGCATCTACAATGGTGAAAGGAACATGGAGCATCTTTGCTATGGTTTTGGCCAGCAGCGTTTTGCCGGTACCGGTTTCACCCACCATGATGATGTTCGATTTCTCGATTTCAACCTCATTACGGGTGTCATGCTGGCCGAGGCGCTTGTAATGGTTGTAAACGGCAACGGAAAGAACTTTTTTGGCATCCTCCTGTCCGATGACATACTGATCGAGGAACTCCTTGATTGCCATTGGGGTTTTTACCTCAATTTCGCCCAAACTGAACGGCTTTGGTACCGGTGCAAGTTCTTCACGAATAATGGTATAGGCCTGATCAATGCAGGCGTCGCAAATGTGCCCGGAAACTCCGGCAATGAGAAGGTTGACGTCTTCCTTAGCCCTTCCGCAGAAGGAACACCTGTCTGTTTTACCTGAGCTTGGCCTTGACACGGTTTATTTTTTATTATTGCGAACCATCACTTCGTCGATCATGCCGTACTCTTTTGCTTCCTCTGCAGTCATCCAGAAATTACGGTCGGAATCTTTTTCTATTTTCTTATAGCTGTTGCCTGAATGGTAGGCAAGGATATCGTAAAGTTCCTTTTTCAGTTTCTGAAGTTCCCTAACCTGAATCTCTATGTCGGAGGCCTGTCCCTGGGCACCGCCAAGTGGCTGGTGGATCATGATACGGGAATGCTTGAGCGCGGAGCGCTTGCCTTTTGTGCCGCCCGCCAGCAGAACAGCTCCCATGGAAGCTGCCATTCCTGTGCAAATAGTGGTGATGTCGGGATTGATATATTGCATCGTATCGTAGATGCCCAACCCCGAATGAACCATCCCGCCCGGCGTGTTGAAATAGATGATGATGTCCTTTTTCGGATCCGCGGATTCGAGAAATAACAGCTGGCCCTGAATAATGTTGGCCACATCATCGTCGATGGGTGTACCCAAAAAAATGATCCTGTCCATCATCAGGCGCGAAAAAACGTCCATCTGTGCAACGTTCAGCTGGCGCTCCTCGATGATCGTCGGGGATACATAATAATTATACAACGACTGGTACCTTTCGAGGTTGATACTGCTTATGCCAAGGTGCCCCATGGCATACTTACGGAATTCATCTTGCGTTTTCATCCATCATTTTGTTAAATTCTTCGAGTCCGATGTTTTTCTCGACCCGGCCGAACATCGACCTGGAGTGCTCAATCACCTTGTTTTCCAGGATTACATCAGCAATTCTGGTTTTTTCTTCTTCGTTTTTTAGAAGAACATCGGCGAGGCGGAAAAGTTGATCCACCGGAGCGTCATATATGCCGTATTGGTAATAGCGTGACTGGGCCGCCCAAATGGCTTGTTCGCGAACCTCATCTTCGCTGGCTTCTAAAGCCTGTTCAGCAATAATGAAGTTTTTTATCATTCGCCACTTGAGGTCGGTTACGAAACCCGGAAAGTCTTTTTCGAGCTGCTCTTCTGTGAGGCTCTGGTCCTTGGAGGTCATCAGCATCCATCTTTTCAGGAATGCTTCCGGGAGGGGTACTTCCGTTTTGTCCATCAGGCCCGCTTTTGCATCAATATGATACCTGTAGCGGCTTTCACGGGCTACCTGGCGCTGAAGGTCTTCTGCTATGCGGGTGCGGAATGCATCTTCCGATTCGATTTCACCTTCTCCGAAAGCTTTATCGAAAAGCTCCTGATTGATTTCAGCCGGTGTGAACCTGGAGATTTCGTTTACCGTAAATTCAAAGTCTGTATCAACGTCAGCAAGGGCTTCGCGGCTTATCTTCAGAAGCGCTGCCCGGTCGGTTTCGTTCGGGAATGCTGTGCGGGGGTTGAAGACCAGCTTATCGCCGGCTTTGGCGTTGAGGAACTGTTCTTTTATGGCATCATCACCGATTGTCCGGATGTATATCATGGTATCGTGTGCATGCACCGGGTGGTGGTGGTCGTGATCACCCTCCGCCTCGTGGTCGTGCTCGTGGGTGTGTCCGGCATCACCGGCCTCACAAAGATCCCCTTTGACGACATCTTCCTCGGTGACGGTGTCTGCAGCTTGCAGGGAACCAAATCTCCGGGTATAATCGGCGATCTGTTTTTCAATCATCTCGTCGGTGACGGTGATTATGTATTCATTGATTTTGTCCTTCTCCGTAATGCTCAGGGTAATATCGGGAGCCGTCGCCAAATCGAAATGGAATTCGAAAGAGCCTTCGCCATCCCAATCATTTTCGGGGGAGTTTTCGTTTGGCAGAGGCTCTCCAAGCACTTTCAGCTTATTTTCGTGAATGTAATCGTTTAGTGTGGAGGTGAGCAAGCGCTGGATCTCATCGGCCTGGACCGATTTTCCATAAATCTTTTTAACGAGGGAGGGGGGGACTTTACCCGGCCTGAATCCATCGAAACGGGCTTTTTTCCGGTAATCCAACAAGGCGGCTTCTACTTTGGGCTGATAATCTTCCGGTTCGATAGCGATCCTGATTATTGCATTCAGGTCGTCAAGGTTCTCTCTGCTGATATTCATACTAATCTGGTAAACAATAAATTAAATTGGTGGTGCGGATGGGGGGACTCGAACCCTCACGCCTTTCGGCACCAGATCCTAAGTCTGGCTCGGCTACCAATTACGACACACCCGCAAAAGTGGTGCAAAGATAGTGTTTTTTTAAGAATTGGCAGTTCCGTGACGGAATGGCAGGGATTACCTCCGCAGTTCGAAGTTCTGGCCGAGGTAAACCCTCCTTACTTGCTCATCCTGTGAGAGTTCCTCAGCAGTTCCTGATTTGAGGATGCTTCCTTCGAAAAGCAGGTAAGCCCTGTCGGTTATCGTTAATGTTTCATGAACGTTGTGATCGGTTATGAGTACCCCGATATTTTTTTTCTTCAGCTGTGAAACGATCGATTGAATATCTTCAACAGCAATAGGATCAACGCCGGCAAACGGCTCATCGAGTAGGATGAACAATGGTTTCAGGGCGAGGGCCCGGGCAATTTCAGTTCGCCTGCGTTCACCGCCGCTGAGTTGTATGCCTTTGTTCCTCCTTATTTTTTCGAGACCAAATTCCTGGATAAGGCCTTCTGCGCGTTCCATTTGTTCCGGTTTGGGGATTTTAGTCATTTCGAGGACAGAATATATATTATCCTCCACCGTCATATTCCGGAAAATGGATGGTTCCTGAGCGAGGTATCCGATTCCGCTTCTGGCGCGGCGATACACCGGCTCACGGGTTATCTCGGTTTCGTTCAGGTATATATGTCCGCTGTTAGGCCGTATCAACCCGACAATCATGTAGAAAGTGGTTGTTTTTCCTGCACCGTTGGGCCCCAGCAGCCCCACAATCTCGCCTTGTTCCACCTCAACGGATACGTGGTTCACCACCGTCCGCTGGCGGTACTTTTTAACCAGATTCTCGGTAAATAGTTTCATGTTGGTTTAAATAATGCCTTCGCGCAGGATATCGTGGATGTGAATGACGCCGAGGTATTTGTCTTCGTCAATTACCAATAGTTGAGTTATGCTGTTATTTCGCATCATCTCGAGGGCTTTTATTGCAAGTTCGTGAGGCTTGATGGTTTTCGGATTCAAAGACATAATATCGCGCGCAGTAAGGCCCCGGAAGTCCTCAAATCTCTCCATCATTCGTCGCAGGTCGCCATCGGTGATGATGCCGCAGATAGCATCTGAACCATCGACTACTGCGGCGGCACCGAGCCTTTTGGAGGAGATCTCAAGGATTACAACTCTGATGGCATCTTCGGGCATGACGCGTGGACAAGCGTTTTGTGCGAAGAGGTCGGAGACTGTAAGATTAAGCCGTTTCCCAAGCAATCCTCCAGGATGAAGGCGTGCAAAGTCGCTGCTGGTGAATTCGTTCAGATGGAGAAGGACCATTGCCAGTGCGTCACCCAGGGCAAGTTGAACTGCGGTGCTTGTAGTGGGAGCCAGATTGTTCGGGCATGCTTCGTGGTCGAACGGCACTTTCACCGTTATCAGCGACTGGCTTTCGAGATAAGAACCTTCATCTGAAATGACGGAAAGAATGGGTATTCCCATGGCCCTGAGCAGGGGGACCAGTGTTTTGATTTCCGGCGTATTGCCCGATTTCGACAGGATGAGGATGGAATCGTCGGGGCCGATCATGCCGAGGTCACCGTGGGTGGAATCGGTTGGATGCATGAATACAGAAGGTGTTCCTATCGAACTGAAAGTTGATGACAATTTCTGGGCGATATGTGCGCTTTTGCCCACGCCGGTCAGCACCAGCCGGCCGCGGATCCGGTGGATGTGTTCAGCCATGTTTACAAAGGATTCACCAATCTTTCCGGCCAGATCCATAATGGCCTGTCCTTCGGTGGTGATTGCCTCTTTAGCGATGCTTAAAATTTCGGTCTGGGCAATCATGTTAACTTTTTTTCCGTTTACCCTTTGGTTATTGAATAATTAGTAAATTTAGTTTACAAAAATAGCAATATCGGCAAGATACCCGGCAGTCCGGTTTTGGCTCCATCCGGGTTTAATAGTAACGGATTTTTGTGCAAATTATTTAAATGATGACTTCAGATTCTGACAGATTACACGAACTACTGAAAACCCATTTTGGCTTCGATACATTCAAGGACAACCAGGAGAGCGTTATCCGCAATGTCCTTAACGGGAATGATTCCTTTATTCTAATGCCTACCGGGGGAGGTAAATCTCTCTGTTACCAGTTGCCGGCAATGATCATGAAGGGTACGGCCATCGTGATATCGCCGTTGATCGCCCTGATGAAGAATCAGGTGGATTCCATGCGGGCATTCAGCATGGAGGATGGCATAGCCCATTTTCTCAACTCTTCTCTGACAAAAGTTCAGATAAATCGTGTTTTGGAAGATGTGAAATCCCATAAGACGAAATTGCTGTACGTTGCCCCGGAATCGCTCAATAAACTGGATTACACAGAGTTCCTTGCCGGTGAAACAATTTCGTTTTATGCTGTCGACGAAGCTCACTGCATTTCGGAATGGGGACATGATTTCCGGCCTGAGTATCGGAGAATCAGGCCTATCATCGAGCAGATCGGCAGGGCTCCGATCATGGCGCTTACGGCTACGGCAACTCCCAAGGTCCAGAACGATATTCAGAAAAACCTGGGCATTCTTGATGCCGAAGTCTTTAAATCCTCTTTTAACCGCAAGAATCTCTATTATGAGATCCGGCAAAAGGTAGATCCGGAAAAGCAGATCATTAAGTTTATTAAGGAGAACCAGGGTAAGTCGGGGATCATCTATTGCCTCAGCCGCAAGCAGGTTGAGGAACTGGCCGAAACGCTCGTGGTAAACGGCATCAAGGCGCTGCCCTACCATGCAGGGCTCGATGGGACAACCCGGGGTACCAACCAGGACAAATTCCTTATGGAAGAGGTGGAAGTGATTGTGGCGACCATTGCATTTGGCATGGGGATCGATAAGCCGGATGTGCGATTTGTTCTGCATTATGATATTCCCAAGAGTCTTGAGGGGTATTATCAGGAGACCGGCAGGGCAGGGAGGGACGGCGGAGAAGGCAATTGCATTACATTCTACAGTTACAAGGATATACAGAAACTCGAGAAATTCATGCAGGGCAAGCCGGTTGCCGAACAGGAGATCGGCAGGCAACTGCTCCACGAAACATCCTCATATGCTGAATCTTCCATCTGCAGGAGAAGGCAGCTGCTCCATTATTTCGGAGAAGAGTATCACCAGGAGAATTGCGAGAACTGCGATAACTGCCTGAGTCCCAAAACCCAGATCGAAGGAAGGGATTATGTGGCACTCGCCCTGGATGCCGTTCTGGAAGTTCGGGAGAAATTCAAACCCGAACACGTTGCCAAGGTGCTTACCGGCCAGGTGAATTCAGCCATCCGAACATACAAGCACCATCATTTGGAAATTTTCGGTCAGGGCAAGGAAAAGGACGAACGTTTCTGGGTAGCGGTGCTCCGGCAGGCCCTTATCGCACAGATGCTTGAAAAGGATATCGACAATTACGGTACCCTGAGGATTACTGATGTTGGAAGGAAATTCCTCGACGAGCCGGAATCCTTCATGCTTACCGAGGATCAGAGCTACGATGAGTCGGAAGACCAGAAGGCTCCCCGCGGTGGCGGTGCAGGTGCCGTTGATCCCGAACTGTTCAGCCTTCTGAAGGATCTTCGCAAGGCGATAGCCAAGAAGCACAATCTGCCTCCTTTCGTCATTTTCCAGGATCCTTCGCTGGAGGATATGGCTGTTTATTACCCGATTCGTGTGGAGGAGCTGGCCAACATGACTGGTGTCGGTGTAGGGAAGGCGCAGCGGTATGGAAAGGAATTTGTCGACCTAATCCGCAAGTTCGTTGAGGAGAAGGAGATACTGAGGCCTCAGGATATGGTTGTCCGTTCGATTGTAAACAAGTCGAGCCTGAAAGTATCGGTCATCCAGAGTATCGACAGAAAAGTTCCGCTGGATGTTATCGCTGAATCCAAAGGGTTGGAGATGAATGAACTGCTGAAAGAGATCGAGTCTATCGTAAACAGCGGAACCAAGCTCAATATCGATTACTTCATCAATGAAATGATGGATGAAGATCATCAGGATACCATATATACTTATTTCAAGGAGGAGGCAGAGTCCGAATCGGTGGAAGACGCTCTGATGGAATTGGGTGAGAATGAGTTTACAGAGGAGGATATCAGGCTGATACGGATAAAATTCATCTCCGAAATGGGTAACTAAATCAACGATTTACATGAATATATTAGAAACGGAAGGTCTGGATAAGTCCTTCGGTGCCGTGCATGCCGTAAACCAATTGAGTATCCAGGTGGGGCAGGGGCAGGTTTACGGAATCCTCGGGCCCAACGGCAGCGGTAAAACAACCACACTGGCCATGCTAATGGGAATCGTCAGGCCCGACGCCGGCAGGTTCAACTGGTTCGGGGAGCCTGGCGGACCGTCAGCCAACCGAAGGATCGGTGCCCTGATCGAAACACCTAACTTTTATCCCTACCTCAACCTCGAGCAGAACCTGAAAATCGTCTGCCATATCAAGGGAACAGATATAAATGATATTGATCGTGTTCTGCGGCTGGTATCACTCCGTGAACGCGCCCGTTCGAAGTATCAGACACTCTCCCTGGGGATGAAGCAGCGGCTGGCGCTCGGAAGCTTGTTGCTCGGCGATCCGGATGTGCTTGTTCTTGACGAAGTTACCAATGGTCTGGACCCCGAAGGGATCGCTGAAGTGCGCACCCTTATCCGGCAGGTGGCTGCAACAGGTAAAACGATAATCCTGGCCAGCCATATTTTGGACGAGGTGGAGCGAGTCTGCTCGCATGTTGTGGTCATCCGCAACGGCGTTAAACTGGCCGAGGGGGAGGTCGAAAGCATGCTCAAAGGTAAGGATCAGATCGTTCTGGCTTCAGACAACCCGGGCCTTCTGGGTAGGGTGCTGCAAGATATTCCGGAGATTGAATCATGCACACAAGAAGGCGATGTATTTCTGGTGGTACTCAAAGCAGGCTTTACAACGGCTGGCCTTAGCCGTGTGGTCATGGATCAGGGCATTGCCCTCACAAGGCTGGAAGTGCGAAGGAACCGGCTCGAAGACCAGTTCCTCGAATTGGTTAAACTGGATAAAAGCCCGAAGCCATGAAGAAGCTCATCAGAATTGAATCACAGAAAGTATTGCCGTACAGGGTATTCCAGATTTTGGCGATCCTTTATGCAGGTGCATTCCTGTTGTCAGTCATCGTTATCCCCCTGATCAAACTTAATGTTGAAGCCGTTAACAATCAGGATATTCTTAAGCTTGACACCCTGTACAATTTCCCTGCCATCTGGAGTTTCTTCTCTTATCTGGCGGCGAAGTCCAATATATTTCTGGCCATTATGATCATTTTTCTTGCCGGGAATGAATTTTCATACAATACATTCCGGCAGCACGTTGTAAACGGTTTGTCGAGAGGGGAACTTCTTAATGGAAAGTTGCTGGTTATTGTTGGTATCGCACTGGCAAACACCGCCCTGGTGTTTGTCCTCGGCCTGGTTTTCGGTCTGATCTATTCAACGGAATACACGTTTCACGACGTGCTCTCGCATATCTATATGCTCGGAATCTATTTCACCCAGGCGGTTGCGCACATGCTTACCGCACTGATGATCGTTGTGTGGCTCAGAAATAAAACATTATCCATTGTTGTGCTGGTGATTTACCAGTTCATCCTGGAACCGCTTGTCCGTATTTTATTGAACAAGTTTGTTCTCGCCAAGATTGGGTTGTTTTTCCCAATGAGAGTGATTACCAGGCTAATACCATTGCCCGACCTGGCCATAACCGAGATGGTTAAGGCTAACTCCGAGTTCGGCCAGATGACACAGAGTCTTCCCCTCTGGCTAAACCTTGTTTTGGTTATTGGTTACAGCAGTGTATTCTTTATGATATCCAGGGTGATTCTGGCGCGAAGAAACCTGTAGGTTATTGCCGGTAATGGTTTTCCGTTTTCCAAAATGAAACGGATTGTTGCTATATTTAGGATTGAAAGTTGGCCACCTAAAATCCTGCTTCCTCATGCCATTTTTTATTTTACTGACCATACTTACCGTAGGTTATCCTCAGACCCAGGTAAATGACCGGAAGAGCTCCTTTTATGCCCAGAAGGGTGCGGAACAGATTAGTGCGGGACTTGTTATCTGCGATTCCCTGCAGGACGATCCGGAACGTTTACTGGTTTTTTCAAAAGAACTGCTTGCGTTGGCCGGGAGATCAGTGCCAAAGAGTCAACTGATGGCCAGGGTTGAAAAAGCTGTTTCCGACGCCTATTTTTTTTTGGACAGCATTGAATTGTCAAACAGCCATCTGATCACTGCCATCGAAATTGCCGAAAATCAACAGGCAGTCGATTCTGTGTTCCTGGTTAGCGCCTACAATGACGTGGGAATGAATTATAATGAGATCGAACAGTTTCAGCCGGCAACCGACTACCTGAATAAGGCAATCCAATTATCCAGAAGATTGGGATTACTTGACGACCTGTCAACAGCATTGAGCAACCTCGCCTCGGTACACTTTGGTAAGGGACAGTTTCAGGAGGCGATCGCATTATTTTCCGAAACCTATCAAATTGATCTGAAGACAGGAAACCGTGAAAACCAGGCGTCCTCACTAAACAGCCTTGGACGGATGTATGTGGAATGGGGAAAGTATCAGAGTGGCCTGGAATATTACCAGCGGTCGATAGCCTTGCTCGACACTGTTGCCCAACGGGATGTTTTGGCGATCCGATACAATAACGTCGGCATGGTTCATCAGTTGATGGGCAATCACGATGAAGCCATCCGTTATCTGAACAAGGCCATGGCAATTGATGTCGATGAGGGTAATTTTTTGAAAATCAGCCAGCGACATTTCAATCTCGGGAATTCATACATGGCATTAAATGATTTTGACAAAGCCCGGCAAAGCTTTGAAAAGGCAGAATCATTTTTTGTGAGGACAAAAATGTATGCAAAGTTATCGAAAGTGTATTGCAGTCTGGGCCAGTTGTATGCCAAGCAGGGCAACAGGGCGAAAGCAGAAGAAATCCTTTTGAAAGGAAGGGATATGGCAGAGATGGGCGAGACCCTTCCGGAACGGACTCAGTTGTATGCGGCGTTATATCAGTTTTATAAGAATGGGGGTAATTTTGGCAAGGCATTGACTTTTCTCGAGCAGAAGACTGTTGCAGAGGATTCCATTTTTAACCTGAAGGCATCCGAGAAGATCGAGGAATTGGAAGCGGGTTACCAGAATGAAAAAAAGGAAGCGGAAATCATTCGTCTTGAGAGCGAGAATAAGGTAAGGCTTAAGGAGATATCTTTTCGAAAGAGAGAACGCAACTGGGCCTTTGCGGGTATATCCGTGCTCTTCCTTTTTCTGGGCGGCCTCTATTTTTTATTTGCCACTGTTAAAAAGCAGAAGGGCACACTGGAACTGCAGAACCAGGAACTCGACCGGCTGAACCAAACGCAAAACCGTCTGTTCGGCATTATTTCGCATGATCTGCGAAATGTGGCAGCCGCCTACCTTGCAAGTGCCCGGATTATAGAATACAATCTGAACAAGGGGCAACCTGAAAAACTGATGCCGGTGGCTGCTGAAATCAGTAATAATGCCAAGAACCTCTCCGCCATGCTTGACAGCCTTCTGCAGTGGGCGGTTATCCAGATTAAGGGTATCCGGCCTGAAAAGAAGGAGCTTGTGGTGAAGGATGAGCTCGACATGGTTCTGACCCTTGTAAAGGAGGCGGCAGAAAACAAATCAAACAACATTCAAATTACGGGTAGTCATGAAACCATTTGGTGTGATCCCGAAAGTTTTCGTCTCATCGTCAGGAATTTAATTGGAAATGCAATTAAGTTTACCTCAAACGGCACCATCAGTATCCGGTCGGCTGGCAGCCATGGCGTAACAACCATTGAAATATCCGATACCGGGTGTGGCATAGCCGAAGATGACCTTCAAAACCTGTTTATTATCGGGAAAGGCAAGTCCAGACCCGGCACCGCCAGGGAGAAGGGAACCGGTTTGGGTTTGCTGATGGTGGCGGAGCATATTGAGAAAAATGACGGATCAATCCGCGCTGATAGCCTGGAGAATCAAGGTACAACTTTCACAATCACTTTCCCATCCAAGAAACCATGAGTACCCGGATTTTTATAGTCGAGGATGAGCTTATTCATGCCGAAGCATTGAAGATTGCCATTGAGGAGGCCGGTTTTTGTCTGGCCGGGGAGTGCAATAATGCTGATGAGGCGTTTGAATTGATTTCGAAAGAGAAGCCGGATGTTGTTCTCGTCGACATTTCCCTGCCAGGCCTGAACAATGGCATTACCCTGGCAGCCCGTATCAACAGGGAGTTGCATTTTCCTCATATTTTTGTAACCTCCTTCACCGATGAGGCTGTTATTAATCTGGCCGTGGCAACACATCCGCGCGGCTACCTGCATAAACCGGTTGATCGGGTTAGCCTCGAAGCCATGGTGAAGATTGCCACAGAAGCGGAATCTTTGCCAGATTCCTCATCCGCCGGTAATCAGCAGGACTCGGTTTTTGCCAGGATAGGGAACAAACTTGTTCGCGTTAATCTCGATGATATTCTGGTGATCAAGGCAGACGGTGAAAATTGTATATCCTTAGTTACCGAAAAATCAGAAATCTCCTGTCGCACAACAATGAAGGAGTTCTGCAGTCAGCTGAATAAGAATTTTGTGCAGGTTCACAGGTCTTATTATATAAATATGAAGCATCTCGACTCATTCAATGAGCGGGATCAGACTGCGTATATTAAAGGCCGTTCAGCGCCTGTTGCGAGAGGGTTCAGAAAAGATTTCCTCAATTTACTCAGACGGGTTTAGCCCTCAGGCAGATCACCCCCCTCTGTCCGCATTTCACCATTGGAAAGGTGCCTGTCAGCCACATTCCCCGGTTTTGCCAAATACGGATCCATATTTTTAGCATGTAATTTAACAATCATGCAAAGGTTTGGATTCATAATCATCTACTTACTGGCAATTGCCGGATGTCATCCGGATGACAATGGTAAAACGAGTGCATGGTTAATCGGCTCCTCCACATCGGAGGCTCCCTTATTCCGCAAGGGAACCGGAATGGTGCTTAAAAAGGACAGCATCCTGTTTACCATGCAGGGAGAAAAAATGGCTTATCCCGCCATTATAGGCAACGGCCGGTTGCTTTTCAATGATGGTAAAACCAAATGGCTTTTCAGCATGGAGGTTGACTCCAGCGGCATTAAACTGTCGGAGCTTTACAGCCGCAATCCTGTAATTATTCGGTTAACTGGCCTTTAATCCTGAAATAAGGATTGGATGAAGCCGCATAAGAAATTATGCAGGTGGATTTTTCCAACGGACAGGAGCCCATTGTGAAAGGATTCCCGTTAACGAAACATATACCGGGTAGAACAGCTGCATGGGAATAAGCCACCACAGTAGTGTTTTACAATCAAAAAACCTTGCTGCGCGAGCGAGGAGCGCCAGATCAGCACATGATTTGATCGCAAGCAAGGCGAAAAACACGGAAAACGAAACGATACCGGCAGCGGCGAGGATCAAAGCGGCGAGGATTTCGATATTGGCAAAAAACACAAGGAGTGTGACGGCAACCATAAAGAAGTTTCTGTAACCTGATGCTTTGGAGGCCCATCGATGCCTTTGCCTGAAGAATGCTCCAATAGATTCAGCCGGCTTCGTTAGCACCACAGCGTCTCTCTCCAGCACAACCCTGACTGTTTTACCCGGAATTTTCAGCATTGCCTGCAGAAGAAAGACATCATCGCCGGATGCAAATCCCGGAACCAGTTCCGAAACCATGGTTTTGTAATCTGATGCCCTGACGGCCATATTCGGTCCCTGCGCCATAATAGGATGTCCAATCCCGGCCGCTCCGATTGTTGAGGAAACAAGGCTCATGTACTCAAGTTTCTGGATCTGCCTTAAAGGGGAATCGGCGGGATCAAGAAGTACCGGTCCAAGCAAAAGGTCGGCACCGGTTTCATGAAAGTGTCCGGCCATGGTGGCAACCCAATGCAGGCCGGGCAGCGAGTCGCCATCCGTGAGGAGGATCAATTCGCCCGATGCGGCTGACATTCCGGCTTTCAGGGCTGCCTTTTTGCCGGATTCGCGGGCACTTGTTTTAAGGACGATGAAACGCCCCGGAGCCTGGCGGATAATTTCTTCCAGAATTGCCGGAGAATCGTCGGTTGACTGGTCGTCAATCAAAATTATTTCCATTAATTCAGGTGGATAATCCTGATTCAGAAGCTGATTTGAAAGGTTTATCAGATTGGCAGCTTCGTTTCGAAGCGGAATGAGGATACTGACCCTAAGGTTTTTGAATTGACGTTTTTCGTTGGCAGGGATATGGAACCAGCCAACCACGAATGCCATGATCAGAATAAAATAGAGAATCAGAATGATGCAGGCTTGGATGGTAAAAGCTGACGGCATGCCGGTTTCCTTTCATTCGGTTGAGCGGGTGGCCGGGATGGTGGTTTCGAGGCGTATTTTACGTAAAAGAACCAATCCGATCATAGCCGGGATCATGATGTTGATGATCCAGATCAGGAAGGTGGTGAAGACGATAGCGGGAACATCGCTGGTATAGGGCCCCAGGATCAGGATCGATACGGAACCCCTGACCCCCAGGTCACCCACGGTTGGGACCGGTACGAAATGGAGGATAAGGTAGATAAGTGCGATAGCAGAGAGCCCGGTATAGGGAGGAATGTTGATACCGAAGAAGTGCAGGATGAGGTAAAATTGGGTTATATAGGTCATGAATTTGATGGTCGAAAAGAGCAGTAGAAAACCCTTGTCGCGCAGGGAGATTCCTTGCAGTGCATTCAGAAATGGATGGAAAATCTTGAGCCAACGGAACCGGCCCAGGAAAACGGAGAGCCGGTCGATGCTGACATAAAGAATGATCAGGATCAGGCCGGCGGCAATGGTGAAGCCGATGGTAAACCAGAGCGAGTTGTGTTGGTCTTTAAGCAGATAATCGTTGCCGGGCAGGTAGGTTGCGGCGCCAAGCAGTCCAAGAGTAACCGTAACAACCATCTGGGCCACAATGCAAAGAAAGGTGTGCCCGGTGCCTGCCAGCCTGTGGCCGGGTTGCAGGATCAGCCCGCGGGTGATGACATCACCGATCCGGTTGGGGGTGGTGATAGCCATGGTGAGGCTGGATAGTACTCCTGAGATGGCTTTCAGGAAACTGACGGGTTCGAGTCGGTTAACCAGGCGTCTCCATTTTATCGCCTCGGAGGAGAAGTTTAGAAAAATCAGTAAAACTGCAGCAGCCAGATACCAGAGCCGATGCCCCCTGAACGCGGCAGAAAACCGTTCACCAGCCTGGTCCCAGTGTTCGAAGGTCATCAATCGGTAAACCAGATAGGCCAGTGCGATGACGGCCAAAACTGCTTTTATAAGGTTTCCCTGTGCCTTACTGATTTTCAATTTGCGTACTTTTGACGGTATAATACGGGTAAATATAAACTAATTACCCGATCCAGAAAGCCATAACCCATAACCCGGTACCCAATTCCCCACTCCTATGCCAAAACGCGTCTTCCCTAAAAAGCACCTGGGCCAGCATTTTCTGACCGATACCGATACCGCTCACCGGATTGCCGACTCATTGGTGGCGGGTCCGGAGGGAACCGTAGTGGAAGTCGGGCCAGGCATGGGTGTGCTCACGGGACGGCTGCTTGAACGTTTTGGTGAGCGGTTGCAGGTTGTCGAGATTGATCCGGATTCGGTAAGATATCTTACGGAAAAGTTTCCCATGCTGGTACCAAAAATCATGACAGGGGATTTCCTGAAGCTCGACTTATCGGCCGTTTTCCCTGGTCCGATAAGCATTATCGGGAATTTTCCGTACAACATCTCCTCACAGATCCTGTTTCATGCACTTGAACACCGCAACATTGTCAGGGAGGTTACGGGAATGTTCCAGCAGGAGGTGGCCAGAAGACTCACTTCCGGACCGGGAAGCCGCGAATACGGCATCCTGAGCGTTCTGATGGGGGCTTTCTATCATCCGGAATACCTGTTCCCGGTGCCGCCGCATGTGTTTGATCCGCCGCCGCAGGTTAACTCCGGGGTGATCCGTTTCATCCGGCGCGATAATGTGGTATTGCCCTGTACCCCTGAGGCCTTCAAAAGAATAGTAAAAATGGCATTTAACCAGCGCAGGAAGACCCTTCGTAATGCACTGTCGGCGGTTTGGTGCCTGGAGATGGAAAACACGGGCCTTGGTGGAGAGCGGGCTGAGCAATTATCAGTAGATCAGTTCCTTGAGCTGGCACGTTTGGAGGACGGGAAGGTGAAGATGTGAGACGTGAGACGGGAGACGTGAGACGGGAGACGTGAGACGGGAGACGTGAGACG
>CAYWHP010000070.1:0-24152 GCA_964457845.1 uncultured Porphyromonadaceae bacterium | reverse complement strand
CGCAGCTCATTGGCGCTGATCCGGTAGGTGACATCCTCGTAAAGGTTCTCGGTATAATGAACCGGTATGCCCAGCTTCTTCCCGAAATGATCCGACAGCTGACGGCACATTTCAAACTGGACAGGCACCCTGTCGGGCAGGCCGCTGATCCGGCCAAATGCACGCAATACTCTTTCCCTTGAATTCATATTCAATTTGTTATTCGAGATAAAACACTTCTGTTAAAGGGCTGATCACCGGGGATTTGTCCGGATTGCTTTCCATGATATCCGACATGTAGTCCCACCATTTCCGCACCACCGGGTTGGTTCCCAGGTCCTGCGAAGACTGATCTCCCGATTGCTTCTGAACGGCAAAGAGGGTGTTGGTTTCCTCGTCAAGGAAAATGGAGTAATCGGAAACTCCGGATTGCCGGATCAGTTCGGCCAGCTCCGGCCAAATCTCATCGTGCCGCTTTTTGTACTCGGCCTTGCAGCCGGGCAGCAGCTTCATTTTGAATGCATACCTCATAGTATTATACTTTATACCACATAAAACATTATGAACCAAGACATTTATCTTAATTAACCACAGTAAGAGTTATTTAACCACAGTAAGAGTTATTTAACCACAGTAAGAGTTATTTAACCACAGTAGGCACAATAGGTCACAATAGGTCGCATTTGCATAGAGCGTCTATGTGCCTATTGTGCCTATTGTGGTTAAAAAACTTCTCTATTTCCCTCCATGGTCTCCATGATCTCCGTGTTTAATGCTTTTCTATTTTTATGTTAACCCTACCCTTAATATCGTTCGAGGCCGCCCCCACCAGGAGTTCGTAATCTCCTGTTGCGGTTGCGTAGTCTCCTGCCTTGGGATCGAAATGACGGAACTCACGGAAAGGAATTTCCAGTTTTAGTTGCCGCGATTCACCTTTTTTCAGGTGGATCCGTTTAAAGGCCACCAGCGACTGCAGGGCACTGCCGGCAACCGATTCCGGTTGTTTAAGATAAACCTGCACCACCTCATCGCCATCCAGTTTACCGGAATTTGTGACTGTTGCGTTTATATATACATACCCTGGTTTTTCGGGAGGTTCAGTTGGCAGACTGATACCGGAGTATTCGAAAGTGGTGAAGCTCAACCCGTAACCGAAGGCAAACAGCGGTTCTCCCTTAAAGTAACGGTAAGTTTTTCCGTACATGCGATAATCATCGAACGGGGGGATGTCGTTGATTGATTTGTAGAACGTTACCGGAAGCCGGCCGGCCGGGTTGTAATCCCCGAACAGCACGTCGGCGACAGCAGTGCCACCCTCTTCACCGGGATACCAACACTCCACGATTGCGGGGACATGTTCTTTAGCCCAGACCACCGAAAGGGCGCTGCCGTTGGTCAGGACCAGCACCACCGGTTTTCCGGCTGCGGTGATCTTTTCAAGCAGGGCCTGCTGGTTTTTTGGAATATCCAGATGGGTGCGGTCGCCGCCGCTGAATCCGTCGATTTTCACCGGCATCTCCTCGCCTTCGAGTTCCGGGGATATTCCGCCCACAAAAACGATGATGTCGGATTTTGCCGCCAGTTTAAGGGCCTCAGCCTCCAGTGCAGGTTGAACGGGAAACCTTGAGCTGTCGCGTGCCAGCCGCTCCGGCTGATCCACCCCGATCGCAAAGCCAACCCTGGCCTTTTTTCCCGCCCTTGCCGTAATCCCCTTCAGGATGGTCACCGGGTTTGTGGGTTCCCCGTTGTAATTGCCAAGCAGCACCGAAAGCTCGTCGGCATAGGGCCCGATCACTGCAATGGATTTCACTTTGGAAGAAAACGGCAATATACCTGCCTCATTCTTCAGCAGCACGATGCTCTCCTGTGCCACCTTCCGGGCCAGCTGCCGGTTAGCCTCCGTATTGTTGTCAGCAGGGCGTATGGAGGAGTAAGTCACCATCTCCTGCGGATCGAACATACCAAGTTTTATCCGCGCAGTAAACAGACGCTTCACTGACACATCGATTTCCGCTTCAGAAATGTAGCCCAGCTTAACCGCTTCAAGCAGGTTATTGAACTCGGGGCCGCAGGCCAGGTCGGTGCCGGCCTTCACCGCAAGGGCAGCCGCCTTTGCCCCATCGGGAACATACTTGTGCCCGTTGTAAAAGTCGGATATGGCCCAGCAGTCGGAGACCACATAACCGCTGAACCCCCATTTTCCGCGCAGCAATTTTTGAAGCAGCAGGTCGCTGGCGCAGGACGGCGTACCGTAGAGCCTGTTGTAGGCACCCATGAATGAATACACGCCGGCATCCCTCACCAGGGCTTCGAATGCAGGCAGGTAGGTGTCGTATAGATCTGTTTCCGAGGGCCAGGCATCGAAGCTGTGCCGGCTTGACTCGGGGCCGCTGTGAACGGCAAAGTGCTTGGCCGTGGCCACTACCTTGAAGTACCGGTCGTCGGATCCCTGGAGGCCCTTAACGAACGCGGTTCCGATTCCCGCTGTCAGAAACGGGTCCTCTCCATACGTCTCCTGTCCCCGTCCCCAACGAGGATCCCGAAAGATGTTTATGTTGGGCGACCAAAACGTAAGGCCTTGATAGATTTTATGTTCACCCTTGCCAAGCGCCTCATAATGCTTGGCCCTTGCTTCGGTTGAGATCACTTTCGCCTCCTCCAGAACAAGGTCGGTGTTCCACGTTGCAGCCATGCCTATTGCTTGAGGAAAGACCGTTGCGATCCCGTTCCTGGCCACCCCATGGAGGGCCTCGTTCCACCAGTTATACTCCGGAATCCCCAGCCGGCTGATGGCGGGTGCCGTATGCTGCATCTGCGACACTTTCTCTTCGAGGGTCATCCTCGCTACGAGGTCGGCTACCCGCACTTCAACGGAGAGTGCCGGGTTGGTGTACTGCACCCTGCCCGAAGCATCCTGCCCCTTTGCAGATAAAAACCCAGCCAAAACCAACACCAGGCTCAGTGATCTATTCTTCCAATTCATAGATGGATAATTATTTACATATTAAGTCTTTATATTGGCAACAGCACTCCAGGTGCAGGCAAGGTGCATCAGGAGGGTTGTTTTCATCTGCTCACGGACGCCGGCAGCTCCCGGATCCTCATAGCGGTTGTCCCACTCGTGCGGATCCTGTTCAAGATTGTACAACTCCCCGCCAGCCGGCGAAGGATCAATTGAGGCATCAGCCAGCGGTTTGTCGAGGAATAGGATCAGCTTCCATTTGGCTGTTCGCCACATATAGGCTGGCGCACCTGAATCGTGGTATTCCGAAAAGCTCCCGCTGTGCAGGTTGTTGTCCAGCAGGTCGAGACCGGGGGATGCCAGCTGCATGGATGTTCCGGCAGCCCTCGTCAGTGTGGGGTAGATATCCACCAGCCCGGCAGGCCTTTCGTCAAGGGTGCCATGCAGGCGACCGGGTACGGCGGAGCCGGCCACGATCAGCGGCACCCTTACACTGCTGTCGTAAAGACAGTATTTTGAAAAACGAAAGTTACGCTCCCCCAGCATCTCTCCATGGTCGGAGGTAAAAACGAACAGGGTTTTCCTCTTCCGGCCGAGCCTGGCCAGCCGGTCCATCACCTCACCGAAATAATGGTCGAGCCAGGAGCAGTTGGCATAATACCGGAGGGTGGTGCGGCGCCGTTCCAGAGGGCTCATCTTCTGCCAGGCGCTGCGCCACGACTGGTAGCGGTCGCCCAGGGAGTCACTCCCCCTGTCGCTCCAAGCCAGATGGGTACCGGGCTCCGCTTCCCAGGGCGGCTGGACCGTATCCGGGATCTCGTCAATATCGTACAGATCCTCGAACCGTTTGGGGACGTTCAGCCCGGCATGGGGCTTGAGGAAAGACAGGTACACAAACAGGGGGCGCGCCGGATCAACGCCGGAATCAATGAATTCCAGGCATTTTTCGGCAACATATCCATCGCGGTGGTCACGTTCCGCCACTTGCGAAGCGCATCCGATGTATCCGGGGATCCCCTCCTCGCCGGGACCATAATCCTGCACCTCCTTTCGATAGGCAGCCAGACCGGCCGGATTCTCATCATCCTGATACCGGCCACCCTTCTCCTGACCGACCTCTTTAGCCCCAACCACCCTAACCTCGAAACCACGGGTTGACTTTGGAGAAAAAGTCCTGCCCCAGTGCGTTTTGCCGAATCCTGCAGTCTGATAGCCAGCCTTCTGCAACCGGGCTGGAATAGGATCACAGGGCATGTCGGCATCATCGATGGATTGGGACCCGTTGCCAAACACCCGGAGCTGCGACGGGTAGAGCCCGAACATCATGGAGTTACGGCTCGGAACGCAGGAGGGCGACTGACACGTAGCCTGGCTGAATGTGATGCCTTCAGCCGAAAGCCGGTCGAGCGATGGCGTGCGGATGAGCGGGTTCATTTTGCCGATGGCATCCCATCGTTGCTGGTCGGTCATAAAAAACAGAATATCAGGCTGCTCCTCCCCGGACATGCCAACCAAACCGGGTTGATGGTCAGCTGCCAGAACGGGATCAAGCACCCTTAAACCGAGGTAACCTGTCAGGCCCGCCCGGAGGCTGTTTTGAATGAATTTCCGGCGGCTTCCCATCCGTCTAAACGGTATATGGACTTCTGTGCTCCCTGATAAATAAACCGTTTGCTTCCGGATCACCTGTCACCTCACCTTTCGCAGGATCCCAGTTTATTTTCCGACCGGTGCGGATGGCTATATTTCCCATATGACTAATGCCGTCTGAGATGATGGCATCGTCGAGCGGGCAGAGCTCTTTTACTTTACCGCGCACAACATCAGCAAAAACCTGCCCCATAGTTGCGGGATCGCTCTCGATATAGGGTCCGCTTTTTGGGAAGTTGTTCAATTTCTGATGGAGTTCGGGGATGTCGGATGAAGCGGAACTCCGGCTGACGGATATCCACCCCCTGGTGCCGAAAAAAGTGGTGCCGTCGCCATCCCTATTTCCGGTCTCTCCTGAGGCTGCCGTATACGGTATATCATCGCTGGTGAAGTGCACATCAAAACCATTTGCATATTTAAGCGCCAGGTCCCAGGAAAAGATGTTGTCGTACATCCCTCCGGTCCAGAATTTACCTGTCCCTTCGCAGCTATAGCTGCCGCTGACCTTTTCCTTTGCCATCCATACGAGGATATCGAGGGGATGGGCACCCCAGCCGGCCAGGAAGCCGATACTGTAATCATTTGTATACCAAGACCCTACATTGGTAACCCGTTCAGGGCAATAAGGCCTTTCGGGAGCGGGACCCGTCCAGAGGTTGTAATCGAAGCCTGCGGGTACCGGTGCCTCCGTGCAAACCGGGTTAAGGCCGCCACCGCCGCCCGGAGCCCACACATCTGCCCGGATGATATCGCCGATCAGACCTTCGGCAATCATGTCGTGGGCAAGCTGCATGTGCGGTGCGGTTCGCTGCTGCGTTCCGTAATGGAAAAACACCCCATGTTTGGTCATCTCCTTCTTCAGTGTCATAAAGTCGGGATAACTCAGCCCGAGCGGCTTTGCGAGCATGACGTGTTTACCGGCACGTGCCGCAAGAATGGCTGCCGGCAGATGCCAGTGATCGGGGGTTGTTATATGTACAGCATCAATATCTTTCCGCTCGAGGAGCTCACGAAAATCGGCGTAAGCCTTGCATTCCGGCGCAGATATGCCGTTTTCCCGGTAATAATTACCGATCAGCTGAGCTGCGCCGTCACGCCGGCCGGTAAAAGTATCCGACACTGCAACGTTAAGCGCATCCTTAACATGGAGGAAATAGGATCGCAACTCTTCTGTTCCGCGTGATCCGACACCAATGTGCGCAACCAAAACCCGGTCGTTGGCACCTTTATGTCCGGAGCAGGAAGTAAGGATAGTTGGAATGGCGGCCAATCCGACGGCGCCAATAACTGAGCGGGATACAAAATCCCTTCGGGAGATGGGCTGAGCTTCTTTTTTCATGATAATGGTTTAGTCACGGTAAATCTAACCAATCGGGCGCAAATCCTGATCAAAGCCATTGCCGAATGTGTGCATTACATTGCCTGTTATTAAATTAACATGATCCGGTTGCGGTTTATTGGGAAAATGGTTATATTATTGATACCTCTAAGAGAGCTTCACTAGCACCATAACAGCGTGAAAAGCATCAGAAAATTTGTTGTTGACCTCTTTGTTGAGGGTTTTTTCAGGAGATGGTATCGTTTTGTCAACAATGTTGACCAAAAGGGAGAAATCGTCTTCATGAACTATGGTTATGCCGATGATTCGCATCACATGCCGCTTGACGCGGTTGATGAGCCGAACCGTTTTCCCATCCAGCTGTACCATCAGCTGGTTAAGGGCCACGATCTGGAGAACAAGGACATTCTGGAGATTGGTTGCGGCCGCGGAGGCGGGCTGGCCTTCCTTACCAAGCTGCTGAAACCGTCATCCGCCACCGGTATCGACCTGGATCCGACAGCCGTTGAATTCTGCAACAAGCACTGGGGCAAACCGGGCTTAACCTTTATGCAGGGAAATGCACAGCACCTGCCCTTCCCAGACAAATCGTTCGACGTCATTATAAACGTTGAGTCGAGCCACCGGTATGAAGATATCGGAATGTTTTTGTCTGAGGTAAAGCGCTTGCTGCGGCCCAACGGCATATTCCTGCTGACCGACTTCCGAGGCAAGGACAGGATGCCGGAGCTTTTGGCCCACTTTAAAGAATCAGGACTTGAGATGACAGGCCAGGATAATGTCACTTCCCAGGTGGTTAAGGCGCTTGACCTTGATGACCGGAGAAGGCGGCGGCTCATCGATACGTATGTTCCAAAGTTTATGCACTGGATCGCTCTCGACTTTTCAGGAGCGAAAGGATCCCCTACTTTTCAGAAATTTTCGTCGGGTAAGTGGATCTATTTTAACTACTACTTTAAGCGGCATCATCACACAAAATAGGATTGGGGCGCCTTCCTGCCATCATTTTCCTGTAAGATAACCGGCCAGTGCAGCATAGTCTGCAGCCATGCGCACGGATTCCTTCCGCTTTTCACCCAACCCGTTGATGGCATCCGGCATTTTAACACTGATGCCTGCGGCCTTACCAACCTCATCGGGGAATTTTGCAGGATGTGCGGTTTCCACGAAAACAGCGTCGAAATCACCACGAATTCCAAAGTGCTTAAGCCCTGCATATGCAATAGCCCCATGGGGATCAGCAAGATAGCCATATCGGTGATGAATATCATGAATCGCTGAACGCGTCTGCTCATCGTTGAACCAGCAGCCGGCCACATCGTTTGCCATCGCCTCATGACTTCCTCCGTAAAGGGCAAGCATACGCGGAAAGTTGCTCGGATTGCCAACATCCATGGCATTTGAAATGGTATAACGCGTGGGCTCCGGAGTAAACCGGCCGGTGGCAAGATAATCCGGTACCGCATGATTGCTGTTTGTAGCGGCAATAATCCGGTGAACGGGCAGTCCCATCCTTTTAGCCATGAGCAGGGCGGTGAGGTTTCCGAAATTCCCGCTTGGGATGCTGAATACCAGCGGCTTCCCGGAACTCCCGAGCTGTGCCGCAGCATGAAAATAACAGAACGACTGAGGAAACAGTCTTGCGAAATTTATTGAATTGGCGGAAGTCAGGTTCAGTTTTTCATTCAGCACGGGATCGGCGAATGCCTGTTTCACCATGCGCTGACAGGCATCGAAATCGCCTTCCACCTCCAGCGCGCTTACGTTGCCGCCCATCGTGGTAAGTTGCAGCTCCTGCAACGGGCTCACCCTGCCCGACGGGTAAAGGATCACCACCCGTACTCCCTGCCTGTTATGAAAGGCGTTGGCCACAGCTCCGCCGGTATCTCCCGATGTGGCCACCAGAATGGTTACTTCGCGGTTTTCGCCCGAAAGCAGGTAATTGAATAAACCGGCCATGAACCGGGCACCGACATCCTTAAACGCCAGCGTGGGGCCGTGAAAAAGTTCGAGGACATACAGTCCGTCATCGAGTTTCCGAAGCGGGATGGGAAAATTCAGCGCGCCTTCAACAATCGCTCTCAATGCCGGCTCCGGAATATCTTCTCCCAGCATGGCCTTCGATACTTCCATTCCGATCTCCTTAAGGCTCATTCCCGGCAGGTTTCTCAAAAAGGCGGCTGACAGCTCCGGCACGCGCTCGGGCATGTATAGCCCCGATTCCCCGGAGATACTCTGCAGCACGGCCGTTTTCAGCGACACCCTGACCGCCGGATTATTGATGCTGTAATAATTCATTTCAGTTTTTATTATTTGAAAGACAGGCCTGACTCACGATACGTTGCCTCACGTCAGCTCTTCCGTAACAGTTGTACCGGGTGCATTCAGCTTCGAAACAAACGCTTCCGAATCAAGGCCTGCTTCGCTGAAGCCGAGCCGGATCCCTTCAGAAGCGCTTATGGCTGTCTGTCTGCCCCTGCATAGTGCAAAGAGTGAAGGGCCGGAGCCCGAAATCCCGCAGCCGATGGCACCTGCATTCATTGCCAGCTCCCGGGCCCTGTCGAAACCGGGTATCAGCTGTGTTCTTCTCGGTTCGGCGAGCAGGTCGTGCATCGAGCGGCCCATGAGGCCATAGTCGCCACCGGCGATCGCCAGCATGAATCCGGCGGCATTTGCGCTCTGCCGTATCACGTCGGCCATGGAAATATCGTTTCGCAATACGCGCCTGGCATCATTTGTCCTCAGTTCAATCTGGGGGTGCACAACGGTGCACCACAATTCATCCGGACAAGGCACGGAAATGATATCGAGCGGGTTATAGCTCCTTATCAGGACGAATCCGCCCAGCAGTGATGGCGCAACATTGTCGGCATGGGCCGACCCGCAGGCTACCCGCTCGCCTTCCATCGCAAACGGGATCAGTTCCCTGGTTTCCATAGGGTTTCCAAGCAGGTGATTCAGCGCAAAGACAGCCGCTGCCGAGCTTGCCGCACTGCTGCCCATCCCGCTGCCCAGCGGCATATTCTTTTCAAGCAGAATGGCAATCCCCATGTCGGTGTCTCCGATGGCAGCCAGATAAGCATCCACTGCCACGCCGGCCGTATTGCGCTGCCGGTCGGCCGGAATAAGGTGCCCATACGGGCCCGTCAGCCGAACCGGCGAACGGGTGTTTCCAGGATCCCGCGACACCGTTACCCGGTCGCCGCTGCCGGAAATGGCAAAGCCCATGATATCGAAGCCGCAGCTCACGTTGGCTACGGTGGCAGGGGCGAAGGCGGTAATGCTGCTGTACGTTTTCATAAGGAAAAACCATGGTGGGTGAGTTTTTTTTAACCACGGAGGCACGGAGAACACTGAGATACACGGAGGAAAATTTAAAAATCTCTGTGCCTCTCCGTGTTCTCCGTGCCTCCGTGGTTAAAAATCTCTGTAAACTCTATTATCTCTTCAGCCCCTCCGCGATGCGGACAATATCGGCGAGCACACCGGCGGAAGTAACATCCACACCGGCGCCGGGGCCCTTGATCACCATCGGGTACTGCTGGTAGTATTTGGTTGTCAGGCTAATACAATTCTCAGTGCCGCGAAGGCCGTAAAAGGGGTGCTGCTCATCCACTTCCATAACCGATACGGAGGCAGTACCGCATTCCACCCGGGCAACGTAGCGTAACCGTTTTTCTTTGGCCGTCGCTCGTTCAAATCGGTGGTGTATTTCGATATCAATACCTTCGAGCTCCCTGTAAAACGAAGCCTTGTCGGGAGCCAGGGCAGCTTCCGGAGTCATCAGCGGCTCGAGCCTGATCTCCTCGAGTTCGAGCGGCCAGCCGCACTCACGGGCCAGGATCAGGCACTTGCGGGCCACATCCATTCCGCTGAGGTCATCGCGGGGATCCGGTTCAGTATAGTGGTTGCGTTCGGCATACCGAACCAAATCGGTAAAGGTTTGGTTACCGGTGTATTCTGACAGAAGGTAGTTCATGGTGCCGGAGAGTACGGCATCGATCCGTATGATT
Organism: uncultured Porphyromonadaceae bacterium; assembly: GCA_964457845.1. Lineage (GTDB taxonomy): Bacteria > Bacteroidota > Bacteroidia > Bacteroidales > UBA12481 > UBA12481. The sequence goes on along the minus strand of CAYWHP010000070.1, from coordinate 14,209 downwards.
GAATCCCCGCTGGCCATGAGGCTCCGAAGAACCCCGATAACAGGGAGCCCGGCACCGACATTGGTTTCGTAATGGAAAGGCGTACTGCTACGGCGGGCCGCTGCCTGCAGCGAGTTGTACAGGCCGATCCCCTGCGTATTTGCCCGCTTGTTTGCTGCCACGATGGCAATGCTGTTCGCCAGGAGGGAATGGTACAAGCCAACCGGTTCGTCGGCGGCGGTCACATCAACAAAAACACTGTTTTCGAGGTTCTGGCGCACGGCAGCATCCACAAATTCGCCCAATCCGGCCTTTTCGGCATGATCGAAAAGGAACTGTTCAATCTGGCTGCCGGAAAGTGCCTTGTCGCCAACAATCATTTTGCGGCTGTTGATGAGACCACATATTTCCAGTGAAATCTTTCTTTCGGCAAGGTATTCCTTTTGCCTTTCGATCATTTCGAGCAGTTTCCGGCCGATAGCCCCGGTGCCGGCCATATAGAGGTGAAGACGGACAATATCATCATTGAACAGCGACTGGTGCAATATGCGCAAGGCCTTCTGAAGGTCGCTTTCCATAACAACCATCGAGATGTTCAGTTCAGAACTTCCCTGGGATATGGCCTTTACATTGATTCCGTTCCTGCCAAGGGGGCCAAAGACTTTGGCAGCAACACCCGGTGTGCGGCGCATGTTTTCACCCACAACGGCAACAATAGCCAATCCGCTCTCGGCATTTACCGATGTAAGAAGGCCGCCGGTCAGCTCCTGCCCGAATGCCTGCTGCAGGATCATCGTAGCCCTGGCGGCATCCTCGCTCCTGACAGCGATGCAGATGGAGTGCTCTGAAGAAGCCTGGCTGATGAGGATTACACTGATCTGCTGGTCTGAAAGGGCACCGAACATCCTTGCCGAGACGCCGGCCACGCCCACCATTCCGCTGCCTTCCACATTGATCAGACTGATATTGCTGAGTGAGGCTACCCCCTTTATAAGTCCGCTGTCCCTGCCCGAATCGCGGCATATGAGCGTACCCGGATGCTCCGGATTAAAGGAGTTCTTCACCATGATGGGTATGCCCGCGGCCATGGCAGGCTGCATCGTTGCCGGAAAGATCACACGCGCTCCGAAATGGGAAAGTTCCATCGCCTCGTTGTAGGACAGCTGCGCGATACTCCGGGCCTCTTCAACAAAACGGGGATCTGCTGTCATCACGCCATCTACGTCGGTCCATATCTCAACAGCCTCCGCCCCAAGGGCGGCGCCAAGAATCGCTGCCGTATAATCCGATCCGCTCCGGCCAAGCGTGGTGGTTTGTCCATCGCCGGATTCGGCAATAAAGCCCGTAACCACATGAAGGCCCGGGTTTTTGTCGAAATAATCCCTGACAAGCGTATTCGTCGCATTGAAGTCGACACGGGCATGACCGAAGGCGGAGTCGGTGCGGATCAGGCGGCGGGCATCGGTGCACACCGTATCACCAATCTCCACTAGGAGAGCGCGCGAAACCACAAAAGCGGAGAGCCGCTCACCGAAACTTAGGATCAGGTCGCGCGTACGCGCAGTAACTTCACCCACCAGCGCGGCACCCCTGGCTATTTCAGAAAGTTCATTGCAAATCGACATAACTTCGGCCATGGCGGCCGGATGCTGCGTAACCGGCAGCATCGACCGGATGGCGGCGAGGTGCCGCAGCTCCAGTTCGTGCACAATCGCCTCATTGCCCGATTCGTTTCCGGGCAGTTCCCTGCACAGACCGGCCAAAAGGTCGGTGACGCCGGCCTGCGCGGAAACCACCACGCAGAGCGCCGGGTGACGGGTATGGGCATTTCTTATGATGCGGATCACGTTGCGGATCTGCTCAGGATCGGCAACCGAAGAACCTCCGAATTTCAGTACTCGCATATATATTCAACTTTTATCCATCACTATCAAACGTTTTAAAACAACAAACGCCTTTCCCCGGGTTGAGAAAGGCGCTTAAACAACATAAGCAATCCTGCTCAACCCCTTGCAGGTGAAGATGTTGTGCCAATAATCCAAATCCAGGCAGCGAATCGCATACGTATCTGATTAACCGTTTCTGTTTAAATGACAAGTAAGCAAGAATATTTAACAATGTTTATGAGCATTTCGGGTATCTTTCGATATGAATAAACCTTTGGCAGCAGCCCTAACGATTTTGATTTCCGCAATGCCCGGAATGAAAGGAATTTATGGCCAGGACCTTTCGAAAAAATCACCGGCCACCCAACCCTATCCGTATATATCATCCGGCAAGTTCGTCGGGCCTGAAAACCCCTTCTCGCCTGATCCGCTGGTTAACTACCGGTGGCCGGATCCGAAGGCCGGAGACGGGCTGGAGATTTATGTAGAAAGCCCGAAGACCGTTTTCACTGACAAGCCGGGATCATTTAATAACCTCGCTTCGCTAACCGGCGGCCAGCCGGATGTTACGGTAAACGGAACCGGTTCCATACGCATCGACTTCGGTCGGGAGCTCGGCGCATGGATCGAATTCGACAGTCCCGACTGCCCCGGCGGTGTGGAAATGAGCATCAGCGAATACAACGAACCGGGAGTTGACAAGACCGCTGAGCCGAAAAGATACGGAAGCACCTGGCGACTCGAGCTGAACCCGGAACTGTACGACGGGGTGCGGTTTGCGTGGATACACGTGAAAACATTCACCTCAGCCTGGCATATCACGAATGTACGCGCTGTATGCCAGGTAAAGCCCGTCAATTATAACGGAAGCTTTTCCTGCAGCGATCCCTTACTCGCCCGGGCATGGTATATGTCGGCTTACGGCGTTAAGGTTTCGCTGTGCAGGGACTATTTCGGCGCCATCCTTATGGAGCGGGGCGACCGGATGTCGTGGACCGGGGATGCCCACACCTCGCAGGCAGCAGCGCTTGCCGCTTTCGGCAACTGGGATTTCATCCGGAAGAATATCGACAACACCTCCGGACAGGACAATGGGATCAGGAGCTATTCGCTTTACTGGGTGCTGAGCTTGCTGGATTATTACCAGTACACAGGTGATAAGGCCACCATGGCAGCGTTTTTAGATAACGCCTGCAAAAAACTTGATGCTGCCAACAAGGTATTCGGCACGAATCCCGGGCTGCGGTTTTACGGCTGGGACGAACGCCTCTGCTCCGGTTTCGAGATTTGGTTCCGCGAGAGCCCTGAAGCCCAGAACGCCTATAAGATGCTTTCGATCCGGGCCTGGCATGATTTTGCAGTGGCCATGGGGCATTTTGGCCGCAACGACCTCGAAAACAAGTACAAAAATATTGCCTCGGCAAGAATAGCCGAATTGCGGATGAGTCCGTCGTGGCACATGGGTTTTGGACTGCACGCGGCAGCCGATGCCATCTGCACCGGGATGTTGACAACCGGCGAATCGGAATACCTGTACAATAAATGGTTCACCGACCGGGTAAACCGGCTATCCATATCACCGTTCAATCAGTATTTTATCATCGGTGCCATGGCGAGGCAGGGAAAGCACGACGATGCGCTGAGTTCGGTTCGCGACATGTGGGGAGGCATGGTCGACTATGGTGGCACTACCCCGTTCGAAACCTATCGTCCCACCTGGAACCGCATAGTGGGTAAGAACGATGCCGTTCCCAACACACAGTCGGGGATAACCAGCCTCTGTCACCCATGGGGCGCAGGGGTTGTTAAATGGCTGAACGAGGAGATCGCCGGCCTCGTTCCGCTCACGCCGGGATTTAAAGAATGGGCCATCCTGCCCCACCCCGGCAGAACGCTTAAGCAGGTTTCAGCCGCCACACCGACCCCATTCGGGACGCTCTCGGCCAGCCTGGATCTTTCCTCCGGAAAGTTTCTGGTAACAGCACCTGCCGGAACCATCGGAAGGATCGGCATCCCGAAAACGGAACGGACCGTTGCCCGCATCTCGGTCAACGGTAAGCTGGCCTGGGATGGTGCCTTCCGCATGGTTCCCGGCATTCGCGGAGCCAGTGAAGACGACAGCTTCGTTTATTTCGACGGGGTGAATCCGGGCACGTATGCCGTGTCAGTAAAATACAAGGGCAAAACACCGGAATACACGGAAGACCCCGAAGTTTACGCAGCCCGCTTCATCGGAACGGACAGCCTGACCGGTGGCAATTGGGGCGGACGGTATGGGAAGGATGGCTATGTTCTCTGCAACTATGACGGGGAAGGCATCGACCGGAAGAAGCTTCCTGTTTGGGTGACCTCGGTTGATTACTACCGGGCTTTCCCGAAGAGCGGCTCACCCGACCCGACAACGTGGGTCACAGCGACCAATGAGCCCAGGGCCCCGGCACCCGACAGCGGGAACGGATTTCCCCGGACAGCAGCCTGCGTGTCAAATTCCGATCAGACCATGTCGGTCACCATTGGTATCGAGGGCTCAAGAAATTTTAATATAGCTCTTTACTTCATCGACTGGAACAACGAAGGGTGCAGGTCGGCCGTTGAGATATTCGATGCAGAAACGCTCAACCTGATTTCGCCGGTACAGATTGTAAAAAACCACCGTGGGGGAGCCTACCTGATTTATTCATACAACCGTTCGGTAAAATTCCGGATTGATAAGATCCGCGGGGGAAATATTTCCCTGAGCGGGATATTTTTCGACGCGGGCAATTAACAACAGGAAAAGGTTACGCCGAGGGTTGCAGAGACGTTTATAAACGTCTCTACCCCGCATTTGGTAAGGTTATCATTTGACCGGTGACCCGTTCTCCACCTTAACATAAAATGCCTGATCCACCTCAATCACGGCACCTTCCGGTACGGCCATTTTGTTCGTCCGGGTGGTGGGTGTAACCCATGTTTCCGAGCCGTTGATTTTTATTTTCAGGGGCATATCGAATTCCGGAAGGCAATTTTTCCATTTGTATTCCAGATTGATGCCGTTAACAGCAAAATCGAAAACCGGTATTTCCACGTTCCGCAGGTACTGGTTGAAGAAGTTCTTCAGGTTGAGCCCGCTCTCAGCTGCCATATAATTTTCAACCTCTTCCGTGGTTACTGTCTGGTGATAGAATTTCTCACCAAGACCCCTGACAATCATCCTGAACTTTTCATCGTTGTTGATCCACTGCCTGAGGGTGTGCAGCATGTTTGCCCCTTTGGAATACATATCGCCGGAGCCTTCGGCATTCACATTGTATGGTCCGATGATTGGCGTCCGGTTGCCGATATTTCGCCTTGTTCCGATGCAGTAATCACTGCCGGCCTGTTTCCCGTAGTGGTAATCCACGAAAAGCGACTCCGAATAGGCGCCAAAGCTCTCATGGATCCACATATCGGCTATATCCTTGGAAGTAATACTGTTACCGAACCATTCATGCGAGGATTCGTGAATGATGATAAAATCGAATTTGGAGCCCCAGCCTGTTCCGCTGACATCCCGACCGCCATACCCGAATTTGTACCCGTTGCCGTAGGTGACCGAACTCTGGTGCTCCATCCCGGGATAGGGCACGTCGACCAGCTTGAATCCGTCGGCGTAAAACGGATAGGGGCCGAACCAGTGCTCGAGGGCATCCAGCATCCGTTTCACCTCACCAAAATAGGAGCGTGCCTTTTCCAGGTTATCCTTCAAAACGTAAAAATCGCAGTCAAGCAGTCCCTTTTCACCCTGCAGCTTCTCAGAAAAATGGGCATAATCAGCGATATTGAGATTCACCCCGTAATTATTGATCGGGCTGGAAACAAACCAGTTGTAGGTTTTTGTCCGGTTACGGTTCTGCTGAACACCAACCAGCCTGCCATTTGACACATCCACCAGGTTTTCCGGAACCGTCACGCTGATCTTCATACTGTCGGGCTCATCGGCCTGATGGTCCTTGCAGGGCCACCAGATGCTGGCGCCATCACCCTGGCAGGTTGTCACGATCCACGGATTACCCTGTTTATCCTTCCGCCATGAAAGACCACCGCTCCAGGGCGGATTGCGGCTCACCTGCGGCCTGCCTTCAAACTCCACCACGATTTCCCGGTTTTCACTGGAACGCTGCGGCTTCTTCAGCTGAACAAACCAGGCATTGCCGTCGCGGGTAAAATCAAGTTTCTTTTTAGCCTGATACACGGCCGTAATCTTCATGGGCTCCTGCAGGTCAATCTGCATCACCTGTCCGGGAGCCATCACTTCATAGCGAATGGTGTTCCTCCCCTTCAGCGAACTGTCGGCTGGATTAACTTCCACATCAAGATGGTAAAACCGCAGGTTCCACCATGCCCGCTCCGGGGTTATGGCCCCCCGCAAAGTATCCTGATGGGTAAACTGCTTAACCTTCCCCTGCGGCATGGCACCCGGCCATCCCATCAGTATTAAAACAAGAACCAGAAAATATTTCATTTTTTCTCTCTGTGAATCTCCGTGTATCCCTGTGTATCTCTGTGTGAAAAACTCTTCTATCTCTTCTATCTCACTATTCTATACCCCACCGTGCACTCCGCCGGCCATGACTTTGCCGGCTGTATCACCAACCCCTCCGGTTTCTGCGCCCATACAACCTTTTCAGTGCTTCCCAGCAGTTCCACTCCGGTAACTTTACCGCCTTTTGCATCCACCGCCAGCGATTTGATAACGATCTTTTCTTTCGGCAAATCCAGTACAAAGGCGTAAAGAACATCACCCTTAACAGTAAAACGGATATCCTTTTCAGTGAATTCCTTGCCGGTTCCTTCGTTGAAATATTCCCCCTCGATCTGCGTCGGCCCTTCGCCGAAGAGATCCCACGGACGCGTCCCGTATATCCCTTCGCCATTTACCTTCAGCCAATTGCCGATGGCCAGCAGAACATCCTGCTGCCCCTGCGTAATGGTACCGTCGGGCCTGGGACCGATGTTCAGCAGCATGTTTCCGTTCTTGCTGACAATGTCCACCAGTTCGTCGATCAGTTCATTCGGGCTCTTGTTCTCCTCGTCGGGAATATAGCCCCACGATTTTTTTCCGATAGAGGTATCGGTTTGCCAGGGGTACTTTTTACCCACCTTGCTGCTGCCACGCTCGATGTCGTAAACAGCTGTCCCGTCGGGGTACGATGCGTTTTTGTAATTGATGGCAACGCCCTTGTTCCATTCGAGACCCTTGTTGTAATAATAGGCCGCGAATGTCTTCCGGTATGGTTCCAGCGCGGGCTGCTCTATCCACCAGTCGAACCAAAAGAGCTGCGGCTGGTATTTATCTACAAGTTCAACGCTGCGAAGCAGCCAGTCGTTCATGTATTCCGGCGACATGGTTTCATTCTCTTCCCGGGCCGGACCGTAGAAATCAGCATATTGCGGATCCATCACATCGGAATCGAATTTCCGGCCGCCTTGCAGAAACCACCAATGCTCGATACGATGGGAGGAGAGACCGAAGATCAGGCCCTGCTTTTTGGAGGCCTCGGCCAGTTCGCCGATGATATCCTTTTTAGGCCCCATCTCAACCGAATTCCATTTCGACAAGGCTGTTTTGTACATGGCAAACCCGTCGTGGTGCTCGGCAACCGGAACCACATATTTTGCACCGGCCTTGATGAACAGGCTGATCCATTCATCGGCGCTGAACTTTTCGGCCTTAAACATAGGGATGAAATCCTTGTAGCCAAACTTTTTCTGGTCGCCATAGGTTTCAACATGGTGCTTGAAAGTGGGAGCACCTTGCAGGTACATCTGCCTTGGGTACCATTCGTTACCGTATGCAGGAACGGAGTAAACACCCCAGTGGATAAAGATGCCGAACTTGGCATCTCGGAACCATTCAGGGCATTCGTACTGTTTGAGCGACTGCCAGGTGGCCTGGTAACGGTCCTGTGCCTGCGACGAGAGTGCACAGAGCACCAGCAGCGATAGGATGATCAGTTTTCTTGGTTTCATTTCCCGGTTGTTTTTAAGGTTTACCACGGAGACACGGAGAACACGGAGGGACACGGAGGAAATTTCAATTAAGCTGTATGGATAGAAATTCGAAATAATAATCTCTGTGTCCCTCAGTGTTCTCCGTGTCTCCGTGGTTAAAAAAATCTAGCATACCCGCACGGTTTCCAATGATAGCAACTGCCCCAGTTTATCGAGCTTCAGGCCGATATGCCCTACCCCCACTGCACAGTGGTGCGCCGGTCCGTGGCTGTTCCAGTTGTTGATGAATTTACGCGCTCCGATGGGGAAACGGTAGCGGCTGTTGGTGTTGCCGATCTCCAGGATCGGGCCCGGCACCGACTCGCCCTCGGCATAAAGGAGCATAAGGTCGCCACCTGCCTTCTGGACCACGGACAAGAGGGTAACAGGACCGTTTTTCACCGACATTTCAACGGAGAGGCCGCTGCCAACCTTACCGTGATACACATCCAGCGGTTTCACCTTGGTCTTGCCTTCAGCGATGGCGATATGACCCGGCCCATCATGGCCCATAAGTACAACATCATCCCTGAAATCAACAGCATAATACTCTGTAAAGGAACCTCCGGCACCAAAGGCGTCCATAATTTTCATTGCCTGAGCGTTCTTGATCTCGTATTCACCGGCTACCGGGATTCCGCGGGCCGTGAGGAGGGAATTTCCGAGGATGATTGAACTGATGGCATCCTCGTTGTCCGGTACACCGGTACCGTTATAAAAATAGGCCATTGAACCCAGATCGTGCTGTTCGGCAAGCATGTCCAGGGCCACCGACGTGCGTGCCGCACGGGCGAGTTCTGCGTCGGAACACTCCGGCGACACCTCAAATTCTGTTAGGAAGAGTGCAACTCGTGCGGCTATCTCTTTGTCTGTTACTGATTTTCGCAACGCGGACAGGTCGTCCACCTCAATCATCTCGAAATGGCCCCCGAATGCCGCGTAATGGGCGGTCATATCGGAATAGATATCCAGCATGCCGCTGTAATAGTGGCCCATGCAGCCCATGCGGTTGTGCGACATCACCTTTGCAACCCGGGCAGCCTCCACCCAATCGGAAACCTCCTGCCAGCACTCCGGGTCGTGGTGCAAAACGCCGGTTATCTGATGGAATCGGATCCCGGTGCGGAGAAAAACGCTTGCAATCTCCGGAACAGGGCAGGCAGAACAATAGGCCAGCCACTCACCGGTCATTTTCGTCCGATCGTTCAGCTGGTTAAACCATTCATATTCGATAGAATTTTCTGGCTGAAGGTTCAGGATTACCACCGGCACCTTTGCCCGCTGCACCACCGGCAAAACGGTGGATGAAAGGGCATAGGTGGTGACATAAAGAAATATGATGTCGACATCGGCTTTCCGGAAATCATGTCCTGCATCAAAGGCTTTCCGCGGATTGTCGATCAGGCCCAGGTTGATTATGTTGGCATCATGCACAGCCAGTTTCGCCTGCACTTCACCGAGATACCCTTCAAGCCGATCCCTGAGTCCGTCAAATTGGGGCCAATAGGTATCCAATCCAATGCCGAACAATCCTATATTCAGCCGGTTATGCTTGTTGTTTTGCATCATATCAGGTTTAATACGGGAACCGCCGTATGGATTGCCAAGGTAAATAAAAGGTGCCGATCACGACTCCCCTTCAACCAAAAAAGGCTACTTAAACGTTGCCAGTGTCTCGGCTGCCGCCTTAGCCACTACGTTCCGGAAAGAAGCCTTCGTTTTGGCAGATTCGAGATAAGCTGCCTGTTTCCTGCCCCCGCATTTACCAATCGACCGGAGCGCTTCGGCCTGAACAACATAGCTGTTGTCCGATTCAAATGTCTTCTTCAAGAGCTTAACCAGTGCCGGATCCTTCAGGTCCCCGAGAATCCTGACCGCTGATTGCCTGACCTTTGAATTCTCATCCCCAAGCGCCGACTTTATCAGGTTGATTTGTGCCCGTGATGCATATTTCCCGAGATTCACAATTGCAGCCTGACGAACTGCCCAGAATGAATCGCCCGATGCCATTTTCGCCCAGGTATCGATAACCGAAGGTTCTGTATTGAATTCCCTCAGCTCATCCACCGCAGCCAGCCGGCCGATCACGTCATCGTTCCCCGCCTGATAAAGAAGCTCCTTCATGGGTTTCCTGAATGTAATCTCCTTCAGAAGATAATTGCCTTCATCAAACCTCACCAGCAAAGGTTCCGTATCAAATCCAAATTCAAATGATTCTGATTTTTCTCTCAACCAGATCTCCTTCACGGTTTTTTTGCCGGAAAACGAAAACCCGATATTCACCGGCACTGTGTAAACCGGTACGCCAGGCAAGGAGTCCTGCTTTTGCACCACTGTCAGCTTCAGCTTCTTGGATATGGGATCCCATGCTTTTGTTACCTCAACAACCAGATGGCCCGGCTTAAAGATGTACTGATCAAAAAACCAGTCCATGTTTATACCTGTCACTTCTTTCACCGTCTTCATGAAGTCATGGGTATCCACCGGCTGAAAGGCATGCTCATGCAGGAAAGCGCTAAGGGTGCGGAAGAATGCATCGTCGCCGAGCTGGTACCGCAGCAGGTGCAGAACAGTCGCCCCTTTCGGATAGGTATGGCTGTCGAAATTGTCGCCCGGATCGTTGTACCGGTTGAAAACGATCGGCCGCACATAGCGGTTACGGGCCTCATTGAGGTACTGGTTCTTCTTTCCGAGCAGGTCGTAGGCACCGGCATCCTCGCCGTATTCGGCGCGGGTGTAAAGATTATCGGAGTAAGTAGCGAAGCTCTCATTGAGCCAGGTATGCTCCCAGCTCCTCAGTGTTATCACGTCGCCCCACCACTGGTGGGCTATTTCGTGTGCAATAACCCGCTCATACGAAAAATCCTGCTCCGCATTTTTGTCTGTCACCGCACCCTCTCCCAACAGGGTGGCCGATGTAGCTTCCGCCCCTCCGCCCATGTAGGTGGAGATCACCTGATCATACTTGTCCCAGGGGAAATCAAACCCGTACAGTTTGTTGAAAAAATCAATCATATGGGGTGTTTTGGCGAACGACCGCATTGCATCCTCCTTATGCCAGTGATACACCCAGTAATTGACCGGCAAGGATCCGAGTGAATCCTTAATCACTTCATAATCCGCGATGCTCAGATTGATCAGATAGGTGGAATGTGGCAGATCCTGGCTCCAGTGCCAGGTCCATGTTGCGGTGCCGGGATTCTTTGTAACCCCCACAAGCCGGCCATTCGACAGCACCTTGTATTTTTCATCTACGGTAACCACCATTTCAGTGGCCACCTTGTCATGCGGATAATCGTAGCAGGGAATCCACTGCCGGGCCTTGTTCGGAAAGCAATCCGAAGAAACCTGCTTCGGATTTGTCGGGGATTCATTGATAAAGCGTAAACCCAATGTTTCCTTTTCCAGCACATAGGTCACCGTAAACCGGATGGTATCCGTATGGCCATATGTCCTGTTGAAATCGATAAAAACCTGATTGTCTTTCTGTTCAAACTTTACCGGGTTGCCATTTTCATTCGTCACTCCATTCACCACCAGGTATTCCGCGTCCAGAACGCACTTCGAAAAACCATCCCTGAGCGGAACCATCGTGATCCGGTTTTCACCCTTCAGCGATTTCTTTTCCAGATCAACGTTCAGGCTGATCCGATACCGGATCGCATCGAAATCCCTCGACCGCTCCACCTGAACCGGCCTCTGATACACATCAACTTTCTGACTGAATGCCAATTGGGCAACCAGCACAAAAACCAAAATCATAATAACCTTATTCATATGCAATTGCGTCTATTGTGTCCTGTTAAAAATTTACCCCTTCACTACCCTCTCCATTCCTCCCTCCGTGCCCTCCTATGTGCCCTATGTGCCTATTGTGGTAAAACCCATCACTACCTCATCACCTTCTCCACCTCATTTGTGGTTCTTGGCAATCCCGCAGACAGCACTTCACACCCATTAGCGGTGATGACCACGGTATCCTCGAGCCTCACCCCGATATTGATCTCCGGGTACATCATGTTGATGTCGCAGGCAAACACGAATCCCTCCTTCAAAACCTCATCCCCTCCCTTGAAGGTCCCCATGCCATCGTGCACAGCCATCCCAACGGAATGATTATACCCGCCGACCCGGATCAGCCCCCTGAACCTCGGCTCATCCGGATTATAACCGTTGTCAGTAAGGTATTTCTTAACATTCTGCCCCACCTCACTCAGGGTAATACCCGGTTTGTAGCTTGAAACGCAAACCATCCTGATGGCATTGGCAAGGTCATACAGTTCCTTTTGCTTTACGGAAAACTTCCCGTTCGCCGGAAAGCTGGTTGAAAAATCGACATCGTAATACTTGTAATCCGGACCAGCATCAAGAACGACGAAATCACCATCCTGCAATGTCCGGTTATACTTATGGTAATGTCCGTATGGGATATTCTCGGCCGACATGATGATGGTATTGTACGCCAGGCCCTGGGCTCCTTCTGCCTTGCAGGTAAACTCAAACAGATTGGCCAGGTCCCATTCCTTCACACCGGCACCCGTGGCCCTGATAAATTCGGTATGGGCCTTTACGCCGATACGTCCGGCTTCGCGCATGACCTCTATTTCCGCTTTCGACTTTATTTTCCGCATGTCGCTGATCCAGGACCAGCAATCCTTCACTTCAGCAGCCGGGTATTTCTCCTTAAGCAACTTCACAAACTGCAGCTCCCGCGTAAGTCTGCCATCCCATTCGTCTTTTGTCATGGAGGCATTCAGACTGTTGGTTTTTTCGGCCGAAACCTCGCCCAGCAATTCTTCCGCACGAAAGGGTGTGTATAAAACATTGCCGCCATCCGCTTTAGCCGTGAGAAAAGCCGTAAACTGTTCATAGGGCAGTACGCTTTCAATACCATTGAACCTGCCGGGATCCCTGACCAGTTCAACCGGGATGCCCTCCCCTTTCGCGTCATCATCGGTAATCGTGAAAAAGACCGTACTGGTCCTGCTTTTCCCGTCGATAACCAGAATGATGTTTGGCACCTCCATCCCGCAGAAATACACCAGGTTATTGAACTGGTAAAACTGGCTGTCGCCGGTTGGCAGTGTCGCGCCCCTGAGTATGGCAATACCATCCGGTATCCGGTCCATCAGCTTTTCCCGACGGCCGGTATATTCAGCCTTGTCGAATGCCAGCTGGGCAAAGGAGGTGAAAGACAGGACGGACAGTAAGAGGAAGAGACCGGTTCTTTTCATTTTTGAATTATTTGCAAATTTCAGTTTATAGCACCACACTGGCAGACCACCTGCAGTTCAATCAGGCCATTGGCCATCGACCACGTGGGCCATCCCTTGTAAACGGACCCTTTAAGCGTGACAGGTTGCTGCCCCTCGGAACTATTTAGGGATAGATACAGGATTAACAGAAAGGTCGCAGACCTGGCGATCATAAAACCGGCAGTTTTCAGGTTTACACCCCGATATTAAGCATTAAAAAAGTCACTTCAAAGACGGGGATAAGATAGTATGCTAATTCACTAACGAATTGATAATCTAAAGAAAATCAAACACTTTTAATCAAATCAGCATCATCCTTGACTTCACGTCGGCCCTCTTCAACCTCTCCCGGCTTTCCTATTCGTGGGACCGGATTGGGTATTGGTCAAATACATCATGACTGCAACTGCATACGATTGGCAAGATTTAAAAATAATCGTAGCTTTAGGAGAATTGCAGGATTCAGGTTTTAAACTTAAAGGATTCAGAACGACCTCGGGTCCGTTAATGGCCTGGTACTTTATTGAACTGATTCGCAATTGATCAATTGTATGATGAAATCTGATGAGGTTTTTTTGGAACTCAGGCAAATGAATAGCCTGCTGAAATCCCAACTGGAACAGCTCAGGCAGGAATTAAAACTATTTCAGGACCATCATCGGAACGAACCAGACAATGTCGATTCGCTTTTCGAGGCATCTCCTGTTGCGATGTTGATCCTGAACAGTGACACAAACATTGTCAGGACAAACTCCGCCGCCTTGCGGCTGACAGGAGGAACAGGCAGGGAATCCTCAAATCACAGGCCGGGCGATCTTCTGAGCTGCATACACAGTTCAGCCGACCCGCGCGGATGCGGATATTCCGTCAACTGTCCGCTCTGCCCCTTGAGGAACAGCATCGAATCCCTGCTTGACAAAGGTGGTTCACTGGCGGGTGCGGAAGTGGCATTGACACTGATCAGCGAAGGAGAGCCAAAAATAATTTGGCTGGAAGCAAGCGCGCAGGCTCTGTATCTGAATAATGAACGGCATCTGTGCGTTTCGATGAACGACGTCACCCTGCGCAAGGCAGCCG
>CAYWHP010000069.1:13610-24215 GCA_964457845.1 uncultured Porphyromonadaceae bacterium | reverse complement strand
AATCTTAAGTGACCAGGCGATTGCTTTAACCGGCGTAACCAGCTCTCAGAAATATCCCGAAAGCTTACGGCGCATAAAATTCTATGATTCAGATACCAAGAAGACATTTGTCTTTCTAACAAATAACTTTAGGCTCTCCGCTGTCACTGTTGCTGCCCTTTATAAATCCCGCTGGGGCATTGAGACCTTTTTTAAATGGATCAAACAGCACCTGAAGATCTTATCATTCTGGGGCCACAGTGAAAATGCCGTGAAAACACAAATCTGGATCGCGATCTCGTCCTATCTGATAGTCATCATTGCCAAGAAGCAGCTCAATCTGAAATACTCCCTTTACGAGATCCTGCAGATGATCAGCCTGGCTCCTTTTGATCGGACGCCGATGAAAAAACTCTTTGAAAACGCGGAATATCAAGATGTCAAAGAACTAGAAAATATTCAACTAAAAATGTTCTAAAAAAGACGCAACGCTAATGAGAAAAGATATGTTTTCATCGAACTAATGTTTAAGTAATTGAATATGATAGTAATCGATTATCCCAAGATGTTGCGGTCCAAGGATATCGGGGAAAAAGAAGGATAATGTATCGTTATTTACTTTTTCCAAGGCAATCTCGGCACTTCCACTTAAGAAGGCAAATGGGATCCAAGTAGTAGGTAAATATCTCGTTTCATAGGACCAGACGAACATAGTGTAGTTACCGGTTATTTCTAAAATTGATCCATTAACACGCCCTGTGCTATCACAAAGAAACTCAAATGATCCCTTATAGTCCAGTTGCTTAATAAAATTAAATCCCTTCACAGGATCGGACGGGGAGTATCCCGAATCAACTTGAAAAATTTCCCATTTACCAATCAACGGATTTGAACATGTTGGAGGAACTTCCTCCCTGCAACATGCAATCAACAAAACTAAAATGCAAAGTCCAAATAATCTTTTCATATACGGGATATTTTTTTATGTAGTGACCATAAATTCCTTATTTACAGCAGGTAAACTATCTCGAGAATAAAGATATGCAAAATGTGAATTAAAAAACAGTACACTAATGATATTTAATCCAGTTCCTAAATGTTGCCCGACATTTTATCCCTATTCAGAAGACTCCGTCCAAAGCCCTTTTCCATATCTTCGCAACGATTGAAAATGAAAAGAAAAGATCCATGACAACACCCGATTTTACGAATATCTTGCTGGATAAGCTGGCGACGCATCACGTGGGGAACAGGCTGCTTGAGGAAGGCATTGTGCTGTCGGAGAGGGAAACGGAAAGAGGACAGAAGACGTTAGACTTGAGACGTGAGACGTTAGACGGGAGACAGCAGACAGAGGACTACCTCGTGCAGTATTTTACGGCGGCGTTTAAACCCGGGGAGCTGTACCGGTTCGGCCATGCGGCGGAGCTGGGGATGAATGAGATATATACCATTGCCAGGCGGATGTTTGCGAATAACGGGAGTTTTATTGCCGATTCGCAGCAGATTGCGAGGTTGTTGTACGAACAATCGTCGCACCCGCGCATAAAGGGCGGGGAGTTGAATGTGGCGCTCTTTTCCGACGCGATGCTTGGTGCGGAGACGGTTCCGGCCATCGGGATATTCAAGTCGGAAAACGACGTGCCGTTTATCAGGATAAAAGAAAAAGAGGAAGGGTACCGGATAGACCACGAGTTCGGGTTCGAGCTGAAGGGGATCGACAAGGGGTGCATCATCTTCAATACCGAAGAGGCAGATGGGTACCGGGTGGTGATCGTCGACAACCTCAACAAGGGGGCCGAGGCGGTGTACTGGAAGAATGATTTCCTGCAGGTGGCGCCGGTGGGCGACGAGTATTTCCAGACGAGCCAGTTCATGGGCATGACGAAAAACTATGTGGTGAAGCAGCTGGCGGAGGATTTCGAGGTGACCAAAGCCGATAAGATCGACCTGCTGAACCGGTCGGTGGAGTATTTCAAGATGCACGGGAATTTCGATAAGACGCAGTTCGAGAACGAGGTTTTCCAGGATGACCGGATGATCGATTCGTTCCGGACATTCAACGATTCGTACCAGTCGGCAAATCAGGCGGAAATGTGGGACAGTTTTGAGATATCGCCCGAGGCGGTGAAGAAGCAGGCCCGCGGGTTCAAGAGCGTGCTGAAGCTGGATAAGAACTTTCACATCTATATCCATGGCGACCGGGAGCTGATCGAGCGGGGAAAGGAGGCCGACGGGAGGAAGTTTTACAAGCTGTATTACGATACCGAATCGTAGGCTGCGACAGGGAATTTGTTTTCCGCAATTAAATCACTCGCACTTCAGCTGAATGGCGGCCATCAGCTCACGGCAAACGCTGTCGAGCTCACGGCGGCCTGCTTCCAGCACCTCCGGCATCTTGTCGGTTTGCCAGAGGGCCACATTCCGTTCGAACCGCACGTTGAAATAGACGAACTCGGCATGGTGAACCGATATGGCCAGGGCCATTTGCTGCGCCATGTTTGATTTTGAGGTTACCTTCACCAGGTGGGCCATGATCTCCATGAGGCCTTTCGGGTCGGGATGCATCTTTTCCATGAAATCCACCACGATGATCACATCGGCATTCTGCTTCACCGCCTGCAGCACCGGCAGCGGGGCAGAAAAACCGCCATCAAAGAGCCAGCGGCCATCGATCTCGATCGGCGGGAAAAGCGGGAAAAGCGCACACGATGCGTAGAGGCTGCCGGCCAGATCACCCTTCTCGAGGCCGATCCCTTCACCGGTTTCAAAATCCGTAACCTGCAGGATCAGTTTCTGATCGAGGTCCTCGATGCGCCTGTCGCCCAGGATGTCGCGGAACAGCCCGAGCAGCGGAGCCGGCTTCAGGAATCCCGACCGGCGGTCGAGCCTGCCGTATGGCAGGTTGGCCAGCGCCAGAAGGGCACGCTTGTTTGTTTTGAAAAGGGTTTTGTTGATCAGCGGAATTACCTGCGTAAGGATATCTGAGGTGGAATACCCTACGGCCCGAAGGACCGAAAGGATGGAGCCGCCGCTGCAGCCCACCAGCACATCGATCGGCACCTGCTTCCCCTCGAGGAATTCGAACAGCGGAATGGCGGCAAAAGGCTTGATCCCGCCGCCGCTCAGTACCACGGCTACTTTGGGTTGTTTAACGGTCATGTTCAGGTTTCAGCTGTCGAAAGGTTACTGTCCGAGTGACGCCACAAAGGTAACATTATTCGGGATCGCTGTTTTACCTCTTGGATTTGCCGGGTAATCCCCATACATTCATCAATCGGTTTTGTCACCATAAAAATGAAACCCAACAGGTTTACTGTACGCACTTTCGTTGCCGCACTGGTCCTCTCCTTTGCCGCGGTCACCGCTTCCCCGGGGCAGACTGCCATGGCCGACACGACAACAGTAAACAAAAAGATCCTCACCCGCGCCATCCTGGCCGAGAGCGCCTTTTACATCGGCGGCATGTCGTACCTGCAGTTCATCTGGTACCACGATGTTCCCCGCGTGCCGTTCGAGTTTTACAACGACAACAAGGGGTACAACCAGATCGACAAGTTCGGGCACGCGTTCGGATCCTACCTGGAAAGTTACATCGGGTACCAGTGGCTACGCCGTGCCGGGGTACCGAAAAACAAGGCCCTGCTCTTCGGAGGAACCCTGGGATTCTTTCTGCAGGCGCCCATCGAGATCTGGGACGGGCTTTACGAAGGATGGGGCTTCTCGTGGGGCGACATCATCGCCAACACCACGGGATCGGCTTTTTTGATCGGCCAGGAGCTCCTCTTCAATGAGCAGCTTATCCGGTACAAGTTTAGCTACTGGAAATCACCCTACCTCGATCAGGCCAACGGATACCTGGGCGACAACGGCTTCGACGGTTTATTCTACGACTATAACGGCCACAGCTTCTGGCTCTCTGTGCCGGTGAACAGGATCCTGCCAATCAAAAAGATCCCCGACTGGCTGTGCCTCTCGGCAGGGTATGGCGCCAACGGCATGTTCGGGGAATTCAAGAACAAGACCAGCTGGTACGGCGTGCCGATCCCTCCCACCGAGCGGTACCGGCAATACCTGCTTTCGCTCGACATCGACTGGACAAAAATCAAAACCCGGTCGCCTTTCCTTAAGAAGGTATTGAATGCGATGGTTTTCATCAAGCTGCCGTTCCCAGCGATCGAGTTCAATACGCTGGGAAAGACGAGGGGGTATTGGATGTATTGGTGACAGGTATTGGATTTAAACAAATATTGGGCAAAAGTTTCTGTTGACTGAAACATTTTAATATAATTTCTTTCTGTCTACAGAAATTTATACCTATATTTGGCGAAGAAATGCAAGCATCTGTGGACAAGAATAAACTATTCGGCATTCTGAACGACTGGAATTACTGGGACAAACAGGTTCCCGAATTTTTTCCAAGGGATGAATACCAGCAAAAAATAAATGCTTGTCTTTCAACCGGGGAGATAATCGTGCTGAAAGGGATTCGCAGGTCGGGGAAATCAACCCTGCTTATCAACCATATCCGGCACCTGACCAGCGAGGGGTTGGATAAGAAGGAGATACTTTTTGTCAATTTTGAAGACCCTCGTTTCGAAGGCGACCTGAACAGCGAACTGCTTGAACAAATATTCCTGGTTTACAAAGAGTTTGTCAATAACGAAACAAAACCACATATTTTCCTGGACGAGGTTCAAAATGTTGTTCAGTGGGAAAAATGGGTACTCACCGGCTACGAGCTGAAATGGGCACATTTTTACGTTACCGGGTCATCGTCAAAACTCCTTAGCCGCGAATTTGGCACTGCACTGAGCGGGCGGTTTCTGCCTATCGAGGTTTTTCCGCTTGATTTCAGGGAGTATTTACTATTTAAGGCACAGCCAGCTCCTGATAAAGTTACCTTGATCACCCGGCAGCTGGTCTATAAAATAGCATTCAATGAGTACCTCAAGGCGGGCGGTTTCCCTAAAACCTGCGCGCTGGAAGAGGATCTGAGGCGGCAGGAAATCATCATGTATTACGAAACCATAATCCTGAAAGATATTGTTGCGCGATACAACCTCAAAAATTATGACAGCGTTAAAAAGGTAGCGGTTTATTTATTATCCAATATCGGCAAGCCCTTTAATCTGAATAAAGTAAGAACCTCACTCAACCTTTCATACGACCTTGCTGATAAGTATTTCGAATATCTGAAAGACGCCTTTCTCCTGTTTGAAGTTTTTCAATATGACCACTCACTGAACAGGCAGTTTGCCAATCATCGGAAGGTTTATTGCATTGATAATGGAATACTAACAAATACCTCTTTCAGGATTTCGGAAGATTATGGCCGTTACCTTGAGAATCTTGTATTTATCGAATTGCTTCGGGAGGGGCATGAGGTATATTTCCACCAGGGGAAAAAGGAATGTGATTTTGTAATCAAAGAAGGCTTAGCTATCAGGCAAGCCATACAGGTATGCCGGGCTTTGCAGGATGAAGTCACCAAAAAGCGTGAAATCGATGGCTTAATGGAAGCCCTTGATGCGTATGAACTTAATGAAGGAATGATACTTACTGAGGACGAAGAATCCGAAATTGCCGTAGAAGGACGCCGGATCCTTGTTAAACCGGTTTGGAAATGGTTGCTCGAAATTGGTCGGAGAATTAAGAAAATATGAAAGCTAAATTGAATTTGTTTTTTGGCCGCCTGGCCAACGACGACTGGATGGCCGTATTCGCAGCCTTTGCACTTATCCTGCTGGCCATCCTCTTCCGGGAATCGGCCCCGAAGTTGCCGATGCTGTTCGGTGCCAAGGAAAAGTGGTCGGGCTCCGCTTTCATCGGGGAGTTCCTCTCCGGCGACAACCTGTTGCGGCTGCTCCTAACCTTCGGCGTATTTGCGCTGCTGGCCTGGGCCGCACTGAAGGCAGCCGGAAAGAAGACCACCCGGTTCATTGCCTCCTTCGTCATTATCACGGCGCTGGCCGTGCTGTCGCAGGTGATCTCCACCCACACCTCCGTTAAGGCCATCAACCTCGAAACCGTCCTCTTCTCGGTAGTGATCGGGCTCGTGATCGGGAACACGGTGAAGCTGCCCGACTGGTTCCGGCAGGCGGTACAGAGTGAATTTTATGTAAAGATCGGGCTGGTGCTGCTGGGCACCACGATCCTCTTCAACAACATCATGAAGGCCGGCGCCCTCGGACTGGTACAGGCGCTGGTGGTGGTGGTATCGGTTTGGTACATCGCCTTCTGGATCGCGAGAAAGCTGAAGGTTGACCCCGAAATGTCTACCATGCTGGCGTCGGCCGTGTCGATATGCGGCGTTTCAGCCGCCATAGCCACCTGCGGGGCCATCAAGGGCGACAGCAAGAAGCTTTCGTACATCATTTCGCTGGTGCTCATTGTGGCCATCCCCATGATGATCGGGATGCCCTACCTGGCCAAGTGGATCGGTCTGGGCCAGGAGGAGGCCGGGGCCTGGATCGGGGGCACCATCGACACCACCGGGGCCGTGGTGGCCACCGGAACCATCATCGGCGACACGGCACAGAAATATGCTGTCATCATCAAATCGGCCCAGAATGTGCTGCTCGGCGTGGCCGCTTTCGTTATATCCATTTACTGGTCGTACCGCCGCAAGGGCGAAGAGGTGGCCGAAAAGCCATCGGTGCGGGTGATCTGGGACCGCTTCCCGAAATTCGTGGTCGGCTTCCTGGCAGCATCGGTCCTCTTTTCCTTTATTCTGGCGCCGGGCACCGTAAAACAGGTGGGCGATTCACTGAAAGGCTACCAGGGGATCTGGTTCAGCATGGCCTTTGTGTGCATCGGGCTGGAAACGAGGTTCAGCGACATCTTCAATGCCGCCAACCGGAAGGTGATGTACGCCTTCCTGCTCGCCCAGCTGGTTAATGTGATCATCACGCTGGGGATAGCCGTGCTGCTGTTCTGAAAGGCTGCCTTTTGCTATTTTCGCTTCAGCTCGGCCCAGTTCAGGTTTGACCCCACATTGGGGTTGAAATTCGGGTTGTCGCTCACAATATACTCCCCGTTGTTGTTGCACCAGGCATGGTTGTAGCCGCTCGGCAGTTCCACCTCCCTGCCTTCGAACGGATTGATATAGCGGTCGATACCCAGTGTATTGTCGCTGAACTTTTCCGCTACCCGGTCATAAACTTCGCCGCGGGATTCAAACTGCTCCAGCTGATCGGTGCGCATCTGGTCGCTCATCCGGCTGAGCATGCGGCTGAACTCACCAACGCTTTTGATCTGCGTAATCTGCTGCTGTGCCATGTACTCGATCACGTGGCTGTACTTGGCATACCACTGCGGACTCACCTTGAATGTTGACGTTATCGTTTGAAAGGTTTTGGTATGGCTTTCGAGACGGCCCTGTTCGGCCTTAAAAGAAAAAACATAATCGATGAACCAGTAGGTGTTGTGGAAGGTGCCGAACATCGACTGCACCGGAAATGTGATGCTCTCGGTTACGGCATAGAACTCCTCCTCCATCGGCTGACCGTTGAGCACATAGCTGATCCGCACCCTGGCTCCCGACGCACCCGATGATCCCTGGGCCTGTCCGGCTCCAAGGGCTTTCGGAAGTTCCGGAAGGTCGTCGTCCTTCAGAATCTTCACCGACTGGTAGTTGCCCCTGAATTCCTCGAGGATGATGCTTTTCAGGGCATCGCCGGCCAGCATGGGGCGCATCACCATGCAACCGAAATACTTGTTTCCCGGGGGGAACATCGTCAGAAGCCCGGCGTTGTCGGTCCAGAAATAGCAATGGTTCGGGAAAACCTCAAACTCCGCCCGGCTTTTCGGGTCGGATACGCGGAAATAAGTTACCGAAGGCATGGCGGGATTGTCGAGTATCCACTGCATCCCTCCCCTGAACTGCCAGTCGGCCGGCATGAGGAACGAGAATGCCGGGAGCCCGGTGCCCTCCTGGTCGACATAGGTGTGCTTTTTAAGCCTCAGTACCTCTTCGGGAACGGATTTGGCCGGCCCATCGGCCCGGGGGGATGCATTGGCGCAGGAAACCAGCACCAGGGCCAGCAGCACGCAAACGGCGATGAATCGTGATTTCATGGTTTGGTTGGATTAACTGCAAAAATATAACAAACTTCTCCTATTTTCCGATTCCGAATACCAGGTTGATATCGGGAAGCAGGTGCCACCGGTCGCCATCGGGGTACTGACCGAAACAGAGCTTGTAGCCGGCCTCGGCACGGAGCCGCTGCTTTTTGGAGGTATACACCAGCACGCCCTTGTTTTCCATGAAATAACTGTTCACGGTTCCTGAACAGATGAAATTCTCAATGGTGAAATCCCATCCAAAGACGGCCGAGAAATTGCCCCGGAAGCCGATGCCCGCATCAAACGCCGGCTGGCTGTAAAACACCGCAAACCGCGGATAGAAGATGGGAAGGTCGATGGTGCCCCGTATGTCCGGCTTTTCCGAATGGAGGGAAAAGGAGACCCCCGCATGCGCCGAAAGGATGGTTTTGGGCCCGGGCCTCAGGGAAACAAGTATCCGGTTGCTGATGGCCGCCATCTGCGGAATCGTCAGTTCGGGAGAAATAAAGCCACCGGTGCCTTTCATGGCCACGAGTTTCATGAACATCGACGGATACAGTATCCCGTGCTCGGAGGCCAGCCGGAGGCCGGAAAAGTCGCCCCACCCTACCTTGACCCTGATCTCCGGCAGCAGGAAAACCATGAGCGGATGGGCCGACAGTTCCACCCGGGGAGTGAGTCCGTAGGTGGAGCGGGTAAAAATGCCAGCCTCCCACCGGTGCGCCGGAAGGTTATAGGCCGTACCGGCCGTCCAGTAATTGCCCGCAGGAGTTTCCTGTGAAAAGAGGGAGGCCGATAAGGCTGCTCCCAGTAGGCAGATATATAAGGTTTTCATAAGGCAGATTATTGGGGTAAAATAAAACGGACGCTAACCGCCACATGGTCCGATTCGAAAGTGGCCTGCTGCCAGGTTACATCGGAATGCTCAACCCATTGGTAGTTGGTAAAAAGATAGTCGAGCGTCCTGTCCCAGAAGTGCGTACCCCGTGTAGTATGTGTATAGTGATGGTAGGGGTCGGCCTTGTATTCCGCAAGGGGTACCGCGCTTTCATAACGCAGGTAGAGCGTGTCGAGCAGATGCTGTTCGGCGCTGTAGTAACTGCCCTCCTTGTGCAGGGGGATGTCGCCCGGCTGGTGAAACGATTCACCCGGGCACATATCCTCAAGACAATAGTCGGTGGTATCGGAACCCGGCGGGAGGTTGTTGAAATCACCCCCTGCCATGAACCAGCCGCCCGCCTCATCGATGCGCTTCAGCTCGGAGTGGATCCGGATCATCTGGCGCTGCCGCGTATCATCACCGGCAAATGCCGAGGCGTGCAGGTTTACCGTCCAGATATTGTCGTGGCCGGGGATATCGATGCGGCAGCTCAGCATGCAGCAACGCTCATAAAAATAGCGCGTGAGTTCGTCCTGGTCGTTCCGGAGGCCCAGCTCAATACGTTGGGCATCGCTGATTTTCCATCGCGAGAAAGTTGCGTTGGTTTCCTCGAGCCGGCCGAGCCCGTCACTCGGGATGAACTGCGCCTTCCACTGGAAACCCGCGGCCGCATAGTTGAAGTAGGTGTGGTCGAGGATCCACTGAACCTGGTCGATGTAGGCCGACCGCTTGGCATTGACATCGACTTCCTGCAGCAGCAAAATGTCGGGCTTTTCGCTGTTGATCCGGTCGGCGATGGCCTGCAGCACGGTAAGGATCTCTTCTTCGGTAAAGATCACCCTTTCACCGCAGGCATCCCCGAACCAGGGGAGGCGCCCCGCGCCGAAGCGGATGTTCCAGGTCATCACATGCACCGTTTTAAAGGTGTCGGGCACCGCAGTGATGTCCGATGCTTCGTAATACTGCGCAGCTTCCGTGTCGCTGAATCCCGTGGCCAGCGGCTCACAGGAAAGCAGGAGCATAACAATGCCGGTCAGCGGAATTACCGCCGCCAGGCGCCTGAAAACAATCTTTTTCATTAGGTATGGGGTTACTTTCAAATATACGGATTATTAATCCAATACCCTATCTTTACACCCAGGAAATGGAATACGCATAACGGTAAAGCCCGGGGAGTGTTTTATCATGACAGATACTAACGACGATAACAGCGTTAACAGGCGGCAGCTTGCTATTGAAGGCATTGCGTTGAATAACAGCGTAGCAGGACCGCTGTCAATGGAACAATTGCGCAAAAGCGAGGAAAAATACCGCAACATTTTCGAAAGCATGGAAGATGCCTATTATGAAGCCACCATTGAAGGCAAACTGATCGACATCAGCCCCTCCATCCATAAGCTCTCGAAGGGGCAATACACCAGGGAAGCGCTTATCGGTGCATCCATAATCGATTTCTATACTGTCCCTGAACAGCGTAAAGCCTTCTTTGATGAGCTTTTCGCCAAAGGGAGCGTTAGCGACTTCGAATTGTCGTTGACGGTGAAACCGGGTATGACAATCCCGGTTGCCGTTTCATCCACATTCATCTGCGACGAAAGCGGAAACCCGGTGAGGGTGATCGGAAACATGCGCGACATAAGCGAGCGCAAATCAGCCGAATTGCTGCTCCGGGCGAGTGA
>CAYWHP010000069.1:0-13510 GCA_964457845.1 uncultured Porphyromonadaceae bacterium | reverse complement strand
GAAAAGGCCTTACGGGAAAGCGAAGCCAGCCTGCGCACCCTAAATGCCACTAAGGATAAGTTCTTCTCGATCATCGCCCACGACCTGAGGAGTCCATTCAGTGGGATACTGGGACTAACGGAAATGCTCAGGGAAGAAGCCAGAACACTTGATGTTGATGATATTGAGAACTTTGCCGTCATGATCAACAACGGGGCCAGGCAAACCATGCTGCTCCTCGAGAACCTGCTCGACTGGGCCCGTCTCCAGCAGAAGAAGGTTGTTTTTACACCCAAAAACGTCCCTCTTCGTGAAAAGGCGGATGAAGCCATCCGGATAATGGCGGAAAATGCCCGGCAGAAGGATATCCGCATCTTGAACCGGATCCCCGGAGACCTGATCGTAATGGCCGATGAGGACATACTTGCCACGGTCATCTGCAATCTCACGAGCAATGCTGTTAAATTCACCAATCACGGTGGAACGGTCGATATTTCGGCCTCCGTAAGCGGCGGAGAGGTGGCTGTATCGGTTTCCGATACGGGTATTGGCATTGCCCCGGAAAATACCGGCAAACTCTTCGACATAGGTTCCGGCTATACCAAACGGGGAACCGACAATGAAAAGGGAACGGGCCTCGGCCTCATCCTTTGCAGTGAGTTCATCGAACAGCAGGGCGGCACCATCAAAGTGGAAAGCGAAGAGGGCAAGGGATCCACATTCACATTCACCCTTCCCGCAAAAAAGGATTGAAGCGGCTGAACCATTGAGGGCTTCAGCTGTTTTACCCCCCTGATCAACAAACTTTATCACGGATAATGGAAAACGCAACCAACCTCCGGTCACTCGGCCGATCGAACCTAATGGTAACCCCCATCGGCCTCGGCTGCTGGCAGTTCAGCAAACAAAACAACATGGCCGGTAAATTCTGGCCCGTACTGGAAGACGACCTCATCAACAAAGTGGTATCCCGGTCGCTGGCCGGCAGGATCAACTGGTTCGACACCGCCGAGATCTATGGCAACGGTGCATCGGAAAAAGCACTCTCCGCAGCCCTGCTGAAGGCCGGCCAGAAACCGGGCGATGTGATTGTGGCCACCAAATGGTGGCCGCTGTTCCGCACCGCATCCAACATGGCCAAAACGATCGATGCCCGCCTCGCGGCACTGGCACCCTTCCCCATCGACCTGTACCAGGTGCACCAGCCGTTCGGGTTCTCGGGCGAGAAGGCCGAGATGGACGGCATGGCGAAGCTGGTAAAAGCCGGTCAGGTGAAGCATGTGGGCGTGAGCAACTTTTCGGCCGCCAAGATGCGCTCGGCATGGGAGGCCCTGCAGAAGCAAGGCATACAGCTGGTTTCGAACCAGGTTCGCTACAACCTCCTCGACCGGAAGATCGAATCCAACGGGATCCTGGATACCGCAAAGGAGCTTGGCATATCGATCATAGCCTATTCGCCTTTGGCACAAGGCATTGTAACCGGAAAATTTCACGACAACCCCGAACTGATCAAAAACAACGGCTTCCGCAAATCAACCGGCCAGTTCCGCCCGGCCGGACTCGCAAAGAGCCTTCCGCTGGTGAAACTCATCCGGGAGATTGCCGCCAATTACAACGTTACCCCATCGCAGATCGCCCTCAACTGGCTTATCCATTTCCACGGCAACATGGTGGTGGCCATACCGGGCGCCACGAAAGAGGTTCATGCGAAGGAGAATACCGGGGCCATGTCGTTCCGCCTCTCCGACGAGGACATGATGCGGCTCGATGCGGAAAGTGCGATCTACATCTGACGGGGCGGAAACACGCGAAATTCCCATATGGTGGGCCCTTCGGCCGACTCCGTGATGTTCAGCCTCACGCGTTGCGCCATCACCGGGGTGAAGTTCATTTCGAGCTCCGCACCGGGGTCGCTTCCGGTATACACTGATTTCCAGTTGCTATCCAGATAGGCCTCCACGGCAAACTTCCTTATCCGCTTTAATTCCGGAAAGGCCTGCTGCAATACCGCACGGCCAATGAGGCAGGGCTTGCCCAGGTCGATCTCCAGCCAGGCGGCATGGGTGCCGCTGTCAGTGGCCCAGCGGGTCTCGTCGTTATCGTCGCAGGCCTTACCGGCGTCATAGGCGGCCGAGTTCTGGTACACATTGGAGGTGGTCGCCCTTTTGCCTGCCGAAAGGGCACCGGAGGGCATTTTCGATTCGATGGGCGCAATGTCGAAGGCTGGCCGGTCGAGCTCCAGTTCAATGATCAGGTCCTGAAGGCCACTCCCATCTTTAGGCAGGGTTATGGTCAGGAGCTTTTCCGTTTGGTTGACTGATATTTTCCCTCCGGAGAGGGCCTTCGATCTCAATATTTTTGCCGGAATGGCGGGAAGTTCAAGATGGTTGCCCGTGCGACTGAGGATGTGCAGCCAAACGGTATTGCCGCTGCAGGTGGATACGCCGTACCGGGCCGGTTTCCAGGGGCCACCGCGGGTGCCGTAAATGGTTTTCCCGTTTTCCTGCAGCCATTTTCCCAGCTCCAGGAGCACGGCGGTTTGTTCGGGTGCGAAGGCGCCGTCGGGCATCGGGCCCACGTTCAGCAGCATGTTGCCGTCGCCACCGGCGCAGCGGATGAGCATGTCGAGACATTGGGAGGCAGGCTTAACGCCGTCGGCATGGCCGCCCCACGCCCATTGGCTTTTCTTCGAAAGGGTCATGCACGATTCCCACGGGCGGCGGTCGAAACCGCCGACGGTTTGCTCCGGGGTGTGGAAATCGGCATTCGGACCGATGCGCCCTTCGTTCCAGCCGGTTTCGCCGAGGTCGAGCCGCTCGTTGATTACAATGTCGGGCTGCAGGCCCCGAACGAGTTTATAGGTGGTTTCCTGGTCCCACACGGCCGGCTTGCCGTCGGTATCAAACCAGAGGATATCGATTTTCCCGTAATTGGTGAGCAGTTCGGTGAGCTCGGCCTGCATGCGCTGTACAAATTCCGCATTCTTTTCGTTGCGGCAGTCGGGATCGCGCCAGTCCATGGGCGAAAAATACCAGCCGATCTTCATGCCGGCCTCGTGTGCGGCCTTCGAGAGTTCGGCGCAGATGTCGCGTTTGAAGGGGGTATTCATGATGTTGTACTCATCCACCTTCGAATCCCACAGCAGGAACCCGTCGCAGTGCTTCGCCGTGAGGATCATGTATTTCGTGCCTGCCGCCTGCGCAGTGGCCACCCACTCCCGGGCATTGAAATTCACCGGGTTGAACTGCCTGTACAGGTTGTCGTACACCGCTGCCGGCGTCTCCCCGTTGTTGGGGCATTTCGGGTTGGTGTTGGCCCTCGACCAGCTGATCTCCTTTTCGGTGATGCTCACCGGGCCCCAGTGGATGAACATGCCGAAGCGGGCATCGCGCCAGCTTTGCAGGGAAGCGGGTTTTGCCTTCTGTGCCTGCGCATTAAGGGTCATCAGGACCATAGTGAGGATTAATGGGAGAAGAATGGTAGTCTTTTTCATGGCAGGTTAGGAGGTTAGGAGGTTAGCGCTTCCAGAAAGCCGGGGTAAGGATGACCAGAACGGTAAAGAGCTCCAGGCGGCCCAGCATCATCAGGAAGGAGAGCAGCCACTTGGCCGGATCATGCACATGGGAAAAGGTAAACACCGGCCCAACCGTCCCCAGGCCCGGACCGATATTGCCGAGGCAGGTGGCCACGGCGCCCATCGAGGTGGCCATGTCGGGCTCGAATATCATCAGCAGGATGCTGCTGATGAAGAAAATACTGACATAGAACATGAAGAAGGCCAGTATGTTGTTCACGATCTTCGGTTCCACGCAAAGCTTATTGAAACGTACAGGGATCACCGCATGCGGGTGGAACATCCGCTTGAGCTCGTAGTAGCTGTTCTTGAGGAGGATCACAATGCGCATGATCTTGATGCCCCCGCCGGTAGATCCCGTGGAGCCGCCGAAGAAGAACACGGCAAACAGCACCATGGTAAGCACGGGTATCCATTTCAGGTAATCGGCCGTTACGAATCCCGTGGTGGTCATAATGGAAGCCACGGTGAACAGGGCGTTCCGAACCGAGTCGCCGATGCTGTCGGTGGTGGTCAGCATAAGACCAACCGCGATCACCAGGGCAAATCCCAGAATGAAAAGGATATAGTAACGAAACTCTTCATCCTTCAGCAGGCGCAGCGGTTTACCCCGCATGGCGAAATAGATCAGCGTGAAGTTGCTGCCCGCGATGATCATGAAAATGGTTATGACGTACTCGATGTAGGCCGAATCCCAAAAGGCGATGCTGGCCTGCTTGGTTGAAAACCCGCCGGTGGCCATGGTGGCGAACGAATGGCAGATGCTGTCGAACCAGTTCATGCCGCCAAAAATCAGGAGGATCGCCTCCGCGACGGTAAGAATGACATAAACAAGCCATATCCGCCTTGCAGTCTGATAAATGCGCGGAGTCACCTTATCTACCGAAACCCCCGGGGATTCGGCATTGTACAGCTGCATTCCGCCAATCCCGAAGGCCGGCAGAAAAGAGAGGGCCAGAACAATGATCCCCATGCCCCCGAGCCAGTGGGTAAGGGCGCGCCAGAAGAGCAGCCCCCGCGGAAACGCCTCAATATTGTCGACCACACTGGCGCCCGTGGTGGTGAACCCCGACATGGTTTCGAAGAATGCATCGGTAAGTCGGGGGATATACCCGCTGATCATGTAGGGCAGCGCCCCGAAAAAGGAGATGATCACCCATCCGAGCGTGACCACAAGAAATCCCTCCCGGCGCGACATGTTGCCCCGGTAGCGGGGCGTAAAGAGAATCGAAGCGAGCCCGGGCAGAAGGCATGCCGCGGCCGAAATAACCAGTGCCTGAAGGTCATCTCCCCCGCTGAACAGCGACATCAGCACGGAGGCTGACATGGCAATGCCTTCAACCAGGAGCAGTGTCCCTAAAAGTCTGATTATCAGTACTAAATTCATGCTGGTTTTGCCGGTCCGAATGCTATTTAAAGAATTTCTCGATCTTTTTTATTCCCGAAGGCAGGGCAAAAACCACCACCTTATCGCCTTCATGGATCTGCATGTCGCCCCGGGCCACATACCCGGCCTCACCCCGGATGATTCCGCCGATTTTGGCATCAGCCGGGAATCCCGCCTCACGGATCGGCTTCTGCGTAATCCGCGCCCCCGGCCGGGCAATGAACTCGAACACCTCGGCCTCCGAGGAGGTCAGGCATTTCACATTGGAGATATCTGCATTCAGGGTAAACCGGTAGATGTAGCTCGCGGCGATCAGCTTTTTGTTGATGATGGAACCGATGTTCATGCCTTCGGCAGTGCTCATGAGGGCCAGATTCTCCACCTCGGCCACGGTTCTCTTGGCGCCAAGCATTTTGGCCAGGTGACAGGAGAGCATATTAACCTCCGAGCTTCCCGTAGTGGCAATGATGGCATCCATTTTTGCCAGCCCCTCCTCCTCGAGGATTTCCAGGTTACGGCAGTCGCCGTTGATCACGAGCGCATGGCTGAATTTCTGTGCGATCCGGTTGCAGCGCTCTATGTCGCCCTCGATAACCTTTATATTGTAGCGCTCGCCGAGCTTTTCCATGGTTCTCTGGGCAATGCGGCTGCCGCCCAGAAACATGATGTTGCGGATCTCATACAGCTCCTTGCCTGCCAGCGTAAACACCTGGCTGCGCGTAGCACTGTCGGTGACGAAATAAACGATGTCCTCAGCCAGAACTTTATCCTGCCCGTCGGGAATGATGGTTCCCTGGGCCCGTGTGATGGCCACCGCCACGATGTTTTTCATCTGCGGAGCAAGCTCCTCCAGCGTTTTGTTCACCATGGGAGCATTGCTCCGGATCTTAATGCCCATCAGGAGCAGTTTTCCGCCCGAGAATTCGAAGTACTGGCGGGTACCCGTCAGTTTAACCGAAGAAACGATCTCCTTGGCGGCCAGACTCTCCGGATAGATGAGCTCGTGGATCCCGAGGTTGTGCAGCTTGGCCCGGTAGCGCTCCATGAGGTATTCCGAATTGTTGATCCGGGCAATCGTCCGTCCCGCCCCAAGGTAATTCGCCATCGTACAGGCAAGCACGTTGCGCTCCTCCGACGTGGTAACGGCAATGAACAGGTCGGTCTTATTCATGCCGGTCTCCTTCAGGTCGACAAATGAATGGGCCGAACCGGCCAGTGTCATCACATCGATCTCGTGCCTCACCTGGCTCAGTGTCTCCGGATTATCGTCGAGCAGAATGATATCGTGGTCCTGTCCGCTCAGCATCCTCGCCAGATGAGTTCCAACTTCACCGGCCCCCGCAATTACGATCTTCATGTTGCTGTTTTGTTATTTGTACCAGCTGTCGAGCCCCGCCTGCACAAAGGCAGCGGCGCTCTCCGGCGTATAGATCCCTTTTAGCAGCCCGGCCAGTGCCTCATCGAGCAGCGAGTCGCCCGACGGGCTGCCGGCATTGAGCAGCTCGCTCATCAGCCGCACGGTGAGGTCGGCGCCTTCTGCGGCGGCATACATCTTCTGTGCCAGCGGATCGGCCACCGACAGCGTGCCCGGCGTATAGGAAAAGAAGCCCGGCAGCTCATTCATGAAGGCCTGAGCGTATTCGGTTCCGGCCACCCATTTGATGTACTCCTCGGCTGCGGCGCGGTGGGTTGTCTTTTTATTGATGCCGATGCCCGCATCGGTATGGAAGCAGTACTGCAGCCTGTTGCCGGCCGCTGCCAGCGGCGGGGCAAACCAGCCGATGGCATCGCTGCCGGCGCCGAGCCCCTTAAACACGCTGATCTCCCACGACCCGCCGATGAAGAGCGCCGCCTGCCCCAGCGCAAACTGCTCGCGGGCATCCTCATAGCCAAGGGTTTCGAACCCGGCTGGCATGTACCTCTTCAGCGATTCCACCATGCGGAACGCCTTCACAAAGGCCGCATCGGTAAGCTTCATGCCGGTTCCCATCAGCGACTGCCTTGCGGCCTCCCCGCCGTAAAAATTGGGGCCCAGACCGCTGAATACCAGAAAATTGAGTGTCCACGGATCGGCGGCGCCCTGTGCCAGCACCGTCTCGCCGCCGGCCAGCATCTTCTCGCAGGCGGCGATAAAGTCATCCCAGGTGGCCGGTTCGGCGATCCCGTATTTTGCAAATACCGATTTGCGGTAATAGATCCCGTGGGTAACCCCGGCCGACGGCACGCCGTAGGTGACCTCCCCCTCCGACCACGCCTTAACGGGCATGGCGGCATACGAGGAGAGCCCCGGAATAATATCCGTGATATCGCGGAGGTAGTTGTTTTTCCAGAGCTCCAGCCCCTTGTCGAACCCGCGCAGCCACAGCACATCGGCTCCCGTGCCGAGCGCAAGCTGCTCCTTCATCACCCTGTCGTACCCCACCGCATCGTACGTGAGAAGCTCCACCGTGATGTTGGGGTGCGCGGCCGTAAACAGCGCATGGATCCGGTTCATCGCCGCCACATCGTCGGTGCGCCAGCTGGCCAGCGTAAGCGTTACCGGATCGTCGCTCCGGTCGCACGATGGCAACAAGCTCATTGAAAGGAATATAGATACTGCCAGCAGTGCCGGTCTTAACCATCTCCACAACTCAGCGGATCTCATAATTACTAATTACTAATTATTTTTTTTGAGGCATTTTCGGCGGGCATGAAAATACGCATTTCCACCGGAAGTCCCATTGGCAAAGCCTCCATCCGTCAAATATCAATCATGGCCTTCATCACCCCGTCGCGGTACCCCGCCACCAGATCGAAGGCCTCCTGCGTGCGGTCGAGCGGGAAGCGGTGCGTGGCCATGGCGCCCACATCGACACGGTTCTCGGCTAGGAGGCTCAGTGTCTCCTCCAGTGAACCGTTCTGCCGCCTGACATTCTGTATGGCGATCTCCTTGTGGCGCAACTTATCTACGGGGAACGACCAGCGGTCGAATTCCGGGATGCCGATGATCATGAGCTTGCCGCCCGGTTTGAGGATGTCGATGGCCTGGTCAACAGCCTCCTGCTGACCGCAGCATTCGAAAACGATATCAAGGAGGGCTTCCTCGTGCGCCTTTATGCCTGCGACAACGTCCTGTGTAAAGGGATTTCCGGTAAAAAAGGCACCACATTTTCGGGCCAGGTGGAGGCGCCTGTCGATTTTATCCGTGACAAACACCCGCGATGCCCCCTTTTGGAGGGCGGCCAGCATCACGCTCATGCCGATGGGGCCGAAGCCGAGGATGCCGATGTTTTTGCCGGCGAGGTTGGTTTGGGTGAGGTTCACCGCGTACACGCCGATGGCCAGCGGCTCGGAGATGGCCGCCTGGTCGTACGACATCCATCCGGGTATGGGAAAACAGCTCGTTTCGGGCATCACAATGCACTCCTGCAGGCACCCTTCGGCCTGACCGGGTGTGCCCAGGAATTTCAGCCGGCGGCAGGTGTGCGGCCGGCCGGCGAGGCACTGGTCGCAGGTGAAGCAGGGCATGGCGGGGTCGATGGCGATGCGGTCGCCGGGCTTTACGCGGGCGACGGCGCTGCCCGTGGCAAGCACCTCGCCGGCGCCCTCGTGGCCCACAACGAACGGATATTCAACCACCTGACTGCCGATGCGGCCTGTGGTGTAGTAGTGGATATCGGAGCCGCACACGCCCACCACTATCATGCGGATCAGCACATCGGTGGGGTGGCTGATTTCGGGCACCGGGCGTTCAACCGGCTCCATCTGCCGGATACCGGTGAGGACAATGGCTTTCATGTTTTTCCCTTTTGCTGGTAATACCGGTCGACCGGGTCGAACAGGGCCTTATCGGGGTCGACAATCCGTTCCGGGTATTTAATTATCTTATTAACATACAGATAGCTGTTGGGCAATCCGGCAAACAGAACGTCGAGGGTTCCGCCAACCGGGTCACCGTCTGCTCCGAAGTTCTGCACCGCAATAGCCACCCTGCGGAGCAGCGAGCGGGCCGATACCTGTCTGTTGGGACTGTTAGCGATGAAGAGATGTAGTGCCCTGACGTATATCAGCCAGGGGTTTACGGGTTTCACCGGCTCGCTGAGCAGGTAGTGGGTGAAAGGGGTGAAGCAACGCTCCTCCAGGTCGGTGCAGATATCGCGGAAATCATCCATCAGCTGAAAAACCAGGCCGGTCTCGAGAATTTCATGGGTAAGTCCTTCGGTAAGCCGGGTGCCCGAGAGCCAGCAGCTCATCAGGCGTGTTAAGGAGGCCTTGAGGAATACCGGTACATAAACAGCACTAATCGTGCAGGGGGCGGCCGGATCCTTGAGCAGGTCGTCCATCTGTGCAAAATGGAGGCAATAACTCAACAGGATCAATTCTTTCCTTTTGTCCGGCGGAAACAGGTCGTACAATTCCCGGATGCACTCCTTCAGAGCCAATACCGGCGCCTCAGCGGGTTCGCCCGGGGAAACGCTGAAATCGCCTCCTATCCAGTGGTCCATCAACCGCATCAGCTCCAGTTTGCCGGCCGGTGAAAGGTGGCTCGCCGAATCCAGCACATCATCGGCCATGGGATGAAGCAGCCCGAAATAGTACCCGCCCTTCAGCGCCATCTCCAGGCGGCTTTTGGCCTCTTCAACGGGCATGTCGGATTTCAGGTCGGTGAGGGCATACAGGTAAACCCCGCAAACCACCCGGAATACCTTTCCGAGGCCGCCACCGGCAAGAATATCCTCCGGAATGACGTCCGCCGCTTCCCGCATTTTCATGGGAAGCCACTCCGTAAGCACCGGAAAGGGACCGTCAAAGGGGGGACTGATACGGCTGACGAGCTCGCTGATGACATCATCGAGGGTGAACCCGGCCGGTGGATTCCAGGGAGTGATCATTCGCTTCCGGTTCCTTTTCATGAAATCCCGGAGATAGCTGCTGTAATTCCGGTAACGCACCTCTTCCCTCCTTTCCCGGAGAAAGAAAAAGCGGATCAGCCTGAATGTCTCCTTTTCAATGTCGGTTGGGAATAGCCTCAACCAGCGCAATCTCCTCCACTCGCGTCGCAGTTCGCTGGTTATTGCCCGCTCGCTTTCCAAAAGCTGCTGCGGGTTGGTAAAGTATGTATTCAGATAGGAATCTGCCAGTTGGCGATACCGGCCGTACAAGGCCCGGGCCTCGTCATACAAAGCAGGGTGCGTATCAGGAGCAGTCATGCCGGTTTGTTAATTCCGACAAGGTACCTATTTCAGCCATTTCAACGAAATCGCGTTGAGGGTGCCGTCGGTTTTCATGGCATTGAAGGCCGACTGCCAGCTGTCGACGGTGGATTTTGGTGTACCGAGGGAGAAGGCGATGTAATAGTCGGATGCCATCAGGGCAAACGACGGGACCACCTCGTTGTAGGTGTAGCCCGCATCGCGGAGGATATCGGGGAATGTAACGCCGGTGCAGACGAAGGCATCGATATCGCCGGCCATGAGCTTTTTGGCCATGATCGCCGGCTCGCGGCCGGCCACCAGGTTGGTGAATCCCAGCTCCTGCAGCCGCTGGCCCGAAAACCATGAGCTGATGACCCCTACCCTTTCGAGATTGCGGGCCTCGTCGAGCGATTTTATGGTGATGCCCGATCCGGCGCGGGTGTAGAACCAGGTGGTATTGGTGCCGATGGGCCCCACCCACTGGAAGAGGTTTTCCCGGGTTTCGGTACGGTCCATGGTGAAGAGGCATACGTTGGGGTTGTAGAGGGCCAGCTCATAGCCGATGCTCCAGAGGGTGAGGCGCACATCGGCGGTCACCCTGTTGCGCTTCATGATCTCATAGGCCACATCGGAGCCGTAGCCGGTGATTTCGCCGAAGCTGTTGCGGAAGGTGAGCGGCGGGTACTGCTCGGTGATCAGCTGGAGGGTTCCCGGAAAATCGGAGCTGTTGAGGTACTGGCGGGTGAGCGACTTGAGTGTGCCGTTGTCCTTGATGCGGTCGATCTCCCCCTGAAAATCGGCCACCACATCATCGGGGATGCTCTTGTTGAAGGCAAAATAGATGAGGTCGGTGCGGATGACCAGCTCCTCCGAAACCGCGTAGATGGTTTTGCCCAGCGCCTGGAGGGCCGCTTCGGCGGTGATCTTGTCGGATGGAAAGAGGTCGATTTCACCTGAAAGCAGCCTGCTAAACGCATCCACGTTATCGGCGCAGTACACCAGGTTTTCAAAACCCTGACTGATAAGACTTTGTGTAATGGCGTAATCCCGCAGCACCCCGATTTTTTCCACGCTTTTCGCCTCCTCGATGGAGGTGATACCGATCTGGCTGCCCGATTTCGAGTAGAAGAGCCAGTTGAGGGAGGCGATGGGTCCGGCCCATTTGAACAGGTCCTTTCGGGTGGCATTCAGGATGGTGGAGAACAGAACCGCATTGGGCATGTTCTGCACGCGGGCGTAGCCGTCTTCCCAGGGCAGCAATTCATATTCGAAGGGGATGTTGAGGCCGGTGCACACCTCGCGGAGCACATCAGGGGCCAGGCCCTTCAGCGTGTCGTTCTCGAGGTAGTTCAGCGGCTTGTATTGTTCGGTAAGAAATTGAAAGGTAAAACGATAGGGTTCCTTTTTATCTTTTTCGCACTGGGTAAGCAACGTTACGGCGGTGATCAGGGCCAGCAGGGTAAGCAGGGGGCGGAATTTTCTCAGCATGGACAGCAGGTGTTGAGTTTCGGGAGGCTAAGATAGGCAGATTGGTGGAAGAAACGGATGAAACCCGCAAGGTTAAGGGATTCCAATACAGACCAGGAGTTTGATAAAGTGTAAAATGAAATGCTACGATGCATTCGGGTGCGGGCAGGTTCACCATCGTGGAAATGCGCACCATGTCGTGGCAGGAATTAGGCTTTTCGTCGGGGAAAATAAGTCTGGCAAAACTCTTTGAAGGCGAAAAAATTGAAATTGATGACGAGCCAACCGACCTTGATTTTATCATCGAGAAACTGGTGATCGGTGGGTTTCCAACAGTTTTAAACAAAACCGTTGAGCAGGCAACCGACTTGAACCGCGCTCATACACTTAACCGCTTGATGATATTGGAGGACCAACCCGCATGGAACACGCATATCCGTTCATCGCACGCATTGCGAAAATCCCCAAAACGGCATTTTACCGATGTTTCCCTGGCTGTTGCTGCGTTGGGAGCCGATGAGAATTCGCTGATAAACGATTTGAATTTCACGGGGTTCTTGTTTGAATCGCTGGTTACCCACGAACTGCGGGTATACGCGCAGGCAAACGATGCCAAAGTTTATCATTACCGTGATTCGAGCGGTTTGGAAGTGGACAGCATTGTGCAAAAATACAATGGCAACTGGTGCGCTTTTGAAATAAAACTCGGCACCGGGCAAATTGATGAGGCTGCAGCAACCCTCAATAAATTTGTTTCCAATC
Organism: uncultured Porphyromonadaceae bacterium; assembly: GCA_964457845.1. Lineage (GTDB taxonomy): Bacteria > Bacteroidota > Bacteroidia > Bacteroidales > UBA12481 > UBA12481. Next base: position 1,167 of record CAYWHP010000069.1, on the reverse strand, counting down.
TGGATACACAAAGAATAAAACCACCTGAATCGATCAATATCATTACCGGAACCGGTATCAGTTACACCCGTCCGGACGGAATCAACGTAATTTCGCTGGCATCATTGGGCAAATAACGGACTAGTCGATTGCGCAAATCGGGACGTCATTCACTCAAAATTAATTGAATAGAGATTGATGAAGCTCTGGTCCGCCCTCAGCGAACAGGTGAAATAGATTTTACCGTTGTTAACCTTGATTATCTTATACTTGCTTACATGGTGATTAATGCGTTAGACAGGAGAATGATTCCAATAACCAAGATGACCAAGATTATCGATGAAGCAATGATCAGCTTTTTCTTTTTTTTTCTTAACCCGAAAACAACAAGTGCAAAGCCGATAACCAACCCCACTGCTATGTAAACGCTTATTGGCATATAGTTACGATTGAATAAGTGTAATAATAAGGAATTCCAAAAGAAAATAGTATATCAAAACCTTTTCCTTCTCTATTCCGACGCCCGCGATAACCGGTTCAACACCAGCATCGGCCAGAGCATGTTTAACCGCACCTCGAGTTTTGGCTCCGAAGGCGGATGGGGTTCGAGGTTTTCGTCGAATTTCAGGCATTAGAGGGGGAGAGGGAGAACGTCTGGCGATAAACCGTACAAATTCTGGTAGCAGCGCGTTCAATCCGCCGGAATAACTTGAATTTTTCGGGTGCCACCTGAAGAATTCGCTCGAATTTTTCGGGTGTCACCTGAAAAATTCAAGTTTTACACCGATATAGCCGCTGGAACGGCAAAAACAGGTCGCCGGAATTATGCCTATTTTTACCTATCACCATCACCCGATAAACCAAATGGAAACCGCCACCCTTACCGAAAAAATCTTCCCCTGGTTTGCCGCCGCCATCATCCTCAGCATCATCGGCGAGGCGTGGTACAGCCACCGCCGGAAACTCGGACTGTATGAGGTGCGCGATACGTGGACCAGCATCGGGTTCGGCGTGCTGGGGGTCCTCACGCGACTGGGCACAAAGGGGATCGGCCTCGCCCTGTGGGTGCTCCTGTACGACCTGACACCCCTCCGGATCAGGACCTCGGTGCTTTCCATCGTTTTCCTGTTCCTGATGAACGAAATGGTTTACTACTGGTTCCACCGCATCAGTCACGAATACCGCTTC
>CAYWHP010000068.1:0-24641 GCA_964457845.1 uncultured Porphyromonadaceae bacterium | reverse complement strand
GGTAATGAAACGCTGGTACTGACCGCCAACACCGGGACAACCGACATTGCTCTGCTGTCCGGTCAGGGACTGGTTTTCCCGAATCCTTTTTCGGGTAAAGCAACACTGATGATTGATGTACAGAATGCTCAACCGGTTGATTTGAAGATACAAAATCTTGTTGGACAGGTTGTTGCACACCTGACTGCAACCGCAGAGCCTGGTGAGAATGAGTTTGCTATTACGATGAATGCCGCTGGCATTTATTTGGTCAGCGTTACCACTGATCAGGGCACCTCAGGTTGTAAGGTGATTTGCACCAGTCCCGGTTCTTCTCAAAGCAACATAGAATCAATTGGTTCCGGATCCGTAGTTCATGGGAATTCGGCGCCGCCCGAACTTAAGTCATCCCAAACATCCTACACACTTGGCTTTACCCCGGGTGATATCATCCTTTACCGGTGCAGCAGTGGTGTTTTCACCACCGTTTTTACCAATTCACCTTCTTCTTCAAGGAATTACGAGGTTGAGTTTGTCGCTTGTACCGATCAGGCTGGAAAGAGCTATCCTGTTGTTAAAGTCGGCAATCAAACATGGATGGAGGAGAATCTGGCGCTTCTTCCATGGGTTCGGCCTTCATCGGCCGGGTCGGAAACCATACCCTTTTATTATGTGTATGGTTTTGAAAGCAATAACCTTGGGGATGCCAAATTATCAGCCAATTATGCCACATATGGCGTACTTTATAACTGGGTGGCGGCAAGAACCGCCTGCCCGGTTGGGTGGCATCTTCCTTCCGATGCCGACTGGACAGTTTTAACCGATTACCTCGGCTCAGATGCCGGGGGTAAAATGAAAGAAACCGGAACAAAACACTGGTCAGGAGAAAACACCGGCGCGATTAATTCCAGTGGATTCACAGCCCTCCCGGGCGGTGCCCGTTTAGCGAACGGCAGTATTATTGACCTTGGCAGTGAAGCCAGCTTCTGGTCGTCAACCGGAAGCGGAATTTCAAACGCCTGGTACCGTGGTCTCGATAACCGTACAGGAGCGGTAAGCCGTTATAACGACGTTTCTCCGGCCGGATTCTCTGTTCGATGTTTGTATGGGGCTGTTATGCCAACTGTTACAACAAATGTCGTCAGCTCAATTGCCGAAATAACTGCTTTGTCGGGTGGTGTTGTGATAAGTGACGGCGGAGCCGCCGTAACTGCAAGAGGGGTTTGCTGGAACACAACAGGACTGCCTGTCATCACCGACAGCAAAACCAGCGATGGTATCGGCAGCGGCGCATTTACAAGTAATATCGTGGGGTTAACCGGAAAAACGACCTTTCACGTGAGGGCGTATGCTGTAAACAGTGCAGGTACGAGCTACGGGAATGAGCAGATCTTTACAACAACGGGAGTTGTTCAAAACGACATACAATCGCTGGATGGTAAGATCACTGCCTTTATGAACCTCTATAAGATTACCGGTGCTTCACTTGCGGTGAGCAAAAATGGTAAACTGGTTTACATGAAGGGTTACGGCTTTTCCGATCTGGAGAAAAATGAATGGGTTGTTCCCACCGACCGGTTTCGGCTGGCAAGCGTTTCGAAGACCTACACAGGGGTTGCGATAATGAAACTGATACAGGACGGAAAGTTCAGCATTGACGATAAGGTCTTCGGCACCGGATCGATATTGGGAGCGGATTATGGCACAGCTCCGTATAACGGGAAACTCACAGCCATAACCGTAAAGCATTTGCTGCAGCACACTACCGGTTCCTGGGGGGGAGCAACAGGATCCGATGTGATCGACCAAAACCCTGCATTTACCGACAAACAGCTGATGGACTGGATTATTGATACACGGCCAATGACCTATACACCCGGTACATTCTTTGATTACAGCAATGTCAATTACTTTATCCTTGGCCGCATCATTGAAAAGGCAAGCGGTCAACCGTATTTCGAATACCTGAAAACAATTCTGAATGCGGTAGGAGCTACCGATACCGATATCGCCGGCAAAACACTGGCGGACAGGAAGGTAAGGGAAGTGAAGTATTACGGTCAGGGCACCGATGCACAATATGTTTATAATATTGCTTTCCCGAGACGGGTGGCCGACGGAGGCATTATTGCAACCGCAAAGGATCTGCTAAAACTGGTTACTGCTTTTGATGGCTTCACTACAAGGCCTGATATATTCAATCCTGCCACGCTAACCCAGTTTATCACGCCATCCCCGGTATTTGCAAGCTACGCATGCGGTATCGGTATATGGAGCGCCCAGCATCTGTGGTTTAACAATGGTTCCCTGCCGGGCACCCGAACCTGGTTCATGCGTGATGACAACGGGATGTGTGTGGCATTGCTGCTGAACTCGCGGCCCGACCTTGATCCGAACAGCGTTTTTACTTACGCCATGCAGGATGTATGCCTGGATGTTGTTAAAAACGCCAATTATCGCTGGCAGGATATCGATCAGTTTTAAGAGCCAAACTTGATGTTTCAATTTGGAACATCAAGTAGAGGTGGTAATCGATAGTTGCCAAGTGGATTTCAATGGTAAATACCAGGATTTCAAGTTTCTGTAAGAGTACCCTCCGCAGAGCGAATCCATTATCTGCCAGTTGAGCTGCATACCGGTATTTCTCACGGATAAGTGGTAACTTTGATTTTGTGCCCCCCCGCAACATCGATATCTGATGGTAAAAAAAATCATTGGCCTGTTTATCCTTGGGGGATTTTGCTTTTCCTCCTGCCGGGAAGACCCTGTGATCCAGACGGATGGATTCGCTACCCAGCCAGTGGTTTACAGCATTCTCGACTCCAACGACACGGTGCATTATATCAGGGTCGGCAGGTTGTTTTCCGGTATCACCCCCCCGGATGAAACTGCACGCCGAAAGGATTCCATCTGTTTTGATTCTGTGGAAGTGACCGTTGACGTTAGGGAAATCCGGACCGGCAAAATGATCAGCCTGCCGATAATTTCCTGTAATGTGCCGGACAAGGAGGCCGGGTATTTTAATTCAGAACCCTATCATGTTTTCCGGTTCGAGAAGGATTTCCTTCAGGATGTTTTTGTTGAAGGGTGCCCCTGGATAATATTGAAACAATACCTGCTTTACAGCGACATAAAGATTAGCGTTAATGTGCCGGGCCTGCCCCCTGCCACCTGCGAGACATCTCTGGTGGCACCACCGGTCATATGGTCGCCCGACCGGGCCCAGCAAAACATCTTTATCTATCCTGACAATCCGCTCAGGTTGCAGTGGTCGGGAGATTTGTGGAATGAAATGGACCTGCGGTTTGATATACTGGAACAGTATACCGATTCAACCGTATCGAAGACTTTCGCTATTCAAAAAACAAGTGAGATCCATTACAACGGGAAATACTACGAGATCAGGATTCCGTATGAGCTTATTGTTCAAACCCTTGATCAGAACCTGATAGTCCGGCCGGATGTGGTGCGGCGTTATTTCGGTCCCTTCAGGGTAAATGTGCTGACAGGAGACAAGGCTTTCTTCGACCACAATCTTTATCAGAACGGGATCAATGACTTCAACTTCAATCCATATGACAACATCGAGAACGGGATCGGTGTGATCGCCGGGAAGTCAAGTTTTAATAAAACAACGCTTTACCTTGATCAGGCATCCCGTCTGAGATTTGCGGAGGAACCGATCCTGAGGAAATTCCGGATCAGGGAATACTAAAAAAAAGACCCGCAGTTTCCTGCAGGTCCTTTTTCTCAGTCGGGATGGAGAGATTTGAACTCTCGACCCCTCGCCCCCCAGACGAATACTCTAACCATGCTGAGCTACATCCCGATGATCCAAACGCGTGTGCGTTCGGAGTGCAAAGCTAAAAGTTTTTTCAATTTATTCAAGAAAAATGGTTCGGTATGATTTTTGGCCTGGGGGGGCAGCCGGGAATATTGGCCCGGAATTGTAAATTTGACAGTAAAATAAACAGAAATGATACAATTTGGCACACTGAACACCGAACCGGCGAAAAGCGAAAAAAACCTGACACAGGAAGTTAAGGAACATGTACATGTATTGATACTGGGCTCTGGTCCTGCAGGTTACACTGCAGCCATTTATGCAGCCCGGGCAAATATGAAACCGGTTCTCTACCAAGGGCTTCAGGCCGGCGGCCAGCTGACCACCACCACCGAAGTGGAAAACTTTCCGGGCTACCCCGACGGCGTTACCGGTCCGGAAATGATGGAACAGCTTCAGAAACAGGCTGAACGGTTTGGTACCGAAGTGCGCTGGGGACTGGCAACTGCAGTGGATTTTTCCGGTCCGAAACATAAAGTATGGATCGATGAAGAGTACCTTATCGAAGCCGATGCCGTCATTATCGCCACCGGTGCCACTGCCAGATACCTCGGACTCGAATCCGAAGAAAAGTACAAAGGATCGGGTGTTTCGGCATGCGCCACTTGCGACGGATTCTTCTACCGCGGCCAGGATGTGGTGGTCGTCGGGGGAGGGGATACCGCCGCCGAGGAGGCTACTTACCTTGCCGGTCTCTGCCGCAAGGTTTACCTGGTGGTGCGCAAGAATTACCTTCGGGCCTCAAAGGCCATGCAGGACAGGGTGGCACGTACCGCCAACATCGAGGTGCTTTATGAGCATACAACCAAAGAAATTACCGGCAGCCAGACCGTGGAAGGTGTTACGCTTTTGAACGCCAAAGGAGAAGAAGTGAAGTTGGATGTAACCGGATTCTTCGTTGCCATTGGCCACCAACCGAATTCCGATATTTTCAAACCCTTCATCGACATGGATGAAACCGGTTACATCAACACCCAGCCGGGAACTTCCAAAACCAATGTTCCGGGCGTATTCGCCTGCGGCGACGTTCAGGACAAATTTTACCGGCAGGCGATAACAGCAGCCGGGAGCGGGTGCATGGCGGCGCTTGACGCAGAACGGTTCCTGGGATAAGAGATTGGTTTTTGAGACGGATAATTATCCGTCTCTACGTGCATTCGCGAGGCGCCATTGTTGGGTTGAAGAGACGTTTATAAACGTCTCTACCCGCATTTGCGAGATATTATCATGGGGATATGGAGACGTTTGTAAACGTCTCTACCCGCATTTGCGAGATATCATCGCGTTTAATGATGGTATCAACACCCTATACCTCAGCCGCATCTTTTCCCCCTTCTTCATCTCCATCGCACTGTTATAAAGCAGGGCTGGGGTGAAAAACCAGAACCGGTCGTTCGGCCGGTTGATGGTATACCAGGCCGATGGGTGGCGCGGATTGTCCGGATGATCAAAGATGACGGCCTGAACCGTTTTGCCGGCAGGTGTCTTCAGATTGGCGGCGACGAAAGGATGGTTTTCTCCGCTGCTCACAGAATCGCTTAATTCACTGAAATAGTCGGGATCTGACAACTTAGTGTCGAACCGCATCGATAACCCTGCATAACCGCCCCACTTAACCCCTGCAGCATTGATTTGTGGCGGTGTCCGGTCGAGAACGAGATCCTGTCGGGCCTCGAAAGCCATGTCGAAATAAATCGAGTAAGAGCCAGACTTGTCAGGCGTGGAAACTGTAATGGTGCGCGATTCGGTCATCACCACATTTGAAGGTTCAGTCCAGGGATGATAGTCGATCTGAAGCCGGATCACGGCGCTGCCGTTACGGCGGGTATCGATCCTGATCTGTTTGACTCCGGTGCGCCCTTCACTAACGGCCATTTTCGGGTCGCCGGTAAACTCCCAGTAGTTGAGCTTGTTGATGTACTTCCAGCAAAACCAGAGTCCGAGGTGCCAGGGATGGTCGGGCGGGGCCTCGGCGGTCAGCAGGGTGCCGTCGGGCGATGAAACCGGGTGGAAGAAAGGTTTGAGCCGGGGATCCAGATTCAATTGCCAGAGGGCGAATTCTCTGCCTTCCGCCGGTTGTTTGATCAGGGCGACCGAAACGGAATCCTTTTCCCAACGGTAGCCAACGCTGCGGTGTTGAGCTTGCAGCCCGAACTGCAGGCTCATGAAAAAAAGGACAAGGAGAAGATATCTTTTCATAATTGGCAGTAACTTTCCATTCCTAAAGTAGGGATTTCAAAGCAAACAATATGAAAATTGCCGTATCACTGGTTTTTGTGATCCTTTTAGCCGGCGCCTGCAGGCACGAAGCCGAAACGATGGACCGGGGGATTGTTACGGGCTACGACCCCCGCGACTGCATGTGCTGCGGAGGATGGTTCATCACCATAAGCGATTCCGTATGGCGGTTCGACCAGGTACCGGCCGACTGCACAATTGATTTTAATGCAGTTGCTTATCCCGTTTCCGTCAGGCTGGAATGGAAGAAGAAGGATACCGTTTGCCTTGGGGATGAAATACGGGTTTACCGGATGATCCTGGATGAATAGGTGTACAACAATCAGGATAATTTCTCATAATGCGGGTAGAGACGCATGATCATGCGTCTCTACGACCTCTTTGGATTTTATTTCGTTATGCGTGCAGAGACGCATGATCATGCGTCTCTACGCCCTCTTGCCTTATACCGTTGGCAAATGATCCCTGTTGTACTGCCGGTTCTCCAGCTTGCTCTTGATCTTCGAGAAAGCATCGATGGTATATTCAACATCTTCCAGCGAGTGAATGGCTGTCGGGATGAGACGGAGCATGATGACATCCTTCGGAACGACCGGGTAAACAACGATGGAACAAAACACGCCGTAATTCTCGCGAAGGTCGAACACCAGGTTGGTGGCTTCCGGAGTGGTGCCGTTCAGGAATACCGGGGTAACCGGTGATTCGGTGTTGCCCAGGTTGAACCCTTTTGCTTTGAGGCCCGATTGAAGCGCATCCACGATCGTCCAGAGCTGAGTCTTGAGCTCAGGCTGGGTGCGGAGAAGTTCAAGCCGTTTCTGTGCGCCGATCACGATGGGCATCGGGAGCGATTTTGCGAAGATCTGCGACCGCATGTTGTATTTCAGGAAGGTGATCACATCTTTGGCTCCGGCAACGAAACCGCCGATCAGGGCCATCGATTTGGCGAAGGTGCCGAAATAAAGGTCGATTTCTTCCTGAACGCCCAGGTGTTCGCCGGTACCGGCACCGGTATCGCCCATGGTACCGAAACCGTGTGCATCATCCACCAGGAAACGGAACGGATATTTCTTCTTGAGTTCCGCGATTTCATTCAGCTTGCCGAGGTCACCCGACATGCCGAATACGCCTTCGGTGATGACAAGTACGCCACCGCCGGATTCACCGGCTATCTTAACAGCCCTCTTAAGCTGTTTTTCGAGATTCTCAATATCATTGTGGGGATACACAAAACGTTTGCCGATATGCATCCGCAGCCCGTCGATGATGCAGGCGTGTGATTCCGAATCATACACCACAACATCCTTGCGGTCGAGTATGGAGTCGATGATCGACACCATGCCCTGGTACCCGTAGTTTAGCAGGTAACAGGCCTCCTTGCCTTCGAATTCGGCCAGCTGCTCCTCCAGAATTTCGTGCTGGCGGGTATGTCCCGACATGGCACGGGCGCCCATCGGATAGCCAAGGCCCCATGCAACGGCCGCTTCGCCATCAACCTTCCTTACCTCAGGATGGTTTGCCAGGCCCAGGTAATTGTTCAGGCTCCAGGTAAGGACCTGCTTACCGCGGAAAGTCATCCGGGGCTTTATTTCGCCTTCAAGTTTCGGAAATACAAAATATCCGTCCGCCTCCGCGGCATATTGCCCCAGTGGTCCCTTGTTGCTTCTCAGTTTTTCAAATACGTCCACGGCTCTGTAATGTTGATTATAATTGCCTGCTAAAATACTATTTTTCCGCCGCCGCAGTTTTCAGTATTAATACCGCAAAAAAATGTATCTTTGCGCCATGTTTAAAAAAGCAGGTAAAGGTCTCTTATTCATTGTAGCAGCCACACTTCTTTTGGTTTCATGCAGTGATTACCAGAAGCTTTTGAAGAGCACCGATTTCGATCTGAAGTACAAGAAAGCAATCGAATATTTCGACAAAAAGGACTACACCAGGGCCTCAACCCTCCTCGAGGAACTCGTAACAGTATACCGCGGTACCGAAAAGGCGGAAGAGGTGAGCTATCGTTATGCATACTGCTATTATAACCAGCAGGACTTTACGATGGCCAATTACTATTTCAAGAATTTTGTCACTTCCTTCCCGAATTCACCGTATGCCGAGGAGTGTGCCTTTATGTTTGCCTACTGCTTTTATGAGGATTCACCGGGACCGAGCCTCGATCAGGCCAACACCTACAAGGCAATCGACGAGCTGCAGATGTTCATGAACCAGCATCCGGCCAGCAAAAGGGTTGCCGAATGCAACAAGCTGATCGACCAGTTGAGGGAAAAGCTGGTGAAGAAGTCGTTCGACAGCGCCAGTCTCTATTACCGGCTTAACGATTTCAAAGCTGCCATCACCGCCCTGAACAATGCCCTCAAGGAGTTTCCTGATACGCATTACCGCGAAGAGCTGCTGTTCCTGATACTTAAATCGAATTACGAAATGGCGAGCCGTTCCATTTACGAAAAGATGAAAGAGCGGTTCCAGAATACTGTGGAGTCCTACCTCAGCTTTAAGGAAGAATTTCCCGAATCTAAACATATGCGGGAGGCTGAGCGTATACATGTAAATGCATCTAAATATCTGAAATAATATGGATTACAAGAAAAGTAATGCCCCCCTGACGACGATCACGCGGAATTTGAACGACATGGACAGCCCAACCGGCAATATTTACCAGACTGTAGCCATTGTCTCCAAGCGTGCAAACCAGATCAGCGTGCAGATGAAAATGGAGCTGAACGGCAAGCTGGAAGAGTTCACTTCATTCACCGATAACCTGGAAGAGGTATTTGAAAACCGGGAGCAGATCGAGATCTCCAAATTCTACGAACGGCTTCCGAAACCGACTCTCATTGCCATTCAGGAATTCATGGAAGGCAAAGTCTATTTCAGGACACCTGAAAACGTTCCTCCCGAAGAGCAATAGTCGTCCCGGCCATGTTGCAGGGAAAGAAAATCATCCTTGGTATAACGGGCAGCATTGCTGCCTATAAAGCTGCATCCCTGGTGCGGCTTTTCGTTCGTGAAGGAGCTGAGGTTAAGGTCATCATGACTCCTTACGGCCGTGAATTCATCACCCCGGTTACCCTGGCAACCCTTTCGAAGAACACAGTCCTTACCGATTTTTTTCGCCACGACGACGGGGCATGGAATTCTCACGTCGATCTGGGCGTATGGGCGGATATGATGCTCATCGCCCCGGCAACAGCCAATACGATCGCAAAAATGGCCAATGGCATTGCCGATAACCTCCTGATGACCACCTATCTGTCGGCCAGGTGCCCGGTTGTGGTGGCACCCGCAATGGACCTCGACATGTTCCGGCATCCGGCCACACTCCGGAATCTCGAAACCATCCGTTCGTACGGAAACCATATTATTGAACCTGCCACCGGTGAACTAGCCAGCGGCCTCGAAGGCAAAGGCCGGATGGAAGAACCCGAAAATATTTTGGCATGGGTTGATGATTTTTTTAAAAAAAAAAGCCGATTCTCCGGTAAACGGGTCCTGATTACCGCCGGCCCAACCTACGAACAGATTGATCCTGTGCGGTTTATTGGCAATCACTCTTCAGGAAAAATGGGTTATGCAATCGCCCGGGCTTTCGCAGAGGAAGGGGCGCTGGTTGAACTTGTCACCGGTCCGGTGAACCTTACGCTTGTAACCCCTGGTGTAACCATTCATCCGGTGGTGTCGGCCGAGGAGATGAACAGTAAAGCCGGTGAGCTGTTCATTCATTCCGACATAGCCGTTTTCGCAGCGGCAGTTGCCGACTTTACTCCCGAAAAACGTCATGATGCAAAGCTGAAACGGTTGGGAAGCACCCTTCAGCTGAACCTGGTGGCTACGGTCGACATTGCGGCACGGCTCGGCCGGATGAAAACTCCCGGCCAGCTGCTCGTGGGCTTTGCCCTCGAAACCGATAATGCCGAGGCCAACGCCGCCCGGAAACTGGAAGAGAAGGGTCTCGACCTTATCGTACTCAACCGGTTAGGAGATCCCGGGGCAGGATTCCATCTGGATACAAACAAAATTATCATCCTCGGGAAAAACAATAATCGCACCGATTTCGAGTTAAAGTCGAAGGACGATGTTGCCGCCGACATCATCGATGAAATCTATAAATTGCAAATAAACAGAACAGATGCGTAAGCTTTTGATAATAGTGTGTCTCTTAGCCGTTTTCCTGCCGTCAAGGGCGGGTGAACTCAACTGCATGATCAGTGTGGTGTCGCAGCAGATCCAGGGCTCGAACCGGGAGATTTATGATAATATGCAGAAGGCTATGATGGAGTTCGTTAACGACCAGAACTGGACGGATCACGTTTATAAGGATGAGGAACGGATCCAATGCCAGCTGATGTTCAATATTCAGGACCGTATTTCCGATAATGAGTTCCAGGGCACTCTTCAGATTCAGGCGAGCAGGCCCATATTCGGATCTTCGCAGACTACCGTGATGTTCAACCATCGCGACAATGACATCCATTTCCGCTACGATGATTTTGAGCCACTCCGATTTAACGAGACGCAGTTCACCACAAACCTGGTTTCTATCCTGGCTTTTTATGTAAACATAATTCTGGCACTTGATTACGATTCGTTTTCTCCCGAAGGAGGGACCCTATTTCTCCAGCGGGCCGAAACCATCCGGAACAATGCCCAAAATGCTCAGGAGGGCGGATGGAAGGCTTTTGAAAGTGTGCGGAATCGCTACTGGCTTGTGGAGAACCTGCTAAACGACAAGTACCGCGCCGTCCGTTCATGCATCTACCAATACCACAGAATGGGTCTCGACCGTCTGGTTGACCGTATCGATGAAGCCCGGTCGGTAATTGCCGATGCGCTTATCGAACTGCGGCCGGCTTATCGGGAAAACCCGAATGCCATGATATTCCAGGTATTCTTTACCTCGAAATCCGATGAAATAGTCAATATTTTTTCTCAATCCTTTCCGGATGAAAAGAACAGGGTGATTACCGCGCTTAAGGAGATCGATCCTGCAAACACCGCGAAGTGGGACGGTATTCTCAAATCGGGCCTCTGACCTAAACTGCCGGCTATGCTCGTATCGCTCGCCATACGGAATTATGCACTGATAACCGGACTTGAAGTCGAATTCAAGTCGGGGCTCAACATGATTACCGGTGAAACAGGTGCCGGAAAATCGATACTTCTCGGCGCGCTTTCCCTGCTGCTTGGCAGCCGGGCCGATACCCAGGTTTTGAAGGACAAGACACAGAAATGCCTTGTTGAAGGTGCTTTTAGCCTTACCCGACTAGATCTGAGGGAGGTTTTTGAACGAAATGACCTGGATTACGATGATCCCTCCATCTTCCGTCGCGAAATCACACCACAGGGCAAGTCGCGGGCATTTATCAACGATACGCCCGTTAACCTCGCCGTTCTTCGCGAGATCGGGTCGAGGCTGGTGGATATTCATTCTCAGCACCAGAACCTGATGATCAACGATCCGGTGTATGCCTTGCACGTGGTTGACCAATATGGTAAGCTGGGTGAACAGCATTCGGCCTATTTGAGGATTTTTGAGCGTTACAGGGCCGTTTCCGGTGATCTGCACAGGCGCAGGGAGAAGCTTGCCCGCGCCAAGGCCGATCAGGACTACCTTCAGTTTCAGCTTGCTCAGCTCGATGAAGCCCGGCTGACACCAAGGGAGCAGGAGATGCTCGAACAGGAGCAACTGTTGCTTGAGCATGCGGGTGACATTCAGCTGCAGCTGGCCCAAGGCGTTCATATCCTGAATGAATCCGATTCTTCCGCACTGGGCGCCCTGAAGCAGATTATTTCCGGTTTGCAGACCCTCACCTCCTATTATCCCGAAATCGAAGATCCTATTGGCCGTTTTCAGTCGGCCTATATAGAACTGCAGGACCTGTCGGATGAGCTCGGGCGCCTTCGAGATCACGTGGAATCCGATCCGGGCCGGTTGCAGGAGATCGTGGCGCGGCTCGATCTGATCAATAGCCTTGAGCGGCGGCATCAGGTTTCCACTGTACAGGAGCTGCTTGACCTGCAGGCATCATTCCGGGAGAGGCTGGATGCCATACAAACCTCGGATGATGAAATTGCTGCACTGAAGGAGGAGGTTGATACGCTCACCCTGGCACTTGAAGATGCTGCGGGTGCTCTTTCGGTTGCCCGGCGTGCCGTTTTCCCTGAGTTTGAAAACAATGTTTCGCAGCTGCTCCGTGAGCTTGGTATGCCCAACGGCCGTTTCGAGATACATCACGAAGTGCACCAGGAGTTCACGGCGGAGGGCTTTGATGAAATAATATTCTGGTTTTCAGCGAATAAGAACCAGCAGCCGGAGGAGCTTTCGCTGGTGGCATCGGGTGGGGAAGCCAGCAGGCTTATGCTGAGCATTAAGTCGCTGATCGGCAGTTCGCTGGAAATTCCTACGGTGATCTTTGACGAAATCGATTCCGGGGTTTCCGGGGACATTGCGGATAAGGTGGGAAATCTTATCAGCCGGATATCCAAAGGACGCCAGGTGTTGAATATCACCCATCTGCCGCAGGTGGCCTCGAAAGGGGATTATCATTACAAGGTGTTCAAGTATGACGATGCCGAAACCACCCACACAACCATGAAGCTCCTGTCGGCCGACGAGCGGGTTGCCGAACTTGCCCAGATGCTTTCCGGCGAAAACGTTACCCCCGAAGCTATTCAGAATGCACGCGTACTGCTGAACCATTGAACAGATGCCAGGCAGCCGGGCTTGTCCGATTGAGTCAACCTTTTTGCCGCCTGATTGTTATAACCGAATAAACCCATAAAACTAAACGCATGCCGCATCAATTACTCGAAGGAAAGAAAGGAATCATTTTCGGAGCCCTCAATGATAAATCGATTGCCTGGAAAATTGCAGAAAAGGCCCATGAAGAGGGCGCAGTTTTTGTTTTAACCAACGCTCCCTTTGCCTTGCGCCTCGGTGAAATTGAACAGCTGGCAAAACAAACGGGCAGTCAGGTTATAGCTGCCGATGCCACCAATCTCGAAGATCTTGAAAACCTTTTGACTAAATCACAGGAAATCCTTGGAGGAAAGCTCGATTTTATTCTTCACTCAATCGGTATGTCACCCAACGTAAGGAAGAAACTTTCCTATGACGACCTGGATTACCGTTATTTTCAGCAGACCATGGATATCTCGGCGATCTCCTTTCATAAGCTTCTTCAGACTGCAAAAAAGCAGGATGCCCTCAATGAGTTTGCATCGGTGGTGGCGCTCTCCTATATTGCGGCGCAGCGGACATTTTATGGCTATAATGATATGGCTGAAGCCAAGTCTCTGCTGGAAAGTATAGTACGAAGCTTCGGCTACATTTATGGCCGGTCGAAGGGCGTCCGTATCAACAGCGTATCACAATCGCCTACTTACACAACAGCAGGTGGCGGCGTGCGTGGTTTCGACGGTCTCTATGATTTTTCCAACCGGATGTCTCCGCTGGGTAATGCAAGCGCTGAAGAGTGTGCCGATTATTGCCTTACCCTGTTTTCCGACCTGACACGCAAGGTGACCATGCAGAACCTCTTCCACGACGGCGGATTCAGCAGCATGGGCATGAGCGAGCGAGTGATGGGCTTCTACAACAAGTGCCTTGATACCAACCTTCCGGAGGAGTGGTAGAGGGTGGATGTGAGACATGAGACATGAGACATGAGACATGAGACATGAGACATGAGACATGAGACTTTAGACGATAAGACTGAAAGACTGAAAGACTATAAGACCGTCACTAGTCACTTGTCACTCGTCACCTCCTAAATATACATCAGGAACAGGATGAGCGGAATAACGATTCCAATCGCAGTGTAACCTGCACCACGCCAGCCTTTTATGCTGTTTTTCCCAGACCGGATAATGAATAGCCCGGAGATGGAAATGATCAGGAGCGCTACGCAGAAAATGTCGGAAAACCATTTCCAGAGTTCGCCAGGATTGTAATGAAGAAAATTAACCTGGTTGAACAGGTGTCTTTTCCGAATGGTTTCAAGAGAACCGGATCCGGTTTCGAGGTTGACTTCAACATTGCCGTGATAGAGGAATATCTTAACAGTTGAGGGCGATGGAAAATAGTGCTGTTTGTACTCTTTTTTTGACACATCAAGGTCCTCCAGAAAGGAGGTAACCCAATCGCGGGTTATTTCGGTACTCTCTGTCTTCTCGCTCAGGGTTATGGCGTATTTCTTGATCACATAGTTCGGGTTCCAGTCGCGCAGGTGATTGAGAGCAACGCCGGAAATGGCATAAATCACGCACATTCCGAAAAACAGGTACCCAAGGTCCCTGTGAAGGATGCTGTTCAGTTTTCTTAATTTCATAAAATTCAGCTTGTTATTTTTCTATAATGCTTTCGGCAACGAGCGAAAAGAAGGAAATATAGCCTTTGCCTCCTGCAATTATCTGCTCCCGGTAACCCTTGATTTCGTTAAGTTGCGTGTTTACAGCCGACTCATCGAGCCCTTTGGATTCGGCATCGAAAGTGTGGGTGGCTTCCTTCATCTGGACCTGGGCACCGCTGCCTAATTCTTTTTCCCAGCTGGCGAGATAGGCTTCATCGATCCGGTCCTCTTTCAGATAGCCGGTAATAGTAACATCCGAGCCTTCCCATTCCACTTTAAAGGTGGGAACCTGATTTGAAGCAAGAACCTTAAAACTCAGTTCACCCATAAACAAGCGTTTCCCGCTTTCCCGACAAACATGCACCACCATTCCTTCAATGCTTACAAGCTTGTCCATGAGGTCCGGAGCTTTGGATTTGATTTCACTGATGCTGACAGGGGTCGGCGGGGGTTCCGCGGCCTGGCGATTGTTGCATCCGGAAAGCAATGCACTGAAAAGCAACACGATTGCGAGTAATGACTTCATCTGGTTTGGGTTGAATAATGAATTCATTTTCAAATGATCCGGTGCTAAATTAGCGATTCGGGAGGAACCTTCGGGCAGATTAACGAATCTTTAACAGATGGTATGCCCGCAAAAATAAAAACGTAATTTTGGGGTCATGAAAACGTTCAAGATTTCGGTTTTGGTAATTATAGCACTCGCCGGACTGTCGCTTGCAGGCTGCAGCAAGTACGATGATGGTCCGATGATGAGTCTGTATTCCAAGGGATTAAGGGTTTCCGGTACCTGGTATTTCCAGAGTGTGTACAACGCGGGCAAAGATTCTTCTTCGCATTACACTTACCAGCAGCTCAGTTTCATTTATGTCAAGGAGGTGGATGGCGGGGCATTCACATGGAACCATAACCTTTTAGCCACTTCAGAAGATGAGTATCCGCTGGAAGGTGGAAGGTGGGGATTCGTTTCCGACCGTGATTCCTTCGAGATGATTACCTACCGGAATAATTACAAGGATTCAACGATCACCCGCTGGAAGATCAAGCGGCTCGCCTACACGGAATTCTGGCTTGAACGGCCACTGAAAGACACCTCCATGCGTCGCTGGCAGCTGATCAAGTTTGCCTATTGAAAAGTGTGGTCAGATTTTCGACCTGACAATCTCGAGGATACGGGATTCCTTTTCAATCGCAAGTAATTCTATTTCATTACCCCTTTTCAGGATCATTTCTGCAAATGCCCGATCCTCAAGATCGCGTGCGTTGATTTTAACATTAAGGAAAGCCCCCAGAACCGCAGACCGTGCAGCCAAAGCACCAACCCCGGCATCCGACACCGAGTTCGGGTTACCTTGAATGGCCATATTTTCAATGATATCCATGGATTTCAAGGAGAGTTCCATTACCTTGAAGGGCACTTCGGTGGCATAGCGTGTAGCTTCCTGAATTGCCGCCTTGCGGATTGTTTTCTCTTCTGTGGTGCTTTTCGGCAACCCAAAGGCATCCATTACCTTGTTGAATGATCTCGTGTCTTCATCAACAAGCCTGATCAAGCCTTTCTGGCAAGCCATGCCCTCGTCGGCCCACCCGGAGAACTCCTCCCAGCGGTCGTCCCAACCACGCTTGTGTGACGAGAGATTGGCAACCATGGTTCCGAGGGCGGCACCCATTGCCCCCATATAGGCACTGATCGACCCGCCGCCCGGAGCAGGGGATTCTGAGGCTGTTTCATCAGCAAAGGCACGCAGGTTCATGTCGATAAGCGGATGGTTCTCCTGGCTATCCAGAATGTACTCGATTATCTTTTCACCGGGAACGAACGGTTTCAGGTCATCAAGGCCCAGCGACTTGACAGCAATTTTTATGATCTCCTTTTCAGGGATCCCGGTTGACCGCTCCTGTTTCCTGAGAAAATAGCGCCCGGCTTCGAGTATGGCTTCCAGCGGAACCAGGCCTACCAGTTCCGAACCGGTTACACGCATTCCTCTCTCAACAGCTTTTGAACACACCTCCTCAAAGGCTATGTGAATGGGGGTAACCGTAATATCAGTCAGATTGATTGAGATTTGAGCTATGCCGTATTCTTCTATATACCAGCCTATTGCCTTTACTTTCTTGAGCGTGCCAGGAATTCTTACCGGCTCGCCGTTTTCATCTTTTACAACGGGTCCGGTGACCGGGTCTCCCTCACGAAGGATCCGGCCTGCCTCGCGGATATCGAAAGCGATCGAGTTGGCCCGGCGGGTTGAAGTGGTATTCAGGTTGACATTGTAAGCAACCAGGAAGTTTCTGGCACCGATGGCGATCGATCCGGTTCTGGGAACAAATACAGCCGGCCCAAAGTCTGGTTTCCATTCCGGATCTTTCAGCTTTTCGGGCAGGCCCTCATATTCACCGCTCCTCACGCTGGCCAGGTTTTTGCGCTTTTCAGTGAAGGCGGCAAACTCATAGCAGTAAACCGGTATCTCCAGTTCATCGCCGACTCTTTTAGCCAGTTTCCTGGCGTATTCGGCCGCTTCTTCCATCGAGACCCCCGAGACGGGAACAAAGGGGCAAACGTCGGTTGCTCCGAAAAGGGGATGTTCCCCCCGGTGATGACGCATATCAATTACTTCAGAAGCCTTTCGGATGGCAAGAAAGGCGGCTTCCAGAACCTCTTCCGGTGAGCCGACAAAGGTGACTACGGTGCGGTTGGTAGCCTTGCCCGGGTCAACATCAAGAAGCCGGATGCCTGATACCGATTCAATCTGATCGGTTATCTGCCTGATAATGGCCATGTCATGGCCTTCGCTGAAATTCGGCACGCATTCAAGTAATCGCTTGGTCATCTTTTGAATTATTGAATTTCAATTAATTGTCCGTTTAGCAACATCTGTCCTATGAGGTTAGAACCATAAGCGTAAGGAAGATAGGCATACCCCGGGACCGGCTTTGTAATGATGAGGCTCGCTCTCTTGCCGATCGTTATGCTCCCCAGTTCATCTTCAACGCCCATGGCGTATGCAGCATTAATGGTGGCGGCTTGGATAGCCTCTTCGGGAAGCATTTTCAAACGGATGCAGGCCAGCGCCATCATAAGCATCATGTTGCCTGCAGGCGAGGATCCCGGGTTGAAATCGCTTCCGAGCGCTACCGGCAAACCGGAACTGATCATGAGGCGGGCCGGCGGTGACTTCAGTCCCAGGAAGAGCGCGGCCCCGGGCAGCAGGGTCGGCATGGTATCACTTCCCTTCAGCGCATCAATCTCAGCCTGACCGGTCCATTCGAGATGGTCAACAGAGAGTGCCCTATGCTGTACACCGATTTGAATGCCGCCCGAGCAGGCCAGTTCATTGGCATGTATCTTGGGCCTCAAACCGAAGGCGGCGGCCGCCTCCAGTATCCGGGCGGTGTTGCCGGTGGTGAAGAATCCTTCATCGCAGAAAACATCCACATAATCGGCAAGCCGGCTGGCTGCCACTGCAGGAAGCATTTCTTCGATGATGCAGCTCACATACCCATCCTGATCATTCCTGAATTCAGGCGGCACGGCATGAGCTCCCAGGAACGTCGATTTAATCGTTATCGCTGACGTATCTTTAAGACGGCGGATAACCCGAAGCATCTTTAGCTCGGATTCCGTATCGAGGCCGTAACCGCTCTTGATTTCCACTGCCGCGGTTCCCTGACTGGCAATCTCCCGGAGACGCAGGGAGGCATCACGGTAGAGTTCATCTTCCGGGGTACTCCGAAGCCGCATGGCACTGTTGAGAATTCCACCGCCTCTGCGCGCAATTTCCTCATAGGAGAGCCCGCGGATCCGGTCGACGAATTCCTGCTCACGGCTGCCGGCATACACCAGATGGGTGTGCGGATCGCAGAACCCGGGCATCACCACGCAACCCGAAGCGTCGATCTCCTGGTCGGCCGGTTGGGGTGCTCTGCTCATGGGGCCAAATCCGGATATCCTGCCGTTATCCACCGAGAGCCAGGCATCATGAATCAGGTTGAGCCTGCTCATGGCTTCGCCGGCCACCATCCGTACCCCCGGATCCTGAATCTGAATAAGTTGCCCTATGTTCCTGATCAATAAATCCATACAGCTGGTTTAAAGGGGTTCGACCGCCTTAGCGAGCCATTCCCTTTCATCCGGATCAAGTCCTCCCTGCAGTTCACTGTAAACCCTTTTGTGGTATTGATTAAGCCAATCGATCTCATCAGCGGTCAGGAGGTTTCTTTCAATGAGGTTCCTGTCGATGGGAGCCAGTGTCAATGTTTCGAATTTGTAAAAAACACCATATTCATTCACCATGTCTTCCACAATCAGCGTCATGTTTTCGGTACGCATGCCATACGCGCCTTCACGGTAAATTGCCGGCTCCACTGTTGTTACCATACCGGGTTCGAGCATGGTGTTCATAGAGCCGCCTGCCGAAGTGCCAATGGATTGGGGACCTTCGTGAACGGAGAGGAAAAACCCGACACCGTGTCCGGTGCCATGGCCATAATTAAGACCGTTTTCCCAAAGGGATTTCCGGGCAAGGATATCCATCTGAAACCCCTTGGTGCCCTTCGGAAACCGAAGCATACTAACTCCAAGGGTGCCTTTGAGCGCCCTCGTGAAGTCCGACTTTTGCCGTCCGTCAGGAGGCGAAAGTGCAATTGTTCGCGTGGTGTCGGTGGTTCCGTCAGAATAATGTCCGCCTGAGTCAAGCAAAAAAATGCCTTCGGGCTTCAGATCAAGCGACTCCGCGGGTGTCACACTGTAATGCACCACGGCGCCATGCCAACCATACGAAGAGATGGGGTGGAAGCTCTCTCCACGGTATTCCGGCTGCTCGGCCCGGAAAGCGGCAATTTTTGCGGCAACGGTCCATTCCGACTCCGTTTTCCCGGCGGCCATGCAGCGGCTGATCCAACTCAGCGTTTTTACCCAGGCTATCCCGTCTTTAACCATCACCTTTCTAAGTCCTGCAAGCTCAACCGGGTTTTTGACTGCCTTAAGAGTGGCGGGTATGCTCGTGCCATGAATGTGCCTGATTTGCGCTGGTATTGCCTTAACCACGGAGTTATTGGCCCGGTCATGCGCATATAATATTGCTGATCCTGCAGGAAGGCTTTCAAGAAACGCTTCCGTTGCCTCATACGGCTCAATCAAAACCCCGTCGGCCAGGAGCTTTTCGGCGATGAAAGGGCTTACTTTTTCGGGCAGGATGAAAAGATGGACATCGTTTTTTGAAACGACACAGTAGCTTATAAAGAATGGACAAAATGAGACATCGCTCCCTCTTAAATTTAGCAGCCAGGCAATATCGTCGAGGGCGGTAACCAAATGATAATCGGCCCCCTGATCGGCCATGAGGGCTCTTACCATGCCGATCTTTTCCTGCCGTGATTTTCCGGAAAAGGAGACCTCATGCTCAAACACGGGATCGGGTGGGAGAGGCGGGCGTTCTGTCCAGACCGGTGTTAAAAAGTCGGATCCTGTTTTCAGTCGAAGGCCTGCAGTTTCCAGTTCCCCTTTAAGGTAAGCAACCATGCCGGCAGAGAAGAAACGGTCATCTATCCCGACAGAGGAGCCCGCAGGCAGGTTTGCCGCCATCCAGGGGACATGCTCGGGTGTATGGGGTATGGTTAACCTGAAGAGTTCGATGCTGCTGCCTTCCAGTTGTTTTTCTGCCTGAAGGAAATAGCGGGAATCTGTCCACAGCCCTGCAGTATCCTTCATGATAACAATGGTGCCGGCCGATCCGGTAAAGCCCGAGATCCAGGAGCGGAACTGCCAGCAGGCAGGAATATACTCATTCTGATGGGGATCGGAAGCCGGAACGATAAGGGCATCAACGCCGTTTTCAGCCATCAGCTTGCGGATACCGGCCAACTTCAGGAGTCTGTGCATATTGCTGTTATTCGTGTATTATGGCCGTCCGTCCGGTTTGCGAGCGGTTGCCGTATCGGAGTAAATAGAAATAATTTCCGGAACCGAGACCGCTGATGTCAAAACTGCCGGCTCCGGAAAAGTTCCGGATGAACACGACCCTTCCGGAGGTATCCATAAGCAGGAAGTGAGACTCCGAATCCGGTTGAATGGATTCTGCCGGTCGGACATTGAGCACGCTGAATGCGGGGCTTGGAAAAACCGTCCATTGTTCCGTGTCCGCACGGATGGGATCGGCCTCGCCGGTGGAGGTGAATAGCTTGTCGAATCGGGTCAGCGATAAGGTTACACGGATCGGCAGACCCGATGTATGTGTACCGGCATACTCCTCGTACAGTCCGGAAATGCCGTATTTGGCCAGAGTGTCCGCCAGTGCGCGGTTCTGGAGATTAAGGTCATATTCATCTGCGGTGCCACAATCGAACCAGATCGACAAATCGGAAGAAGGGTGCTCAATCCGGGCAATTTCGCAGACATTCTCAGATTTCCAGCGGTTCATCACCGAAGCAATCGGCACGGCAGCAGAATCAAGCGGAAAATCAACAAGGTAGGGGGCGTTAAGGTTTGGTGAAAAGGCACCTGCCATGCTGAAGGTAAGGTTGGTAAGCGATTTGCCGGATCCCGGCGACCATCGGTAGGGCGGCTGACCGCCGTCTTCAAGGATCAGAGCAGGGATAAAACTGTCCATCATGTTGGTATTCACGGGGCCCGAATGGCCGGCAACGCCGGTGAAAAGCTCCGGATATCGGAAGGCAATCTTCAGGGCGCCGTAACCACCCATAGAAGCGCCCATGATGGCTCTTTTCGATTTTATGCCATAGGTATGGAAAGCACTGTCGGTAAAGGCGATAAGGTCCTGACTGACATAGTCCTCAAAGTTTCCGTACAGCGCAGAATTGGTGTAAAAGCTTCCGTTGTACGGGGGGGCAAGTCCGTCGGGCATCACAATGATAACCGGCTTGATTAAGCCAAAAGCGATGAGGTTGTCAATGATCGGGTAGATCATGTCGTAGGATGTGTAGCCGAGTGTAGCCCCGTGCAGGAAATAGATGACAGGAAACCGCTTGCCGGGATTCTCCGGCTGATAGGCAGCGGGAAGGTACACACGGCAAGCCATCTCCTTGTTCATTGCCTTGCTGAAGAACCGCTGGTCAGTCACGGTTCCGCCAGCCCGGGCAACAGGAGCAGAAATGAACAGCATCAGCTGCAGGAGAATAATACCGGTAATTGATCTCATGACAGATTACATCGTTAAACCCAAAAGGTAGGAGAGCGATATCCCAAGATAATTGCCTATTGCATATCCAATCAGCCCAACAGTAATACCCGAGATGATCACTTCCTTGTTTTTAATGGCCCCGGCAACAACCGGCACGAAAGGGGGTGAAAAGACGAAGGCTGTGCTTGTGATGATGGTTGTGTCGGCATCAATCCGGAGCAGGCTGCTGAGCAAGGCCTGGATGATAAAGCTACCGAAAACGGCGATGAGCACGAAAAAAAAGAGCCCGCCCGACATATTGAACAGCATCCGGATATCTGCCATTGAAGCGATAGCCATGCTGAATACAACAATCAGGTACATGCCGAGCTGGAACGACTTTCGGATGCGGTTGATTTTGGGGATGAAGGAGGCACCAAGCCCCAGCGTTGTTATCGTGAGTATGATGGCGATCATTTTAGCGTTTTGGGGCATGATCTGCATGATTCCTACGCCAATCGCCATGATAGCCGCAGCTATTCCGAGAGCCCCGACCGCCGGCCAGAAGTTTGACCGTTTAAAAAAGCCGGTAAAAGAATCAAATTCGGATTCTTCGGTGAACTCATCCGCTTTTTGGTCAGTTTGACCTGTCATTTTGAACTTTGGCAGAATCAGATGGAGTGCACGCTGGCCTACAGAGATCAGCAACATTAGAAAAACCGCACAAATGACCATATCGTAAGTCTGCGTCAGGATGAACAGGTTGTTGTCCACCTCGAGTGCTGTCTTTAAGGCGAACATGTTGGGTGTACCCCCTGTGTATACACCGCTTAGCATTCCGGCTACCTTATTGGCATCCGGCACAGATTCGCGGAATAGGAAAAACCCTGCGGTAACGGCAATGACAACACCGGCCAGTGCCGTCAGCATGGATAGGAAGGTTGTCTTTGCCAGCTTAACCCACCTGCGGAAATCCAGTGAGAACAGAAGAAGTGGAATGGCAAGGGGTACCATGAGATCGGAGAGGGTGGACTGGATCTTTTCGGAACCTTCGGGTAAAATATGGAGACTTCCGATGATCAGGCCTATGGCGTATGCCCAAAGGATAGCTCCAACTTTGTTCATCCACTTGTACCGGTTGCAGAGGTAAACAACCAATGCTGCGGCAAGGAGGTAAAACAGGATCAGCAATACGGGGGCCATACGCTTATATATTAATGATATTATCTCATGTCGAAAAGCTTAACTCCGGGGAAATTTTTCGGTTCATAAACGAACATCTTGTTGTCAACGGGCACATTGGCCGTAAAGGTCCTGATCTTAATGATGTATTGGTTCGCGTCTTTCGAATAATAGATAACCTTATCGATCTGGTCTTTCGACTTCAGGATATCCATTCGGATCTTGCTGTAGGTCTCATCTTTATCGGTGGGAAAGAGGTCAATTGTGACGCGGTCACCAGCAGCGGAGACTGTTTCGTAGCGGAAATTCTTTTCGTAAAGCGTGAAAATGCTCTTAGGGTTAAACATCTCATTATCTTCAGGATCGATGATGTTGGCTTCTTTAAGTTCTTCATTTATTGTCCAAAGGGTCTCCCCATCACACAATGCAAGAATGCCCATGATGCTGAGGCGGTATTTCGCGCCGTTGAGCAACAGGGATCCTTCCCGTGTATCGTCAATTTTTTCTTCACTGTTCGAGAGGGTAAATGAGAAGTCCGCCTTAAGGCTGGTATAGGATTGAAGCTTCCTGGAAACCCGTTCCATCAGGCTTTTGGTGTCAGCCTGACTTTGGGAATGCCCGTTGAAGGACGCCAGCAAAATCAAAACAAAAATAAAGGTTAATCGGTTCATTAACATTAAGTTATGTGCGTTGATTCAAAAATTTCTCCAATGAGTACAGGTCATGGAAGTAAACCTGCCTGGGCTTGCTTCCGTCGACCGGTCCCACTATACCGGCTGCTTCCAGCTGGTCCATGATCCGGCCGGCTCTGTTGTAGCCGATGGAAAACTTGCGCTGAATGGATGAGGTGGAACCTTGTTGCGTGGTGACCACCAGCCTGGCTGCTTCCTCAAACAGTTCATCCAGTTTATCTAGGCTGACTTCACCTGCCTCGTCCTGTGTTTCGGCATCAGGCTCGGGCAGTGCCCAGGCTGTGGGAAAGCCTCGCTGGTCGGCAATGAATGTAGTCAGTTTGTCGACTTCTTCCGTTTCGATGTAGGCGCACTGTACCCGTACAAGATCGGCCCCCATCGACACGAGCATGTCGCCGCGACCAACCAGGTGGTTGGCTCCTGGACTGTCAAGAATGGTTCTGGAGTCGATCATGGAGGGAACGCGGAATGCGATCCTGGCAGGGAAGTTGGCTTTGATGGTGCCGGTAATGATATTGGTGGAAGGCCGCTGCGTGGCTATGA
This sequence comes from uncultured Porphyromonadaceae bacterium, assembly GCA_964457845.1. Lineage (GTDB taxonomy): Bacteria > Bacteroidota > Bacteroidia > Bacteroidales > UBA12481 > UBA12481. The sequence goes on along the minus strand of CAYWHP010000068.1, from coordinate 691 downwards.
TGATATGTATTCCAACGGCCCTTGCCAGCTGGGCGATGCGTGTAAGCGGGATTTCAATCTCCTTGCCGGCCGTCATGATAAGGTCGGCAAATTCATCGATCACCAGCACGATGTAGGGCATGAACATGTGCCCTTTTTCCGGATTGAGGGTTCGTTTGACGAACTTATCGTTGTATTCCTTAATGTTTCTTACTCCGGCCTTTTTCAGCAGGTTGTAACGGTTATCCATCTCGGTGCTGATGGATTTCAGCACCAGGATCACGTGTTGGGTATCGGTGATGATCGGTTCCTCGAAATCCGGAAGCTTGGCGAGATAGTGCTTCTCCAGCTTAGAATAGAGCGTGAGCTCAACCTTTTTAGGATCGATCATCACAAACTTGAGCTGTGAAGGATGTTTCCGGTAGAGGAGGGAAGTGATTATGGCATTGATACCTACTGATTTTCCCTGCCCCGTTGCCCCTGCTACCAGCAGGTGCGGCATCTTTGCCAGGTCGAAGGCATACGTTTCGTTGCTGATTGTTTTACCTAGAGCGATAGGCAGCTCAAAATCGTTTTCGAGGAACTTTTTGGAGGCCAGTACCGTCTGCATGGAGACTGTTTCCGGTTTTCGGTTCGGAACCTCAATACCTATGGTGCCACGGCCGGGAATTGGTGCAATGATGCGGATACCCAGCGCCGCGAGGCTAAGGGC
>CAYWHP010000067.1:0-25041 GCA_964457845.1 uncultured Porphyromonadaceae bacterium | reverse complement strand
CGCGAACAAGAGTTATCTGTACTCCGTGCAATGGCAGAATCCGACAAATCGGAGTTCATTGCGATTTATGGCCGGCGGCGGGTTGGCAAAACTTTTCTGGTCAGGTCGGCTTACCATCAGCAATTCACCTTTCAGATAACCGCCCTGGGGAATGCCAGCAAGGCTCAGCAACTGACCAACTTCCACCTGGCACTGAGGAGTGCCTGGCCGGAGACCACTTTTGAACAGGCAACCGATTGGATGAATGCTTTTCAGCAACTCATCACCTTCATAAATCAGACGCCGGGCACGCGTAAAATTATTTTTTTTGATGAGTTGCCATGGTTCGATACACCTGCATCGGGTTTTATTCCGGCTCTTGAACATTTCTGGAACAGCTGGGCATCCGCACGCAGCGATATAACTATGGTGGTTTGTGGTTCGGCTGCTTCCTGGATGATTAACAAGCTGATTCACAACAGGGGTGGCCTGTACAACAGGGTAACCCGAAGAATCAGGCTGTCGCCGTTCACGCTGCATGAATGCGAATTATTTCTGCGATCCGGAGGCCTGGTCATCGACCGGTACCAGATTATCCAGTTGTATATGGTACTGGGGGGCATACCGTTTTATTGGGATGAGGTTAAGCCGGGCAAAAGCGCTACTCAGAACATTCAGGACATCTGCTTCAAGGAGAATGGCTTGCTTCGGAATGAATACCCGAACCTCTTCCGATCGCTTTTCTCAAATGACAAGAACCATCAATTGGTGGTGGAATCGCTGGCAAGTAAGGCGCAAGGGATGACCCGCGACGAGATCATCCGGTCGGCAGGGTTGCCGAATGCAGGTAGTACAACGCGTATTTTGAACGAGTTGGAAGAAAGTGGGTTCATCCGAAGATATCTGCCTTTTGGCCGCAAGCTGCGTAACAGTCAATACCAGTTAACCGATCCCTATTCGCTTTTCTACCTGCGGTTCATTAAGGATTCGAACCTGGATGGATCCACCGACTGGCTCCTCATGGCCGACCATCCCCGTTACCGGGCCTGGAGCGGATATGCTTTTGAGCAGGTCTGCATGCATCATATCCGGGAAATCAAAGCTGCCCTTGGAGTATCGGGTGTACAAACCACGGTCTCGTCCTGGCGCAGCTCAAATCCGGACGGCGGGGCACAGATCGACCTGGTAATTGACCGTCGTGATCACGTGATTACCGTTTGTGAAATGAAGTATTCGATCCAACCTTTTAACATTGATAAAAAATACTCCGCTGAACTTCAAACCAAATTAGATCGGTTTCGTACCGAAACCTCCACCCGAAAATCGGTATTCCTGGCGATGGTCACCACTTTCGGAATTGCGCCGGGCAAGTATTCCCTTGGACTGGTTCAAAATGATCTTACCATGGATTGCCTCTTCAACTATACCCGTTGATTTATCAAGAGTTTGTTGGGCCAGTCAAGTCCTACCAATCCGTAAAATCCGGTTTCCGCTTTTCCAGATATGCGTGAACCCCTTCTATCAGATCATGCTTGTCGTATAATTCCCCGACGCACGCAAATTCAATTTCCATGGCGGAATTGATATCGGTCCCCGATCCCCGAAGGATGGATCTGAGCGCCAGCCTCATCGATGCAGAACTCCGGCCTGCCAGTTTGGTAGCTAGTTTTTGGCTTCCTCCATCAGTTTTTCTTTCGGAACAATCCTGTTCACCAGGCCAATCTCCAGGGCCTCGTTGGATAGAATTTTATCGCCCGACAGGACCAGCTGAAGTGCCCTGCCGGTACTAACGGCCCGCGGAAGCCGGTACGAGCCCCCGAAAGCCGGGATCATCGCGAGATGAATCTCCGGCATGCCAAATACCGAATGGTCAGAAGCAAAGCGGATATGGCAACTCAGCGCAAGTTCAAGCCCGCCGCCCAGACAGAAACCATTAATGGCAGCAATTACCGGCTTCGGACAGTTTTCAATGTTCATAAAAACCTGCTGTCCCAGCCTCGACATGTCCATCGCCTGCTCAGCGGTTTGACATTTTCCCATTTCAGCAATATCGGCCCCGGTGGCAAATAACCGCCCGGTGCCGGTGACAATAATCACTTTAACATCCAGATTATGAATAAGGTCAATAAAACAGGAATCCAACGCCCTGAGAAAATCGCCTGACAAACTGTTCCCCGGCGGTTTATCCATGAATATCACGGCGGTCTTTTCCGCTATTTCCAACAAGAGGCCCGGATATTCCATAATCTGATACTATTTCTTCGATGGATTATTAGCCGGGTGCATCGTAAGGACCTCCCTTTTCTCCAGGTTATGAAGAATATCTTCCCTGATCAGCAGTGCCAGCCGCAGTTTTTTTTCTGATATTAATTCCAGCTGATCCCCTATGTGCTTGCTGCCAGGCTGTGTTGCATTCCCGTAACTGAGAGAAACCATCGCTTTTACGGGGTTGCTGAATTCAATGGCGGCAACATAGCTGTCGCCAAAGAAAGCCCGCTTTTTGGAGTCGGGATCGTCCGTATAGCCTATGGTCCGAAAGATGCCGTACTCACCGGGTCCCCCGTTTGCCGGGAGATCTAGTCCGTTCATGCGAAAGCGGTAAACTGCGCCCCAGGCCACGTCCAATGCACCATGCTTTTGCCGGGTTTCTGCCGCGGCCTTAACCAGCAGCTCAACGGCCAGTTTCGGGTCCTTAAGCCCATCAGGGGTGGTGATCGGATGCGCGAGTGTCCATCGGGTTTCAAAAATGGTATAAGGTAGTTTATCAAACCACCGGGTAAACAGTACAGCCCCTTTACTGTCGGCATCGGTTTTTCGGTCCCAAGCCTTCAGCACCGCCGCCGCTTTTACTGCAAGCGTATCGGGATAAAGTTCAACCGCTTTCAGCAGGTCATCGAGAAAACGGTCGGCCGCCTCCACGCCGGTATTCATCTTGAGTGCAATGAGCTGATCGAAGGATATTTCCGGATGCGCCAGGATCATGTTCACCGACCGCTGGGGCCTGAGCAGCATGCTTTGGGGCGCCAGCCAGGCGGGATAATCAGAAGGTTGTAATAACGGAGGATACGTGCACACCCAGGGAGCATCGTTGCAATTCTGGACAAATCCCGCCGGCGGATTAATCACTTTCGGCAGATCCTTGTACTCGAGAATTGAATTCCACATGTATTTTGATTTTGTTCCGTCGATGGCTCCCCTCCAATACTGAAAATCGCCCGAGGGCCTTCGAGGGATGTTGCCATTGAAAATATACATGATGTTTCCATCCCTGCCGCTGTAGAGGATGTTGAACATCGGATTCTGCATCATCTTCAAAGCTGATTCGAATTCCTGCAGGTTCGATGCCGCCGCCATCTTATGAAACTCCTCAAAGATCCGCGAATTCTTGAGGCCAACCATCCGGATCGCGTAACCTTTATCCCCTTTCTCACCGGCCACCGGACCGTGCACGGAATAGTGATGTTCAACCTTCATCTCCTTCAGACTGCCATCTTTTTGCAAAACCTTGATCACCTGCTCCTTCTTTTCAAATGGCCTGATTTTTCCGTTCCACAGATATCCCCCGTCCTGCAGTGTGAGTTCATACCGGTCGGCGCCATCCATGGTGTTAACCGTAAACGACCAGCCCAGGTGATCATTAAAGGCCATGGTAAGGGTGGGCGAACCCACCAGGGTAATCCCGTAAGCCTTGAATCCCCTGCATTCCAGATGGGCTTCGAACCACAGGAAAAAGTCGCTCCATGGAAGATGGGGATTGGTCAGCAGCATGGCGTTGCCGGAGGCGGAGCGGGCAGGAGAAATGGCGATGGCGTTCGATCCTTTACCAACCGTCTGTTTCATCGCGTAAATATCCTCGCCGGCAATAAACTCAAGGCATAAAATCCGGATTACATGGGCCATTACATCTATCCCCGACACGGGCAAAACCTGCCTGAATTTTTCGCCGATTGCACCGGTATTCGCCTGGGTATAGTCATTCATGCCCCTGACAAAGGCCTCTAAGAAAGTTTTATAGGGTTCTTTCTGGTGATCATAATTATGTTTTGCATATGCAGGAACCTCATAAAGGCCGATCTGCCTGTCGGATTCAACGTATGATTCTCCCCAGTATTCCGCCGCTTTCCCTCTTGCCTGGCCGTATAACTTGAGTATCAGGTCGGCATGATTATGCATCTGGGCCCACCCATAGGCATAGTACATATCCTGTTCCGAATTGCCGAAAATATGCGGGACACCGTAAGTATCCCACAGAATCTCGATGGATTTATCCTGGGATTTTCCTTCGAAGCTGACCAGGAGTATTAACAGGAGGATTATCCCGGAAGCCCTTTTCAAAATCAAATGGTTTTTATGAGCCATAAAATCCCTTTTTTCTGCATGTTATAAATCTGAATGGATCCGGTAAAAAACCTTCGCGTCATCCTGGAATATGCTTCCGCCGTTTTCAATGATTGCCTGTTCGGCCAGGTGCAATATGCGTTCAGTAATATCACTGATTCGGTTTATACCGGGTAATGAGTCCCTGGTTATATTGATGTAAGTATCATTAAACGGCAGTTTCCATAAGGGAGTGCCCCACATCCCAAGTGTTAACCGGTCAGGAATTGCCTTCGCACCCTTAAAAACTCCAATGAGTCCGCCGCATGTCGCAGCCTGATTATCACAGTCGAGGCCAGCCGAAACTGCTATTGCCGTTGTTTTAACAAAATCGCCGTTTCCGTATAAAATGGCCATGATCCCGAATAACCCGTTGACTAAAGCGGATACATCTGAGACCGGGGCGGTATAAGTCCCCTTTTTGTAGTGATAATATTTATCGAATATCAGTTTCCTGGACACCCGCCAGTCGGGGTATTGACTGTGCCAGGTTATAACGTCCATCATCCCTTCCTTGAAAGGGCTATCGTCAGGCAGGTATTTCAGGGCGAGGTCAACCAGTTTTCGTACATCCGTTTCGAAAATCGCCGCACTGTACATAACCGCATAGGCAATGGTGGGATGCGTTCCCCAATCATCACTGGTAATCCGGGCTCCCCATTCCGCTCGTTCAGCACTTTTATCAATCATGCCGGGATACACTACGCTCCAGATTTCGTTAACCAGCTGCGGATCAATTTGGTACCAGTTCGGATTGTTCAATTTGCTGCCGGTAGCAGGGGGTAAAAATCCCTGGTTCATAAGATCACGTGCTGACCGGTTGGCGCACCAGATCTTTCGGTTGATATGTGTTTCCCACATTACCGCTATCTCCGGCCAGGTGATATCCAGTCCATATTTTTCCAATGCGTGCAGGGTTACGAACTCGATGTCGGTATCATCATCCGAAAAGGCCCCTTCCAGCCAGTTGATGGTCACCGGGCAATATCCCCTCAAGTCTTTCCGGTTTATGGCGAGGGTGCTGTCGTCGTGAAAATCATAATACCGGTCAACAAAAACAGGAACCGGCTCTTCGGTATAAGTGCCTTCAAAGGGAAAGCCCAGGTAGTTGCCAACCAGCTGGCCAATCCAGTATCCGGCGATTTTATCGCGAAGCTCATCCTGTGCGATCGTCGTGTAGATCTGTGTGAATGCACTGGTAATAAACAGGTAACTGGTCAGGCTGAACAGAAATATTTTTTTCAATTTCCTGGATGGTAACCGAAGATACTTCATATTGGATTTTCACTGAAATAACTGATTTACTTTTCTGCAACTACCTCAAATTCTGATGATCTCAATCTCCCGGATTCTGCCTTAATCCTTATTTTACCTGACGTAAGTCCCGCTTTCAGCAGAATCGTGGCGACCCCCCCCTCGGCGGAAGCCGGATTGTTTCCGATCAGGGTGGCATCGCCGGTCACCGAAAAGCTAACCGGCAAAGCGGAATCAAAAATTACATTACCCGTGGCATCCGTGATCTTGGCATAGATAAATATCACATCCCCTCCATCTGCTTTCAGTGCGCGGTTGCTCAGGTCGGGTTCAACCAAAAGGTTTTCAGCCGGTCCCGGGGTTGTTATGCTGTGTTCCGCCCACACATTTCCCTTCTTAAACGATTTAGCCTTGATTGTTCCCGAATCGAAAGGGGGCATATCAAAAGTAAATGGCGGATGATCCAGATTTGATGTGGTTGAGCTGCTGTCCGGCCGCTGGCCTGAGATCAGGACGCCGTTCCGGTAGAGCGCAACACTGTCGCCATTGCTGAAAACCCTTACATATTTTGCCGACCCGGGGGAATGAAAACTGGCAATAAAGCAAACCGGGTTCTCATCCGATTGACTTTTATAAAACCAGTACGTGAATTTCGGGATCCTGAATATGTCCATGATCCCTGATGATTCGATATCTGTCGCGTATCCCCGGTTATAGTCGTACATCACCCAGTTGGAACATCCGATGGCCGGACCGGCGAGGTTGGAATTATAGGCTTCCATAAAATTGAATGCCTGCTGAAGCAAGCGGATCTCGCCATATCCCCTGAGTTGCCGCGACGACCGGTCGGCGGGCTTGAGATCCCTGAATTCGGTCTGGTTGAAACCGGCATTCTGGGCATAATATTCCCAGGAACCGTATTCTGCAATGAACAGGGGTTTCTCTTTTGGATATTTATTCCAGTAATCCGGCGGCACGTTATGCTGACGGGCCGGAATGAACACATCATAAACGGTATCCATCCATCCGCAGGTGTAAACTCCCTCATAAGGCAATTCGGCATGCACGATATCATGGGACTTCTGCATATAATCAACCGGCATCACCGTTTCATTCAGCGATGCCTCCCACAGGATGATGGATGGATGGTTCCGGTCCCTGCGGCACATTTCGCGGGTATTCTGATAAGAGAGTTCCTGGAATGCCTCATCGCCGTAAAACTGCCATCCCGGGATCGCATCCATCACCAGGATTCCAAGCTCGTCGCAGGCATCGAGAAATGCCGCGGATTGCGGATAATGCGACGACCTTACGAAATTGAACCCGGCCTGTTTTATTTTCCAGGCGTCGCGGTATTGGGCATTGTCTGAAAGAGCATAGCCAATATAGGGGTACTCCTGGTGGCGGTTGGTGCCGCGGATTTTCAGGGGCTCGCCGTTGATGGTGAATCCTCCGGCAGCAGTGATGCTGATTTTCCTGATTCCGACCCGGTAGCTTTCGGTTTCCATCACCTTGTAACCATCAACGAGTTCGGTCTCCAGGGTATAGAGGCTGGGCGATCCGGGCGACCACAGCCGTGGCTGCGGCACCTGCAATTCAAAAGGAACCCTCATGGCCGAACGGGGAGAAAGGCTGATCAATCCGGATGTGACCGTAGCGGCCACTTTGCCCTCATCATCCTTTAAGGTGCCCTTGATCCTGAATTTTCGAGCTTTTCCGTCCTGGTTGATGATGGAAACGCTGGCTGCCAATCCGGCTGTGTCCTTCGATAAATTATCGGTATAAACCATGATACCGCCCCCGTACAATGTGTCGACCTCCACTGGATTCGTGAAGTGCAGCTTGTCCTTTATCAGCAGGTGCGCATTCCGGTAAATACCACCGAAATAGTTGAAATCCAGTTCTTTCAAAGGCTTCCCGGGAGGTATCTCAGGGTTTTCCGAATTATCAAGCCTGATTATAAGAGTGTTTTCCTGGCCAAATTTGATCTGATTTGAGATATCAAGATAAAAAGGGAGATACCCGCCAAGGTGTCTTTTGATTTCCATACCGTTCAGCCATACCGTTGCGCTGTTCATGGCAGCACCGATAAGGATTCCCAGATGCTTTCCTTTATTTTCAGGATCGATACTGAAGGATTTCTTGTACCAGCATACTCCCGTCCACTGCTGGGTATTAATCACGAGCGGCTCGATGGCCGCGGTATGCGGCAGCGAAATATCCTCCCACATTGAATCCGGGATTTCCCGGATCGAATTAACGACCATAAGGGTGCTGTCGATCCGGATAAATTTCCAGCCATTGTTGAATGGTTGGATTCCAGGACTTTTCCCGGTATGGGTGCATGAACCAAGCGCCACAAGCATCAGACCGATAAGCGGCAGACGGATGCTATTTCCATTTTTTTTCATTTGGTTACTTTTTTGCGAACTCAAATACCGGCAGGTTTATCGATGACGGAGTATCGGCACCAAACCAGACCTTTTGGATGGCACTTCTCATTTCTTTTGCCGAGAATCCGGGCTGGCACAGGTTCAGGTTCCGGTTAAACCGGGGGAACCAGCTTGATGAAATAAATATCCTCAGCCTGTGTCCGGGGTTTAACTGATAACCGGTGGCCCACACCGAGATTTCCGTTTTGCCGGGCTTGCCTGCATCGAGCTTGACGCGGGCGCCCCCTTCCTGAATATTGATGATCTTTCCGTCGGGGAAAACATCCTGCAGGCCAACCATAAAATCGGTGCAGGGGGCATCGCTCGAGAGCCAGAGGGTTGCCGATATGGGCCCCAGGAGGATCAATGGCTTTTCCTGCGGATTCATTTCAAAAACCAGCTGGTCCTTGCGGCCAATATTTTCATTTTGCCTGGCAGGACCAACCCCATTGCCAAGCGCCGTTCCGCCATGACTTGGGTAAGGGTCGGCAGGGTTATATTCAAATTGGAGCATGCCGCTTTCCTTTGATTTTTCGGTACCGATATAATTTCCGGGTCCGATGTAATAGGGAGTTATCCGGGTTTCCTTTGGCGGCCATACGTCGGACCCGGCGTATTCATTCCGCTCCATGATGAAAAGGTTGAATCTGGTATTTTTCAGGGGTGAGTTGAGCCTCCCCGGTTTTCCTTTAAGGCGGTTTTTGACATACATGAAAATGGCCTGCGGTTTACCGGTTTTTCCGGGCCCCCCATAAAGGTTTTCCTCTCCTTGTGATCCGTGGCACCAGGGACCGATTACCAGCCTGCTGCCGGTATCTCCGTTTTTTTCCAGAGCCTGAAAATCCGCGATCTGTGCTTTCAGGAAGATGTCATACCATCCTGCCAGGGAAAAAACAGGTGCCCTGGTCTTTCCCCTGAAGTCCAGATTTTTCCAGTAATTATCGAATGTTTCGTGAGCAATCCAGTCATTGATGAAGGGGATATCAGCTGCCATTGAATCGTCTGCCACCGAAATGGGCAGGATCATGGTGCCGGCCGCCAGTTTTTCAGGGGGAATCGTATTTGCTCCTTTCGAAGCATTCACAAATCCCCAGTTCACCGCGGATTCCCACGAAAAAAGCCCGTCAGGGTAAAATAGGTCATACAATTTTGCTCCGGTGAGCAGGGTAGTAAGAAAATCGAGAGAATCCGAAACAGCCCATTGAGTAAATCCAAGATAGCTGGCGCCATATCCAGCTACTGTGCCGTCGGACCAGGATTGCTCACGGATCCATTTTAATGTATTCAACCCGTCGGCACGCTCATTAATAAACGGATAGTATTCCCCGCCCGATTTGAACTTGCCCCTGACATCCTGAATTACCACTGCAATGCCGAACAATCCGAAAGCCTTGCCCATCCATTTTTCAGCATCCTTGTTATAGGGGGTTCGAACCAGTACGGCAGGGCACTTCTTTTTTGTTTTCGGGATAAAGACATCCGTGCTGAGCATCACTCCATCGGTCATGGGGACATTCAGCTCATGGTAGCCTGGCGAAGAAACACTTGTTGATTCACCTCCCTGGGAACAGGCCATTACCGTTGCCGAAAGGAGGATGATGACGGATAGGGTTTTCTGGAGCATACTTGCCTGGTTTAAAAAACGAAAGGGGCTACAGGTAACTCTCTTGTGCTTACTGCAGCCCCTTAAGTAGAATTGATTAACCAAATACGGGAAACTTATTTTTTCGGGACATAAGTCAGGTGATACAGGAAAGAAGGTAAAGTCCATGCGGTTGGATCAGAAAAATAGCCGCAGATGAACATGGCAACCGACATTTTATCCGGTGTAATTTCCTTTACGATAAATTGCCGTGTGGTTGGGAAGTCGATAATTCCAAAGAAAGCTCCTTCGGAAAGGGACACCCATTTTTTACCACTGATGGTTTGCATGGCATGCGGGGCCGGGACCGCGACTCCGGTTGGGTCGGTAACAGCGTCAACAACCAGGTTTTCTGTATGCAGGGTCCAGGTGGCACTGGCCGGTGCGGTGTAGGTGGCTCCGTAAATACCCAGCGCATTATTAGCGTTTCCGACATTGACAGTGGTTTGGGTTACCATGCCATAAATGCCGGCTGTAAGAGCGATGCCGTTTTTCACATCCACTTTATACTTACCATCGGAATAAAAGGTGAACTCGTTATCATATTCCTCTCCGAGGCCGATAACGGTCAGCACATTTTCAACGGTTGGCAACACCACCCACATGTCGTTGTTGACAACACCGCCGCCATCCACGCCGGCAACATATGCGGTGCTCAGGACCCAGGTTTTACCGTTGGCTGCAGCGGGTCCGCCGGAAAGCATTTCGGTGAAGGAGGGCGTTATAACCACTTGCCTGGTGAGCATTGTCTCACCGCCTTTCCCGGAGACTGTAAGTGTCACGGTGAAAGTGCCGGACATGTCGTAAACATGCACCGGTGCGGCTTCGGTGCCGGTTTTTCCATCGCCGAAATTCCAGTTGTAATCGGTTACGTCAGTAACTACCGCGGAAAAGGTGACGGAATATCCGTCGACGGTTGCCTCGATGCTGGTAATTGTCGGTTCTTTTGCGCAGGAGGCAAAAAGCAGGAACACAGCAGGAATCAAATAAAGGAAACTCTTTTTCATATTGATAAGTATTAGTTAGTAACAGAGGGTCATGTCTTTACTTAATAAGTCACCCATATGAAAAACATCATCAGATTATACGAATATTTTGGCATTCTTCGATAAAACAGGAGCGGCGACCGTCCGGCCGCCGCTCCTGTAAAAAGGGAGGGCACACGGGCCCTCCCCTACAATCTTTCATTCGTGTCACGTGTCACGCGTCACGCGTCACGATTCTTCCGTGTCACGCGTCACGCGTCACGATTCTTCCGTGTCACTCGTCACTCGTCACTCTCACGGTAACGGATACCCCGCCAGCGCCTCGTGGTTCTTATTAATCACCTCCTGCGGCAGTTCGTAATCCTGCAGCTGGCCGGTCATGAACTTCTCGTAGCCCAGCAGGTCGAACATGCCGTGGCCGCTCAACCCGAACAGGATCACCTTCTCCTTGCCCTCTTCCTTGGCCTTGCGGGCCTCCTGAATGGTGGCGGCGATGGCGTGTGTGGACTCCGGGGCCGGGATGATCCCTTCGGTGCGGGCGAAGAGCATGCCTGCCTCGTAGCACTCGAGCTGGTTTATAGCCCTCGGCGTCATGATGCCGTCGACAACCGCCTTGCTCACCAGCGGCGACATGCCGTGGTAGCGAAGGCCGCCTGCGTGGATCGGGGCGGGGATGAAGTTGTGGCCGAGTGAGTGCATTGCCAATAGAGGTGTCATCTTGGCGTTGTCGCCGTGGTCATACACATAATGACCGCGGGTAAGGGTGGGACAGGAGGTCGGCTCCACCGGGATGATCTCCATGTCGGCACCGTGGATCTTGTCGTAGGCGAACGGGAACGACAGCCCGGCAAAGTTGCTGCCGCCGCCGGCACAGCCGATCACGATATCCGGCAGGCGCTCGCCCACCTTCTCCAGCTGCTTCTTGGCCTCCAGTCCGATGATGGTCTGGTGCAGCATCACGTGGTTCAGCACGCTGCCCAATGAGTACTTGGTGGTTCCGGTAGGATCCGTTACCGCAGCCTCGATGGCCTCGCTGATGGCGATGCCCAGACTGCCCGGGGTGTCGGGGAATTCGGCGAGCACGGCCCGTCCCGCATTGGTTTCCATGCTCGGACTGGCCACGCACTCGGCGCCCCAGGTTTGCATGGCCAGTTTCGGCAGCGGCTTCTGACCGTAGGTTACCCGCACCATGAACACCTTGCAGTCGAGGCCGATAAGCGAACAGGCGTATGCCAGGGCGCTGCCCCACTGACCGGCGCCGGTTTCTGTGGTCAGCTTCTTGGTGCCGGCCTGCTTGTTGTACCAGGCCTGGGCCACTGCTGTGTTGGGTTTATGACTTCCGCCCGGAGAAAGGCTTTCATTCTTGTAATAGATCCTGGCCGGCGTGCCGAGTGCTGCTTCCAGCGCATAGGCGCGGTGCATCGGAGCCGGACGCCACCGGGTGAGCAGGCTGAGGATCTCCTCGGGTATGTCGATCCAGCGCTGTGTGCTGTACTCCTGTTCCACCAGGTTCATCGGAAACACAGGCGCCCACGCCTCGGGCGGAACCGGGCCGGCCGGACTCATGAACGGCGGGCATTTCACATCGGCGGCAAGGTTGTACCATTGCCTCGGCATCTCGTCTTCTGTCAGGATAATTCTGCGAACTTTGGTCATATCGGTTAATTTAAATGGTTATCAAATGCAAAGCGGGCATGTTGGTAAACAACATGCCCGCTTTGAACTGAGTACAAACCTGCATCGCTGCCTACCGCCACCCCGAAGGGGTACGCCAGCACCAATTAGCCAGGTTTTTATTCAGTAACTTGCTGCTCATATTTTTTGATTAGCGGGTACAAAAATAGGTGCGCCCGTGAATAATCCAAATTTTTGGACAAATAGTTCATAGTTTTGTATCCATGACCAACCCCAGAAAGAAATTCGAGACCCTCAGAATGCCGAAATTCCCGGGCGGGAAGAAGGCTTTTCAGGATTTTATGGCGAAAAACCTGAAAGTGCCCAAAGAGGCCGAAGAAGCTAAAGTTCAGGGTACTGTCATTGTTGGATACGATATCACAGACAATGGCATTGTTCGCAACGCTCATATTATCAAAGGCTTGGGGTTTGGCTGCGATGAGGAAGCCATCCGGGTGATCAGCCTGCTCCGCTACGAAAGGGTTACGAACAGGGGCAAGCGGGTAACGGTCCATACCAAAACCACCATCCACTTCCACCAAACCAAGGTTGGCCCGGCAGTTACGGTGGTACCCGAAGAGGCTCCGCAACCAAAACTTTCCATGACGATTACTTATTCGATAACCTCCTCACCGCCTGACCTTCCCGCCTCTTCTCCTGCTCCCGAAAAACCGAAGGAGGACACCACGTACACCTACACCATCAATCTTTAGGGTGATTTTCGATAGTGGAGCTTTACAACTCCGCCCGGCCATGTGCGGTGGTCGATCATTTTCAACCGTCCTTCCGGCCTTCCGTCCTGCCAGAGCCGTACCCCGTTTCCGAGGAGTACCGGGAACACAAAGAGGATGAACTCATCAATAAGGGATTCTTTCAGGAGTTCATTAACAATCTCGGCCCCTCCGTTGATGAAGATGTCTTTCCCTGCCATGGCCTTCAACTCACGCACCAGCGTTCGAGGATCGCCGGCGTAATAGTGAAGGTTGCCCGAACCTTCCCGGGCCGTGCGGGTGACCACGATCGTCTCCACATCGCCGTGCGGCCACTCCGGCACCTGTGTCATCACCCAATCCCAGGTTTTCCGGCCCATCACGATAGTGCCGATCCCTTTCATGAACTCCTCATATCCGTATTCTTCACCTTCGCCGGCCATCGAAAGGAAGCTGAGGTCGTCACCGGGCGCGGCAATGTACCCATCAAGGCTGGCGGCGATGTAAAGTATGGCTTTGCGACCCATCGGAACTATTTTTTAAGGCTCTCCAGCGTGATCCGGATTCCTTCGGCGGGCGGGGTGGCGCCGAAACCGAAACGCTTCTCGAACTTGCTGCTGTCGAGCACATAATCCCGATCAAACTGGTACATCATTTCGGGGAACTCTTTCATGATCGGCACGAACAAACCGAGCATCCGAACCATCAGGGTGGGAACGGCCTGCATTTTGGCTTCAACGCCCATCTGTTTGGCAATCAGTTCGATCCACTGTTTTGTGGTGAGTTTTTCGGATGTGGTAGGCGCGTGCCACACCTGGTTGTATGCATCGGGTGTATTCCCGAGCAGCGCCGTGGCTTTTGCCGCATCCGGCGTAAAGGTGAAGGTGTGAATGCACTCCTTGTTGCCGAATACCTGCGCCCCCTTACCCTGACTGAACCGGTCGATCACCATCATTTTCATGGCGCTGTTGTTGTTATCGGGACCGTAAAAGTCGGCTGCCCGTACCGTCAGTGCTTCGAGCCGACCACCCTTCACCTCGCGGAAGATCATGTCGTGCAGCTCTTTCCGCACCTTGCCCTTGCCGCTCACTGGCCCGATGGCCGATTCTTCGGTCATGTGCGGTATCTCTGAAACCGCATACAGGTATACATTGTCGAAAAACACCAGCTTTGCCTTGTGCCGGATGCACGCATCGATCACCGCCTGTGTGAACGGCGGCCAGGTGCGCTGCCATACCTTGAAGCTGTAAGGGAATCCCACGGTGATGTACACCACGTCGCTTCCCTCAACGGCCTGGTCGATCTGGCTGAAATCGTTCAGGTCCATGGGCCACAGCTCATCGGTTTCGTTCACCTTTTTCGGGTTCCGGCTCACCAGCCTCACGCGTTTGGTGTATTTCGCAAGTTCTTTGGCGAGCGGCGTCCCGATGCCCCCGCCCGATCCGATAATTGTTTGTAGCATAATCGCTATTTAGTTTTTAAATATAACAACGAATTCACCGAAGGTGTTTATGTTATTCTTATCTTTAAACGTGCCCCCAGCATAACTTATTTCGACAATGGCTCCGACCGCAGCACGGGCTTTTCTCCTTTTTTACCGGAAATACCTCCACACAGGCCTCACGGTGCTGGCAATGTCCGCATTATGCTGCCTTTCAACCTGCACCAAAGATCACACAGCCTGGAAACCCGAGCCGGTGCTCACCCTTAAACCCGACAGCGGCCTCACCACGCAGGTGTTCGATTTCAACATCGAAATTCCAAACCTCCCGATGGGCCAGCAGGAGTTTTACGTGCGCTGGAACATGGACGGGGATTCCGCCTGGGATGGCAAGTTCTCCGCCATGCCAACCCTCAGCCACCGCTTCTACCTGAAGGGGACCCATACCATTAAGGCAGAAATCCTCACCGAGGACGGTCAGCGGCTCCAACTCCAAAAAATCATCCGGGTTGACCAGGGCTACTCGGCCCCGCACGCCTCGTTCTCCGTTACACCGCCCGAGGGGAATTACCTCACGGATTTCATTCTCGACGCCCGCGCCACCTTCGATGACGAGGAACCTTCCTCTACACTCCTGTATAAGTGGGATTTCGACGACGACGGCCGGTGGGATACCCCTTCCGGCTCTGATCCCGCTGTCATCCACCGGTTTCCGAAACCCGGACTTTATACCGTCAGGCTGGCCGTGACCGATCCCACCCAGCGGATGGCATCCGTGGTGAAACAGATCGTGGTAAACCTGCATGACGGGGACATCCGGCCCGAATTTGGCTGGTCGCCCGCCGATGCAACGGTGAAGGACACCTTCCTGCTGGACGCCTCGGCTACCCGCCACGAAACCGACTCCTCCCGGATTTTCACTTACACGTGGGATGTCCGGGATGAGGTGACGTACGGCCCCTTCGAAGATCCGCTTTTCAGGCATGTGTTCCGGTCGTACGGGTGGAAAGAAGTCACCCTCACGGCCACCGATCAGCTGGGCCTTTCAAACAGCACCACAAAAGAGATCTATGTGATTAAGGAGAACAAGCCGCCCGAACCGGCCATCCTGGCATCCACCCACTACGGCAACATAACCTCGCAGTTCTACCTGAGCTCCTGGCCTTCCCTCGATGACGTTACCCCGCCCTCGAAGCTTCTGGTTCGCTGGGATTTCGAGGGCGACGGCACCTGGGATACCGGCTGGTCGTATGAGAAGGTGGTTTACCACCAGTTCCCTGTTCCGGGCGACTACAAGGTGACCCTGCAGGCCGAAGACGAGGGCGGGGAACAGGCCACCGGCTCCACGCGCATACAGGTTTCCGCGTACGAAAACGAAACCGGCTGGATCCGCGACCCGCGCGACGGCAAGTATTACGGAACGGTGAAGATCGGCAACCAGTGGTGGATGTCGGATAACCTCGACTACCGCACCAACCCCAAGATGGATATCCCGATGCTGCAGCAGTGCATGAACGAAATGGCTGAGCTCTGCGACCTGTATGGTGCCCTGTACCAGACCGAGCGGTACGACGGCTACAACCGGAGCGGGCAGAATATATGCCCGGAAGGCTGGCGCGTGCCGGTGAAAGGCGACTGGGACCGGCTTGCGGCGACTGTTCCGGCCGGGAACAGCCGCGCAGCCCTGATGCCGGGCGGCAGTACCGGTTTCAACGCCCGGATGGCGGGATATGCTTCGTTCTGGTTCAAGCGCAGGCTGGTTTATCCTTATGATATCTACGATACGGTTTATGTCTTCAAACAAAAGGGGCACGAGGTCCGCTTCATTTCGCAGGACATCCGTCCCTTTTTCGAGCGCATGCAAGCCGCCCTCTATTTCGGGATACAGGACAATTATGACGGGATCAACCTCCTTTGGGGAAGCCTCGATGATTACTATTACGCCAGATGCATCAGGGATGAATAAAAATGCTGCCGGAAGCGAACAATACAGGGGAATTCATGCTACCTTTGAATCAATCCCCCGCAACAAATACGTTTTTGTTATGCCCGCACTGCGGTTTATCGCGATTTTCAGAATGGGGAGAAGGCCGGCTCTCCGGCTGCCGGCAGGGCTCCTGTTCGCTGCCATGCTCCTGCTGAACGCCTGCACCGAGGAGGTTGATCTTTACACCGACAGTACACCCACGCCCATCGTTTACTGCCTGCTCAACCCTGCCGACTCAATCCAATACCTGCGCATCGGCCGGTCGTACCAGGCGGGCGAGGGGATCGCCACCGTACCGCCGCTGGCAGATTCCACCGTTTGGAACATCCCCCATGAGATTTATATGGAGGAGTATACCGATGGCGTTCGCAGCAATACCTGGCGGTTTGAGCCTGATAACGCGATCCCTAAAGATTCAGGATTTTTCCCTGTTGCGGGGCTTCGCATCTATACAGCTGCATTCCGGCCGCTGCCGGGCAGGATGTACCATCTCTACGCTTACTTTCCCGATCTTAATAAGATGGCCTCAGCCGTTTGCAGCCTGCACGGAATCCCGCAGATCGCTGACCCCCTGCCCCTCTCGGTGCGGAAAATCAATTTCGAGCCGGGCCAGCCCTATGTCATCCGCTGGTTTCCCGGCGAGAATACCGGTGTTTACCAGATGACCTTCCGGGTCCATTACCGCGACTCCTCGTCTACCGGATGGGAATTCCACAACGCCGATTATTCCAACGGGGGTCTCTTCAACCAGAAGGAGGATGAGATGATCGAGGCCAGTATGGGCGGACAGTCATTTTTTTCCGCTATGGCCGCAGTAATTCCTGTGATCCCGGGGGTTGCGAGGACCGTGATCTCCGTTGAATTTATCATGATATCCGGCGGCACCGACCTGGGGTTCCTCTTTCGTTCGTCCACCGAAACCGGGTCCAATTTTACCAACCTCGCCGAGTATTCCAATGTGCGGAACGGGCTGGGGGTATTCTCTTCGAGGGTTGTGATCCGGGTCCCGAACCTGGCGCTCTCCAATGTCACCGTTGATATGCTTGCGCATGGTGAAATCACACGGTCACTCGGTTTTAAAGACAGTCAGGGCAACTAACATGAAAACATTCAGAATCGTCACGCTCATCCTGCTCCTGTTCTCGGTTTCGTGCAACCCGGATGAGCCGGTCATCGATCCCGGGACCGAAATCGCCGATGCTACCCACGGACGGGTTGAGTTCGATTTCGTATTGCCGGCAGTTAAGCTGCCCGACGGAAAGGTCCACCGGGTCGACCTGAGCCTGTCGCGGTCGCTCGACAGCCTCTACCGGAAGGCGTTCTGCAACGCGGCCAACGTATCAGATTACAAGCAGCTGTACAGTTTTACCCTGTTGCCGGGGCGCTATTTTTACCAGGCCGGAGTCACCTGCACCTGCGGCGGCGATTCATGCCTCTATGGCGGTTTTCCCGGCGGTCAGCTCAGCATTTGGTGGACCAGCGGATGGGTGGATGTGGAGGCTGGGAAGGTGTTTAGTCGTAAACTCAACTTCCAGTGATGAAAACATTCCGTCAACCGGTACTGTTTTTGTTGCTCGCCGCAGGCGCTATCCTGCTGACAACCTGCCGAAAGGATCCTTTCGGCTGGAAACCGGAGGTGAGCCTGGCGGCGAAGCCCGACAGCGGCCTCACCACCCAGACCTTTGATTTCCGGGTGGCCGTGGCGAACCTGCCCAGCGGTCAGGAGGAGTTTTATGTGCGGTGGGACCTCGACGGGGATTCAACGTGGGATCAGCCTTTCAGCTCCGATCCCGCCATCCCGTACCGCTTTTATAAAAAGGGAGATCACGTTATAAGGGCAGAAATTCTCACGGAGGACGGGCAGCGTATCTTTTTAAAAAAAAAAATAGCCATTGCGCAGGGCTATTCGGCGCCGCATGCGGCTTTTACAATTGATCCGCCGGTTGGCAACTACCTGAATAAGTTCACTTTCGATGCAGGGGCCACGCGCGATGACGAGGATTCGCTGGCCACGCTGAAGTTCCGGTGGGATTTCGATGACGACGGGCGGTGGGAGACCGATTATTCATCCGATCCGAAAACGGTTTATCAGTTTAAGAAAGCACTCAATTACAACGTGCGGCTCAGCGTGATGGACCCCACAAAACGGGTGGCCAGCGAGGTGAAGACCCTTATCGTGGACATGCACGAAGATGCCATACGGCCCGATTTTTCTTGGCTGCCGGCCGAAGCGACGGTGAAGGACACTTTTTTGCTGGATGCATCGGCCACGCGGCACGAAACCGATTCGGCCCGGGTTTTTACCTATGAATGGGATATAAAATCGGAGGTGGTGTACGGACCGTTTGAGGAGCCGGTGTTTGAGCACCTTTTCCGGGCATCGGGCATGCAGCAGGTTACGCTCACGGCAACCGACCAGTATGGGCTGTCGAACAGCATCACCAAGGAGTTTTATGTGATAAAGGAGAACCGGCCGCCTGTGCCGAAAATCCAGGTGGGCACACCGTATGGCAACGTAACCACCAACTTTTACCTGAGTTCGTGGCCCTCCACCGATGATGTGACAGCGCCGTCGCAGATGCTGGTGCGCTGGGATTTCGAGGGCGACGGCAACTGGGATACCGACTGGTCATACGATAAGGTGGTGTACCATCAGTTTCCCGTGCCCGGTGAGTACCGGGTGGTGCTGGAGGCAACGGATGAGGGGGGGATATCGGCCCGTGGCTACCAGCGGGTGCTTGTTTCGCCGTATGCCGTGGAGACCGGCTGGTTTATCGACCGGCGCGACGGGAAGTTTTATGGCACCGTGAAGATCGGCTCGCAGTGGTGGATGTCGGACAATCTCGATTACCGCACCAACCCGAAGATGGATATCCCGATGCTGCAGAAATGCTACAAGGAGACCGAAGGGATGTGCAACCTCTACGGTGCGCTCTATCAGGGTGCACGGGCGGTTGATTACACCAATTCCGGCCAGAACATCTGTCCCGATGGCTGGCGGCTGCCGACGCGGCAGGATTGGGAAGCGTTCGGCAAACATGTTCCGGAAACCGGCGGTCGTGTGGCGGTTCTGGTGGGCGGCAGCAGCGGTTTCAATGCACGGTTTACCGGCTCGGGGTATATTTCCTGGGATTACACGCTTGGAGGGAAGGTCGCCAGGTATAACTATTCCGGCCTTTACGATGAGGTGAAATACCTTTCGTTAACCATGCGGCCCTTCCAGAGTGAATACCAGGCCCAGTTTTATATGGGTTTGCTGCGCATTTCCGATGAAGTCGATCTCCGATGGGGCAATTCAGATGGCTATTTTTACATCAGATGTTTGAAGGATGATTAACAATTTGGGGGTGGAACAAAATGAATGAATCCATTTCCGATCAGAAGGTACACTATGAATTGCCACTAGCTTTAGCTAGTGGATCATAATGATAATCAATGGATTATGGCCTTAAGGCCAATTTTAGATTGATAAATTTGAGCTCAGTATGAAAAATTCGCCTGAAGGCACTAACAATCAGATTGCCAATCTAACCCCCTGGCTAAAGCCAGGGGCAATTCATATGCTCTTTTGTGCGCTGGTATTGCTTTTGTTTTCAGCCTGCGCCCGCAACCACGCACCCGTCATCAGCTCCATTGAGTGCAAGCCCGAAACCCGGAGTGCGGGAACACTGTTTACGCTGAAAGTGAATGCCGCCGATGAGGATGGCGATCCGCTCACATACCAGTGGTCGGCAGCGGAAGGCACCTTTACCACCGAAACCGGACTGAAGGAGGTGCAGTGGAGATCACCGGTCAACGGAGCAGGAAAAACCATTGTGGTAACGGTGCAGGTGTCGGATGCCGAGGAGGGTGCCACAAAGGATTTCCCCGTTACGCTGGGTGAACCGGATCTGGGTTGTGCGGCGGGCATGGTGAACTTCACCAACTTTAATCTGCCCATTGCCGAAGTTACGGTTACCATTGGCGACAGAAGCGGGAAAACAGATGAAAACGGCTATTTCTTTCTTGATGGCATTGCCGTTGGCAATTATGTGATGACGGCAGGAAAGGCCGATTATACCACCTTCACGCAGGCCATTAAAGTATTGTCGAATGACACGCTGTTCCTGCCATTTACGTTGAATTCGATCAAGTATTCCACCAAGGCATCGGGGATAATCACCGATCAGGATGGGCAGCCTGTTGAGGGGGCCTCCGTTATGGTGCTCAACACCGATGGTACCGAAAGCAAGCTGAAGGCGGTGACCAGTGCGACCGGCTTTTACCGGCTCTGGTACATTCCGCACGGCAACAGGACACTGGTGGTTTGGAAGGAACCTACCGATGACTATAGCTGGGCAGATCTTGTTAAGTACATGAATTTCAGTGAGACCGAGTCACAAATCGATCTGGTGATGGACAAAACGCTGCTGCACGGCACTTTCACCGACAGCCGTGACAACCATGTCTACAGCTGGCGGATTATTGGAAGCAACACATGGATGGCAGAGAACCTGGCCTGGCTGCCGGCAGTAAATGCACCGGACAAGCTGTCGGAAGATGAAGCCCGATATTATGTTTATGATTATTCCGGTACCGATACCGCTGCTGCCCGTGATAACCCTAATTATGTGAATTACGGGGTTCTGTACAACTGGCAGGCAGCCCAGACGGCCTGCCCGCCCGGGTGGCATCTGCCCGGTTACCATGGTGCGTGGACCTATCTCCTGAATGCTCTCGGAAAGGATGCCGGCAAGAAATTGAAATACAATTCGGGCTGGACGAACCAGGGCAATGGCGACAACAGCAGCAAGTTCTCCGCCCTGCCGGCCGGGCGGGTGTCTTCTGCAGGCAAGTTTGAAGGAGTCCGTGACCAGGCCTGTTTCTGGACCTCTTCCATCAACAGCCAATGGTACCTGTATGTGCAACTGATCTTTGACAGCGATTATGCGTATGCTCCCGGTTTTAACCAAAAACCCGGGTTCTCCGTCCGCTGTGTCAAGGACGACTGAGAGGGAAGAGAGAAGACGTGAGACGTGAGACTAAAGACTATAAGACTGTAAGACTGAGAGACTATAAGATTAGCATTTGGCAGTCTTAAAGTCTTCTGGTCTTCTGGTCTTCTGGTCTTAAAGACTGCCGTCTCCTGTCAGCTCGTCCCTTTTGTTCGCAAGAAACTCCGCAATCAAAGGCTCCGCTTTCAACCGGTCGGATTCCTCAAGAAGCAGTTCGACCGAGGAAGGAGACCCGCCGTAAAATCCGGCCACGATGCCCGAGGCGTGCCGATCGCGCACCATGCCGGAGATTCCGTATTCCTCCAGTTCGGCTTTCAGGAGAAGGATTTCGATTTCGCTGCCTGTGTAGGCTGTGTAGAGTTTGTCTTCCATTGGTTTGATATTTATCGTGACGCGTGACACGTGACGCGTGACGCGAAAAAATTTGCAATTGTGGGCTGTCATCCCCGAAAGCGCTTCTTTGTCATCCCCGCGAAGGCGCTTCTTTGTCATCCCCGCGAAGGCGCTTCTTTGTCATCCCCGCGAAGGCGGGGACCGCTACCCTTACCCGAGCTGACAGCGGTTATTCTTCCCTTATCGTAACCTCCACCTCCCACTCAACCCCGCTTTCGATTCCATGGGTGCCGGCAAAATCCCCCCGGTTGAGGGCGAACGACAATTGCTCCAGGCTGTTGATGTAGGCCAGCGGCAAGCCTGCCTCAACATCGCCGAAAGTTTTGCAGTAAGGCATCTCCCCCTCGAAAACCACACGGCCTTCGCGCGACACTTTCAGGATGACCAGGTCACCATAGTGGGGCCCGAGCCGCCGGAAAAGCTTTTCGGTGATATTGGTCCATACATTCCCATACTCGCGGTCGAGGATGTAGACGATTCCCTTCAGCTTCCGGTCGGCATATTCGGCTTCGCGGTAAGCAAGTTTCTGTGCCGGAAGGAGTTTGATCGCCCCAACCTCTTCATAACTGATGACACCGGATGCAAGCCGTGCCGCTGTGTAGGCAAAAACATCGCGCCCTTCAAAGGTATAGGAACCGCGTGAGCCCTGCAGCCGGTTGGTGAGTTCGTTGATTTTTCGTACCGATACGATCCCGGGGTTTTCGGCTATCAGGGTGAGTGTTCCGTTGTCGGGTGTCACGATGTACTGCCCCGTTTTCGTTTTTGCCACCACCGGTGCACGGTCGGTTCCCACACCCGGGTCAACCACCGAAACAAAAACAGTGCCCTCCGGCCACCAGGGAACCGTCTGCTGCAGCCGTACTGCTGCCTCCCAGATATTGAATGGCGGAATCTCGTGGGTGAGGTCGAATAGTTTCAGATCATCCGAAACGCCGAGCGCCACACCCTTCATCACCGCAACGGCACCATCCTTCAGCCCGAAATCGGACTGAAACACGATCATCTTGTTTTGGCCGATCGCCAGATCACCGCAGATCAGGAAAATGATCAGCAGCCGGATGCTTCTAAGTTTCAAGGTGTGCCGTCTTACAGTCTTCAAGTCTTATAGTCTTACAGTCTTCAAGTCTTCAAGTCTTCAAGTCTTCAAGTCTTCAAGTCTCTCAGTCTTAAAGTCTAAAGTTACTAAAAAAGCCCTTCCACCGACAAATACCTTTCACCCGTGTCATACGCGAAAGTGAGCACTCGCTTCCCGTGAAGTTCGCCCTGCACTTTGGCTATGGCGGCCAGTGAGGCTCCCGATGAGATTCCGACGAAGAGCCCCTCTTTTTTGGCGGCTTCGCGGGCATATTCGAATGCTTCGTCACGGGAGACCTGGATCACCCGGTCGACCAGGCTCACGTCGAGGTTTTTCGGGACGAACCCGGCACCGATTCCCTGAATGGGGTGTGGCCCGGGAACTCCTCCGCTGATGACCGGCGATGCTTCCGGCTCAACGGCAAACGACTTAAGATAGGGCCACTTGTTTTTCAGAACTTTTGAAACGCCCGTGAAGTGCCCGCCGGTTCCGACACCCGTGATCAGATAGTCGAGGCCTTCCGGGAAATCGGCCACCACTTCGCCGGCTGTTGCGCGGAAGTGGATCTCGGGGTTGGCCGGATTGTTAAACTGCATGGGCATCCAGGCATGGTATTCCTTTAGGAGCATCTCGGCGCGCTCGATGGCGCCCTTCATGCCCTTTTCGCGCGGGGTAAGGTCGATCTCGGCGCCGTAGGCGATCATCAGCTTCCGGCGTTCCACCGACATGGATTCGGGCATCACCAGGATGAGGCGGTACCCCTTGATGGCGGCCACCAGCGCCAGGCCGATACCGGTATTGCCCGAAGTTGGCTCGATGATGATGGTCTCCTTGTTAAGCAGTCCTTTGGCTTCTGCATCCTCGATCATCGCCAGGGCGATGCGGTCCTTGATGCTGCCGCCGGGGTTCTGCTTTTCAAGTTTCACCCATACCTCGAGGCTGGGGTCGAACAGCTTGTTGATCCTGACGACGGGTGTGCCGCCGATCAGTTCAAGAACGTTTTGTGCTTTCATTTTTATCTTCTTAAATTTTTATTCAGATAACATAATTCAGGATATCACTCATGTCCAGCGTTTTATCGATTAACCGCACTTTATCCTGGTTGATCACAAGTGAATAGGGCTCCACGGAATGGGTGAGCCAAACGTTGCCGCCAACTACCGAATGGTGACCGATCTCGGTGGTGCCACCGAGGATGGTGGAGCCGGCATATAGGGTGACATGATCGCCGATGGTGGGGTGGCGTTTGCTGCCGGCAGCCTCTTTGGTCACGCTGAGCGCCCCCAGGGTTACCCCCTGGTAGATTTTTACCGAATTTCCGATTACGGTGGTTTCCCCGATCACCACACCGGTGCCATGGTCGATGCAGAACGACTTTCCGATGGTTGCCCCGGGGTTGATATCGATGCCTGTCTTGCCGTGGGCGTATTCGGTGACCATCCTTGGTATCAGCGGAACCGACAATCCCGCCAGTGCATGGGCGATGCGGTAGTTCATGATGGCATAGAACCCCGGATAACTGATGATCACCTCCTCGATGGACCCGGCAGCCGGATCTCCCTCGCAAATGGCCGTTGCATCGCTTACAAGTGACTTATAAATGTCGGGGAGCAGCTGCCGGAAGGCCAGAACTGTCTCCGTAACTTCGGGCAGTTTGTTTTCATAGCTGTTCAGGATCTGCTCGAGCCGGATCAGGATCCCGCTGAGGCACGACTCTTCACAGGGGGTTGAATCCTCTGCCAGCACCGGGAAGAGATATTCGCTCAGCTCATCGGCAAACCGGTGAACCTCGCTTTTTCGCGGCACAAGTCCGAGCACATGGGCCCTGAACATTCCGCGGTCCTGAATGAATTTGTTTTCCATCTCAATTGGATTGTACCCTGCTTAAACGGCTGTTTAACCTTAAAGTTGAACAAATCCCCGTTTAAAGTGTACCGGTTGGGGAAGGAGAGACGCAAATATGCGTCTCTACATCGCGTCACGCGTCACGCGTCACGTGTCACGAATCCCCCGCGTCACGCGTCACGTGTCACGATTATCTCACCGTCACCTCATCCGCAAAAACCCACGCCTTCCCCCCTGCACCCAGGTGCCAAT
>CAYWHP010000066.1:8925-25237 GCA_964457845.1 uncultured Porphyromonadaceae bacterium | reverse complement strand
CGATTGGGGAGGTCCACCACGCGATTGGGGAGGTCTCCTTTCTGGTCCTTCACGACACGGCCGATTCCTGGGGCACCAACACCTTTTCCTGGCGCGAAACCGCTGGCCGATTCGAAACAGAAGCCGCTGAACACCTCATCGAATCGGGCCCGGTGCGAAATATCCTGGAATCAGTGCTCACCTGGCATCAAAGCAAAATCATCGTCCACAAGATTATTTATTCCGACTGGCCCGTTACCGAATACAAAATCCGCGTCCACTGGAACGAAGAACGTCTCCGCCTTAAGCTGGCCATCCCGGCCCCGGCCCCCGGCTGCCGCCTCACCGCCCAGATTCCTGGTGGAAGCGAGCTTTTCCCGCCCGACGGGCAGGAGTATGTGCACGGAACGTGGATGGAGCTGCGTGAAGAAGACATGAGACAGGAGACGGAAGACGTGAGACAGGAGACGGAAGACGCGAGACAGGAGACGAAAGTATGCGTCTCTACGTCGCGTCACGCATCACGCGTCACGCGTCACGATTCTTCCGTGTCACGCGTCACGCGTCACGCGTCACGTCTCTTTATCGCCCACAACGGCCTCCACGGCTTCGACTTCGACGGCACCGAAGTCCGCCTCTCCGTGCTCCGCAGCGCGGCATACTGCCATGAGCAAGGGTATAATCTTGATAATGGCCGCACCCACCGATACATGGATCAGGGGGTTCACGAGATCAGGCTTGCCCTGTGGAACGAGGGTCCCGGGCCCGATGCCGTGGCGGATTGGCTGGCGGCTCCACCGCTGGTGTGGCCGCATCTGCCAATAGGATCGTGACACGTGAAGCGTGACGCGGAAGAATCGTGATGCGTGACGCGGAAGAATCGTGATGCGTGACGCGTGACGCGTGATGCGATGTAGAGACGCATAAATGCGTCTCCTTCACCTATGACCGGTGACCGCATTGAAAATATTTTTATCCTTCCGCATTGAAATATGTACCCAAGCAAACCGTTCTTAAAGTCTTTCGGTCTTACAGTCTCCCCGTCTCACGTCTCATGTCTCCCCGTCTCACGTCTCATGTCTTCCGTCTCCTGTCTCATGTCTGACGTCTCCTGTCTTCAAACGGTGTGACTTTGCTAACAATTCGTTTACTTTACCAGATTATTATTTATCCGCATGACTTTCCGTTTAAAGAAATTGCTCCTTTTAATGCCGGCCTTTGCCGGCCTTCTCCTGTCGGCCCAAACCCCGCGGCCATTCATCGAAGTGGTGCGTCTGCGGACCGAATACCAGGAAAACCCGGTAGGTATCGATGTCGCGAAACCCCGTATGAGCTGGGAGATTAAGGCCAATGTTAATGGCACACTTCAAACCGCCTACGAAATCAGGGTAGCCCTGAAACCGGAAAAACTTCGCAGCGGCGATCATCTGGTGTGGACCAGCAAGAAAGTTTTGTCGGCAGCAAGCAACCAGATCGTTTATGCCGGTCCGGCACCGGAGGCCTGTGCGCGCTACTACTGGACGGTGAGGATCTGGGACAACCACAACCACATCACCGATTGGGCAGTGGAAGGGTACTGGGAGATGGGGCTGCTGAAACCCACTGACTGGAAAGCTGCATGGATCGAACCGGATATGAAACCGGATGCCAAGGCCAACGAGCCCTGCCCGATGATCCGGAAGACATTTAACCTCAAGAAAAACGTTAAATCAGCCAGGCTATATATTACAGCGCATGGGCTTTACGAACTCGAGATCAACGGAAAAAAGCCCGACGGCCGCCTGTTAACGCCCGGTTGGACGAGCTACGCCAATCATCTGCAATACCAGACATACGACCTCACCAAACTCCTGAAGCCGGGAGATAATGCCATTGGGGTAACCCTTGGCAACGGGTGGTACCGGGGCGACCTCGGCTGGAGCGGCCAGAGCAACCTTTATGGAAAACGGCTCGGACTGATTGCGCAACTCGAAGTGGAGTATAGCGGTAGCGGGAAAGCCACTGTTGTTACCGATAAAACCTGGAAATTTAAAACCGGCCCGATCCTCTACTCGGAAATCTATCACGGTGAAAAATACGATGCCCGCCTTGAAGTTCCCGGCTGGAGCAAGCCCGGTTTCAGCGACCTGGGCTGGAGGCCGGTTGCCGTTGTGGCACACCCGAAGGAGAATCTTGCCGCTCAAA
Organism: uncultured Porphyromonadaceae bacterium; assembly: GCA_964457845.1. Taxonomy (GTDB): domain Bacteria; phylum Bacteroidota; class Bacteroidia; order Bacteroidales; family UBA12481; genus UBA12481. Next base: position 23,074 of record CAYWHP010000066.1, on the reverse strand, counting down.
GCGGTCCTCCGGTAAGACGGGTGGCCGAGCTTACCCCCATAAAAATCTTTACCGCTCCGAACGGTGACACCATCGCCGACATGGGGCAGAACATGGTGGGGTGGATCCAGATCCGTGTTGCCGGCGAAAAGGGCAGAAAAATAGCACTCCGCCATGCCGAAGTTCTCGACAAAACAGGCAATATGTATTACGCAAACCTGAGGCGGGCAAAGCAGGAGATTGAATATACCCTTAAAGGTGGCGGGGAGGAGATTTATGAGCCCCGCTTCACCTTTCAGGGATTCCGGTTTGCGAAACTATCCGGGTTTCCGAAATTTCCTGCTGTTGAGGATATTACCGGTATAGTTGTTACCTCCGACATGGACCCTGCCGGCGAGTTTGCCTGTTCCGACCCGATGGTAAACCAGTTGCAGCACAACATTCAGTGGGGCCTGATGGGCAACTTCGTGGATGTGCCAACCGACTGCCCGCAGCGCGATGAGCGCCTCGGCTGGACCGGCGATGCCCAGGTGTTCGCACCTACGGCATGCTACAACCGGGATGCCGCCACCTTCTATACCAAATGGCTGAAAGATATGGCCTTTGATCAGCTACCGGATGGAAGAAGCCCGCATGTAATCCCCGACATCCTTAAGGACGGCGGTTCGGCCGGGTGGGCCGACGCATGCGTGATCGTGCCCTGGACCCTCTACCGGCAATATGGCGACACCCGCATCCTGGAGAACCAATACACCAACATGACCCGCTGGGTTGAATACATGCGGGTGAGTTCGGGCAGCAGCCTGCTCTGGAACAACGGGACCCACTTCGGCGACTGGCTTGCTTTTGCAACCACCAATTCCGACTACCCCGGGGCAACTACCGACAAGGACCTGATTGCCACGGCCTATTTCGCCTGGTCGACAAAGCTTGTCAGCGAAGCTGCGGCGGTTCTCGGAAAAACGGCAGATGCATCCTATTACAGCACTTTATATCAGAAAATAAAAACAGCCTATCAGAAAGAATTCATTACTCCCAACGGACGACTCTCCTCAAATACCCAAACTGCATATGTTATCTCGCTGGCCTTCGGCCTGATGCCGGAAGCCCTCCGCGACAGTGCCGCCTCACGTTTTGCGCGGGATGTGAAATCGTTTGGCCACATCACAGCCGGCTTCATCGGGTCATCGTTCGTGAACCCCACCCTCTCCGCCTTCGGGTATGACGATCTTGCCTACATGCTGCTGATGCGCAAGGATTACCCGGGTTACCTTTATCCCGTAACCAAGGGGGCCACCACCATCTGGGAGCGCTGGGACGGCATCAAGCCCGACGGTAGTTTCCAGGATGCAGGAATGAACTCCTTTAACCATTACGCATACGGTGCCATTGGGAACTGGATATACAACCAGGTGGCCGGCATTCAGGAAGATGCATTGGTGCCTGCATACAAGCGCTTTACTATCAGGCCGGTGCCCGGCGGCGGAATAACCTGGGCCAGGGCAGAGCACCAGTCGCTGTACGGCATGATCCGGTCGGAATGGAAAAAGGATAATGGAACTTTCATCATGAAAGTGGCCGTGCCGGCGAACACTTCGGCCGAGGTTTTCGTAAAAGCTGCCGACAGGGATAGAATTACTGAAGGAGGCCGGCCTGCTGCCAATTCGGAGGACATAAAATTTCTCAGGATGGATAAGGAATATGCCGTTTTTGAAGTTGGCTCCGGAAATTATGAATTTGCCGTAACTGAATGAGGTATAGGGTATCAGGTATAGGGTATCAGGTATCGGGTTTCAGGCGCTCTATGAAACCTGAACCCTGAAACCTGAAACCTAATGCCCGATACCTGAAACCCGATACCCGATACCCTATACCCAATACCCGATACCCAATACCTGATACCCAATACCCAATACCCGATACCCGAAACCCGATACCCGAAACCCGAAACCCGATACCCGAAACCCGATACCCGATACCCGATACCCGATACCCGAAACCCGATACCCTTCGCCTATGGAACCTTACATCGAAATAAAAGACCTCTGCAAGCAATACGGGCAGATCACGGCTGTCGACAAACTGTCGATGACGGTGCTGCCGGGCGACATCTACGGATTCCTTGGACCCAACGGCTCCGGTAAGAGCACCACCATCCGGATGATGTTGTCGCTGATCACCCCCACATCAGGGCAGATCAGGCTGTTTGGCCATGACCTGGCAACCGACCGGTTTAAAACGCTCAGCCGGCTGGGGGCACTGGTTGAAAAACCCGATTTCTACAATTACCTCTCGGCCCGGAAAAATCTGGAGATCCTCGGGAAACTCTCCGGGATCGCCGGTCTGAACAAGCGCGTCGACGAGGTGCTCGAACAGGTTGGGCTGCTGCAGCGGGCCAACAGCCCGGTAAGGACCTACTCGCTTGGCATGAAACAGCGGCTCGGAATCGCACAGTCGCTGCTGCACCATCCCGACCTTATCATTCTGGATGAGCCGACTAACGGTCTCGACCCGCAAGGCCAGAAAGAGATTCGCGAGCTGGTAAAATCACTGAACCGCGACAACAACATTACCATATTGCTTTCGAGCCATATCCTTTTTGAAATTGAGCAGATCGCCAACCGGATGATCATCATCGACAACGGAAGGGCGCTCGTGGAAGGGTATGTACAAGAGCTTGTGAACAGCCAGGACCGGCAGGTTTGTTTTGTTGTGGCCGAACAGGAGGCCGCACTCACCCTTTTGGGTGAAACAGAATGGAAGAACAGAATAAGTAAAACCGGACCCGATCGTATCTATTTCAAGATCAACAAGGAAGAAATACCAAAGCTCACGGTTTTCATGGTTGAGAATAAAATACAGATATTTGCCGTGGAACCGGTGCGATCGCTGGAGGAATTCTTTCTACAAATTACCGAAGATGGGAAAGCTGATTAGTATTGAGCTGTATAAAATATTCAGCAAGCCCAGAACCTATATCGGTTTTGGTGCGGTGATCGTCATCATCCTGGCGCTCGAATTCGGGATCCTTATCGAGGGCGACACGATGATGGGCCTCATCATCGCGAACATCAAGGACAAATTCATTTTCGAGGGCAACATCATTAACCAGTATCTGGTATCCTATGTGATCCTCAACACCCTGTGGATTCACGTTCCGATACTTGTTGCGCTGGTGACAGGCGATATGCTTGCCGGAGAAGCCAACGCGGGGACCTTCCGGCTCATCCTCACCCGCCCTGTAAGCCGGGTTAGGCTGGTAATGGCCAAGTTCATCGCCGGCTGGCTGTATGCCGTTATGCTGGTTGCCGTGCTCGCCCTGCTAAGTATCGGGCTCGGGCTCATCCTCTTCGGGCCAGGCGACATGATGGTGGTTACCAACAAGGTAAACGTGTTCGCTGCAAACGACGTGATGTGGCGGTTCGCCTGCGCCTATGCATACGGAATCCTCAGCATGACAACAGTTGCCGCCCTCTCCTTCCTCCTGTCGGCCTTCGCCGATAACTCCATCGGGCCCATAATCGGAACCGTAGCCATGATCATCGGCATCACCATCATCAGTACCGTCGGGGCTTCCCTGCTCGGTCCGGTGAACCGGTTCCTGTTCACCTCCTACATGCCCTCCTGGCAGCTGTTCTTCCAGTCGGAAGTAACCCTGTCGAAGGAAATCATCCGGGCAATCTCCGTGCAGTTGATATACATCATCGGTTTCCTTACGGTAACCATTCTCTATTTCCGCAAAAAAGACATCCTGAGCTAACATGAAAATACTCCGCACACTCCTCCTGATCCCAATTCTTGCCGTTATTCAGCCGCTTCCGGCCCAGGATGCCGAGGCCCTCCTCAAGGCCGTTGGACAGAATATGGACAAGATCAGCAGGTTCGAGGCCGATGCACTGGTGAAAGTGGATGTGGAATTCATCAACATCAAGGATCGCACCATGAAGGTGAAGTTCGAGAGCCCCGACAAATTCACCTTCGAATCCGACGGGCTGGCGCTGCTGCCGAAAAAAGGGCTTCAGATGGATTACCTCCAGCTGTTAAAAGCAAAATACACCGCCATCGCCCAGGGGGAGGAGATCATCCGCAACCGCAAAACCCGGCTGGTGAAGGTGATTCCCGAAGCCGAGGATTCCGACGTAATCCTCGCCCAGCTCTGGATCGACCCCGAGTACAACCGGATCATGAAAATGAAAACCTTTACCCGGAAGTCGGGCTCCTATGTCATCGATTTCGATTATAACACAACCTACCGGCCTCTTCCCGACCTGCTCACCGTGAGTTTCGATATCAACAACATGACTTTCCCCTCAAAAGCCATGAACGAAATCATGACCAAAGGGTTGCAGAAGCCCGATTCGATACCGAAGAAGGCGACCGTGACGGTGAAGTATTCGAATTATAAGATCGTTACTAAATAGACCTTGAATTTTGAAGTCGGAAGGCCAAATCCAGTTTTGAATTTTGAATTTGAAAACCAAGGGCCTCTGGCGGGCTTTTGATCCTGATCTTCAAAATTCAAAACTGGCATTCGAATCTCATACTTCCTATCTGGCATTCATCCCCTTCAATTTCACTATCATAAGAACGGGGTTTCCATCCTCATGAACCCTCCCCGCCAATTCAGCCAGCTTTTCCCTCAGCGCCGGCCGGCCGGCCCGGTTGGCGGAAACCGGATCGTTGAAACGGGTAATGAGGTCGGATGGGGAAACCAGCATCGTAAGTTGTTCGTCCCTAAGCAAATTGTACCAGTTGGAGTACGTATTGAGGCCGCCGTCAAGGTCATTGGTGATAAGCTCGTATGTTGAACTGTCAGGCAGCATGACGTCGGGGGTCCAGAAGCTTTTGGCCAGTGCCTTATCGTAGAGGATCAGTCCCATTTTACCCTTATCCTCACCATCAAAAAAAACATACCGTTCCGATTCATAATTGTAAAGAACCGACCGGTACTGATGCCGTTCGGCCGACCACCTGCTGAGCTCAAGGCTCACCTCCCTCGGGATGCGGTCCTTTCCGGGCTGCAGTATCCACCGGGGTTCCCACACTTTGTCATCCCTCAGCGAATAGACGGTATCGAAAGGCCACTCAGCGAACACTACCTGTCCGCCTGTCCGCTGCAACCGGGCTGCGATCGACCAGGTTTCTCCGCCGTCGGGTTCCCGGCCCGGATAAAGTGGAATTGTACGGATATGCCCGCCATCCCGCGTCAGCCATTCGAACCGGGAGGTTGTGTCCTTCGGGTTTTCCCGGAACCCCAGGTAAAGGATTCCTAAGTTTCCCGATCCATCGGCCGTTATATCATGCGCACCCGGACCGACCGGGAAAAACCCCGTAAACTCTCCCGACAACTTATAAACCACCACTTTCCGCTGGTCCGAATCGAGTATGTAAACCGTTTCGGTGGTCTCATCCAGATAATAGCTGCCCGACCGCAGATACTCCCCCGGCCCCTTGCCGACGGTTCCGATGCTCCTGATAAACCCACCCTGTCGGTTGAACAGCTTCATGCCGCCCGAATTCACGATGATGCAATTGCGGAAAACGGTTGCCCTCATCTGCATGGCATCCTTCAGCAGGCACTCCGGCCGGGTTTCCAGCGGAATATACTCAAGGTCGGTGGCGATTTCGGAGAGTTTCGACTCAAAAGGGTTGTCCCATACCCCCGACAGGTCGATTACCCGGCGGTCGGAATGGCTTTGCTGCCTGCAGGCAGGCGTGACCATCGCCAAAAAAAACAGGGCGACAGATACTGAAGTTTTCATGGATTCAAAGTTGAAGTCGGAGGGCCAATGGAGAGTTTTGAATTCTGAAATTACAAAATCAGGGCGACACTTGACCCCTTGTCTTCAACATTCAAAACTCTCCATTGGCCTTCAGACTTCAAAATTCAGCGTTTCGCACCTCATCACTTACTGAAAAATATTGATGAGCCCCCCCGTATGCCAGAAAAGCACCCTGTCCGTGGGCTTGAAATAGCCCTTCCGCGCATAGGAAATGAGTGCGGCTGCAGCCTTGGCGGTATAGGTCTGGTCGAGCAGTATCCCTTCGGTTTCGGTGAAAATCTTGTCGGCCTCCAGTGACTCTTCGGATGGAACTCCGTAACCGGGACCGATAAAGCCGGTTTCAACGAGCAGATCATCGGGATTGATTTTCTCCCTCATCTTAAGCCGCTTGCGTATTGGCCCGGCCGCATCCATGATCTCCTGGCGGATCTCCTTCACCGAATTGTCAGCGCTCACGCCGATGATCTTTTTATGCATTCTGAACAGGCGCCTGCCCACCTCGAGCCCGGCCTGGGTGCCGCCTGAAGAACTACTATGGAAAAGATAGTCGAATTCAAAACCAAGTTGTTTTTCCTGGCCATGCAACTCCTCCATGGCCTTCACAAACCCCACGGAGCCAATCTCATCGGAGGCACCGAGGGGTATAACAAAAACCTTTTTGCCGGCCTTTTCAAGTTCCTCCTGCACCGTGATCATCCGGGTGGTGCGCTCCTCGCGCGACCCTACATAATGGATCTTCACCCCCATTTTCGAGTTTATCAGCAGGTTGGCTGTTGGCTTGGCCGGGATCACCCCGTTGAGCACCAGCACCACCTCGAACCCGAACCGTTTGGCGGTCATGGCCGTGATGCGGGCATGGTTCGACTGCAACCCGCCGCAGGTGATCACCGTATCGGCTCCCTGCCGGAGCGCCTCGGCATAGCTGTATTCGAGCTTCCGCACCTTGTTGCCCCACACCAGCGGACCGATGTATTCATCGTGCTTCACCCAGATTTCCGGCATGCCGGGAACAGCGGCCTGAAGTCGGATGCACCGCTCCACCGGGGTGTTGAGCGGGGCGATGGGAACCCTCGGGATAGCATCAAGTCTCTTCATATCAGGATGTTTAGCCCCCAGGCTGAAGCCTGGGGTTAGTCATATCGTATCATGAAACCCTATGAATACCCCCGGACTTCAGTCCGGGGGTCGGCGACAGGCCCTATGACTTCTTACTTTGTTTAATAAACCCTTCAATCCAAATTTTCGCCTCTGCGAGCTCCCCATACACCACGGTGATGATCCCGGGCGATCCGGAGATCATCCCCGACAGGCGCTTGTCATCGTTCCGGCGGTATAAAACGAGGATCGGCTTCTTCATCTCAACGGCCCGGCCGAGTTCATAACCCACGCCAAGGCTCGGGGTGGTTACCTCGGCAATCACCAGGTCCGACTCCGTAAGCCATGCCATGTCGCGCTCATGGATTCTGCAGGGCGGCAGATGACTCTCGTCGACCATGTCGACGTTGCCGATATGCTCGGTGAGCACCTCACCGAATGACTTGAGGTAGTCTATGATCTCGCTGTAGAGCTGCGCGTCCTGCCTTCCGCCGCGGATCGATCCGCTGAAATAGATCTTTAGTCTGTCTGCATCCATGATTTACCGGGTTTGCCTCACTTCGTTAATGGCCCGAAAGTACAATTTTAGGCTGATTCAGGCCAACAAGCTGAAAAATCAGTTCATCGGCCGGTTCCGGAATTCGGCAGGCGTGGTGCCGGTATACTTCCTGAAAGCCGTCTGGAACGAACTCCTTTCTATCAGCTGCGACCGTATCGTTCGATCTTTGGAAGGATGGTCAGGTCGGCCATGTTGTACATGTCCTGAATGAATTCATCGTGGAAATTGTATATGCGCTCTTCAAACGGCATCGTGTCAACCCGGTCGAACATAAGGCCTTTGGCCTTTTCGATGTCCTTTCCGTAAATATGAAACGAATCGGCCTGCCAGTTGAGCCTGCCGAGCCTGACCGTCTTGCCAGTACGTTCGGCGATCTTATCGGCAATCTCCTCACGGCTGAACAAAACAAATCCGAACATATTCATGAAATTGGCCCCCCAGGCATCGTTGCTGCGGAAGCGGATGTTGCAGTTGAGCCACCATACACCCTCCTCATCTTCCAGAATACGGTACCAGAGCGACTGCAGGCAGGGCGGATCGTATACCTGCGCATCGAGGTTCGGCATCCAGGTGATCATCTGGGCCTGGCGGGTAAAAGGCTGCTTTACCAGTTTGCTGATCACCTGCTCCACCTGGTCGACAGTGAACCCTGCTTTGTACGAGCTCTCCCTGTCGGCCGGGTCGCGCAGCTCCTGCCACGAACCGTATGCTGCCAGCCTGCCGTGGTACGTATATTCCCAGCGGGTATCAGAGGGGTCGTTCATGTTTTTCACCCAGTGATCCTTGAACCCTTTAAGTTCCAGAACATATTCCCGCAGGTCGTCGATGCCGCCGGGAAATGCCTTGTGGATCATGGGGTCGGTCTCCGGCTCCAGGATCGTGATGTTCATGGTACTGTCGATGCTGAGGGGATCGCCGGGCTTGTCATACTGCGTCTTGATACGGAAGCCCTCTTTGTAAAGCAGGACCAGTGCTCTCTCATAGGCTTCGGCGAGGGTTTTCTCGGTTACGTGGAGAACGGGAATATTCATGGCTCAGGTTTTTTAGATTCAACAGATTATTGCCGAAAATAGTTAAAAAGATGGTTTACCTTGGTATTGACAAACAACACTCCATTATCATGAAGAAACTTTTTACACTTTTTCTCGCATTGTGCATTGCCGGACTGGCAGTTGCGCAGGTAAAAAACACGGCTCCGCCGGCCGTAAAAGGAAACGGCCAGGTCTTTTTTCTGGAAACGTTTGGCTGGGAAAATCCAGCCGATGCAAAAGGATGGACGGCACCAGCCGGATATTACATGCTCGATCCAACCGACAACGGCTACAACTGGCACTGGTACCCCAATGACAGTCTCGTGGCCCAGTGGGTGCAGGAGCCGCCTTTCCATTCAACGAGCGCGGCTAACGGATCGCTTACCCTTTTTGCCGACAAATACAACGAGTACAAAGATCCCACGATCCCGATCGACAACAGCATCGGATTCCCTCCTTTCGACTGCAGCTCCCATTCCTCGGTAATCGTCAGGTATGAGACTGTTTTCATGAACTACAGCTCTGGCTGGAAAATGCTTCTGGAGGTATCAATCGACAATTGGGTGCACTCGGCCGCCTTCGATGTCGGGTTCGGATGCGGGCACAAAGGCCGGCCGAATAACACCACCCCGGGCGTACCGGCCATCTTCGAAGCCAATATTTCAGAGATTGCCGCCGGGCAGCCGGATGTTCAGATGCGGTTTACATGGCGCGGAACCGATGACTATTTCTGGCAGATCGACGATTTCCAGCTGTCGGAGGCCTGGGACAACGACCTGCAGATGAAATTCGCCCAGTTCGAGTGGAACGACAACAACGATGCCACCACCCTGACTCCCTTCTTCATGATACCGAAGTCGCAGATCAGCAATGGATCCCTGACCAACTTCAAGTCGGCGGTGATCAATTTCGGCGAATACGACCAGGATGATGTGTCCCTTACCATCGATATCACCAAGAACAGCCAGAACGTGTTCCACAGGGAGTCGCCAAAAAAATACCTGGCCTCCCAGATTACCGATACCACGCTGGTGACCGATGCCTACGTACCGGCTGAATACGGGCATTACAGGATCCAGATGGACTATGTACAGAAAGAAGCCGAGCAGACACCGGGAAATGACCGGTCGGAAGCCTGGTTCAATATTACCGACAGCGTCTATTCACACGCCGACAACAGCGCTGAGGATGCATACTGCTGGGGATTCGAGGCCTATGGATCAGCCCCTAACATGAACCATATCATGGGCATGATTTATCCGATCACCGCAGATTGCGAGGCAAGTTCACTTTCTGCCTACATTGCCGGTGGGAAAGCGGATGGAATGATCGACTTCCGCTATAAGCTTTTCGCCATTCCGGCGGAAGGCGACGACCTTACCCCGTACGAACTGCTTGGCACGAGCGGTGTCACCCTGGATTCCTCCATGTTAGGGACATGGATAACACTCGCTTTCGACAAGGACGGGGAATCGGAATACCTTAAAAAGGGAATGACAATCTATGCCTGTGTGGAGTATACAAACCTCCACGAGGATCTCATTTCCCGAAGGTATGACAATCTGAAAATCGGTTCGGATTATTCATTCCGGATTCTTGATGCCGTCAGTCTTGCACGCACCGATGGTGACTTTATCACCTCAGGTTTCGGCGCCTCGGCCAACCTGATGATCAGGCTTAATCTGAACGACCACGCCAACATCAACGACGGCACCGATCCGCTTACGGCTTCCGCCCTCCTCAGCCAGAATTTCCCGAACCCCTTCAGCCGCACAACTTCAGTCAGTTACGAACTGGTTAACGGCGCAGCCGTCAGCCTGCTGCTGACTGACTTAACCGGACGAATCGTCCTCGAACGGAACGAAGGTTTCCAGCCAACCGGGAAACATAACCTGACCCTCGATGCCTCGAATCTTCAGCCGGGGGTCTATTTTTATACCCTCGTAGCCGGATCATGGCGCGAAACAAGGAGAATGACCGTCACCAGATAGGTTAGCCAGGAAATTTTTGTTAAAAAAGAGCCGTCAGCGAAAAAATTGTTGTCGGCTCTTTTTTTTTTCTATTTTTAGAAGTGTTAATCAAACGTTTATTTCCATGAAAAAACTCTTTACTCTTCTCCTCCTCACCGGTCTCGTTCTGCAGGTATCCGCGCAGTCGGGCAAGCCCGGTACCCCGGCGCTGAAAGGCAACGGACAGGTATTTTACCTGGAAACTTTCGGCTGGGAAAACCCTGCAGATCCGAAAGGCTGGACCCAGCCCGCCGGATTCTACATGAGCGACCCGAAGGATATCGGATACAACTTTCACTGGTACAGCGGCTATGACAGCCTTGTAACCACCCGGCTCACCAAAGATCCCCCGATGAAGTCGACCACCCAGGCTAACGGCAACCTTTGCCTCTTCCTCGACCGGTATAACGACGGTAAGGATCCGCGAATTGATCTCGACAACTCCATAACGTTCCCACCGATCGACTGCAGCACGCATTCATCGGTAATCGTAAGTTACGAAACCTGCTTTCTGTGCTACAACGACAGCGGTATCTGGCAGATGCTCCTTGAAGTATCGGTCGATAACTGGGTGCACTCTGCACAATATGACGTCAGTTTCCAGGTAAAGCACAAAGGCCGTCCGAACAACAATCCTGCCGGCAAGCCGGCCATCTACCAGGCCAACATCAGTGACGTGGCCGCCGGTATGCCGAACGTCCAGTTCAGGCTCACCTGGAGGAACACCAGCCTCTATTTCTGGCAGATCGACGACTTCCAGCTTTCGGAAGCGTGGGACAATGACCTTCAGATGAAGTTTGCCCAGATGGAATGGAACGACGGCGACGACAACACCGCCTGGTCGCCCAGCTTCATGATCCCGAAATCCCAGCTGGTTGAAGGCCGCGGATTCACCAACTTCAAATCAGCCGCCATCAACTTCGGCGAATTTGATCAGGAAGATGCCTTCTTCACAGTTGACATCACCAAAAACAACCAGAATGTTTTTCACAAGGAAGGTGCCAAGAAAGATATTTATACACTGATCACCGACACCACCCTGATCGAGGACACGTATGCTCCGGTTGATTTCGGCCACTACAAAGTTGATTACGTTTATCAGCAGAAACAGGCCGAACAGACTCCGGAAAACAACAAGCAGACCACCTATTTCACTGTGGTCGACAGTGTATTCTCCAATGCGGACAATACCTCTGAAGAAGCCTTCAACTGGGGCATCGAAGCTTACGGTACCGATGGCACCGCAAACATCGGCCACATTGTCGGTTCGGTCTACAACATCGCTGCCGATTGCGAAGTGAATTCCATCTCAGCCTATATTGCCGGCGGACAGGCCGACGGGCTGGTTGATTTCAACTTCAGGCTCTTCCTCGTGCCGACCGAAGGTGATGACCTCACCCCGATCGACCTCCTGGGCACCTCTTCGGTGGTTTACGATTCCACGATGATCGGTACCTGGGTAACTATGGCCCTGGATAAGGACGGCGAATCGGAATTCCTGAAAGCAGGAGAAAAAGTGTATGCATGTGTTGAATACAGCAATCAAAATACTGATATCATCACCAAACGGTACAACAACTTCAAGGTGGGTGCCGACTACAGCTTCCGCCTGCTTGATGCACTGAGCGTTGCACGCGGCGAAGACTATGCTGCATGGAGCACCGGTGGATATGTTGGCGGTCGTAACCTGATGGTTCGCATGAACATCGTCGACCACTCCAACCCGCTCGACGGTGTCGCCATGAATGGTGCTCAGGCACTGCTCGGACAGAACTATCCCAACCCGTTCAACCGCACCACGGAGATCTCCTATGAACTGGTTAACGGTTCTGATGTCACCGTAAAAGTGATGGATCTCACCGGCCGGGTTGTTTTGGACCTGAACAAAGGTTTCCAGCCGTCGGGTAAGCATACCCTGCAGCTCGATGCCTCCGGCCTCGAAGCAGGTATATATCTTTATACCCTGCAGGCAGGCGGGTTCACCGAAACAAAACGGATGACGGTAAGCCGGTAGTCAGCCGCGATAGATTATCTGGTATCGGGTTTCAGGTATCAGGTATCGGGCGCAACGATGGGCCCGTTACCTGATACCCGAAACCCGATACCTATTTTCCCCCTACGTGCATATATGCAAAAAAGTCTATATTTGGGGCCTTAACCTAACTGATTGACAATACATGATTAAAAAAGTACTTGTCGCTAACCGCGGCGAGATCGCTTTACGGGTTATGCGTTCATGCCGTGAAATGGGTATCCCCACGGTTGCCGTTTATTCGGCGGCCGACCGTACTTCACAGCATGTGCGTTATGCAGACGAAGCCTATCTGATCGGACCGGCACCTTCCAGCGAATCTTACCTTAATATGGAAAAGATCCTGGAGGTGGCTAAAAAATCCAATGCCGATGCCATCCATCCGGGTTACGGCTTCCTTTCCGAAAACGCAAAATTCTCTGCCCGCTGCCGCGAGGAAGGCATTAAATTCATCGGCCCGTCGCCCGAAGCCATCCTCTCCATGGGTGACAAGATCACTGCGCGTGAAAAGATGGTCAGCTCAGGTGTTCCGGTTGTTCCGGGAACCAACGACAAACTCGAAACCGATGAACAGGCTATGCGCATAGTGCTTGCCATCGGATTGCCCGTCATGATCAAGGCTTCCGCAGGTGGCGGCGGCAAGGGCATGCGCCTGGTGCGCGAGGAGAAGGAGATCCTGCCCTCCCTGCGCGCCGCACGCTCCGAGGCAAAAGCCGCATTCGGCAACGATACGGTATATGTCGAGAAATTCGTGGAGAATCCACACCATATCGAATTTCAGATACTGGCCGACAGTTACGGCCACACCATCCACCTCTGCGAAAGGGAATGCTCCGTTCAGCGCCGCCACCAGAAGATCGTTGAGGAGACCCCCTCCCCGCTGCTGACCCCCGAAGTGAGGGCCCAGATGGGCTACCACGCCGTGCAGGCAGCCAGGGCCGTGAACTACGAAGGGGCCGGAACGATCGAATTTCTGGTCGACAATAACCTGAATTACTATTTCCTCGAAATGAATACCCGCCTCCAGGTGGAGCATCCGATCACGGAACGCGTCACCGGAGTCGACCTCGTTAAGGAACAGATCCGTATCGCATCCGGCGAACAGCTGAAAATACAGCAGGAGGACGTGGTACAGCAGGGCCATGCCATCGAATGCCGCATCTATGCGGAAGACCCCGATAACAACTTCATGCCGAGCCCGGGCAAGATCAGGCATCTCACCGAACCCTTCGGACTCGGTGTCCGGGTCGACGGTTACGTGTATGAAGGATACGAAATCCCAATCTATTACGATCCGATGATCTCCAAACTGATTGTCTGGGGATCAAACCGGACCGAAGCCATCGATGTGATGAAACGTGCCCTGCATGAATACAAGATCACCGGCATCAAAACATCCATCCCGTTCCTTGAAAGGATTATGGAAAATGTCGATTTCGTACTCGGACAGTACGATACCGGCCTGATCGAGCAAAACAAAGACACCCTGTTCAATGTCAAGGTATGCAATCTCAATTGCCAGGATGTCGCCATGATGGTGGCTTATGTCGATTACCTGCGAAGGAAGACGGAGAACAAGCCCGAGGCGGCATCGGTTCAGGCGCGGCCCTCGAACTGGAAGCTGGCTGGGAGGGGAGTGAGGTAGACGGGAGACGGGAGAC
>CAYWHP010000066.1:0-8825 GCA_964457845.1 uncultured Porphyromonadaceae bacterium | reverse complement strand
GCGGATGTGGAGATCCTGGAAAGGGATGGCAACCGCTATGTATTCAGCATCGACGGCAAAATTTTTGACATCGACCTGGTGGAAGTGTCGAAGGGGATTTATTCTGTGCTGCATGAAGGCAAATCCTATAATGTGGAAGCCATAACGGCAGGCAGTGCATCCAAATACACCGTAAACACCTTTTTCCAGTCGTTCGATCTGGAGATCGTTGATCCCCAGACGCGTTACCTCCGCAGCCGCAACCAGCTGACATCGGCCGATGCCGGCAACCAGATCAAGGTTCCCATGCCGGGCAAGGTGGTTGATGTGTATGTGAAGGAGGGTGAGCCGGTTACAGCGGGTCAAACACTTGTGATCGTATCGGCTATGAAAATGGAGAGCGAATACAAGGCCGGGCGCGACGGCATCGTGAAAAAAGTTTTGGTTCAGCCGGGTGAAACGGTTGATAGTGATCAGATTATGATTGTTCTGGAATAATAGCATCAATATGTCATTACAGGAAAAATTCAATAAGCTCGAAAGACTTTCGAAAGCAGCTGAAGCCGGCGGCGGACAGGACCGTATCGACAAACAGCATCAGGCCGGCAAGAAAACGGCACGCGAACGGGTTCTTGCCCTTCTCGATCCGGGTTCCTTTGTTGAGATGGACAAGCTGGTGATGCACCAGAACCACGATTTCGGCATGGAAGACAAAAAGATTGCCGGCGATGGCATGGTTACCGGTTACGGTCATATCGAAGGGCGCCTGGTGTATGTCTTTGCTCAGGATTTTACCGTTTTCGGCGGCACCATGAGCCGTTCGAATGCCGACAAGGTTGTCAAGATCATGGATCTCGCCATGAAGATGGGCGCCCCGGTATTCGGGCTCAATGATTCGGGTGGGGCGCGTATCCAGGAAGGCGTTCAGAGCCTTGCCGGTTATGCCGATATTTTTCACCGGAACGTAAGGTCATCGGGCGTAATCCCGCAGATCTCGGCAATTCTTGGCCCGTGTGCCGGAGGGGCGGTCTATTCGCCTGCACTCACCGACTTCATCCTGATGGTGGAAGAGTCGAGCTACATGTTCGTCACCGGGCCCGATGTAATCAAAACGGTGACCCATGAAGAGGTTACCAAAGAAGACCTTGGCGGCGCCATGACCCACAATGCCCGCAGCGGTGTGGCTCACCTTCTGGCTGCTGATGATGACCAGGCTATGATGATGCTCCGCGAGTTGATGTCATATTTACCGTCGAACAACCTCGAGGACCCCCCCTACCATGCCCCGCATGACAGGCCCGACCGCACGGACGAGAACCTTCAGACCCTTGTTCCTGACGATCCCAACAAACCGTACGACATGAAAGAGATCATTACTTCGGTAGTGGACGATCATATCTTTTTCGAGGTACAGCCTTTCTATGCGAAAAACATGATCATCGGGTTTGCCCGTTTGAACGGCTTCCCGGTTGGTATAGTGGCCAACCAGCCTGCCCACCTCGCCGGTTGCCTCGATATCAATTCATCGGTTAAGGGAGCGCGCTTTGTTCGCTTCTGCGATGCTTTCAACATCCCGCTCATTACCATGGTGGATGTTCCCGGGTTTCTTCCAGGCACAGGTCAGGAACTCGGCGGTATCATCAAGCACGGCGCCAAGCTGTTGTATGCATTCTCCGAAGCCACCGTACCCAAAATCACCCTCATCACCCGCAAGGCCTATGGCGGAGCTTATGATGTGATGTCGAGCAAGCATATCGGAGCCGATGTGAACTTTGCCTACCCAACTGCCGAAATTGCCGTGATGGGCTCCGACGGAGCCGTAAATATTCTATACAGAAATCTGGATGATGACGCCAGATCGGCTGCCATTGCCGATTACAAGGAGCGGTTTGCCAATCCTTTCAGCGCCGCCGAACTGGGATACATCGATGAGATCATCTTCCCGAGGGATACACGCGTCCGACTCATTCAGGCCCTGAGTATGACCCGCAACAAGAGCGTCTCGAATCCAAAGCGCAAGCACGGGAATATTCCCCTGTAAATCAGATAATCAGGCCGCGAATTCTGAAAAAAACGAATGCGGCGATAAGGGAAAAGAAGAAAAGGTCACGCACCCAGCCCCGGCTCTCCTCGAGGGCCCAGAAGGTCATGAAATAACTGAGCGGCAGTACAAGAAGCCATGTAAATTCAATAGCCACGGTCTTCATGAGAACTGTAACGACAAGGATGTTCACGAAAAGCAGGAAATTGTGCTGAAACAATTGCCGCGACTGGATTTTCGGGTTTCGGTAACGCATGGTGGCTAAAACGGTCCAGACCACCAGCAACAGCATCCAGGCCGCAACAAAGGGCTCCTTCAGAAGATAGGCCGGCAGCGCAAATTCCCTTAACTTGAACCAGGAGAAAAAGGTGCGCACCTCATAACTAAGATCGCCCAGCAGGTACCAGCATACCGAAGCAAGTACGCCCGGCAGGGCAAGCCCCATGATACACACCAGCCAGTGCCTCCAGTTGGTCGACACCATGAGCAGGAGCCCAAGCAGTAACGCAGGCGCCAGCGCCAGCACAGGCGGATAGAGCAAAGCGGCTGCTCCCCAGGCAAATCCCATGACGAAAACGATCGCGTATTCAGTTTCCCTTTTATAAAGGGCAAGCAGAAACCGCTGACTGACCACCATGAGGAGCGTTGCCGGCATGGCAGGGTGAAACAGGAAAAAATGGCCACCCGAAGCAAGCAGTAACAGGTAAACAAAGGCCAGCGCATAGGATCGGCGACCCATTAGAATATTGGCCATATCGGTTCCAGCCAGCAGAACGGCTATGAATATCGCAGTGATGCATGCCGGCAGGATCTGAGCCCAGAGCGGCAGAGACGCCATCCCTGTCCACAACGTATACATCCAACCGTCGGCCGGAAGGTAAAACAAACCGTTACCGTAAATCAGCCCGGGCTGAAGGTTCCCGGGCAGGAACCAGGCCACGCCGAACAGGATCAGCGCCACAACAGGAATCATGGCCTGAACGGTAAAGCTGATCGATCGTATAAATGCAAACATATTGCCGGCTACAGGTCGAATCCTATGTCTTTACGATAATAAACCCCCTCAAAATCAATCTCCGCTGCTGCCTTGTACGACTTTTTCAATGCCTTCTTCCAGCTCTTGTCGAGCGAAGTGATCGCCAAAACCCTTCCCCCGCCAGTCACCACCTGCTTGTCGCGCAGAGTGGTTCCCGCATGGAAGATGAGGCTATCCGACTCCTTCCCGAGTCCGGATATAGGCATTCCCTTATGGTATTCTCCGGGATAACCGCCGGAAACCAGCATAACCGTGGTTGCCATGTCTGTACTGATTTCGATCTGTTTCTCATTCAGCCTGCCATCCGCTACGGCCTTGAACAGTTCGAGGAGGTCGCTCTTTATCCTTGGGATCACTGCTTCGCTTTCGGGATCACCAAGGCGCACATTGTATTCGATCACATAGGGATCGCCCTTGACGTTTATGAGCCCGAAAAAGATAAACCCCTGATACCGGATACCCAACCGTTTTAAGCCCAATATGGTGGGTTCGATAATACGTGACTTCACCTTGGCCATGAATGCGGGTGTTGCAAACGGAACCGGGGAAACGGCCCCCATACCGCCTGTATTGAGACCGGTATCGCCTTCGCCGATCCGCTTATAATCCTTGGCTTCGGGCAGAAGGAGCCATGCATCGCCGTCGGTGAGCACAAAAACAGAGAGCTCGATTCCGCTAAGAAACTCTTCGATCACCACCTTCTTGCCGGCGGCGCCAAATTTGCCGCCAAACATCTCGCGCAACTCAGCAATGGCCTCGTCGGGATCATTGAGGATCACCACCCCTTTGCCGGCCGCCAGGCCGTCGGCCTTCAGCACATACGGCGGCTTCGTGGAACGGATGTACTCCGATGCTTCTGCCAGCGGTTCGTCGCCCTTACCCATGGTGAAGGTGCGGTAGCGGGCCGTAGGGATGCCCGACTGCTCCATAAAGTGCTTGGCAAAGTCCTTGCTCCCCTCGAGTCGTGCGCCGGCAGCATTCGGACCAATGATTCCCACCCAGCGCAGATCGTCCTGATCGCGGAAATAGTCGGCAATACCCTTCACCAGCGGATCCTCGGGACCCACCACCACCATTTTGATCTTCTCGCTCCTTACAAGTTGTGCCATAGCCGGGAAATTATCCACCGCAATAGGTACGTTGGTGCCGCACTGCTCCGTTCCGGCATTGCCGGGTGCTATAAAAAGGCGGGTGATCAAGGGACTCTGGGAAAGTTTCCAGGCCAGGACATGCTCCCGGCCTCCGGAGCCGATCAGTAATACATTCATATGAATTCCTATCAGGTTAAAGTTCCTGCAAAGGTAAGAACTTATAGCCCGCTTTCGTGCACCGTTCCAACACCTTCGGCAGGACATCCTGCATGTTTTTTGCCGATTTCGGATTGTCGTGGAAAACGAGGATGCTCCCCGGTGAAATACCGGACATCACGTTGCCGAGCACCGCCTCCGGATCGAGCTCGCGGTCATAATCCATGCTCAGCACATCCCACATAATGATCCGGAAGCGCGGCATCAGAATGCGGGCGGCAAGCGGCCGGATGCGGCCGTAAGGCGGCCTGAACAGGTGTGATCCGATCAGCCGGTGGGCGCGGTAAACATCGCGCACGTAGGGCCCGGTGCGTGTCCGGTAGCTGTTGAGGTGACTGTACGTATGGTTACCCACCACATGGCCCTCCGCGCGGATCTGCCTGAACAGCTCCGGGAACCTGCGCACATTGTCGCCGACGCAGAAAAAAGTGGCCCTTGCACCGTAACCTGCAAGCTCCTTAAGTATCCATTCTGTGAGCCCGGGCGAAGGCCCGTCATCAAAGGTGAGGTAAAGCGCCCGTTCCTCACCCGGTATGCGCCACACCATCCGCCAGGAAATCCTCCGGACCCACTGCGGCGGCCTGACAAACAGGGCAACCCTGATTTTTGTTCCGATTTTCATTCCCGATCCCCCGTTTTTTCGATCACTGCCCCGATCTGTCCGGCCAGTTCCTTCCGGTCCCAGGTCTCCGCCAGCGTGTAGAGCGCCTCGGCCACCGCACGCTGAAAACGGTACTCTTCAGCCAACATGCCAGGGTACGTCCGGTTGAGCGCCGAAAGGTACCGGAGCTCCTGACCGGTCTCCCTCACATACTCCCCCAGCAGTGAATCACCCTGCTCCGGCGCTCCGGCCCGGTAAAACACTTCCGCTACGGCCGCCGTGGCCTCATCCGGCCGGAACCCGGCTGCAGGCAGAAGGGCTGCAACCCTGCCGGCAACCGCCAGCGCGGAATCCAGCTTCCCCTCATCAATCAGCGCCCCCGCCAGATCGGCAAATTTCTGCCGGATCCCCAAAACCAGTGTCATCTGGTAGGTGTGGTAGTCAACCAGCAACGACGTGTCGCCGGAATTGCCCCACCGGAAACGGTTCATCAAAAGTTCGTATTGAATATTTGTATCGATACGGCCCCCTGCGATGGATGATTCCCTCCATTTTAACGGAACAAGCCTCCATATAAAACCCTCGGGCCGGAAGAAATCCTGCAGGCCCATGATGCTTTCGGTGGCCAGCGAGGTGAAGCACACCGGCCGCTTCCAGCCGTTGGCAGCGAGCAGGTCGAGAATCATCAGGTCATTCTTGTACAACGATGAGCGGTTTAGCCGCCAGATGATCTCCGGCAGGATGGAGGCCGAATCGCTCTGCCGCACCGTTCCGTTGGCGAGCACCTCCTCCCGGTCAACCGGCAGCCGCAGGTTCCTGGCCGGCATATAGTTCGCGAATCCGCCTCCCCGCAAGGGAAGTTTTGCCTCCGCATCATCGCTCACCATGAAGGCAACCAGCCGGCCCAGATCGACGGTGTCGGCAAGCTGCCCCACCACCGGCGTGTAATCATGCCTGCCCGGCCCATACTGTTCGGGAGTGAGTGAAAACGGCACCGGATCCGACAGCCACTGCTGTCGCTTCAGCTGGGTAATGTACCATGCCGATGCAAGGTAAGGGAGGCAAATCACCCTTACATCGGTGCGTATTCCCTCCACCTCCTGCAGGTACCAGAGGGGAAACGTATCGTTGTCACCGGCGGTGAAAAGAATGGCTCCGGGTGCGCAGGAATTCAGGTAATTGTAAGCAATGTCGTGCACAACCATCCGCCCGCTCCTGTCGTGATCGTCCCAATTCTCCACCGCCATCAGGACAGGCACCCCCAGGGCCGTAACGATCACAATAACTCTTCCTGTCATCCCCGCGAAAGCGTTCTTTGTCATCCCCGCGAAAGCGTTCTTTGTCATCCCCGCGAAAGCGGGGACCCGCCCCCTCACCCCGGATCTCGTCAATGCTGCTACCCCAAAACCCACCCAGATGGCAAACGCATAAAAGGAACCCGCATACGAATAGTCCCGCTCCCTCGGCTGGTTTGGGTACTGGTTGAGATAGAGCACAATGGCAACGCCGGTAAAAAAGAACAGCATCAGGATAACGCGAAAATCCCGCTTCGATGTACGATATTGAAATACGGCTCCGGCCACGCCCAGCAATAGCGGGAGGAGGTAATACCTGTTCCGCGACCGGCTGTTCCGGTCACGGTCGGGCAGATCCTTCTGCGGGCCGAGCCGGGAGTTGTCGATAAAACCGATCCCGGTTATCCAGTTTCCGCTGCGGATGCCACCCTGACTTTCGGTATCATTCTGCCGGCCCGAGAAGTTCCACATAAAATAGCGGAAATACATGTGACCGAGCTGATATCCGACAAGAAACCTCAGGTTTTCGATAAAGGTGGGCCGGACAACCTGCCGGGTGATTCCTTCCGCATCGGTCACCTGTTCCGGTTTTCCCTCCATTCGGCTCCACTTTTTGTAAAGGTTGGCATGGCCTGCTCCCGCACTCCACATGCGCGGGAAAACGGTCATGAAACGGCTGTCATAAACTGGTTTATATATCCTGTCGACGATTTCGTAACGGCCGTTCACTTTGCCATAAATCGCCCTTCCGGGCTTCTGCCCGGTTTGCGGGGCATTGAACCAGGGCCCGCGAAAAAGAGGCCTGTCACCGTACTGCTCGCGGTTCAGATAGGAGGAGAGACTGAAGATGTTATCCGGATCGGTCTGATCCATAGGCGGATTGGCGGCCGAACGGATCATGATGACAGCATAAGAGCTGTAACCGGTAAGCATGAAAGTCAGGGCCAGAATCACTGTATTCAGCTGAGCTTTTCCCTGCAAATGCGTCTCCCGGATGCCCCAGACCAGGCCGAGGACGAGCAGCAGGATAAAGATGATGAGTCCGCTGTTATAGGGGAGATGGAAGAGGTTGACAAAAAACAGCTCGAACCACGATGCGAGGGCAACAGTACCGGGAATAATGCCGTACATCAAAAGAGCCAGCAGGAGAAGAGAGACGCCAAAAGCCGCAAAACTACCTTTCCGGCCGCCACCGGGATGGGTTCGGTAATACCAGAAAAGGGTGATCGCAGGCAGCGTGAGCAGATTGAGCAGGTGAACCCCGATTGAAAGGCCGATCAGGTAGGCGATCAGCAGCAGCCAGCGCTGGCCCGACGCCTCATCGGCCTCCCGGTCCCATCGGAGGATCGCCCAAAAGACAACGGCGGTAAAAAGAGAGCTCAGCGAGTAGACCTCTGCCTCCACAGCTGAAAACCAGGCTGTATCGGTAAAGGCATAAACAAGGGCCCCTGCGGCTCCGGCGGCGGCCTCGGCCCATGGTAAAAACACCCGGCCACCATGCAACCCGGTCCGCCTAACGAGCATCACCAGGGTGTGATAGAGGAAAAAGACCGTTAATGCACCGGCAATAGCCGACATCAGGTTGATCAAATAGGCTGCATTTGATGCATCGGGTGCAAAAAGTGTAAAAAAGCGGCCTAAAAGCATGAAAAGCGGTGCGCCGGGGGGGTGCCCGGGTTCAAGACGGAAAGCCGAGGCGATGAACTCACCGCAGTCCCACCAGCTTACGGAAGGTTCCATGCTTAGAACATAGGCGACCAGGGAAACCATGAAAACCAGGGAACCCATAAAAGCATGAAAGGTGAGCCTGCCGGCAGGGTTCGTTCGCCACACTTTACTCATTGCAGGGTTCCAACGTTTGTGTAAGAAATTCAGAGATTAGTCAAATATATGGAAAAGCGGGATACTATTTTGACCAAAAGGCCAAGGCTGCTAAACATAACCACCTTGTAAGTGCTAATTTTACAGACAGTTGTGCGGGTAACATAAATCAATTTCCGGTTAAAAGAGAACCGGCTAACCGATCTGAAATGGGTGATCTGAATCGATATGCTGATGTACAAGGAATAGCGCCGGCCATGTTCCTTCACGGTGAACATGACAAGCCTGCTGTTTTGATCGTTGAGGACGAGCCCGACAATTTCATTTATCTCGAAATCCTGCTTAAGAGTTATGCGGGCCTTATCAGCCATGCCGAGAATGGCCGGCAAGCCATCGAAATGGCTGCGGTCCATCACTACGACCTGATCCTCATGGACATGAAAATGCCCGTGATGAACGGACTCGAAGCCACCGAAATAATAAAGCGTCTCTATCCGGAAATCCCGGTAATCGGTCAAACCGCCTGCGCAACGCGCGATGAGTGGGACAGCGCCATGGCGGCCGGATGTGATGATCTCATCATCAAGCCTATCAGTCGTAAGGACCTGTTGGCGCTCCTGGGCAAGTTCATCACCGTTTAAATAAAAAAGCTGACCACCTAAAAAGGCTGCCAGCTTTGGGAGTTGTCCTGTCAGGGCTCGAACCTGAACTCTTCTGAACCAAAATCAGACGTGTTGCCAGTTAC
>CAYWHP010000065.1:3592-25507 GCA_964457845.1 uncultured Porphyromonadaceae bacterium | reverse complement strand
ACCTTATTGAGCAGGTCGAACCAGAATGGGGCACCCAGGGAAACGGCGATGGCGGTAATCAGGAAACCAAAGAAATGGTTGTATGCCAGGCGCAGGAAATAACCGATCCGGTCGCTGAAAGAGAGCATAATGGAACCGTTCGAAATTTTTCGATGGGTGGCGCTCAGGCTGGCGGGGTCGAGCGGCGGCGTGTAGGTTTTAAGCCTGGTTTTGGGGTCAAGCGAAACCTTCACGGCAGCGGGAAGCCAGCTTCCGAGCCCAAGGATGGTGCCGGCGCCGGCGAGTGCGGATTCCACATTATTTCGAATCCCGGTGGTAAGGGAATCCGGGATTGCAGGCGTCTCCTTCAGGAATCCTTCGGAAAGGGCCACCAATTGTTGTCGGGCAACCCGATCGGCAGAAAGCTTGTTTACGATCAGGAAGGTATCTGCGCAAAAAACCCAGGCCATAAGAAATCCAAGAACCAGCAGCACCAGTTGAATCCTACGCTTATACCATTCGGTGGCCTGTTCCATGCAGCGATCGAACCAGGCCTCGATCAGGAGGCGGAACTTTCCGACATCAGCTCCCGACTCTTCCCACAGGCCCAGGAGGTATGCGGCCACGCCCTTGCTGACCAGGGCATTCGGTTCACCGGCGGTGGCAACACTTTCACCGGCACGCAGTCTGAGAACAGCCGTGATCCGCTCCGGACCGGCTCCGCTGTCGCCCGAGATCTGGCCCACCAGCGCCCTGGAAAAGGTTTCCGGACGGATGGAAGAGGGGTTCCCCGAAACTCCGGCCCCACCCAGGAGCCGGATCTCCGGTGTTCGAAAAAAATCATCGGCTGCCTGGCGGCCCGGTTTTTTTCCCGCTTTGAAGATTCTGCGGAGGCTGTTGAAACCTGTCAACTCCTCTCCGTTCAGCATCCGGCCGATGGCGGCCTTCAGGTTGCGTGAGCGAAGCCCGAGAAAGGAGGCGATCATTTCCGAAAGAATTGTTGCAAGCAGGCTGTATAGCAGATAAATAAATATCAGCCCAACAACAACTTCCAAAGCTGCTGAATTGAACATGGCATTCCGTTTTAAGTTATTGAATCCTGACGAGCCTGGTTTGCCCGCCGGAGATAATGATCTCGTAAAGCTCAAAAGCCGGCTGGCCGGGTCCCGGCTCTGTTTTGCCGCGGATCACGTCGCCGATGGCCGAAGTGGACTTCGTAAGCAGGTCGGTTACCTTGCCCAGTGTTTCCGGGATCTTAGTATCGGTAGTAAGACCATACGCCTGAAGGACACCATTGGAGAGCTCCAGTTTGACGTTTGCCGAACCGATCCCGGGCCGTATCCTGATGTATTGCGGATGCTCCATATCCGGAAGGTAAATGACGCTTGTCTTCAGGTTGACGGTTTTGGTGCCGTCGTACTCTACCAGCAGGTACGGTTTCGGTGAATAAACACGAAGGCCGGTTTCATTTTTGAGGCTTTCATCAGAATAAAATTTTACGGTTGCACAGCTGCTGCAAAGGCATGCCGCCAGAATAACAACCGATAAGCGTGGCAGTCTGGTTAGGTTCATGGGTATTGATTTGGTTCAGATGATTGCGAATGGAAGGTCAGCGCCGGCAACAGTCGCGGACAAGGCCATCGAGAAAGCGGTTGGTTTCATCGCTGACCACCTTGCGTGACGGATCGGCATCAAACCACTCGATTGTCTGCCGGATCCCTTCATGGAAGGGGATATTAGCCTGGAAGCCCGGCACTGCGCGCCTGATTTTGGTATTGTCGAAAATCGCGCTGTGAGATTTGTCACCGAGGAGGGTGCCCCTCACCGAAGGGTATCCGTTCCGTTCAGCATATCCGGAGATGGTTTCCGAATCGATGTGCACGAGATTCGCTGTTCCACCGGCGGCGTGGGCAACAGTTTCATAGATCCGGTTCCAGGTGAGCACCTCATCGGAAGTGATGTGATAGGCCTCTCCAATGGCCACCGGGTTCCCCAGCAGGCCGGTAAAGCCGGCGGCAAAGTCGAGGGCGTGGGTCATCGTCCACAGTGAGGTACCGTCGCCATGGACCACAACGGGCTGGCCGCGCCGCATCCGGTCGACAACGGTAAACTCCTGCCAGCCGCCCAGTGACACCGGAATAACCGAATAGTATGTATGTGAAGGCCTGACAATGGTCATTGGAAAATCATTCTCCCTGAACAGCCTTATCAGCAGGTCCTCGCAGGCGATCTTGTCGCGCGAGTATTGCCAAACCGGGTTCTTCAGCGGGGTCGACTCCGTGATGACCGGGCTGGCGGGCGGTTTCAGGTAGGCCGATGCGGAGCTGATAAAGACATATTGCCGGGTAGTGTCACGAAACAGGTCATAGTCGCGGAGTATATCGGCGGGTGTATAGGCTATCCAGTTTACAACCACATCCCACGTATGGCCCTTAAGTGCCCGGGCTGCCTGTGCCGGGTCGGCGATGTCTGCGGTAATCTGACCGGCGCCATGGAGCGGCTGACGGTTGCCCCTGTTGAGATGAAAGAGCTCGACGCCCATACCCAAGGCCATCTGGCTGACAGGTGTGCTGATGTTTCCGGTACCGCCAATAAATAGAATCTTCATAGAAATCCGGTATCGTATTGAATAAAGTGATTGCCCTTCGGTCAGGGTGTATATGGCAAAATGTTTCCTGTTCCGGGGTCGCTTATCTTAACAACTTCATATACAACATAATGACTCATTCCCCTCCACGGCAGCGACTGAAGGTATTCGCGGTAACGGACCTCCACGGCTTTCCCGCTGCATTTTTCAAGAATCTCGCCGATACTGTCGCAGGAAACACTAAAATCCCACTCATTGCTCTGCATGGCACCGGGGGCAGGTGTTTTGAATCCCACCTGAATCAGACGACCTTCCCAGGTTTTAAACACATATCCCTTTTTCACAACAAAATTGAGATTTCCGGCGCGAACACCTTCACCGAATACAAACCAGAACCGCCACCAGATGAGTACGCCGATCAATACCAGCAGTAAGGGGGCAGCTATTCGCAGAAATCTTTTCATACGGTTTTTCCATTGCCGGAATGCCGACAGTTTAGGTTCATCATTCATACAATAAACATACTAAAACAATTCATAAATCAGAAAGACCCGCCTGTTCAGGCCTTGTGTTTCCGGGTAGGCACAACCAAAACAGGGATGGTTTTCATGCCGAAACGTATTTAAGGAACAGTGTTCCCTAAAGTTACGAAAGATTAAGCCATTCCGGGAATAAATAAGCGGTGCATGTATTGCCCATAAAAAAAACCCTTTACCCGCCGGAAATTCCGTCGGGTAAAGGGTTCAGAAGTCTTGCCCTGCGTCCGCGCTGCGAACGGCAACGGGCTATTTTATCAGATTATCTTATAATCAATATGCCGGCCTGCGTCCGCCACCACGGCTTCCGCCACCACCGCCACGGCTGTCGCCGCCGCCGTAGCCACCGCCACCGCTGCGATTGCCGAAACCGCCGCCACTGCCGCCACTGCCGCCACGGCTTCCGCCATAGCCACCGCTGCCACGGTTGTCACCGCCGCCGAATCCGCCCCTTCTGTCTCCGCCACCAAATCCACCGCGACGTTCGCCCGGCTTCTTCTCTTCAGCTTCATTAACAACAATAGCACGTCCGCCAACTTCAGCACCATTGAGTTCTTCAATTGCTTTTTTTGCAGCTTCATCGTCTGCCATTTCTACAAAACCAAATCCCTTGCTCCTGCCAGTGAATTTGTCCGTAATGATTTTGCAAGAGCCTACTTCTCCGTACTCTTCAAAGATACCTTGCAGTTCAGCTTCCTGGAGACTAAAAGGAAGACTACCCACGAAAATGTTCATAATTTCCCAATTTAAAATTTAATTAACTCCTAACAATTACAACGTATTAATGTTTTGAACATATAATCTTGCGAATATACGGCGAGGTTTTGAGATAAGCAATAGGCTGAATAACAATAAATGTCCGACTGCTGCAACAGCCTCCGGACATCACCCGGCGGGATGAAATCATGCCTTCCGAACGGCGAAAAACAGCACGGCTGCGGCTATTAAAGTTCTATTCTTCCGGTGCCGTTCCAGCCCTCATGAAAGAGCGCTGTGCCAACCAGGACGCCGAATCCGATGAGGATGAGCAATCCCACAATAAGAAGAAAATAACCGATCACCAGACTGGCTATTGCGAGACCGCGGTTACGGTCATCACCGCGCCTGTTCAGCCTCCGCAAACTGACATGGGCAAGGATTACACCAACAAGAGGGCCGAAAAACCCGGCCATGAAGAACCCGAAAATCGTCACAAGCAGCGAGATCAGCGGCAAACCATCGAAATAGTATTCCTGTTTGCCGGGATCGGAATAATACCTGTACTGCTGGAAATCGGGTCTTTCACCACTCGGTTTTCCTGCCCGGCTGCCGACTGGCGCACCACATTGTGAGCAGAAAAAAGCCCGGGGATCATTGGCATGCCCGCATCGCCGGCAAACGAGCGAACCGGAGGTATCTATCACTTCCATAAGCGTGCATCAAATTGATTACAGGTAAAGTTAACAAGTAAACCGCATCCTAAACATTTATTACGGAGAATGAGTGGCACTGTTAAAACATTCCTTTAAGCGACAGAACAAAATTCCTTCCCGGTGCAACGATACCTGAAGAATAGGGCCTGTAACGCTGGTCGGTGATGTTCTCTGCCCCGGCTGTAATGGCCAGGTAATTCGCCACCTGGTACATAACTTTAAAATTCAGTGTGTACCATCCGGGTGCCCAGGGTTTTCCGTTTTCATCCCTGGCATAGATAAAAACCTTCGCCTGTTCTGACGGAGCGAGGTTCTCATTGGTTACGCTGCCATTGTACTGACCATACAGATCAACCTTGATGCGGTTTCGGGAATAGGTAAGATGAGTAGCCCCGAACCAGGGCCCGGCATGGCGAAGCGGCGCCTTCGAACCATCATCCAGCTCCTCCTCACCCTTCTGCCAGGTAAACTTCGATGACAGTCCGAAACCCGAAGGCAACTTGGCATCAATAGCGGCCTGGAAACCATATACAAAAGCAAAGGCTGCATTCTGAACGGCCTGTACCCTGCTCATATCCCCGTCATACAGGATGCTATCCATCCCGTTAATCTGAAAATCACGACGCACCAGGGCATTATCCAGATACGTATAATAGCCGGTTACATCCGCTTTGACAAACTCACCGAATAACCTGGAAATTCCGATCTCCCCGTTATAGGCATACTCAGGAACAAGATCCGGGTTGGGAACCACTACAGCACCGGGCTGCGACTCAAACACTTTCCCTACATCATCGATATTCGGTGCCCGGAACCCGGTTGAAAAATTCATGTTTAACTGCCACTTCTCCGAAAGTTTGTAGGCCAGTCCGACACAGCCGTTCAGAGCCCCTGTATTCAATTCGGCCGAGTTAAACGGGAATGGGAAAAAAGTTGTATCAAAATCGGCATGCAGCATCACCCTGCTGTATCGCAATCCTGCCTGCAGGGTAAGCTTGTCGGTCAGCCGGATATGGTCCGTAGCATAGGCCGCCATTGAATTCCATACCGAGCCGTCGGGGTAACGGGTACTGCCGGCGACCGACTCTCCGGTTTTGATGTTTTCATCGATACCTACCGACCCAACCTGATTCATCACGAGCTCCAAACCGTAAAACAGTTCCTGCTTCTGCCCGATCTTTTTATCAAAATCAATATTCGTTGAAAAAGCATTAACCGATTCTGTGCGATGGGCGAGTGCACTTTTCCGGTAGCTCCTGTTATGCCTGCTCTCCTCAAACAGCTGATAGGCAAGGGTTACCCTGGCCTTATCATAAAACGCCTTCGACTTGCTGTTAACCACGGTCAGGTTATTCATCATCCATTTCTGGGGCCCGTAATACCATTCCCCATCCCGGAGCAACCCGTTCTTATATTCAATAAGCCGGTCATACCGGGGAAAATCGCCGGTTGCGGAATACTGGAAGCTGTAATTGACATCCCAATGCTCATCGGGCCTGAAACGCACTTTCTGTAAAACGTTGTATTGGCTGTATCCGGTTGGAACCTGGCTGCGCGGGTTTGGATTGGAAACAATACTGTCCTTGCCGTCGATGAATGCTACATACTCCCGACGGAGGTACTCCTCCGGACCGTTTGAGCCCATCATTAGATCACCGTAATCGGAATAACTAAGACTGGTTACAAAAGCCCATTTTTTAAACCCGATATTGATATCGAAATGACCGGTTTTTTCCATGTTGGCCGACGACCAGCGGGTAAAGGCCTGGCCCTTGATGTAGGGCCGGTCGGTGGTAGTAAGCCTTGCGGTTAAGGTTTTAAAACTCATCACACCGCCGATGGCATCACTGCCATAGATAACAGAACCCGGGCCAAACACCACTTCGGCCTGTTCAATTGACAGGGGATCGAGGGAAATAACATTCTGCAGGTTGCCGCTGCGAAAGATCGCATTGTTCATTCTCACTCCGTCGACATCAATAACCAGCCGGTTGGTGGCAAAGCCCCGTATCATCGGACTGCCGCCGCCCATCTGGCTTTTCTGCATGAAAACGGCTCCGGAGGAGGCCAGGAGATCGGCAGCCGTCTGCGGATTTTGCAGCTGAATATCGGAAGCCTCTATCTTTACTATGGAATTGGGTACATCGCGTTTATTCAGTTCCCACCGGTTGGCTGAAACAACCACCTCCCCGAGGGAAATAACCGATTTCTCGAGATATACAGTAAACTTCAACGTTTCAAGCTGCTTCCAGCTGTATTTAACCGGGTTGTAGCCCAAAACCCTTAGTAAAATTTCAGGGGATCCTTTAAAAGCGTGAAGGTCGGCCTGGCCAAGTTCGTTGGTCAAAGCGGATGCTTCAGGCACTTTACTCACGACAGCCACGAAGGCTACTGGCTGGTGAGTGGCCTGATCGCGTAAAGAAAGCTGCTGTGCGCTTACCGTTACTCCGATAAGCGACAGACAGCATAAAATCCAAATTCTATGCATTACTGGTTGAATTTCTGATTGTTACTGCGGGCATCATCCTTCGGCTAAAACAAATCCTGCCAGCCGAAAGAATCCATGTCAAACAACCAGTTTAGGGGGAGGGACTGTCAGGGTGGGGGCCCAGGTAACAATTGAGAAACTATAGCCTGGCGTGCAGTTTTTCTTGCCGTGATGCAAAGGATCCGCCTTGGTGCCAGTGCCGGCGAGATAGCAGCTCAAAGTCAGGCTGACCAGATGGCTCACCAGGCTGGCCTGATCCTGCTTTCCCGACCGGCTGCTTTGGGTAACCTGATCTGCCAGTTCCGACTCCTCATTATCGACGTAGCAGAAATAGCGTGTGCTATGACCTTCCGGCTCGCAGCGAACGATATCGTAAAAAAGACCGCGGAATACTATCTCCCGGTTGCCGACCATCGAATATCCTGCTGCCGATGAACGAAACCGGTCGTTGGGGACGAGCAGCTCAACCAGCTCACCGATTTCCCTGCCTGATTCGATCTGGTGAAAAACCTCCTTACGTATTCCGGACTGCATGAGCCTGAAAACAGCAAAATACCCGGCAGTTTGAAATGCCAGCAGCAGGAGCAGCAGGATTGCCAACAATCGTTTCATTATGGCAAATATACGCACGGAAGCCATTGCCGTGCAAAGTGGAGCCTAAATTTGTCGAAGAAGCGGTAAGGAGAACCCGCCACGGCTGATGGCAATGAGATAGAGGGGGACGGCTCTCAATGTGCTGCAGGGCATCACAACTCGAGGTAGAACCAGTTGCCGGGATTTGTCGTGTAACTGAAAGCGATCCTGATTCCGGTGGCGGGGAACATGGGAACGGTAAATTCGAAACCCGTTCCAATTGCAAAATGACGGTCGGTTGTTGCCCCGTCGCCCAGGGTCTTCCTGGCTGACGCATATTGGACGAACAGCGACTGCTCAAGCGCTATGAAATCCCGGTTAAGCCAGGTATAGAAGAGCCCTGCCTTCGCAACCTGGGTAAACCGGCCCCAAAGCTCCCCGTACTCAACGCCGCGGATGTCGGCAGGCCCCAGCCTGGGCCACAGGGAATTGTAGGCGGAATTGGACAAATTCGCTGCCCACACAGCGCTGAACTGAAGATCCGGACCCATCAGTTTATGAAAGGCAACATTCATTCCTCCTTCGAAAAAGCCGCTCGATTCCTGATTCAGCCCGATAGCAGCACCTGCCGCCACACCCGCTGAAAATCCCTCCTCCTGATGGCGCCGGTGTGTAATGGTGCCGATTGTTTCGGATACACGGACAACCCAGAAGTTACGCGTCGGGTGCAGATAGCCGGACTGCTGTTTAGCAAGCCTGTATGAGGATATCGGAATCGAATAATTGGTAAGCAGTCCCGTTTCGATGTCCGGCGAAAAGGTATTCCGGTAATCCTGATGCCAGGGGTTTACCAATTGAACCAACAACTGGCGGTATCCTTCGAACCGGTGCTCATCAATCCACTGGGTGCAGAACAAGCCTGCCTCCATGTTCTTCCAGAGCATCTGGCGTGGCAGGGTAAATTTCACTTCTCCGGACACCGTTTCAGATGGGCTCAACTGGCCGCGTAACTCGAGATTTATGTTTCGCCCCAGGAAATTCCTGTCGGCCAGCCCAAGCTTAAGGGCCCAGTCGTTCGGATCACCATACCGGCCGGCAAGGATCGGCCTGACGGTCAATGCATCGCGGGCCACCAGCACCAGGGCGTGCCGGCCACCAGGCAGTGTATCCCAGCGGTACAAAACCGAAGCGAAATTCTGCAGGTTCCAGATCTTTTTCAGTGAAAGGCCCAGGTTTACCGGGTTTACCGTATCTCCCTTTTCAAATTCCAGTTCGGCAAGGATTATTTGGGACCGGGTGCGCCAGTTCCGCTCGATCAGTATGGTATCGGCACGGCGCGGCAGGAAGGGTTCAACCTTCACCAGCTGAGTAAAAGCAGGGATACTGCTGCCCAGTAAAATGGCAAAAACAACGGATTTCAGTCTCACGAAATAAAGATAGGGTTATTCCTTACGCGTTAAAAATCGTACGGTTATGGTAAGAAATTCTTCCGCGCAGGAATTCTTCTCAATCTGGTTGTTGACAGGGAAAAGTAAATACAACCGTTATGACTTCTCCGGCAGATCGGCTACGGTAAAGCAGAACCGGCTTCCCTGCCCCACCTGGCTGATCACCCATATTCTTCCGCCGAGGAGCTCCACGATGCCCTTACAGAGCGACAGTCCAAGCCCGGCGCCGTCGAAGCGGCGCGTACCGGTTGCCTCAACCTGATAAAACCGGTCGAAAACCTTCGGCAGCTGCATTTCGGGTATTCCATTGCCCGTATCCTCTACGAAAAAGATCAACTCACCCTGCACCGCCTCCAACCCAACAACAATCGATCCGGCCTGCGTGAATTTAAAGGCATTGCTCAACAGGTTAACCAATACCTGGTGCACTTTCAGCGAGTCGGTCCGGAGGGTCGAACTTTTTAGGTTATCCGGCACCGATTCTTTAACCAATATTCCTGCTTGCCCCGAAATATACCCGAACTGTCCGACGATCTCGGAGATAATGGCGGCCGGATAAAGTATTACCGGCTGTACGACCTGTGTACCTGACTCTATCTTGCTGATATCAATAAGGTTATTTATCAGTGAAAGCAGGCGGTTGCCACTCTTTGCTATAATATCGGAGTACCGGCTCACCTCCCCTTGTTCGAGATCGGGCTCGCCGAGCAATTCCGAAAATCCGATAATGCTGTTTAAAGGAGTCCTTATTTCATGGCTCATGTTGGCCAGGAATGCGGTTTTGAGGCGATCACTCTCTTCGGCCATCATTTTGGCTGCGAGCAGCTGGTCGTTCGTACGGGAAAGCTCTTCGTTAAGCTGCCGGTAAAGCTCGTTCTGACTATTGATTACCTCATTCTTTTCAATGAGCTGACGCTCGGCTTCCTTGCGCTCTGTGATGTCATTCACAACGGTAAGCATTGCCTTGGTCCCTTCGAGTGAGATCGGGACGGCGGCGATTTCTACGTCGAGCACTCTGCCATCATACCGGATAATCTTTTCTTCGGCAAGGGGTAATGCAGTGCCTTCATCCATGGCACGCTTTACCCTTTCTCCGGCCATCCGGAGATAATCCTGATGCATAAAGTTCATAACCGGCACACCAATGAGTGCTTCCGGTCCCGCTGCACCGACCAGCCTGGCGCTCGCCGCGTTGGCAAAAACAATTTTTCCGCCTGCATGTGCAATCACACCATCAGGTAGCATCTCCATCAACAATCGGTAACGTTCCTGGCTGACGCGCAGATCCTCCTCAACCCGCCTCTTCCGCTCATTGATCAGGACCTCGGCCGCCAGGGTTGAAAGGGTCCCCGCAAACGCCTCCTCCTGCGTTTTCCATACCCTCGGCCAGCCGGTGTGCTCAAGACAAACCAAACCAGCCGGCTCACCCTCAATAAAGAAGATGGTATCCAGCAGCGACACAATACCAAGCTGCTTAAGATATGGCTCCGTCAGTTCAACCGTCCGTGAATCGGTCAGCGCATCGCTTGCAATCACCGAGCCATCATTCCGCAACGCAGCAAAATAGGCTGGGAAATCGGACACTTTAAGCACATGGCCGTCGCTGTGCGTTTCTGTTCCGGCTGAATAAAGCGAAACACACCGGAGTTCGCTGCGATCGTCGGAAAAAATCCAGATACCCGATCTTTCAACCTGCAGGGTTTTGGAAATCAACTGCGTCAATCGGTTTAACGCTCCCTGCAGATCATTGATAATCACTGTTTTCTCGGTTAGCAATATAGTCATGGCCTGGCGCTGACGATCAGCCAGTGCACGCCCTTCTTCCAGACTGAACTCAATCCTTTTCTGATCGGTCACATCATAACTGAATTCAACCAGCGACTTCACCTGCCCCGCAGCATCCTTAACCGGGATATAATTTACTTTCAGCCACCTTCTTCCCCCTGCGAGGCTGAATACGTTCTCGTAGGTTACCGGTATCCCCGCCCTGGCCATATTTATGTACTTCAATGCATAACGGAAGTTGCTTTCACCGATAACCTCGCTGACCAGCCGGCCAACAAGTTTTTTTATCGGCTTTCCAAAGCCCTTCTCAAACATGAAGTTAACAAACTCATATTTTAACGAATCCGGATTCACGTAGGCAATATAGCCGGGTGCCGTATCCGTGACAACCCGCAGCCGGGCCTCATTCTCTTCGTGCATAGCCTGAGCAGCCTTGCGATCTGAGATGTCTGTTATGGTTCCGATCAGTCGCACCGGATTACCGGCCTCGTCAAATTTCAGCTGCCCTCTGCCATGCATCCACCTTTCTGCGCCATCACTGATCCTGCAGATTTTGTATTCCTTATCAAAAGGCAGTTTGCGGCCGATGACCTCATGGCTTACATAATCCATCATTACTTTCTGCCATTCAGGATGAATAATACCTGTCCAGCCTTTGTAGGATCGCTCGTAATCAGGACCTATTCCAAACAGCTTATCCGTGACCTCAGAGCTGGTCCAAAAGCCAGTAACTATATCAAAATCATACGTTCCGAGTGAAGCAATTTTCTGCAATTCCTTCAGATTGGCTTCGCTCTGCCCAACCAGTTCCTGCAGGCGTTTCTGCTCTGTTATATCTGCAACCGTGGTTATGAAAAACGGCCGGTTGTTTATAGGATCATGCTGTACAACGGTACTGACATCCGCCCAGATAATTCTGCCGCTTTTGTGAATATACCTCTTCTGCCAACGTTCGAATGACTTCTCACCACATAGGAGTGATTGGGCTATATTACGGTCATGTTCTATATCATCCGGATGTGTAATGTCCATCCAGCTCACGCCGGCCAGTTCTTCCCCGCTATACCCCATCAATGCCCGGTAACTCCTGTTGGTTGACAGGATCCCGTCAGGGGATGTTATTGACATTCCTACTGCTGAATGCTCAAAAAATGCTTTGAAAATATCTCCTCTTGACTCCATCAGAAAATCTATATGATCAAACGTCTGAGTTCCTTTGAATAAGCCTTTCGTAATTCTTCAAGTTGCCGCCGATCCTCAAGTAAACCGGGTATCAGCCCGTCCTCCGCGGTACCCTGAACTACATGAATTTGTTCATCGATTGCAGCGATCATCTGTTTAACTTTTTTACTCCGATAGGATGCCAGGATTTCGGGAGCGAGAACGCGGATAATCTGGTCTTCTGAACGCACATAGGCTCCACCCTTCTCGTGTATTTTGCTGATCTGGTGCCCGGGTGTCAGCAGGTCAACGGCCAGTCCGCTGATTTCCGGATCCTGGCTGTTGGTCATCATGGATTGCAGCATGACCGGTGAGTCGCCCCGATGCTCCTGAAACAATTCAAACATTTTCAGGTAAAGAAGATTCTCGGGAACAAGGTTATCTGTTTCCATTTCCTGAAGAAAAAAATCCATTACATTGATCGGAATGGTTTCGTCGCGATGCTCTCCGGGCAATTCCATGACAACCTTTTCGGGATAATTGAGCATCAGCCGGATGATTTCCCGCTCCTCCACTTCGAAGAGTGTTGAGGTGTGAGGCACGGCAGCCGTCTCAGATTCTGAAGGTGGCGAGGGTGGCGGAGCATACTGCCGGGGTGCGGCAATGCGGTTTTCGGGAACATATTGTCCTTTCCCTCCCCGATTATTCTCCCATTGCTTTCGCTTTATGCGGGCAACTTCGGTAAAGAGGGTCTGCTCATCCACACCGAGCATTTTGCTGCACTCCTGAAGGAAAACTGTCCGTTCAATCCTGTCGGGCACGATGGCAACCGACCGAACAACTTCCTGGATCATCTGGGCGCGCTTTACCGGATCCTTACCGGCCTCCTCCATCAGCAATTTGGCTTTAAAACGGATAAAGTCCGTTTCATTCTCCTTCAGGTACTCCAGCATGGCCGAGGAGCTGTGTGAGCGGGCAAAGCTGTCGGGGTCCTCACCAACGGGAAGCGACACCACCCTTACATGCATTCCCTCTTCGAGCACCATATCTATCCCGCGCAAGGAAGCCTTGATGCCTGCAGGATCGCCATCATATAAAATGGTAACATTCTGTGTAAATCGCTTGATCAGACGGATCTGCTCCTCGGTAAGCGAAGTTCCCGAACTGGCCACTACATTTTCGATACCTGTCTGATGCATCGACAGCACATCGGTATACCCTTCCACGAGGATACACTTATCCTCCCTGACCATTGCATTTCGGGCAAAATAAATGCCGTACAGGGTGGCTGATTTATGATAGATCTCCGATTCCGGTGAATTCAGGTATTTGGCCGCCTGGGCGTCACTGCGCAGGATTCTCCCGCCGAAACCGATCACCCGGCCTGCGAGGCTGTGAATGGGAAAAATCACGCGGCCGGAGAACCGGTCGAACAGGCGATCCGACTTCTCGATACCCAGACCCGTGCGGGTTATGAACTCCTGTTTGTATCCGCTCCGGAGGGCCTCGCTCACGAAAGCATCGCGTTGTTCAGATGCGTAGCCGAGCTGAAACTTCTCCATGATATCCCGACGAAAGCCCCGCTCCTTAAAATAGGCAAGGCCGGCGGTCCGGCCCTCCTCGCTGTCGTTCATGACCCTCGTAAAGTATTTTCGGGCGAACTCATTCAGGATCAGCATCGATTCGCGTTCGTTCTTCTGAGCTATTTCAGCGGCCGACTCTTCCGTTTCGGCAATATCGATATGGTATTTTTTTGCCAGCCACCGGAGCGCATCCGGATACGAAAGATGCTCATGTTCCATGAGGAAGTTAACCGGATTTCCACCCTTTCCGCACCCAAAGCACTTGAAGATGCCACGTGCAGGAGAAACATTGAACGACGGGGTTTTCTCGTTATGGAAGGGACAAAGCCCGATATAATTGACTCCGCGCTTTTTAAGGCTGACGAAATCTCCGACAACATCGGTAATCTCTGCGACCTGCAAAATACGTTCAATGGTGGCGTAGTCGATCATGCCCACGAAGATAGCAAAAGCCTACTCGGATATGACCTTTATCCGTCCCACTTTCCACATATCCTCACGGCCGAGAAACTTCCAGTAGTAGAGCCCGGGGGCAAGACTTATCTTCCATACGGCATGTCCGCTGGTGCCGGCCTTGAAGCCGGCCACCCGGCGCTCTTTGTTGTTGATGATTATAACTTCATACTCCTCTTCCGGATCCGGTGTCCAGGTTAGTTTCAACGAATCACCCGGATGAAACCGGGCAGATGGATCCGGACCCACAACCTTCGGATTTGCGCCGGTCCGGAACCTGGCCTCAATAAGGGTTTCATAGGTTCTATTTGGGACAAATGCCTCAGCATACCGGATCGTATCGTGAACCCGGACAACGGCGACAGGTTGTTTAACCAGGGGATCAGGCCCTTTCGTCAGGGAATCCGTTTTTGTTGCTGGCAACAAGGTATCAGCGCGGCTATCTAAGGCAACTTTTACTTCCGCTTCATCACCGGGCAGAAATTGCCGGATCCCCCAAGCCACCGCCACCAATGCAGCCACAGCAGCGGCAATGCGCATAAACCGGGTGACACTGTATTTTGAGGACCTGCCGGGCGTGCGGGACACTTCCCCCTCCCCTGAGATGGTCAATTCAACAGGTTCCGGCAAGGTGTCCATCAGGTCGGCAACAGCCATAATCTCCATTCGGCACAACGGACACGCCTCCACATGCTCCCTTAACCCGTCCGGCAGGTCTGTCGATTCATGGCGCAGGTAATCGGCATACCGGGCAATTTCGTTCTCATCCAGGTGTTCCGGGCTGCTGTCCTTGGTTTTGTATGTGTCTGACTCTTTCATCCGGTTATATAGACGATAAATTTAGCGCTGGATGGAAAAATCACCCTCACTATTTTCAACATATTCTGACTTTTCGATCAAAATATACAGAATATCAGCCGTATAAGCTGATACGGGTGGTTTTCCGTTCATCAGCGTGATGACCTCTTCTATTCTCCCGGCCGACCACTTCCTGACTGCTTCCGCATTTCTGGCCTTGTTGTCCAACTGACTGAATACCTGACTTAGTGCCTCCAGTTTTTCCTTTTTTTGCTGTTGAAGGGTATCGTTCAAAAGAACGGCCAGCTGATCCCTCACCTCAAGGCCCGGATCCCTGTCGAAACCCACGAGCTGGTCACCTTTTACAGGCAGATCGGAAAAACACCGCAGAGCGATCCAAATAGCGGGCTCCTCCCTGCCGAACAGCCGGACGGCCCGATGAAGCCTTTCATACTCCTGCCGGATAAGCATCGGTTCGGCACTCACTTCCTGCTGCATATTTTCGTAAGGTTCGGCCTGCGGTTCGGCCACCAGCCGGACCTTTCGAAACTCTTCGAGGCAAAGGTTGCGGATGACTACTGAAAAATAAGTGCGGAAACGGCTCTTCCCGTTATATTGAGTCCTTATCCGCGGCAGCCTTTCAACAAGCTTCCGATTGACATCCTGCGTCAGGTCGCTGATTTCGCGCCTCGGAAGGTACCCCTGGTAGGAAAGGTTTTTTACAATTAGCCGGATGAGCGGCTGATACCGGATCAGGAGTTTTTCGGGGTTTTCCCGCAACAACCTGATATCGGTATCATTGATCGTCATCCAGGTTAATCTACGACATCAAAGAGAAAAGAATTGTTCTGCCGGAGCCTTGCATCGGGGCCCATTGTATATCTTGATTGCTTCTCTTCCTCAAAAAAGAACTCCTCCTGAATGGGAATCTTCTTGCGTTTGTATGCCGGTATCCGCTCCACCTCATCAAGGATATCGGGATTGGAGAGGTTATGATAATTCAGTTCCTTCAGGCGCGCCGTAACGGTCGGATCCTCTGCCGGGGCAGGCGGGGCAGGCGGCTCAGGCCTGTATGGTTCTGCCGGATTCTCCCTTTTGATAACGGTAAAGCCCCTTTCCTCCTGTGCCGGGGCGGCAAATGGTTCCCTGGTGTTTGGTGCCGGGGTGCGGGGTTCATTTGCAACATCGGGCACCGGCTGGCGGAAAATCTCGCGGGCGGGCTCCGGTTCCGGATCGCGCGACTGCACCTGGAAAGGCTCCGGAACACTTTCACGACCAGCATTGCGGATCGGTTCGCGGATCGGGTCCCTGACAGGCATGTTCGGTCGTTCCTCACCAGGAGTCTTTACCGAAGGCCGGAAATTCTCGAGATGAACCACCTCCTTCTTCGGCGGGGTCAGCGTGAGCCATTCCGGGATCATATCCTCTCTGAATCCGGTGGCTACCAGTGTGATACGTATTTCATCCGTAAGGGATTCATCATTACAGGTACCCCAGATCACATTAACGGAAACCCCCACCCTGGCCATAATGGTATCGGTAATGATGCCGACTTCGTCAACAGTTATTTCATCCTGACCCGAGGTAATATTCAGCAGCACCCTGCTGGCACCGCGGATATCGTTGCTGTACAGGAGCGGCGAATTGATTGTTTCGTCGATCACCTTACGGGCACGGTCGAAACCATGTGCTGTTGCCGATCCCATGAAGGCAATGCCCCCTTTGGTCATCACCGAAATGACATCGGCAAAGTCGACGTTGATATACCCGTGCACCGTTATGATCTCGGCGATTCCTTTCACGGCGAGCATGAGGATATCGTCGGCTTTCTTGAATGCCTCGCCCAGTGAAAGGTTCCCATAGATCTCGCGAAGCTTTTCATTATGAATGATCAGCAACGCATCCACCTCTTCCTTGAGGCGGTTAATACCCTGGAGCGCCTGCAGCTGGCGCGAAGGTCCTTCGATAGTGAACGGCAGGGTTATGACTCCCACCGTCAGGATCTTCATATCACGGCATGCCCTGGCGATGACCGGAGCGGCACCGGTGCCCGTTCCCTTCCCCATCCCCGCGACGATAAAGGCCATCCGGGTGTGCGGCTGAAGCACATCCATGAT
Organism: uncultured Porphyromonadaceae bacterium; assembly: GCA_964457845.1. Taxonomy (GTDB): domain Bacteria; phylum Bacteroidota; class Bacteroidia; order Bacteroidales; family UBA12481; genus UBA12481. The sequence goes on along the minus strand of CAYWHP010000065.1, from coordinate 8,587 downwards.
TTCACTGATGCTCTCGATAGCCGCCTGCTCTCCCACATCCGACCGCTTTCCAGCCCCCTTGCCCTCGGTAAGCGTGGCACCCAGCTGGATCTTTTTCCCAACCGGGCTTGCGCTGAGCGCCTGCAAATCGGTATTGGTCACTATGAAATCAACATCCTTTATCCCATTGGAAAACATCCTGTTAACCGCATTGCATCCGCCGCCACCAACCCCGATAACGGTTATGATGGGACTTGAGTAGTAGGGCAGGTTAAATTGGACCAAATCGTCAAACATGTTGCTGCTGTTTATGTTATACGCCTATTTAAACTCTTCGTCTGTTGTATCGAACAGGTTTCCGACAAACCGCTCGAACGGATTCGGCTTCCTGCCCTTTTTGCCGCGGGGCTGCTTACCTGCCGCCGTTGAAGGATCATCGGGAAACAACGACCGCTGATTGCCGCCCATTTCAACACCTTCCACTTCAAAAATCACATCATCACTGCTCTGTGCGTGAACGGGCTCATCCTCTTCGGGTGAATAGTATTCCTCCATTCCCTTGTGACTGTAATTTTTCTTCTCGAAGTCGGGCTTAATATCGCCCAGGCTTGTTTCCGACTCCAGCCCCGTAGCCACAATGGTAACGCTCAACGCATTGCCAAGGGCCTCGTCCGTAGTGTTACCCCAAATAATGTCGGACTGAATCTTCGTGCACTGCTGAATGAAATCCATTATCTTGGTGATTTCGTCCATGAGAACCTCCTGTGTTCCCGAAGTGATGTTGAGCAGAATATTCCGTGCTCCCTTAAGATTATTATTGTTGAGCAACGGAGATATGAGCGCCTTGTTGATGGCCTTGTATGCCCGGTTCTCCCCTTCGGCTATACCCGACCCCATAATGGCAACACCGCTGCGCTCCATTACCGTTCTTACATCGGCAAAGTCGACATTGACGTATCCATGAACCGTGATGATTTCGGCGATTCCCTTGGCTGCCATAGCGAGTACATTATCGGCATGGCCGAATGCCACGGAAAGCTTTTGGTCGCCGTATATATCACGGAGCCGGTCGTTGTGAATAATAAGCAGCGCATCAACATAATTCTTTAAGTTGTTGATGCCTTCCACGGCCTGGTTCCAGCGTTTCTGCCCCTCGAAGGAGAATGGAAGTGTCACAATCCCTACTGTAAGTATCCCGAGTTCAGTAGCTGCCTGGGCAATCACGGGCGCTGCACCGGTACCGGTGCCGCCCCCCATTCCCGCGGTCAGGAATACCATTTTCGTATTGTCGCTCAGGAACCTTCTTACGTCCTCGATATTCTCGAGGGCGGAATCGCGTCCCTTCTCGGGCTCGTTACCTGCACCGCGGCCAAAGGTTAGTGTTTTACCGAGCTGGATTTTATTGGGTATCGGACTCATCTGCAAAGCCTGGTTATCGGTATTGCAAATCACAAAGTCGACCCCCCTTATCCCCTGCTGGTACATATGATTGACAGCGTTACTTCCGCCGCCGCCTACCCCGATCACCTTTATGACCGATTTGGATTCCCGGGGCACTTCGAATTGATAAACATCCTCAAACATGTGGTTGTATTTAAAGGTTAAAACCGACTGCCTTCATCACTGAAAAGATTCTTGAATATGTTCTCTTTGAGCGGACTCTGCGAGTTGCCGCCCCATAAGACGAATCCTGTGCGGCCCATCAGGGTGGGCCCCATTGCGGATCCTTCGACAATAAGACCGACGCTTGTGGCGTAAAGCGGTTGCGACAGCTTCTCATCGGAAGCCGAAACCAGGTATTGGTTCGGATAGCCGATGCGGACATCAAAACCGAGCCTGTACTTGATCAGCTGGGGCAAGCCCATCAACATGGCTCCACCACCTGTGACCACGATCCCTGCACTGGCCTTTTCGGCATAGCCCGAGTTGTCGATTTCATAGCCGACCGCATCGAGTATTTCCTCCATTCGGGCCTGAATGATGTAGGCCAGGTTCTTGAAGGAAATCTCCCGTGAATCACGTCCGCTGATTCCAGGTATGGTAACCACCTTATCGCCGGCGGCCGTATCACCCATGGCCCAGCCAAACTGAACCTTGAGCTGTTCCGCCTGGCGTTGAAGTATTGAGCAACCCTCCTTGATATCATTGCTGATGACGTTGCCTCCGAACGGAATCACCGCCGTGTGGCGGACCACATCATCATAATAAACGGCAACATCAGTAGTGCCACCGCCGATATCGATGAGCACAACCCCGGCCTCGCGCTCATCATCGGTCAGCACGGCACGGGCCGAAGCCAGCGGCTCAAGGATCATTTTCTTCACTTTCAGCTCGGCCCGCTCAACACATTTGGATATGTTTCGCGCTGAGGCCATCTTGCCGATCACCAGATGGAAATTCGCTTCCAGCTTCCGTCCCGACATGCCTACCGGTTTCGAAACGTCAGTTTCAGAATCGACAATATAACTCTGGGGAATAACATGGAGGATTTCATCACCCGGATCCAGCGGCGTTTTCGCCATCTGCTCGTGCAGGTAATTTACATCAACCAGCGTAATCTCATCGTTGTCGATATACTTTGAATTCCGGTTTTTCATGCTCCGTATATGCTGTCCGGCGATACCAACATATACCTCGGCCATCCGCAAGCCGGATTGCTCTTCGGCATACCGCTTGGCAAGCGCAATGGCGCTCACGGTTTCATCAATGTGAACAACCACCCCGCGCTTTACTCCGCTTGACGGTGCATTGCCGAGCCCCAGGATCTCGTACTTGCCCTCCTGGGTTTTTCGTGCGACCATCGCCACAATTTTTGTTGTGCCGATGTCGATTACCGAAATGAACTCCTTCTTTGCCATAATCGGTTAAACTTTTTTAATCAATTTCTTACCCGGCAGCGTATCCCGTGAGGCCCTCACAGAATCGCGTGCCTTCAGTTCCTGCGGGGTCCACCTGCGGGCAACCACCTGATTGCCGTAACGCAGATCGATCCTTGAATAGCGTTCCCACCCAACGTTGGGTAGTCCCTGCTCATAAAATGCTTTCAGCTTCGTCAACTTCCATTCGTGATTGGCCGCATCGCCGAAAAAGATCCGATGGGACCCAACCCTCGAAATCACTTCGATCGTATGATCCTCGGCAACCGCCAGTTCACCGATCAGGGCATCCAGAAAAGGCTCCGAGCGGATCGACATGATTACAGGGAACAGACTGTCCTTCAAAAACTTCCTGTCGGCCGCGCCGGTCACCATGAGCACGCGTGCCGAATATCTTGGCGACAAGGCCATCTCCTTCCCCTCACTGTCGATGTAAAACGATGCAAACGGGCTCACATACCGCATAACAGGCTTCCGCTGGTTGAGCTGAATGTACAGGGTGCCTCCCGGCGTACTGTACACCAGAGCATCCCTTACGCCCGGCACCGTCTTCACCGTGTTTTTTACCTGATCGCGGTTTACCTGCCCTACAGGAGTGCCGGTGGTGCGAACCCCGTTCTTTGCCAGTATCCCGGTAACTTCGGCAGGCGTGATAAAGTGGGACTCCAGGCTATCGGTAATGATAACCACTACCGAGCGGATGAGCTCACGACTTCGCTGCTGGCCGGTATACCACAGGCTGACGCCCAGATAAGCGGCCAGAAGGCACCAGGACACTATATTTAATACCTTACGCCACATGTTCCTCCAGGTATTTTACGATGGGTGCAACCAGCTGATCGATGTCGCCAGCCCCGATGGTCAGCAAAATTTCCGGTTGTAAGGTTTCCAGCAAACCAATCAGCTCCTTCTTATCACACAGATGCTTGTTTTCCGAGCTGATAAGACTGTATATCATGTTCGAATCCACGCCGGGCAAAGGCTTCTCGCGGGCAGGATAAAGATCGAGCAGCACCACCTCATCCAGGCGACTGAGCGATTCTGCAAAACCCTCTGCAAAATCACGGGTGCGTGAATAAAGGTGCGGCTGAAAAATTCCGGTGATTTTCCGTCCGGGAAACAACAACCTTACCGAATGGATCAAGGCTGCAATCTCGTTGGGATGATGCGCATAGTCATCAATATAGACGGTATTGCCGCGGTTAAACCGAAGGTCGAACCTTCTGACAAGTCCGGCAAACTCGCCGATTCCTTTCCGAACACCGGCTGGCTTGATTCCTGCAAGCAGGGCGAGCGCCGATGCTGCCACGGCGTTTTCAACATTGGTTATGCCCGGGATGATGGTCACCATATCGGAAATAACACCCTCCGGCGCAACCAGATCGAATCGGTATCCAAAACCCTCCTGGCGGATATTCCGCGCATAATAGGCAGAATCCGGATCATCCAGGCTGTAGGTATACACAGTAAGCTGGCGTGAGGGATCGGGATTCAGCGGAAGGCCATGCTTAAGCAGCAGTTTCGACTGCTGCCGCACACGGTTTATAAAGTCGGTAAACCCTTTGACCAGTGTTTCGTAATCACCGTAAATGTCGAGATGATCGGCATCCATGGAAGTCACGCAGGCGATATAAGGGCTAAGCTGAAGGAACGATCTGTCGAACTCATCGGCTTCGGCAACCGCCCACCTCGACTGTTCGGATAGCACCAGGTTGCTGTTTATGCTTTTACTGATGGCCCCAAGGAAAGCGGTACATCCTTCACCCGATGCGATGAGGATCTGCGCCGTCATGGCCGATACGGTCGACTTGCCATGCGTGCCCGCCACAGCCAGGCCGTCGTATGAACGGGTGATGAGCCCGAGTATCTCCGAGCGCTTGTGCAACAGGTAACCCTTATCGATAAAATAATTGAGCTCCGCCATCTCTTTAGGGATGGCCGGTGTAAAAATGATCAGCGTTTCGGGCTCCGCCGTATGGGTCTGTATGCTGAACGGTATCAATCCCGGATCATCGGTATAATGAATATTTATGCCTTCGCGCTCCAGCTCCTCCGTCAGCGGCGTCCGGGTTCGGTCATAGCCGGCTACGGCGATACCCCGGCTGCGGAAGAAGCGTGCGAGGGAACTCATACCGATGCC
>CAYWHP010000065.1:0-3492 GCA_964457845.1 uncultured Porphyromonadaceae bacterium | reverse complement strand
CTGAGCGACATGGATTCCAGGCGAGGCGTGTCGTTTACCAGGCCGAGCATGGCATCCACGAGTTTTTCGGGTGCCTGGCCATCATGCACCAGCATGGCGGCGCCGGCATCCACAAAGGCACGGGCGTTTTTTTCCTGATGGTTTTCAGCTGCAGAGGGCAGCGGCACCAGTATGGCCGGCTTGCCCAGCAGGGCCAGTTCCGACAGGCTGATAGCCCCCGACCGGCATACCACCAGGTTCGCAACGGCATAGGCATATTTCATATCCTCGATGAATTCCATCACCCTGATATTGCCTGCTTTATGGGCATTTACTGCCTCATCTGCAGTGGGGTGGAATAACTTTCCGGTTTGCCAGATAATATCGACGTTTGCGCCGGCCAGCTGACCGAGCTTTGCATGCAGGCTGAGGTTCAGTGTGCGCGAGCCCTGGCTGCCGCCAAAAACAAGGATGACGGGGCGATCGCCTGTGAGGCCGAATCGCGCGAGAGCCTCTTGCCTGACGCCGGTTCCGGTTACAAGGTCGCTCCTTACCGGATTGCCGGTGATGTATATCTTTTCAGCAGGAAAATACTTTTCCATTCCCCCAAAAGCAACACAGATGGCGCTAACCCGCGATGACAGCAAGCGGTTGGTCATGCCGGGAAAAGAATTTTGCTCCTGAATCAGCGTAGGTACCCCTTTTCGTGACGCCGTACGAAGGACAGGCCCGCTGGAAAAGCCCCCGGTTCCGATTACAAGATGGGGGCTGAATTTCCGGATCACGCTGTTTGCTTTAATCATGCTGGCCAGCAAACGGAACGGGAAAGCCAGGTTTTTCAGCGACAGCCCGCGATGGAATGCCGAAACAGGCAGCCCAATGATCGGATAACCTGCCCGTGGCACCTTTTCCATCTCCATGCGGCCGGATGCACCGACAAACAGGATGTCAACCGGCGGATGGGCCTGGCGCAGCCCGTTGGCAATGGCGATGGCCGGGAAGATGTGGCCCCCCGTGCCGCCCCCACTCATGATGATCCGGTATGTACTATTCCTGTTCAACGGCTGCCTCCTCGTTAACGGTTTTGCTCACTCCGAGAATAATTCCAATGGATATGGCGGTGAAAAGGATGGATGTACCGCCGCGGCTCACCCAGGGCAACGGCTGGCCTGTTACCGGAAGCAATCCCGATGAGACACCCATGTTGACCACCGCCTGGATAACCAGGCCGAACATGAGTCCGAAAACCAGGAAAGCCGGAAAAGTCCGATCGCACTTCCTGACGATAACCCCCGCCCGGTACAGCAGCACCAGATAGAGGAACATCAACGGCAACGCTCCGAACAGAAACCCATACTCTTCGATGACAATTGCGAAAATAAAATCGGAGTAGGCCTGTGGAAGGGAGCGCCGCTGAGTGCTGTGACCTGCAAATTTGCCAAACATCCCGCCGTTTGCGATAGCTACCCGCGCCCGCTCCGACTGGAAGGCCTCCTCCGGATTGGCATCCTTGGAAAACCGCTGTTCGAGCCGCTTTTGCCAGGTCCCTTCACGAACATCAGCCGAAGTGTTTTTCCCGATGAAAATGACGAGCAGCAGCAATACCACACCCGCAGCAACCAGTCCGGCCAGGTACAGGAACTTGATGCGGCCGATAAACAGCAAAACCAGGCATGTTGCGAACAGGATGGCCGCCGTGGAGAAATTATGAGGAAGAATAAGGCCGCAGACAATTGCAATCCAGGCCATTACCCGAAGAAAACCTTTTTTGAAATCATGTATCTCGGTTTGGTTGCGGCTGAGAAAGCGGGCAACAAAGATGATCAGCCCAACCTTTGCAAAGTCGGAAGTCTGGAATGAGATACCCAGCACCCTGACGGAGCGGCTCGCCTCGTTGATATGCTCGCCGAAGGCCAGCGTGTAAACCAGCAAGAGAATTGATATGGCCAGAATCACATTGGCCCAGCCGCTATAGAGGCGGTAAGGCACCCGGTGGATGATGAAGATGAGGATCCACCCGACAGCGAGGAAGCCAAAATGGCGGACAATATGCGTAGTTGCATTTCCTCCGTCGCGGAAAACCAGTGCGGCAACGGAACTGGCTACCGCCAGACCCGAATAGATGGTCAGCAGGATCATTACCACCCAAATCACCCGGTCGCCCTTGAACTGTTGAAGAATGCTGCGCATTAGTATGAGTCGGATAAATATTTAAAGATTCCTTACGGCATTTTTGAATTGCCTGCCGCGGTCTTCGTAATTTTCGAAAAGATCGAAGCTGGCACAGCACGGTGAAAGCAGCACAATATCCCCTTCACCGGCCAGGTAATACGCCGTACGCACCGCTTCCTCCATATTGTCGGTGTCAACTACGGTATCAATGATCCCGTCGAATGACGAATGGATTTTTGTGTTATCCTTTCCGAGACAAACAATCGACTTCACCTTGTCCCTTACCAGGGAATGAAGAATGGCGTAATCGTTGCCCTTGTCGATGCCCCCAACAATCCAGACCACTTTGCCCTTCATGGATTCCATGGCGTACCAGGTGGAATTCACGTTGGTCGCTTTTGAATCGTTTATGAATTCAATCCCATGCACCTTGATCACCGGTTCGAGCCGGTGCTCCACCCCCTGGAAGTCGGTCAGGCACTCCCGGATGGTATCTTTCCGGATTTCAAGAACCCTCGAGGCAATTCCGGAAGCCATGGAGTTGTAGGCATTGTGCTTCCCCTGCATTGAAAGATCAAATAGTGACATATTGAAAGGATTATTATTAATGACTATGTTAAGTTGTTCCTCGTCGGCCCACGCACCGGGATTGTATTGCCTGTCGAAACCAAAAGGCAGCTGGCGGGCAGTGATTTCGCGGGCGGCAATGCCCTCCCGGATAACCGGGTCATCGCCGCAAAAGATAAATGAGTCGTCCGGCCCCATGTTCCTGACAATCCGGAACTTGCTGTCGGCATAATTTTCAAATTTGTACTCATACCGGTCGAGATGATCCGGCGTTATGTTCATCAGGATGGCTATATCGGCCCTGAAATCAAACATCCCGTCAAGCTGAAAGCTTGAAACCTCCAGAACATAGTAGTCGAAATCATTCTCGGCCACCTGCCAGGCATAGCTTTTCCCGATGTTGCCCGCCAATCCGGCATTGAGACCGGCCCGGCTGACGATATGCCAGGTCATGAGCGTTGTGGTGGTTTTTCCGTTGCTGCCTGTTATACAGATGTGTTTGGCCCGCGAGTAGCGGAATCCGAATTCCAGTTCGGAGATCACCGGAATTCCCTTTTCATGAATCTTAACAATTATCGGTGCCTTCTCAGGTATACCTGGACTCTTAATAATCTCATCAGCTAAAAGAATCAGATCTTCAGTATGACCGCCTTCCTCCCATTTAATATTATGATCGTTCAGTATCTTTTTATCGGCTTCTTTTGTCTGACCCATATCAGCAACGAACACATCAAATCCATTTTTCTGTGCAAGCACTGCTGATCCTGCACCACC
>CAYWHP010000064.1:0-26037 GCA_964457845.1 uncultured Porphyromonadaceae bacterium | reverse complement strand
CCGAATTCGAGCAACGGACGCCTCGACTGCGTAGTGAATACCATCCCGATAACAAAGCCGGTTAGTGTGATGAGCGGGATGGATTTAAACCCGACTTCATAACATTGCCGTACGATTTCGCGTATTTCCGGCGGGCCATGGAACAACTCCCTGAAAAACCGGGCGATGAACCTGTGGATGTTCCGAATGTCCAGGAAAAAGGCATCAATCCTCCGGGTAAAAACGTAATTACCCGCCTGGTGTTCGCGTACTGCTTCCTTGAATTTGTTATATAGGCTCACCGCCGGTATCCTGCAGTTTGTTGTTCTCCGGATATCCGGATATGGTTGAGGGTTGTACGGCGAGCTTGCCGGGCCGGATAAATTCCTTTTCCCAGATGGCAATGACGACAGTGGCCAGGCAGTTCCCGATAACATTGACTGCCGTACGTGCCATGTCCATGAGTTCATCTATCCCGAGGATGATGTATATGGGCCAGGTGGGCAGGCCAAAGCTTGCGGCTGTGCCCAGAAGGATGACGAGTGAGGCCCGTGGCACCCCGGCCACGCCCTTGCTCGTCAGCATCAGTGTAAACATGATGATCAGCTGCTTGTCGAGCGATAAATGGATGCCGCTGATCTGGGCCACAAACAGGGTTGCCAGCGACAGGTATAATGTAGTGCCGGCGAGGTTGAAACTGTAACCGGTTGGCATAACAAAAGCCACAATTTTTCTTGGAACGCCGAACTCTTCCATCCGCTCCATAGCCATCGGCAATGCGGATTCGGAACTGGTGGTTGCAAAGGCCAGAGTGACTGGTTCAGCTATGGCCTTCAGGAATTTTTTGACCGGTATTTTCAGTATCAGCGCAATCGGCAGCAGAACAACAAGCAGAAAGAGGATCAGCGCGACATAGAGGGTGGCCAGCAGCTTGAACAGGTTAATAAGTATATCGATACCCATGTGTCCGACACTATAGGCTATAGCGGCAAAAACGGCAAACGGCGCGAAGTACATGATGATCTGCGTAAACTTGAACATGGCCTCGGCAAGGGATTCCGTGAACTTAATCATCGGTCCGTAGTACTTCCTTTTCATCATCGCTACCGCTATGCCGAACAGTATGCTGAAAACAACGATCTGAAGCACCTGCCCTTCATAGATCGACTTGGCAATGTTCTCGGGAAAAACATGCAGGATTATTTCCGCTGTGGTTTGAGGAACCACTTCCGGAATACTCGACTGGTTCACCTCTGCGGGCACGGTTACACCAACACCGGCTTTGGAGATGTTTATGGCAATCAGCCCGATAAACAGTGCAATAATGGTGACCACCTCGAAATAGACCAGCGATTTCCAGCTCATTCGCCCAACCTGCTTGAGATCGGAATGCCCGGCAATGCCGCATACAATGGTGGCAAAGAGGAGCGGTGCGATGATGGTCTTGATCAGGCGAAGGAATATCTTACTGATCAGATTCATGCCGACTGCTATTTCCGGAAGATCGTGACCGAATTCAGCACCAACGATCATACTGATCAGAATCCAGGTAGTGAGCGACTTTTTCCAGATCGCATACCAGATGATGGTTCCGATCACGAACCATCGGCCGGAGGTTAGTACTGTTGCCGGAAGGTTGACAATGTTATAGGCATCGAGAAGTGACAGCAGACCTACAACAAAAAGGCTGCCCAAAAGGGTCCAGATCAGTACTTTAGGGGCTTTTGCCTTTTTTGCTTCACTTTTGTTTGTATCAGCCATGGTTGTCTGCCGGTTCAGTTTATTACTGCTGTTGCCAGCAGCAAGTGCAAACTTAATTAATCCTTTTATTTTACCGGTCTAGTTGCTACTTTTAAGAGGATTTAAAACTATTCTTATGTCACCATTTTTAGCGGAAATGATTGGAACAGCCATTCTTGTGCTGTTTGGCGATGGAGTTGTTGCCGGGGTGGTCCTCCGGGGAACAAAATCGGAGAATTCGGGATGGATTGTGATAACCGTAGGGTGGGGGCTCGGTGTGGCGCTAGCCATCTACGGGGTCGGACAAATCAGCGGGGCACACCTTAATCCGGCTGTCACCCTTGCACTGGCTGCACACGAGGCATTCCCCTGGGCAAATGTCCCGGGTTACATCATTGCCCAGATGCTGGGTGGAATGATTGGTGGAACCGTGGTATGGCTCCACTATCTGCCCCATTGGAAAAACACCGAAAGCCAGGCAACCAAACTGGCGGTATTCTGCACCGGACCTGCAATCCGCTCTACGTGGGCAAACTTCCTCTGCGAAATAATAGGGACTTTCGTCCTGATCACCGGGCTGCTCTTTCTGGGTGCCAATAATTTCACGGAAGGTCTTAATCCGCTGATCGTAGGTTTTCTGATCATCGCCATCGGCGTGTCACTCGGCGGTACAACAGGGTATGCCATCAATCCCGCCCGGGACCTCGGGCCCCGGATTGCGCATTTTCTTTTGCCGATTGCCGGCAAAGGAAGGTCCGACTGGGCTTACAGCTGGATCCCGGTGGCCGGACCGATTCTTGGAGGAGTATATGGCGCCCTCGTTTATGATGCCATCACAGGAAAAACAGTTGGCTTACTCTTCTGGTTGGTCTCGGTGCTTGTATTGGCTGCTACCGGTTTGGCTGTTGCCCGGCAGCTGCAGGCTGACAAAATCAAATAATCCGATAAAAAATGGAAGATAAATTCATACTGGCACTCGACCAGGGCACAACCAGCTCCCGAACATTACTGGTGGATTCCAAAGGTATCATTCGTGGAACGGCGCAGATGGAATTCGGGCAGATCTACCCGAATCCGGGCTGGGTGGAGCACGATCCCGAAGAGATTTGGAATTCGCAGCTGGCTACCATGAACAAGGTTATGGAAGACGCCGGTCTCGGATGGAACCGGATTGCCGGTATAGGTATCACCAACCAGCGTGAAACCACCATCGTCTGGGACCGCATTACCGGAAAGGCTGTCGGCAATGCAATAGTATGGCAGGATAAGAGAACGGCACCCTTTTGTGAAGTGCTAAAGGCAAGAGGGCTTGATGATTACGTAAAGGAAACAACCGGACTGGTAATAGATTCCTATTTTTCGGCAACTAAAATCCGCTGGATACTTGACCATACTGAGGGGGCTCAGGAGAGCGCCGAAGCAGGACGGCTTCTTTTCGGAACCGTCGACAGCTGGTTGATCTGGAAGCTGACTGAAGGGATATCGCACGTAACTGACCATACCAATGCCTCCCGAACCCTGCTTTTTAATATCTCCAGCCTTGAATGGGATGCGCGTCTGCTCCGCGAACTCGGGATTCCCGTCTGCATGCTTCCTTCCGTAAAGCCATCTTCCGCACTGTTCGGTTATTTCCTTGCCGATGGTATTTCAATTCCGATATGCGGTGCTGCCGGCGACCAGCAAGCTGCCCTGTTCGGACAAGCCTGTCTCGAAGAAGGCATGGTAAAAAATACATACGGTACCGGCTGTTTTATGCTGATGAATACCGGAACAACCCGGGTGGTTTCGCATAATGGCCTGATAACTACGATTGCATGCAGCACCAGTGACAAGGTGCAGTATGCCCTGGAAGGAAGCGTATTCGTTGCCGGATCTGCCATTCAGTGGCTCCGCGACGGATTAAAAATTCTGAAGCATGCATCGGATTCTGAAGATATGGCCATCGCTGCCGAGGGCGCCGACGATGTTTTCGTGGTTCCTGCTTTCGCGGGCCTTGGTGCTCCCTATTGGGACATGTATGCCCGTGGCGCCATCTTCGGGCTCACCCGCGATACAACGGGAGCTCATATTGCAAAGGCTACCCTGGAATCAATGGCCTACCAAACCCGGGATGTGCTTGAAGCAATGGCCGAAGATTCCGGTATCCCGGTCAGAAGTCTTAAAGTGGATGGCGGAGCGGTCGTAAATAATTACCTCATGCAGTTCCAGTCCGACATTTTGAATGTGCCTGTGGAGCGCCCTGTAGTAGTTGAAACAACGGCCATGGGTGCGGCTTATCTGGCCGGGATCTTTCTGGGATGGTGGGACAATTCCGTTATTCAGAAGGACCGGCGTATCGACAAACTGTTTATTCCACTTATGGATGACAACAAGCGTTCAACCCTGTATTCAAAATGGCAGGACGCTGTCAGCCGCACCCGTGGCTGGGCGGCCAGATCGTAACACGTGACACGTGACACGTGACGCGCGATGCGATTCTTCCATGTTACGAAACCAAAACTTTTGACCAGAAACGGATTTACTCATGAACAAGCGCTCACAGTCGATCAACCGCCTCGCCATGGAGCACTGGGACCTCCTGATCATCGGCGGTGGTATAACCGGCGCAGGCATTGCCCTGGATGCGGCTGCCCGCGGAATCAAAACGGCACTCGTGGAGAAAGGGGATTTCGCCTCCGGAACGAGCAGCAAATCAACCAAGCTGGTGCATGGCGGCCTGCGTTATCTCAAACAGCTTGAGTTTGCCCTCGTCAGCGAAGTCGGCCGGGAAAGGGCTATCGTTCATAAAAACGCACCCCATCTGGTTATCCCGGAGAAAATGCTCATGCCGCTTGTTAAAGGAGGCACCTATGGAAGGCTCTCCTCTTCACTGGGACTCGAGGTATATGATATTCTGGCAAACGTAAGGAAAGAGGACCGCCGGCACATGCTTTCGAAGGAGGAAACGCTGGCCATCGAACCACTCCTCAATGAATCCATCCTGGTTGGATCCGGCTTCTATTCGGAGTATCGGACCGATGATGCCCGCCTTACCATAGAGCTGATTAAAAGTGCTGAGCGAAAGGGCGCGCTTTGCCTTAATTATTGTCAGGTCACCTCATTGAATCATATTGGTGAAAGCATCAGCGGGGTGATCGCGTATGACACGACAGGAGGCTGCGAACTTCACGTCAAGAGCAGCTGTGTGGTGAATGCCTGCGGCCCGTGGGTCGATCATATACGCAGAATGAACGATTCGGTTACGAAGAAGCGATTGCACCTCACTAAAGGTGTTCATATCGTTTTGCCGCACAGTAAGTTGCCGGTTAAGCATTCCATCTATTTTGATGTTCCCGACGGCCGTATGATTTTTACCATTCCACGCGGACGCACCACGTACATCGGAACCACGGATACCGATTATCGCGGCGACCTGGATACCATTCTAACCACCCGGGACGATGCTCATTACCTGATTGATGCCGTTAACAGCACTTTTCCGGATATCAACCTCACCGTTGGAGACATCGAATCCAGCTGGGCCGGAATCCGGCCGCTTATACACCAGGAGGGGAAATCGGCTTCCGAGATTTCACGCAAAGATGAAATCTTCGAAGCACCTGACGGGCTGGTCTCCATAGCAGGCGGCAAACTTACCGGCTACAGGAGGATGGCGGAAAAGACAGTCGACCTGGTGGCCAAAAGGCTGGAGAAAACCGGAGGGGTTAATTACGGGCCCTGTACCACACGCCACATTCCCCTTACCGAAGATCCGTTGTGGAACGGTGAGGAGGCTGCCTATTACCGCAGTACCGTTGCCCAGAAACTTGCGGCAACAGGCCTTGATGCATATTACGCCGCCTACCTGGTGGCGAACTACGGTAAGCAAAGCGACAGAATCCTAACCTACATGCCGCTTTTCTCGGCGGCAAATCCGGAAGAGGCGCTGATCAGATCAGAGCTCAAATTCTGTATCGAGGAGGAGATGGTGGTTGAGCCAGTCGATTTTTTCGACCGTCGAACAGGCCGGCTTTGCTTTGATATCCATAGTGTTATCCGCTATAGGGAGATCATTTGCAGCGACATGGCAGAATTGCTTTCCTGGCAGGATGACCGGTTGCAATCGGCAAAGGCCCATCTCGAGGTTAAAATCGAAGAGGTCACCCAATTTGGTTCATAGAGACGTTTTTAAACGTCTCTACATCACCGCCGGCCACGCGTCACGATTCTTCCGCTTCACGATTCTTCCGCGTCACGCATCACGTGTCACGCGTCACGATTCTTTCGCGTCACGCGTCACGATAACATCACCTGCCCGCCCGTTACCGGCACCGCCTGGCCCGTTTCATAATCCTGGCTGATTACGTAATAAACCGCCTTCATTACATCTTCCACGGTACAACCCCTGCCCGCTGGAACCTGCTTCTCATAATGCCTTTTTACGTCCTCAACGGTTTGTGCGCCCGGAACCTTGCCCGAACGGAGATACTGAACGAACAGCCCGCGCTCGGGGTCCGACCACAGCGGCCCGTCGAAGAAGTTCCCCGGGCAGATCGAATTAACCTTTATGCCGAACGCTATGAGTTCCAGCGCGAACGATTGTGTGAGCCCTATGCCGCCGAATTTTCCTCCGGCATAGGTGAAATTCTTCATGCTTCCACGCAATCCCGATTTCGAATTGATCTGGATGATATCGGTGAAATAGCCGTTCCGGTATTGCGACTGGGTTTTCAGCACGGCTGATGCATATTTTGCACCGAGGAAATACCCGGTATAGTTCACCTTGGTCATCAGCTCGAAGGTCTCAGGGCTCATCTCGTCGAGCCCCCCTGCATGCAGGATGCCTGCATTGCTGATAAAGATGTCGAGACCTCCGAATTGGGCGACGGTATTGTCAATCAGGGCCTTAACCGACTCTGCATCAGATACGTCGGTACGAATAAAAATCGCCTTGTTGTTGCCGGCGGAGGCGTTGAGATCGTCGGCCATACTTCGGCCTTTCTGCTCGTTCAGATCGGCAATCACAATATTGGCACCTTCACGGAACAGGTCCTGTGCAATGCCGCTTCCAAAACCCTGGGCCGCCCCGGTCACAATGATGATCCGGTTGCGGACCTTTCCCTTGGCGCTGCCTCTCGACATGTTGTGCCGGTAGTTTTCCGACTCCCAGTTCTCGATGAAGGAAATCTGATCGGCCGTCAGGAAATGCGGACCTCCAAAGGCCTGGCTCAGGTAGCTGATCTTCATGAGATCCTCGAATACATCAAGCAGGATGTCTGCCATTTTGATGCTTTCATCAGCGGCAATCAGCCCGATTCCGTTTATCAGGATTATTTTCGGATTGACTTCGAAATCAGCTTTGTACTGTTCAAGTCTGTTTTTAAATTCTGATAGGATTTCTTCGGTGGAACCGGATGCCTGAACATAAAGCGGGAAAGCCCGGCAATATACGATGTTGTCGGGTGTGAAGGGCAGGGAAACCATCTCCGCATGGGCTTCATCCTGCATAAAATGGCTGATGAGCGAGTTGTTTCTGACTTTCAGGATTTTTATGTCATCGCCCGAAAGCAGCATCCGGAGGGCCGGAAGCACTTCGGCCGCCAGCTTGCCGGCAGGGATCTCTGCCGTGTCGGTAACGTACGGATTAATGCCGTTAACGGTATCAAGTACAAAACGATAGAGCTTCCGTACCCCCTCCGTTGTATCGGCACTGATGAACGCCCCGTGGTTCTGTACCAGGATGATTTCCGGATCTTTCGAGAACCGGAGCCTGTAGCCGTCGATCTCGGCCTGAAGCTTTTTGAAGAGGACATACCCGGGATCCGTGTATTCGATGAAAAGCACATCCTCCGGGAAAATGCGCCCAACCGTCTCCCGGCAGTCGCGGCTGCAAAGCAGGGCGTTAATGCGGGTCGGATGAGTATGTATAACAAAACGGTAGCCGATCAGGTGATGTAAGGGTGTCTCTACAGACGGCCTGAGATTGAGTGAGTTGCCGATGCAACATTTCATCATCTCTTCCAGAATGAGCTGGTCGCGCAAATAGGGATTCTCGGGATAGGAGCCTCCAAGGGCAGCATCGATCGCTTTCCGGTCGATCCGGATAAGCTGGCTTTCGCTGAGGGTGCCCAGCCGCGTCCCGCTGGCCTTTACATAAAGGAACTGATCATCTTTCCACGACGTATTGCCACCCCCGCCAATCACAAATTCTTTGTTGGTGCCGTATTCGTGGGATATTTCAAGAAGCTCTTCTATCGATCGGTCCATTTCTCAGTAATTTAAAAAGTATTGAACAACCGTTCTGCCGGTTGCAAGGATTTGTTTCCGCTCATCAGCGCTCAGGCTGGTCCATTGCGGAACCGGACTGGCAACGCCCTGCGCCCTGAAATACTGATGCGCAGCAATGATGCAGGCTCCGTCGCTGCCAATCTGCCGCAGCTCCTCCGTGAGTGGCACCAGATGCCGGCAGGAAACGGTCAGCGGCGCCATGTCGGGTGTATTGTGCTCTGTTCCGAAAAGAATGACGAATCCTTTTTCAAGGAAAAAGCGCACAAAATTTGTCAGGATCAGCGAGTCATTCCGACCGGGAATCAACTCGATGCAAAAGATGCCCCGGCTCAGGAGTTCAGCATACAATGAATCTTTATCAGTTTCAAAATCAGTGCAATTGCCTTTGGGGTCGTCGAGCAGCACCGGGTAACAGGGTATCCCACCTGCGTTTTGAATTAAATCGATAACGGCCTCCACGGTAAGGAAGGCCTTCTCGTCCTCTACGACAAACGCCTTTCCACCGGCCTTAAGGAGATTGTTGCGGATCTCGATTTCCACGGATGACGCATTCTCCAGATCAGCCTTGGGTTCTTTCCCGTCATAGAGCGCGCTGAGAAAATCCTTGCGTTCCCCGGTCGTCGGGAATTTGTTGAATACGGCGATTCGCAGCGCCTTGGCGATGTGACGCTCCCTAACAAGTTCACGGGCATATTCCCTTTTTATCGCATTGAAATCCAATGTAATGCCGCAGTTCAGGGCCTCCAGTACGTGATTGGTTCTGATAACCATCTCCTTAACCTGCCTGTGGCTCTCTTCAATTACGGAAGCCACAACTGCACTGCCTTCTGCATCCATACTCTCAGGATAGTCGAGACCCTTGCCGCTGAAATAGATCCTGCCCGGATTGCTGGGGTCGTTAACCCGGATTCCGCGCTCCTGCAGATTGCGGTCGAGTGAAATGAACTCAATGTTGAAAAGCGGAAATACCTTTCCGGCAGCCGCCAGGTCATGGAACTCCTTGTAACCGCCGGTGGTGTAGAAATCGTTAATGCCCAGTATCTCGATTCCCTCTTCGGCAGCCATCCTGAAAATCGGTTCAACCTCGGAGAAAGCGCTGAACGAATAGGGTGTATGGATGTGTCCGTTAACCGCAAAAAGGGTACGTGAGTTTATTCCGGAAACAGCGGCAAGTTCAGCCGGGCCCGGCAGGTTTTTGAGAGAACTGCTCATGTTATACGCCGAGTTTATTTCTCCGGATCTGTTCATTCATCGTTAAATTGCTTGTCAGGATATGACCTTTAAGCGGCATGATCCGCTCGTGGATGGCATCCAGGAGCCATCCCGGCTGCGGAAAGAAGGCGTTTTCAAGCTCATAGGCCGGCACGATCCAGTTTCTCGAGCCTACCACCACAGGCGGTGCATCAAGGTAGTCAAAAGCGAGTTCCGTAATGGATTGCGCCATCTCCTTCAGGAAGGAGCCACGGGTGGAGGCATCGCTGGTAAGCAGAATTTTACCCGTTTTCTTCACCGATTCGATTACCGGTTCGTAATTGAAAGGAGATAAACTGCGGGCGTCGATAACTTCCGCCGAAATGCCGTGCTGTTCCTTAAGCATGTCGGCAGCCTTGATGGCTGTGTAAAGCGTGGAACCGATGGTCAGAATGGTGATGTCGGTACCTGCACGTTTCACATCCGGTTCGCCGATCGGAATTTCATAGTACCCCTCGGGCACACCGCCTTCGTGGAACATTTCACCAATGTCATATATGCGCTGGCTTTCGAAGAAAATCACCGGATCGGTCCCCTGCAGCGCGGCATTCATCAGGCCTTTCGCATCGTACGGAGTGGCCGGAAAAACTACTTTAAGTCCTGGAATGTGGGCAACGAGGGCCGACCAGTCCTGAGAGTGCTGGGCTCCGTACTTCGAGCCAACGGATACCCGCACCACAACCGGCATCTTGATCACATTGCCGCTCATCGACTGCCACTTGGGCAATTGGTTGAATACCTCATCGCCGCAGCGGCCAAGGAAGTCGCAGTACATGATTTCCACCAGCGCGCGACCACCGCACATGCCGTATCCGACAGCGGTCCCTACAATGGCTCCTTCAGATATCGGGCTGTTAAACAAGCGGTTATATGGTAACGCTTCGGTGAGACCTTTGTAAACCGCGAAGGCACCGCCCCAGTCGCGGTTCTCTTCGCCATAGGCCACCAGCGTGGGATCCTTGTAAAACCGGTCGATGACCGCTTCGAAAATTCCATCCCGAAGCTGGTATTGCTTCAGCTTGGATACCGGTTTTCCATCCTTGTCGACATGAAACCGTTCCTTATTCCTGATCTGTTTAACCCGCGGATTATCTTCCTTCAGCATCAGTGCACCGCATTCCCCTTCTTCCATCCGGTCTGTTGAACCGTTCGAAAACATCATTTCACTAACCGTTTCGGGGTTTTCCGTGAGGTCGAGCAAGGGCGAAATCTTCTCGTCAATGGTAAGCACCAGCGTCCTTTTGATCTCTTCCACAACAGAAGCCCTGAGTTCATCAAGCTGCAAGGCGGTGGCCACTCCGGCTTCCACCAGCTGCCCGCCGTAACTGAGGATCGAATCCGCTTTTTCCCAGGCTTCGATCTCTTCTTTTGATCGGTAGGAGGAGGCGTCAGAAGGTGAATGCCCGCTGATGCGGTAAGTTAACGTGTCGAGAAGCACCGGTCCTTTCTTCTCTTCGAGTATCTGCTTCTTGCGCCGGAAGGCATCGATAACGGCAAGCGGATTGTAGCCGTCGACCCGCTCCGAGTGCATCATTTCCGGGTTAACTCCGGCACCCACACGGGCCAGAATGTCATAACCCATCGTTTCACCGGCTGTCTGGCCGCCCATTCCGTACTGATTGTTCATGAAATTGAACAGGATCGGAAGACCGCCTTGATAGTCTCCCTCCCAAAGGGTGCGGAACTGGTCCATGCTGGCAAAACTGATCCCTTCCCAAACCGGGCCGCAGCCCATCGAAGCATCGCCGATGTTGCAAACCACGATGCCCGGCTTGCGGTTTACCCGTTTATAGAGTGCCGCTCCAACCGATATGTCACCGGAGCCGCCTACAATGGCATTATTGGGATATACCCCGAACGGGGTGAAAAATGCGTGCATCGAGCCGCCCAGCCCCTTGTTGAAACCATTCTCCCGTGCAAAAATCTCGGCCAGGGTGCCATATAAAAGGAACTTGATGCCCAGATCCTTAACGCTGCCTTTGTGGTCGCTTTCGACAACCTTAAGCGTACTGCCGCCAAAGAAATCCTTCATGATCCCCATCAGCGCAGTATCATCCAGTTTCTGAATGGCTGAAAGCCCCTTTGCAAGAATCTCCCCGTGGCTCCGGTGCGAACCAAAAATGTAATCGTCGATCGTCAGGTTGTACGCCATTCCAACCGCCGAAGCCTCCTGGCCAATCGACAGGTGGGCCGGTCCCGGGTGATTGTACTGGATGCCGAAATACTCGTTGGTGGTCTTAATCTTGTTGAGCATCACCTCGAATTCCCGGATGATCACCATGTCACGGTAAATCCGGATAAGGTCTTCATCACTAAAGTTCTTTCGTTCCTGCTCGATTGTTTTATTGTATTGATTTACAGGAATATCACCGAAACTGATCTTCCCCGGCTGTCTTACCTTTTCAGGATAGATGTTCTGAATCTTTGGCATAATTTTTTTATTTTATTTTCGCAAGGAGTCCGGTATTACTCACTGAAACACAGAAATAGCGCAGCCACATGTTTTCTGTGTTTCAGTGAGAAATGCCGGACTCCGAATTGAATCTTGTTAATCATGAAATGAAAAAACGGTCTCTTTAAGTATTTCTGATACGGTGGGATGGGGGAACACTATCTGTTCAACATCCTGCAATCTCATCTCCATCTCGATCATGATGGCTGCACCAAAGATCATCTCCGATCCCGGTCCCCCTATCATGTGCACACCGAGAACCTCATTGTATTTCTCGCCCACCAGCACCTTGGCGCTGCCGCTGCCTCCCTCGTTCTCGGCAACAAACCTGCCGGCATAAGCCATCGGCAGTTTCCTTACCGTGTAGGCGATGTTCTTTGCTTTTGCTTCCTCTTCGGTCAGTCCCACACTGGCGATCTCCGGGTTGGTATACACAACGGATGGTATCGCATGGTAACGCATCCTGTCGCGGATCCCGCAAATATGGTTGACCGCCACTTCACCTTCCCGGCTGGCCGTATGGGCCAGGAGCGAAAAGCCGGTGATATCGCCGGCGGCATAAACGTTTGGAATGTTGGTGCGGCAATGCTCATCAATCTTAACCGCACCCCGTACCATCTCAACGCCAAGTGATTCGATATTCAATCCTTCGGTCACCGGCCTCCTGCCCACGCTGATCAGGATCTCACCGCTTGTTACACTTCCGGTTTCGCCGCCCTTGTCAAAAATAACCTCCTTGCCGCGGATTTCCACAACTTTTGATCCAAGGTGGAACACGATGCCTTTTTTTGTGAAATCCTGCCTGAGCATCGCACTGAGCTCCCGATCGGTAGGGCCGAGGATCTCATCGAGCATCTCGATGACTGTCACCTTGCAACCCATGCTGTTGAAAAAACTGGCAAACTCCATTCCGATCACGCCGCCGCCGATTATTGTCAGCGACTGGGGAACCGAGGTGATTTCCAGGATTTCCCGGTTGGTCATCACTTCCTCACGAACCAGCCCCTTGATAGGCGGGATCAGGGCCTCCGACCCGGTTGCCAGAAGAATATTCCGGCACTCGTAAATCTGCTCCGAAGCAGTTACGCGGATGTGATCCGTGGCCCGCCCGCTGATCGCAGCATGCGCGTTCACCACTTCCACTCCGCCCTTTTTAAGGGTGGCGGCAATTCCGGCCACCAGTTTCGTTACCACCTTATTTTTGCGCTGCATGATCTTGCCGAAGTCGAAGGTCACATCACTGCAGTTTATGCCGTATTTGCTTCCTTCACGGGCGTGATCATATAGTTTGGCAGTATAAAGCAGGGTTTTGGTTGGTATGCACCCTTCATTGAGGCAAACGCCCCCCAGTTTTTTTTTGTCGAACAGAACAACCTTCAGCCCTTTCTGTGCGGCGCGCTCAGCGGCTACATAGCCTGCCGGTCCGCCTCCTATAATGCCTAAATCGAACATATAGCGTATTTATTTTATTCAGATAGAAATCTCCAGGTTCTCAATCTCTGTCCGTATTTCCCGAAGAAAAGCCGACGCAGGCGCTCCGTCAAGGGCACGATGGTCATAGGTGAGCGACAGTCCGATATGCGGAACAAAACCGAATACCCCGTTGCCGAGCTCCGCCGGCCTGAGGATGATGGTGTTCACGCCGAGAATGCCCACCTGGGGCAGATTGATCACAGGGGTGAAAAGCTCAACCCCATAGGCTCCCAGGTTCGAAACCGAGAAAGTGGCGGATTCGCTCGCGAGCAGCTCCGGGTTAACGTTTCCTTTCTTGCAGCTGCCGGCGACAGCTTTAAGCTGTGCGGCGAGTTCGGAAATGGTCATGGTGTCGGCATTCCTTACCGTGGGGACCATCAGGCCGCGTTCGGTATCAACGGCTATCCCAAGGTGTACCCTGCTGAACACGCGCGTGGAGTCGCCCAGAAAATGGGAGTTGGCCGCCGGGTGCTTTTTTAAAGCCCTTATGACGGCATAACAGACGAGATCGTTAATGGTAATGTTCTCAGCGGCTCCTTTTTCAAAGGCCGCCTTGGCCTTTGACCGCAGCTCGAGAAGTTTCCGGGCATCCGCACTGGTGTGGTGCGTAAGCTGTGCGGAATTCGCCAGGGATTCCTGCATGCGGGCTGCAATGATCTTCCGCATGTTCGACAGTTTTCTGATCTCTGAATCATCCGCAGCACTCGCCGGCGCTGTCAGGTCGCCTGCTGTTACGCGGCTTCCGACGCCGGTGCCGAAAACAGGCATGCCCTTGCCCGTTTCTCCGGCCAGCGCGCTGGCCAGCGGGGTGCCCGCCGATCTCGAACCGGCAGCGCGTATAATATCAGTCTCGATAATCCTCCCTTGCGGACCCGTACCGGCTATCCCGGCGAATTCTATACCTGTGCGTTCGGCCCGGTTTTTTGCCCTCGGCGATATGGCGATGCGCTCACCGGCAAGGCGTGTTGCCATGTCTGAAGAATGCACTTCATCCGGTCCCGGATAACCCGTTGTTTCTTCCTTAACCGGAGCTGAGGCAGCCGCTTCCTTGCTCGCGCTGCCCTGAGAAGGCAGTTGAATCGCTTCACCCGCTTCACCAATAAAGGCAACAGTTTCCAATACCGGCACCTCATCACCCTCTCCGAAAAGCCGCTTAAGCATAATTCCTTCAAATGCCGATTCACATTCGAAGGCCGCCTTGTCAGTTTCGTAACTGAAGAGGATATCTCCAATTGCGACAGGATCCCCTTCCTTCTTATTCCAGCTGCTGATGATGCAGCTCTCAACGGATTGCCCCTGCCGGGGCATAATCACCGGATTTGCCATATTCTTGGGTTAGAATTTATCTAACTTATATTTACATGTTGCTGAACTAAAAAAATATCTTTTTCAAAAATACTTATTATTGCTGATAAATTCATTAATTTTGACTAAATAATTTTAAACTTGTAAATACATGTTGATGGCTTGTATTTACAGTATTAACGGGCAGAATGACAACCAGCGGCAAACAGATTCCTCAGTACCGGAAAATATATGAACTCCTTCGGAAGCACATTCTGGATGGGGTTTACCAGGAGGGGGATATCCTGCCTTCGGAAAATGAGCTCTGCCGTCTTCATGGCATTACACGGCCTACCGTCCGTCAGGCGCTTGCCAAACTTACCAACGACGGGCTGATCCATAAACGCCAGGGAAAGGGAAGTATCGTTCACCGGATCCCGCTGGATATTGGTATCCTGTCCGTGTCGGGAACTACCTCCGCCATCGGCAGCCGGATGCTGAAAACGCAAATCCTGTCGGGACCGGAAATCATCCGCTGGCCCGACAGGTTCATCTTCGATCTGTCACAACCGGAAAGTGAGTCTGGCTGTATCTTTCTCGAGCGCGTCAGGCTGGTCGATGAGGTTCCGCTATTCTACGACCTTAGCTATATCGCAAACATCAACCTTCCGCGTTTCTGTTCACGGACGTTCGAGAACCGGTCGCTGTTTGAGATACTGCGCAAAAGCTATGACATCGAAATCAAGGGGGGCATTCAGCGACTGAAGGCTATTCCTGCCGAAGGCCGCATCATCGACCTGCTTAAAGTGAAGAAAGGCCGACCGATTCTTTATATGGAGAGGAGGCTTGAAACCAGCCGCGCCAACTTTTTTGTCTATTCATCGTTATATTGCAACACCGAAACACATTCGCTTTCAGGAGCCTTTTAAAATCAACCGAATGAAAACCAAAGCTGTACGGATATACGGAAAAAATGACCTGCGCCTTGAGGAGTTCGAACTCCCGGCAATCAGGGAGGATGAAATCCTTGCCCATGTCATCAGCGACAGCATCTGCATGTCGTCATACAAGGCTGCCAAACAGGGATCGGAACACAAACGGATACCCGACGATATCCACATAAACCCTACCATGATCGGCCATGAGTTCTGCGGCGAGATCGTTGAAGTCGGGGCGAAATGGAAGCACCGTTTCACAGCGGGAAAAAAGTTCTCCATTCAGCCGGCGATGAATTACAAAGGCAGCCTGGATGCACCCGGCTATTCGTACCGGTACATCGGAGGCGATGCCACCTATGTAGTGATCCCCAATGAGGTGATGGAGATGAATTGTTTGCTGGAATACTCGGGCGAGGGCTGGTTTCCGGCATCTCTTTCTGAACCGATGTCATGCATCATCGGGGCCTTCAACGCCAATTACCACACGGTGAACGGATCATACGTGCATCACATGGGTATCGTTGCCGGAGGAAATTTGGCTATCCTGGCCGGCGGAGGCGCCATGGGCCTCGGAGCCATCGATTATGCCCTTCACGGAGAGCGCCGCCCGTCACTGCTGGTGATTACCGATACCGATGCCGACAGGCTTGCGAGGGCTGAGTCGGTTTATCCCCCGGCAGATGCGGCACAACTCGGCATCACCTTGGTGTTCCTCAATACCCGCAACCTGGCGGATCCGGTTAGCAACCTCCTCGCACTCACCGGCGGAAAAGGGTATGACGATGTGTTTGTTTTCGCGCCTGTCAAACAGGTGGTGGAGCAAGCCGATCGTATCCTTGGCCGCGACGGATGCCTTAATTTCTTCGCGGGCCCTACCGATCCTGAATTCCGTGCTGAGTTCAATTTCTTTAATGTCCACTATGCATTTACCCACGTTGTGGGAACCAGCGGCGGAAATACCGATGACATGATCGAAGCCCTCCGGCTCATGTCGCTCGGACGGATTGATCCATCCGTTATGATCACCCACATCGGCGGACTGGATGCCGTCATCCCAACCACGCTCCATCTTCCTGAAATCCCGGGAGGAAAAAAGCTGATCTATACCAATATAGAGATGGAACTCACAGCCATAACCGATTTTGCCGCCAAAGGTGCCGATAATCCGATATTCACCGAACTCGACAGGCTGGTAACGAAGCACAACGGGCTGTGGAATGTGGAGGCGGAGAGGTACCTGCTTGAATACCTTGGTTGATCTTTAGCTTTCTCTATATAAACCGGATCGCCATCACCCCCTGCCCGGCCAGCTCCAACGTTTCCGGCATTTCTCCCAGCTTATGCTCCCCGCTGTCGCACAGGTAAAGCTTGCCGCCGGCCAAAGGCTTCAGGTTAATTTTTTCAGCGCTCCTGGAAGGATTGTATAAGGTGAGCACATAGCCATCTCCGTCATCGGCGGGTTTGAAGGCGATCACCATCACCGATTTGCTTTCAAGGGTAAAAGGCGCTCCGGGTTTTTTCGGTGAAACAGGGCGAATAACCAGCGGCTGACTGAACCCGGTTGCAAAACGACTTGCTTCGGCTGCATCAAAGGCGGCATGCGGACGCAGAATATACCGGAACAGTACGGGCCCTTCCTGATACTGCCTGTAATTGGTTCCCCAGTGATTATTCATTACCCATGAATAAAAGGTTTGCGTGGGTTCAACAGTTTTGCGCCAAACGTCGGGATTATTCTGCGACCCGATCAGCGTGGCCGAGATCTCACCAACCTCCACCAGCGGTGCATCCATGGTAACCCAGGTAATCCCTTCGGTGTTGTTGGATACATCGGCCCACCGGCCAACGGTAAACCAGTTTTTACAGGAGCTTGGAATCTGTTCAACTTCGGGAACCATCTGGCCCAGCGGCAGATCCATGCGAAGCTTGCCCTCGGGCACCGCGAATGGAAAACCGAAGTTAACGCTCTCCTTATTTTTGTTCTGAGCCTGGAACCAGTCGCCGATCTTTTCCGGCATTGGCGCCCGCTTCTTGTCAACCATATTTGCAATCACTACATAATCAGCATCATGTGCAAGCCAGATCATCCTCGAGAGCTTGTTGCATCCCGGAGCTTCCGATGTTACAACCATATAGCCAACCATCGGCCCTCTGTCCATAATCTCAATCTTCGCCTGTCCGCTCGTTTTTATGTTTGCCGGGATATTACCTTCCAGAAACAGATATTGATTTACCGCTTTACCGCCGGTCCTGTCAACCAGATTTTTGCCGTTCCGCTTGTTGACAATCGATATAATGTCTCCAGAAACCGGATCTATCTCGCATTCTATGAGGTTGTTGCTTATTTTATTCCCGGAAATGACCACCGAGCCCTCCGGTGTCGTTTTGCCGGCCATCACGGTAAACCGGGATGATGAGAAGGGTTGAATGACCGCGCCGAGAACCGCCAGATCCCCGTTTGCGAGGCGCTGGGTTTTTAATGCTTTGCCCGCCTCATCCACCACCTTGTCGCCGGCCATGCTCTGCTCTTTCGAAAGGAAAATCATCTCTGAGCGGATCCAACTGTTGGTGTTGACCACCTCGAATGAACTCCCGGTGGCTGCAGGCAGTATCGCCTTTGTCAGCTCGCCGGTCATTCTGGCCGCCTCATCGGCATACCCTTTCTTGATCGCCCACTGTTCCACCGTCATTTTGTTCTCAGGGTCGGTGATGCTGCACCAGGCTCCCCATGTGTGTTCCGAATAGAGGAGAACCTTTTCCCAGGCAGCCTCAAATTTGACGGAAGGGTAATTTTCCGGGTCCTGCATAGCCCAGAGAACCTCGGCCTGACTCAGCTTGTCGGCTGTATTGCGGTTCATGCCTGTCTCCAGTGCCGACGATCCGGCACCATCTTCCCAATAGGGGGTCCAGTCACCGGCTACCGATGGAAGCTGATTCCCGTATTTCTTTTCGAAGGCGCCAAATGCTTCACTGGTTGATGAGATAATGAATTTCGGCCAGGTATACTTTGTATTCCATTCTTTGACGAATTCGCAGATTGCCGGATCGGGTACCGCGTTGTCGCCGTGGCCGCTCCAGCGGATATGTGAAATATCATAGGGGTAATTCATCTGGTTAAGCTGTCCCATGTAGTCGGTAACCCAGCCGGGCGTCAGTTTGCTGATCATGTGCGACAGGGCATATCCTTTCAATGG
This sequence comes from uncultured Porphyromonadaceae bacterium, assembly GCA_964457845.1. Lineage (GTDB taxonomy): Bacteria > Bacteroidota > Bacteroidia > Bacteroidales > UBA12481 > UBA12481. The sequence continues at coordinate 7,459 of CAYWHP010000064.1, read as the reverse complement.
GATCCAAACCAATACTTTCTCCTGACCGGAAGGGGAGACCCACCAAAATGGCCGGTTTTCCCATTTCACCAGAATGTCACCAATACGGTCGAAATAGTTGGGTGCAACCGAAAAGTAGCGGATTCCCGCCTGGGCCATTGCCGTAACGGTACCCCAGGTGTAGCCCGGAACATCGCTGATCATGGCTGCATCAATCGTCTGGCCGGTTTTTTTTGCCAATTGGGTGGAATACTTGAACAGCCTCAATAACTCCTCTGGCCTGCAGAGGCCCGTCAGTTCATTCAGATACATGCCGTTAAAGGCAATCTGCCCGTTGTTTGCCGCTTCGAAAAAGTCCTTTTTGGCCTCCTCTCCGAGCCGGTTCAGATAAAGATCGGCTGCCCAGGTGACCTCAACGTTCCAGATGAAACGGGCACCTTCGGGGTAGCCTGCCGTTTGTTTGGCAAATTTAATACCGTCAACCAGGTTCTGAACCTGCTTGTCTTCAATGGCGGTCTGAATTTCTGTATAGCCGATGTCGGTATGGGAGTGGGGCAGAATATATACAGTCATTTTTCGCACCGGGGCGATGGCAGCCTGTTTCGCCGCTACAGGCTTCCCGTTTTTGAGTATCTCATAATGCACATTCACCCGCTGGTTCACCTCGGGTATTTGCATGGTAAAGACATTGCTGCCCGGTTTAACCGTTATGTCGCTTACTGGCGCCGAATTTGCCGTAAGCTTTCCGGCAAACTCTTTCCCGGCATAATTAACGGTCAACCTAAGATCGCGGTAAAGGCTGCCTCCCCTTGAAATCACTCCCTGCGACGGCATGACTTCGGAAATCGAAATATAGGATTCAGCCGGAAGGCTCTTAATGGATTCCGGACCGTCGAGCCGGATTGCATCATAAAGAACCCAACTTCCCGACACCGTTGTTATGCTGATCTGGTTGTCCTTTTGAAGTGCCGTGGCAGGAAACGTAATCGCGATCTTGTGGGGCCTCCCTTTGGCCGGTTCACCGTTGATCGACTCATCCCCGCCGCCGGCAGGCATCACCCGTTTAAAAAGCAGGCTGTTAATCCTGATTTCGAGCGTTGGGGGGATGGAGTTGTGGGTGTCGGCGAGGTCGATGATCAAACTGCAGCTATCCGCTTTACCCGCTTCCTTCAAACCGAATGCGATGGTATAGGTATGCGTTCTGGATCCGGCCCACCCGTCACCCGGTCCCGGCTGAACATACGGCCAGTCTTTGGCCGGTTCCGAGAGACCTATGATATAGAATCCATCGCTGGCCAGCTGCCGGTGGGCAGCGGGTGCCAAAGCGAACTCCGCCGTATTCGCGTCGGTTTTCCCGATCTGCCAAACGGTTTTCGTTTTTTCGCCTGATATAACTTGCAGCGAAACGAGGGCCAGTCCGGCAATCAAACCGATTCTGCTGATGATCATCCTGGTGTTCATATTTCAGTGTGTAAAGATTTCCGGATCAGCGGCGTCCCATGTGCCGGATTTCGAGATCCCGTATCGTGATTTCCCTGTTGCCGGGATAGTAAACCTGGCAAAGCATCCGGCCTGAAGGTGGTGTTGCCCCGATTTTGCCACGCAGCCGCAACAATTGCCATCCGTTTCCAATATCCTGCAACGAACCGGCATCCTCGAAATAAATACCGTCTTTATCGGATTCCGGGGAGCGGGCTACGATCCTTCCGGCCGCATCTTTGTCGTTGTTCAGAATCTGTACCGTTATTTCGATGTAATCCCCGGCAATAACATCCGTTAGCTGGTCGGGCTCGGTAACCGGTCCTTTGGCTGTAAGTGTCATTTGATCCGTTACCTTTTTTATTGACGTAAGGGTCTTCCATCCTTCACCATTTCGGACACGGATAACCCGGTCGTCATTGCCGGGATTTGAGAATACCGTGTCTTTACGGATAACCGTTCCAACAGCGCCGGATAGCGAATCGAGGTATTTCAGCAGCATGCCCGGATTGCGGCCTGGTGAAGAAAATATGTATATGTCGCGGCCGCTGAACAGAATGGATTCCGGATCTGCCTTTGCTGTGCGAAATAGCCCGGGAATCTTGCCGGCGCCTTCCCAGGTGAGGATGTTCGGATAAAGTGCCTGGTATTCGCTGTAAAATTCGTGGCGATGAGCAACATAGCTGATGCCGTATGCCAGCGCATTCTCCGTGAATGGGCCCGAAAGCCAGGTGGGCTCAACAAAGATAAGGTCATTGCGGGTGACGTTTCCGGCATAAAAGCGGGCAGTTTTCTCAACGGCATGCTTCTGTGTCAGTCTCGATTTATATTGGGCAGGCAGGGGCATAACCGAGATAAGCACCAGAACGATTGTCAATGCGGGCAAGATGTATGATTGGTATTTCCCTCTGAAAAGCTCCTTCCCGGTCACCATCCAGCTGGTGAAAAGTACCAGTGCCGAAAGACTGAGAACGGGTGCAAAATAATAGACCTTGAAGTGCTTGGAAACCAGAATGAAACCGATGATTGAGGCTAAGAGGAAACCCTCGGTCAGGGCAAGAAGCCGCGGATCAGCCGGCTTCTTCTTGCGGTTGAACAGGTAAAACAGCATGATCCCGACCGATATGAGGAGAACGATGAGGAATGCAGGATTACGAACCAGCAGTTCAATGAAATTGTGAAAGAATGAGTTCAGGTTGATCACCTTTTCCGAGCCTCCGCCGTACAGGCCGTCATGCGTTACAACGCCTGAGATGAAATTCCTGAAGTCCTTGAATTTTCCGAGAATCGGCAGTATGCCAGCTATAAACGCCCCCAGCACACTCAGACTGTACCATGCCCGGTTGCGGTAGTCGGGTATCACCAGAAAGGGAATAATCAGCACAGGCAGGAAATTGAACTTTGTGGCAAACCCGATGCCCGTAATGATGCCGGCCACTATGGCATAGCGCCTTGCCGGGAAGTCGTCGGAGAACAGGAACCGGAGCGTTATTCCGGCCAGCAGCAGATTGTAAATAACCAGTATTCTGTCGGGATTGTACCGCAACGGGATATCTATCAGCACCGAGCTGAGAAGGAATGACGACTGCAGCAGCATGGCGCCCGAAAGGCCTCCTTTGCTGCGGATACCTGTGCGGCCCAGCCAGAGTAGCAGGAAGAAGGTGATGACAGAAAGGTAAAACGATGCTGTGGAAAGATACATTTCGGGCCTGGCCAGCACATCGGAGGTTATGGGTCCCTGTCCGGCTATCAGGTGTGTTACGCGGATGAATATCCCCGTCAGCATCTGAAAGGGGGTGCCCGGGTGATCCGTATGACCTATATTGCTGAACTGGAGCGTTGCACAGTTGAGCCCGTTTAAAAGATACGGGTACTCCGGATCGCTGCGTGACATAGAGAAGGAGCCACCCAGGAGACTCAGCTGAAGACTCCAGGCCAGGTAAAGCACTGGAATAGCCAGTAACAGGTTCTTTTTTAACAGGTTAATCATTGTTTGTTGGGGTTACCGGGTAAATTTGATTTTTCGTGCCGCAAACAGGCTCATCCTGATAAGCAGCAACCCATGGCGGAACCGGCTGATCTGTGTGGAACCGTATTCCCTGTCGCGATAACGGACGATAACTTCCGTGATTTTCAGGTTGAGCTTGGCTGCACCAAAAATGAGATCGAAATCCCCGAAAGGATCGAAATCCCCGAAATAGTGACGATTGGCCTTTATCAGCTCATAATCCTTTCTGAACAGCACCTTGGTTCCACACAATGTATCCTTTAGCCGCTGCCCAAGGATATAGGAAAAAAACCAGCCGAAAAACTTGTTTGCCAGAAAGTTGAGAAACCGCATGGCTTCCTTGTCCATCGGGTAAACCAACCGGCATCCATTGATGAATTCGCCCCGGTTGTGCGACAGGGCATCATAAAATTTTGGCATATCCTCGGGTGGTGTAGTGAGGTCGGCATCGAGAATCATGAGGATGTCACCCGTGGCAACCTCGAAGGCTTCCCTAACCGCATTACCCTTGCCTTTGCCCGACTGTTTCATCGCTTTGATATCCTTGCCCGGATAAGCCTCCTTCACACGCAGGATCTCCTCCCAGGTGTTATCTGAAGAGTAACCCTCGATGAAGATAAACTCCTGATGTGTACCGAAATCAGGTGTTTTCAGGATGGCATTCTCAATATTCCCGCGTTCGTTTCGGGCGGGAACCACAATGGTTACCGAGAACTGCTCCTGCGGCCTGTATACCGGCCTTGCAGTGATCAGGTTCACCAGGCAGAGGCTGTTGAAACCGGGAAGATTCGCAAGAAATGTATTGAATATCGTATTTAAAAGTGGAATGTATTTGGGAATGAGCAGCTTTCGGTCGAGCTTGACAATCTCGAACTCCTCCATGTTGAGTAATCCGGCTATGTCACCTGCGGTAAGCCAGCTCTGCAGCGGCTGCCTGGCTTTCAGACCGGTCAGCTCGCCGAATTTCAAAACGGGTTCCCAGATATAACTGTATGAAGAAATGATCACCTTCGTTCTGGGATGAATGAGGTTTTTCAGGTTGCGGATCACCTCCTGTATATCCCAGAGCGAGCTCAGCAGATCACTCATGATTACATAATCGAATCGGATGTCGCAGCTGAAATCGGCTGCATCGGCATGGATAAAGGTCAGACCAGGGAACTTTGCCCTGGCCTTGGCGATCATCCCCTCTGAAAAATCCACCCCATAACCAACAGCTGGCTTTACAGCAAAGAGCAGGTCTCCGGTTCCGCAGCCAAGCTCCAGAACGGTGGAGCCTTCCGGTATGATCATCCGGTATTTCTTTGCCAGGGTCTTATGGTAAAACCAGTTGCGCTTCCGCCACCTGTCACGCTGCCCCGCAAGGCGCTCGAAATAGGCATGTATGAGTTCTTTTCCGGATTCGGTCATGCTGATTGAGTTAACGGCCTAAATTTAGTACCAAATTCTTATTCCTCCCCAGATTAATTGCCGGGCAGATGTTTATTCCTTTCAGGGCTCAATAATACCCATTAGTCAAATAATTACCGATTAGTGTTTTTATCAAACCCCGAACCGCTAAATTCGTATCTGGAATTACGATTTACCGATACAAGATGGAAAACAAAACCGGTCTGACAACCAAGGGTACTATGTCATTGGAAGATTCTCCTCATCTTTTCCCGAATTATCTTTCCGGTTTGTCGCACGATATCAGGACTCCCCTAAGTGCCATCATCGGATTTTCAGATCTCCTCGCCGAATCGCGTGTGTCGCGTGCCGACCAGCGCAATTATTGCCTGATGATTGGCCGCAGTTCCAGAAAGCTGCTCGACCTCATGTCGAACCTGATCGATCTGGCTAAGATGGAAACCGGTAATCTTGAACTTTTTTACAAGGCTGTTTACATTAAGGACCTTATTGAGGATGTCCGGATTGAAATCGATGAATTGAGCGCGCTTTACGAAAAGGGGAATATCAGCATCGAATATGCCGGTCCTTCGGATGCATCAGCAACGGTATTTGCCGATAAGGGGCGCCTGTTCCAGATCGTGAAGATCCTGATGGAAAACAGTCTGCGATATACAAAATCCGGAAGTATTTCACTGGTTGTCAACCAGCCGTCGTCATCCGTCTGCACCGTTGAAGTTACAGATACCGGCTGCGGGATCGATGCAGAAACCCTTCACCACCTCTTTGATATGTTCCCTCCAACCGAGAATCCCCTCGGTAAAAAGATGAAATCCCGAGGCATGAGCCTGGCTGTTGTTAAGCGGTTGTGCGACCTGATGGACATACGGATCGAAGTGAGCACCCAGATCGGCAAGGGCACGCTGGTAAGGCTGAATCTGCCGGCACGGACGATTTAGGGACGTGACGCGTGACGCGTGACGCGTGACACGAAAGAATCGCCTGGGGCAACCCTTCCCCTTTCCCAATACTTGAATCTGATTTTCAGCATTCAGCAGTCTCAATTCGAATCTCTGACTTCTGCATTCCACCCCTGAACACTTCATTTCTTCATGTGCCGCTCCATCTCGCGCTCGGTATCCCGCTTCTTCATGTCTTCCCGCTTGTCATGAACAGCCTTGCCCCGGGCCAGCCCGATTTCCAGCTTGGCCAGGCCTGAGTCGTTGAGGAAAAGTTCTATCGTGACTATGGTAAAACCCTTTTCCTTGACCTTTCGCTGCAGCTTGTTGAGTTCGTTCCTCGACAGAAGTAGTTTCCTGTCGCGCTTTGGCATGTGATTATTGTGGGTGCCGAAACTATATTCGGCAATCTGGAGGCCGCGGGCGTAAAGTTCACTGCCAACGAAAATACACCATGAATCCGAGAGGCTGGCCTTGCCCTGGCGGATGGATTTGATCTCCGTACCATAGAGCACGATGCCTGCAGTGAATTTCTCAAGGATTTCATACTCCCTGTAAACCTGCTTATTTGCTATGTTGATCTTGTTGGCCATGCTCCTCTTTCTTGCGCGCAAAAGTACTACTTTTATCGGTCATGTATAATCCCGACAGCTCCCGGCCCGACCTGATAGCCATTCTTGGGCATACGGCAGGTGGTAAAACCACACTGGCTGCCCACCTCGCCCGGCGTATCGGCGGAGAGGTGATCAGTGCCGATTCGCGTCAGATTTACCGTGGAATGGATGTCGGAACAGGCAAAGATCTGGGCGATTACATCATTGATGGCACCCCGGTGCCGTATCATCTGATCGACATTGCAGATGCCGGCAGTCAATACTCACTTTTCGATTTCAAGCGTGATTTTAACCTTGCTTTCAAAGATATTCGTGAGCGGGGTAAACTTCCCGTATTATGCGGGGGTACCGGGCTCTATGCTGAATCTGTCCTGAAGGGGTTCAGCCTGACGGAAGCACGGTTCAATCCGGTCGTCCGGAATCAGCTGGCCGGCCTTTCCGATGAAGCACTGGCCCGTAAGCTGGCCTCTTTGGTGCCGCTTCATAATACTTCCGATACGCAAAGCCGGGCGCGCCTTGTGAGGGCCATAGAGATCGCTTTAGCCACCCGGGATGGCGCCGCTTCAATCTCAGTTCCTGTTCTGGAATCACGCGTGTTTACGGTTACGTGGCCAACCGATCAGCGGCGCGAGCGGATTACCAGGCGGCTCCAGGAGCGTCTTGAAAATGGTATGATTGAGGAAGTCAGGAAATTGCTCGAGACCGTTCCTCCGGAAAGCCTTTTGTATTATGGCCTCGAATACAAATACCTTACACGTTATTGCCTGGGTGAATCTACTTATGATGAGATGGTTGCGGAGTTAAATACGGCCATCCACCAGTTCGCCAAACGCCAGATGACATGGTTCCGGGGTATGGAACGGCGTGGTGTGCCAATAACCTGGATTCCCGGGGAGCTCCCGCTGGAGGAAAAGTTGGAGATTATTTTGAAATGAGACGCATTTATGCGTCTCTACATCGCATCACGCGTCACGCATCACGCGTCACGATCTTCCGCGTCACGCGTCACGCCTCACGCTTCACGATCTTCC
>CAYWHP010000063.1:0-26160 GCA_964457845.1 uncultured Porphyromonadaceae bacterium | reverse complement strand
GGAGTTTCCGGAGGAAATCCCCTGATTTAGTGTGGTGGAAATCAGGAACCCCAACTGCTATTGTGCTCCTCCTGCTCCTGGCACAGGTTGCACAGGGGCAAGTCCGGCCCCTGAAGGAGCAAGCCCTTGAAAAATTCAGGGCCGAACAATATGATGAGGCTGTATCGCTCCTTGAGCAGGCTGCGAAAGTAACGCCCGACGATGCCGAGGTTTTTTACTACCTGGGTTGGTTCAACCACTACCGGGCCTACGACAGCCGGCCATTGAAAGGATACGACTATTCCTACTCCGCTCGGATATTTGGCTATCTCGACCAGGCCCTTAAGCTAAATCCGTCTTATGGTGATGCCAAATATTTCTACGGTGCAGAATGCAGTGCAAATGCCTTTATGGCCATGCAGGATTTCGATGCGAAGAAGTTGAGGCATTTTTACAAACTGGCCGATGAAAAGGGGGCCTACCCGGCCTGGCTGAAGGAATTCGGCCGGAATTTCCTGAATGGCTGCGATGAAAATGCCATTCTTTTCACAGGGGGGAATGCCGATTTTGATATCTGCATGTTCCTCCAGCTGCACGAAGGGCTGCGGAGAGACATCACCATTCTGCCGATCGGGAACATCGACAGGCCATGGTATGTGCGCTTCATAAAAAAAGGCCTGAAAGGTGCGGTTAAAAGGGTTGAAATCAACCTTACCGACAAGCAAATCATGGAAATGCACCCATTCAAGTGGGAGCCGACCATCGTGTCAATCCCGGTTTCGGAGTCGGATTTAAAGGAATTCGGCCTGGCCAGGGGCCAACAGTTAAAGTGGCAGGTTGATCCGGATCTGTTTTCGGACCTGATGGCCTCAAAAATTGAAAGTGAAAAGGCGAAGAACCGCAATTACCTTAGTCCGCAGCGGGCTATTCTGCTGCAAATTGTTGAAGACAACCTTATAAACAGACCGATCTTCTTTTCTAATTTCTGCTCTCCCACCTGGTACGGCGGCCTCGATGCCTGTTTTCAGAATTGCGGTTTGGTTTCGCATCTAACACCCGTCATTACCCGCAATACGGTTTATGAGTTCGATTATCGAAAAATGAAAACCATCCTTCAGGATAAGAATTTGCTGAGTTATAAAACACTTTCCGACAATAACATGCCCCGCATTTCCGGTGTAATATCATCAGGATATTATACAGCCATTCTAAATCTGGCTGAGAACTATCGCAAAACCGGTAATGTGCAGGGATTGGATCAGTTAAAACAACTTTTTTCGAACCATTTGTCGATTGGATATAATGAGGAAGTTGAGAAAAACGTACTAAACGAGTTGGGAAAATAGCTGTTACTTCACTTCGAATCAAACTTTTAATCAAATGAAAGACGGGGCAAAAATCACCGGACCTACCCTGCTGAAGCCGCTGAGGCTCTGGCCGGCAATCATAGTCGTAGCTGTGCAATGGTTGCTCAGGTTTGGGCTTACCTCGGTTTCCACTTCCGACCTGGCAATCCAGATCGGATTCATGGCCGGTGTGCTGGGAGGCCTTTTACTGCTTATCTGGTGGCTCTTTTTCAGCCGGGCCAGCCGGATCGACCGGTTAAGCGGCGCAGGGCTCTGGATCGCGGTAATGGTGGTCACCTATCAGTTCCTGGACATCTCCATCCGCACGGCCAATATGGGGCTCATGTTTATCTTCTTTTCCGTCCCGGTGATCAGTCTGACTTTCTTGGTCTGGGCGGCTTTGACACGTAATTATCCGGACCGGGTCCGCAGGATCACCATGGTTGCCACCATCATTCTGGCGACCGGGTTCTGGGTGCTTCTCCGCACGGAAGGGATGGATGGCTCCAATCGCCAGGAGTTGGTTTGGAGATGGGCAAAATCGTCAGAGGACAGATTGCTGGCAGGGGCAGGAAACAAAATTCGGCAGGCATTGCCGGATTCCGGATCCCTCGCCGCCGAAGCCGAATGGCCGGGTTTCCGCGGGACCCGTCGCGACGGGATCGTCGCGGGCACGCAGATTCATACGGATTGGGTAAAATCCCCCCCGAAGGAGTTGTGGCGGCAGCCCGTGGGACCCGGATGCTCTTCTTTCGCAATCCGTGGCAATCTGCTTTTTACGCAGGAGCAGCGAGGTGAATACGAAATGGTTACCTGCTACAACCTGAAAACCGGCGAGCCCATCTGGAGTCATGCTGATTCCGCCCGCTTCTGGGATTCCCACGCGGGAGCCGGTCCGCGTTCAACTCCAACCCTCAGCAATGGCCGGGTTTATACGATGGGAGGAACCGGTATACTGAATGCCCTGAATGAAGCCGACGGGTCGGTTATCTGGTCGCGGAATGCTGCAAAAGATGCACAGGTGGAGGTCCTGGCCTGGGGATTTGCCGGGTCACCCCTCGTGGTGGGTAACCGGGTGATCATTTCCCTATCCGGCAAACCGGCCGGATATGATGCGACCACAGGTGAACTGGTATGGTCCGGCACCGACGGCGGGAACAGTTACAGCTCCCCCCACCTCGCCACGCTCGACGGTGTTCAGCAGGTGCTCCTGCTGAGTAAAGCCGGCTTGACCAGCCTCGAGCCGGAAAACGGCCGGGCGCTCTGGAATTATGAATGCCCGATGATGGACCGTATTCTCCAGCCGGCCGTAACGGGTGACGGTGACCTGCTGCTGATCAGTGAGAACACCGGCCTGCGCCGGATCAGCGTATCGAACGACCAGGGGACCTGGCGCGCCAGGGATAAATGGGCATCGGACCAAATCAGGCAGAATTTCAATGATCTCGTTGTTCATAAGGGGTTTGCCTACGGATTCGACGGTCCTTCGATGGCCTGCATCGATCTCACCGACGGGTCACGCAAATGGAAGGGTAGTCCCTACCGGGGGTTCAGCCTCCTGATGGCTGACCAGAATCTGCTAATGGTACTGACGGAGAAGGGTGATCTTGCACTCGTTGAGGCAAAACCTGAACGCTTCAGCGAACTGGCGCGGATTCCGGCCATAAACGGAAGAACCTGGAACCATCCCGCCATTGCGGGCAATGTGGTTGTGGTCAGGAATGCAAAGGAAATGGCCGCCTTCCGGCTAACCCAATAAATCAGACAATGAACATTACGGTTCTGGCAGAAAATTCCGTTTGCACCGAAAATACCCGAAATGTAGAACCCGAACATGGAATAAGCCTTTTTATTGAATCTGATGAACGAAGAATCCTGTTCGATACCGGGCAATCAGACCTGTTTGTGCATAATGCCGCTAAATTGGGCATTGACCTGTCGGAGGTTGATTACGCTGTTGTTTCCCACGGGCATTTCGACCATGGAGGAGGACTGAGGCATTTTCTGCGCATCAATGAAAAAGCGAAAATATACGTGCACCGGTTGGCCTTTCATCCATACTACACCCGGATCTCCGGCTTGATTCCCTATTATATCGGCCTCGATCAAAAAATCCTTACCCGGAATGCGGACCGAATACGGCTCATCGACCAGGATTTTCTGATTGAGCCTGGAATTCAGCTTCTTGAAGGGTTCCCTTCCACTTTTCCGCAGCCCGAAGCAAACAGTACCCTGTTTGTAAAGCGTGGAAAACAGCTCGTCCCGGATACATTCAAACATGAAATGGCCATGCTGCTGAATGAGGGCGACACCCGGGTACTCTTCACCGGCTGTTCCCATTCCGGGATTACCAATATCATTGAAAAAGCAATGGGTTTCTCAAAAGAAACCGAAATCAAGGCTGTATTCGGGGGATTTCATATTCATAATCCCATCAGTAAAAAGAATGAAAGCCGGGATTACATTGAAAAACTGATTGCCGGGCTGCAATCAGCCGATTCGGTATTTTATAGCGGACATTGCACTGGTGAGGACAATTTCAAATTGCTGCAGGTAAGTCTTGGAAGCAGGATCCGGACCATGAGTACGGGTGAGGTTATCCTGATTTAATCCCATCCGGCACAAGGCAACCGCTTGTCCTGTAAGCCGATCGGTGTAAAGCTCTGATAATATGCAAATAAGTATGATGAAGAATCACTTCATCCGATTTCGGCTACTGCTCCATGCCTGAATTTTCCCGGCGGTTGGCAAGGTTAGGACTCGCAGATGTTATAAATTGGCACCAACATTAACGAGCCTCAAAATGCCGCGGTACCCGGTTAAAGAAACAGGTAAACCAGGATGGAGCCCCCGATTATGAAACCATGCATTGCCCTGTCGCTTTTCGCCCTCCTTTTCCTGTCGGGAGAACCCCTTGCCGCACAATACCAGCCAATTGGCCTGCCCGCCTTCCAGATCGGCGCCGACCTCTCGATGGCAAAGGCCATCATCGACAAGGGTGGCGTTTACTATGTGGGAACGAACAGTGTGGAGCTCCTGCCCGCATTAACCGAAAGGAAATTCGGATATGCCCGCCTGAGGCTCTTTCATACCCCTGATGGCCGAAGCGCCAACGGAACCGTAAACTCGCTGGCTTATACCATCGCATTGGCAAAACTCATCAGGGAATCGGGGATGAAACTGCTGCTCGACTTTCACTACAGTGATACATGGGCAGATCCTTCCAGGCAAACCAAACCTGCCGCGTGGAATTCAATCAGCTTTAATAGCCTGAACGACAGTATTTACAACTATACCAGGAAAACACTGAATGCCTTTGCTGAAAACGGTGTTTATCCCGACATGGTGCAAACCGGCAACGAAATCAACCATGGGATACTTTGGCCCGATGGCAGCAGCTGGAACGGAAACCGGCCGAATTATTCAAACTTCACCACCCTCATAAAGTCGGCCATTCGCGGTGTCCGTGAATCCACCGGCGGGGCAGCGCTCCCGGTGATGCTGCATTCAGCCACCGGCGGCTCGCTGGCTGATACCCGGATCTTTATGGACAGCCTGGCAAAATACGATGTCCGTTATGATGCGATCGGGCTGAGTTACTATATTGCCTGGCATGGTGTTATGTCGCAGCTCGACAATAACCTGGCCTGGCTGGATGCCAATTGCAGCCAGTCGGTTCTTATTGCCGAAACAAGCTACCAGGCCGACGGCACGGTTCCGGCAGGCAGCGCAGTGAGCCAGGCCCAGCTGCCGTTCCCCTTTACACAGCAGGGACAGTACGACTATCTCCGGGCCCTGTATGCGATGGCCCTGAAATACCCAAAGGTTAAAGGCATCTATTACTGGGGCGGCGAGCTGATCTGGGCGGGCGACATCGGCGGATCGTGGGCGTCGCTTTTCAACTGGGATGGCAAGGCCCGTAAGGGACTGGATGCCTTCAAGGACCTTGCTTCGGGTACTCAACCGACCGCACGGGCTGAGCTGCAGTTTGCCGTTTATACCGGTCCCGGTCGAAGGATCGGGATCCGATCCAACCAGCCTATTCCGGCCGGCACACGGGTAACCATCCATGACTTACAGGGGAAACTGGTCTTTCAGGACAGACTTGAAGGAACCGGGACCCTCATCGGGTTCGAACCTGCAGTGTCCGGTATCGTTGTCGTCACCATGCTCTGCGGAGGGAACATCCTCCACCGTGAAAAGCTTATGGTCAACTGACCGGCGATTGATTCGTCACTCAAACAAAAACCGGGATCCCTGCCTGTCAGGAATCCCGGTTTTGATGTATTCCAAGCTGGGGTGTGCTATTTCTTCACCAGGAAGTAGGCACCCAGGTATTCGAAATAAGGGTTGGTCATCGCCCACTTTTCTTCGCTTGTGTCGTACAGGTCGGGTTCCTCATCGATCTTGAAATGGAAGAAGATCAGGTCGATCTTTCCGCTGGCGAGGGCCGTAAACCGGGCCGAAGACTCAACCGATATGAATTCGAATTTGATATCGAGCTGGGTGCCGATCTCCGACATCAATGCAACGTTGAAGCCTGCGGGCCTGCCGTCGGTGGCCATGTAATCCAGCGGAGGAAAGTCGCCCGATACTCCCACCCGGATGGTGCGGGCCCCGACCGAGTTCACCAGGCCGATGTTGGCGGGCTCACCGGTGAGGGGCAGGTTGGTAATCCACTCACTCTCGATGGCCTCGAGCCGGCCGTTCTCCCTGAGCGTACCGATCACCTGGTTCAGTTCGTTGCGGAATGGTTCGTCCTCCTTGCGCACCACCATGATCACTTTGTAATTGACCTTCACCTTTGGTGCAACCAGACTGAGCTTGTCATTTCTTTTGGCATAATATTCGGCTACGAACGACGGACAGAGGATGGCGTCAGCCTTGCCGCTCAGCACAGCCATGATCGCATCCGACCGCCGGTTGTACTCGACGATCTTACCGGGCTCGGCATCGATATACCTGTGCACCAGGCTGGCCGCTTTTTCCGGCCGGCCGCCTATCGCCACCATACCGATGGTTTTGCCACCCATTTGTTCGAAACTGCTGATTTTCATGTCACTGCTGATGCACCCGGCAAGTCCCAGGAGCAAGGCCAATACAGGGGTAAAGAGTCCTTTTTTCATACGGGTTGTATTAATGCTTGTTTGGATAGTAAAGATTCTGTCTGATAAAAAGGCGCAAAAAGCAGCCGGTTGTTCAGAGGATTAAGTTACACATTTTGATTGACAATCTCCCGCGAGCTTTTTCCGGAACGTTAATCGTCAGTAAGAATCAGTTCGCTGCCTGAATATTATCTTTCATCAGTAAAAATAATATCTTTACGTTGGATGTAGTTGAATTGGCACAAAATGAACAGCAGGAATAATCCGGACGGGAATCCCTTGCCTGAACAGCAGGGCCCTCCCGGCAAAAATATGGCTATTGAGGCACTCATTGAATCCAATGCGCGCAGCCTTGTGATCATGAACAGCATCGATGCGTTCATCTACATTGCTGACATGCAGACGTATGAACTGCTGTTCGTCAATGAATACGGCAGGAAGGCCTGGGGCAGTGAGATGGAGGGTACCCTGTGCTATAAATCGCTTCAGGGGCTCGACAGTCCCTGCAGTTTTTGCACCAACAACCGGCTGCTGAACCCCGATGGCACAATAAACGGGGTTTATGAATGGGAGTTCCAAAACAGGATTAACGGCAGGTGGTATGAAATCCGCGACCGGGCCATCCAATGGACTGACGGCCGTATTGTGAGGCTCGAAATAGCAACCGATATCACTCAGAAAAAAACGGCGGAAATCAAGCTGCGTGAAAGTGAGGAGAAATACCGCAGCCTCATCGACAGTTCCGATGCAGCGATCATGCTGATTGATCCGTATGGCCAATTCCTCTATTTAAATGCAGTAGCCGCGGAGCCTTTTAATCGTACACCTGAAGAGCTTGCAGGCGCCAATGTTCACAACTTATTCCCTCACAATCAGGCCGATTCCGTGCTGGGTGCATTGCGTCAGGTCATTGCGACCGGCTGTGGCATGGTCGTTCAAACACAGGCTGAAGTTGCAGAATCACGCCGCTGGTTGAGGGTAAGCGTTCAGCCAGTAAGAGATGATAAAGGCATTCCGGTTTCCGCCCTGCTGTATTGTTCAGACATCAGCGAAGCCAAGGCTGCGGAAGACGAACTTCGTAAATTCAGGACTATTTCCGACGAGGCAAATTACGGACTGGCCATTGCCAGCACGAATGGTATCCTGGAGTATTCCAACGATGCATTTGCCCGGATGCATAACCGGGAAGTGAGTGAACTGCTCGGGAACAACCTTTCGATGCTCCACAATGCGGAGCAAATGGTGAGTGTTGCCGAATCCATCCGGCTTCTGAAAGAACAAGGCGAATTCAAGGCTCTCGAGATATGGCGTACACGCAAGGATGGCTCTGTTTTTCCATCGCTGATGAATGCAAAAATTATCACTCAAAACGGAATCCCGCAGATAATGGCGGCCACCGTCATCGACATTTCAGCTATCAAGAACGCAGAAGAGTCCCTGCGCCGCAGCGAGGAGCGGCTGAATAACGCGCAGGAGATTGCAAATATGGCAAGCTGGGACCTCAACTTGCGCACAATGGAGATAAAATGGTCGGATAATTACTACCGGCTTGCAGAAAAGGACAAGGCAACCACCGTCCCGACTCAGGAGTTGTTCATGTCGATGGTCCATCCGGATGACCGTGAGCTTGTTGATCAAAAACTGGCGGAAATCATGGAGTCCCGATCAGCCATGAGTTACGAATTCAGGCTTGTGGTGCCCGACGGCCGCGTAAAGTGGATCCACAACTGTATCGTCCCTTCGTTTGAAAAGGGGGAGCTTGTCGCACTGAGCGGAGTCAATATCGATATAACAGAAAAGAAAAGATCCGATGACGAAATCCATGGGCTGAATACGAATCTCGAAAAAAAAATTCTGGAACGTACGGCCGAGCTGGCGCTGGTAAACGAAAATCTGCGGAATGAGATTGAGGAGCGCAAGCAGATCGAAATTGCACTGAAAAAGGCTCGGCTCGAGGCTGAGCGTGCGAACCATGCTAAAAGTGAATTTCTCTCGCGCATGAGCCATGAGCTCCGGACGCCGATGAACTCAATCCTGGGCTTTGCACAGCTGCTTGAGCGGAGCGATATTACACCCGGCCAGCAGAAGTGGGTTAACCACATTTTGCATGGCGGCAAGCATCTGCTTGAGCTCATCAACGAGGTGCTCGACATCAGCCGCATCGAGGCGGGAAGGATTTCCCTTTCGCTTGAGCCCGTCCATCTCAGGGAACTGTTGAGTGAAATGGCAGAGGCCAATCAGCCGCAGGCCTTCGCCCGGCATATCCACATCTGGCTTACCGATTCGCCTGGCTTGGATCTCTTTGTGCAGGCCGACCGCCAGCGTTTGAAACAGGTGCTTCTCAATCTCCTTAACAACGCCATAAAGTACAACATCGAAGGCGGGACTGTCCATATCATTACAGATCTGCTGCAGGTTACGGAAGAAGGGCAATCACCGGTCCGGATTTCGGTTACGGATACAGGATCCGGAATAGCGGTCGACGACCTGCCGCGGATTTTTCTGCCTTTTGAAAGGATCGGGGCCGAAAAAACCGCCACGGAAGGAACCGGGCTGGGACTTTCTGTGGTTAAAAAGCTGATGGACCTGATGGGTGGGAAGGTCGGGGTGGAAAGCAAGCCCGGCCAGGGCTCCACCTTCTGGATCGAACTGCACCAAACAAAAAGTCCGCTCGCTATACTGCATAAAACACTGGAATCCAATGGATTTACTGGCAGTAAGCCTCACTATTCCGGCACCATCCTTTATATTGAAGACAACATTTCAAATATCGAACTGGTTGCGGAAATCCTCGAATCCACCCGGCCAGGCATCCGCCTCATTACCAGCACGTACGGCAGGGAATCAATACCTCTGGCTGTTGAGTATAAACCCGACATCATCCTGCTCGACCTTGATCTGCCCGACATACAAGGGTTGGAGGTATTGGTAGGTTTGCTGGCCGACCATCAGACACGCACCATTCCTGTTGTTATTCTCAGCGCAGATGCAATGGAAGGCCAGATTGAAAAATGCAGGAAAGCCGGTGCGGCGAACTATCTGGTGAAGCCAATTGAAATCTCCGGTTTTCTGGCTGTTATCGACAACTATACCGGCAATTCCTGTTGATTGGATACGGCTAAAGTCTTATTCGGATGGTATTTATACCGGAATCAAACTGATAATCCCTGCTTTTTGCCATTTTATTGATAAGCAGTATCCCGAGATGGTCGATGTCGGCTTCGCTGCCGGCAAACGGATTAAACCCAGCCGCCCGGTAGGTAAGGCAGATCGAGAGGTCGTTGGTCTCGTCGGAATACTCTATTGCAATATGCATCTCCGGATCGGTGTCCGTAAAGCAGTGCGTGAATACCTCCACAATCAGCTCTTCCAGAAAAAGCTGAATATTGTTAACCTGTTTCTGCTCAAGGTTGTATTTCCCGCAAAACGTTTCGATGAGCGCATTCATCGCCACCATATCGAAACCCTTCGAAAGGATGTCGTGATTGAAAATCCGTAGTTTCCGGATAAAGGCTTTTGTTTTTTCCTTCCGGGGATGGTCGAAAATCTCCTCCGGCGTACCCTCTTCGTAAATACCGCCTTCGTCCATGTAAAATACCCGGTCGGAAACGTCCCGTGCGAATTTCATCTCATGGGTTACGATGAGCATGGTAAGCCCCATCCGGGTAAGCTTGCGGATGATGGAGAGCACTTCTCCGGTCATGGTGGGATCGAGCGCCGAGGTGGGTTCATCAAACAGCATGATCCCGGGCTCCATGGCGAGGCACCTGGCGATGGCGATGCGTTGCTGCTGTCCTCCTGACAGCTCATGCGGGAAACTCCGGGCCTTGTCGGTTAGCCCGACCAGCGCCAGCAGTTCCATGGCTTTGGCCTCTGCTGCTTTCTTTTCCTGCTTCCTTACCTTAACGGGCGCCAGCGTTATGTTATCGAGGACATTGAGGTGCGAAAAAAGGTGGAACCCCTGGTACACCATTCCCATTTTTTCGCGCACTTTATTGATGTTGACACCCTTAGCCGTGATCTCCTCTCCATCGATAAAGACAGTGCCGTTGTCGGGCTTTTCGAGAAGGGCGATCGTACGGGAAAAAACACTCTTGCCGGTCCCCGACGGGCCGATCAGGGCAATGCACTCCCCTTTCCGGATATGCGTGGTGATGTTGTCGAAAACGGTAAGGTCCCCAAACCGCTTGGTTAATCCGTTAACCCTGATCATTTTCCTGCTCCTCCTTTCCTGCCGGTTGAGAAAATGGCATAAACCAGGTAGGACAATCCCAGGTAGATCAGGATACCGAAGAAGAGGGCAAAGAAGGGGTCGCCCGTTCGCGCCCCGATATTGTTCACGGTGCGGGTAAGGTCGGTGATGGTGACGTAACCTACCACCGAGGTCCACTGGATCAGGTTGACGATGGCGCTCTGGTAAACAGGTCTTGCGATCCGGGCCGCCTGCGGCAGGGTAATGGCAAAAAAGGCCCCTGTCTTTGAGAAGCCGAGCATCCTGGCTGCTTCGAGCTGCCGGTAGTCCACCGCCTCCACCGCCGAGCGCATCAGCTCGGCGATGTGGGCTCCGCTGTTCAGGGCAAAGGCGATCACCGCAATGATCACCGGATCGATACGGCTGTTGGCGAACGCCACATAGTAGAGAACCATCAGCAGGAGCAGCACGGGGCTGCCGCGCAGCACGGCTATGATGAACTGCGAACCCTTCCTGAGGATAGGTATTTTCGACATCCGGAAAAAGCAGAGGATCGCACCGAGTATGGTTCCGAAAAGAAGCCCCAGAAATGAAATCAGCAGGGTTATGCCGAGCCCTTTCAGCACAACCAGGTAAGCATCACCGGCGATGAGGTTGCTGTAAAATGAGGAGGCAATCTTCTCCAGGAAATCCATAGGGACTTGGAACAGTGCTTTGGTTCGTTTGGCGGCATAAGATACAAAATCCGCTGAACTTAAAGGGTGTTACAGCAGAACCAAAAAAATGCCGGAAAGGCTACTTACCCAGCGGCAGCGTTATGATGAATGTTGTTCCGATGCCTGGTTCCGTTTCAACCGCCAGCTGACCGCCATGTCCCTTGACAATAATATCATAGCTGAGGCTAAGTCCCAGGCCGGTGCCCTCGCCGGCAGGCTTGGTGGTGAAAAACGGCTGAAATATTTTTTCTTTCAGCGCAGCGGGAATCCCGTTGCCATTGTCGCCCACCCTCACTTCTATGTGATGTTCAAACCGTGTCGTTTTAACCGTTACAACAGGGGTATATCCTTCATTATCTTCCTTATGCCTTTCATAAACAGCATAAAACGCGTTATTGATCAGATTGAGGAGGACCCTTCCGATCTCCTGTCCCACCGCATGCACTTTAGGAAGGGATCCATCCAGATCAGTGGTAAACTGCGCGGTGAATGATTTGTTTTTCGCCCGCAGGCCATGGTACGACAACCGCAGGTACTCGTCGGCCATTGTGTTTATATCGGTAAGTTCCTTCCGGCCCGACCCGGAACGGGAGTGCTCCAGCATGCCCTTTACGATGCTGCTTGCCCGTTGACCGTGCTGGAAAATCTTTAGCAGGTTGTCTTTCAGGTCCATCGTGATGGCTTTCATTTCAGCGGCATTTCCCTCATCGATCATTTCATCGAGTTCGTCTACCATTTCCGCGCTCACTTCCGAGAAATTATTGACAAAGTTCAGCGGGTTCTGTATTTCATGGGCGATTCCTGCTGTGAGCTCCCCGAGAGAGGCCATCTTTTCGGCATGGACGAGCTGACTCTGGGTAGCCTTTAATTCGCGGTATGCCTTTTCAATCTCCCGCGCCTGGGCCAGTTCGGTTTTCGCTGATTGCGCCCGCTCTCTTGCCAGGATACGGCGACGCTGAACGCGGTCGACCCCGAAAATGCACAGCACAAGCATGAGCCCGTAAAAGGTGTACGCCCACCAGGTTTTCCACCAGGGAGGATGGATCAGAATGCCCAGCCGGATTCCCTCCCGGTCGCGGGTGCCATAATTGCTGACCACCCGCAGGCGAAAGGTGTATTCACCCGGAGGAATGTTGATGTATGACGGAGTTTCCCCATCGCGGATGTCCTTCCGCCAGAAACGGTCGTATCCTTCCAGCATGAACTCGAACTCGCCAGGCTCCGGCTGATCAAAATCGAAACAGGCTACGGAGAAGGAAAACACATTCTGGTCATGGTTGAGGCTGATGGATTCAGTACGCCAGATGGGTTTCGTGAAGATCCCCGGATTACCTGCAGATGAACCGCTGGATAGCCTCCCGTCGAGCATGCGGAAACCGGTAATGCGAAGATCCGCCATTTTCTTTTGTGATTCCCTGGCTACCTGTCCGGGGTAGAAGGCGTGGTAACCGTCCTTCCGGGCAAACAGCAACTCGCCGTCGGTGGCTGCCGTGGCAGCGCCCCAGTGCCAGACTGCAGGCCGTATGCCCTGTTCAGGGTTGAGAACAAACATGTTTTCCGTAACCGGATCGAACTCAACCAGACCCTTCTCGAAGGAGAGCCAGATCTTGCCATCCGGTGCCTTTACCATCGCCTCGATCTGACCGGCTGGCAATCCGTTTTTGGCAGCTGTGAATTTCTTCAGTTCCCGGGTTAAGGGATTCAGCTTAAAGAAACCATCGACAAAATCGATGAACCAGATATTCCCCGCCTCATCGCCGGTAATGGCGAACCCCAGGCCGGGCAACTTTTCTCCCTTGATAAAATGTTCAAATGTCTGGCTTTTGGAGTTGAACCGGTCAATAAAAAGCGGCATGCCGGGCTCCAACCATGGGGAACCGCCACCCACCCATAAATCCCCTTTCGAATCGGGATAGACCGCCCAGGTGCGATTTCCGGCCAGACTTCCCGGATCTTTGGGATCGTTGCGATAATTAATGAATTTTCCGGTTTTGGTATTAATCTGATAGAGCCCTTTATCGAAGCTGGTCAACCAAAATATACCATCGCCTGTCTGAACAACAGGGCCCCTGAAATTGGATAAAACCTCCGCCGGCATTCCCGGGAAGGTAAACGGCTCAAACCGGGCCGTTGCAGGATCACCGGTATAGAGGCCCCGGTTGGTGCTGATCCAGAACCTTCCATCCCTGTCGACGGAGATAACGGATATTAAATTCAGTGAGTCTGGCTCACGATCAAGCTCAATGATGTCGACGGTGCCGGTCTGGCGGTTGACCCGCCTAAGGCGTCCGGGATTTTCCTGGCCCAGCCACAGGTTGCCAAAACGGTCCGGCACAATGCTGTGATAATTGGCGCCGGACTCATCTGCTGGCCGCATAACCGGATTGAATGGGATCAATTCGCGCCGGTCGGTGACCTTGTACACTACCTTCCCGTCGCCGCCGGTGGAAATCCAAACGGTTCCGTTCCTCGACTGGTGCAGGTGCCACAGGAAATTGGTGCCCATTTCACCGGGGCCCGTACCCTTCTCGAAATGACGCATGATCCCGGATCCGGGATCATAAACATTAAGTCCGCCTTCAATTGCCGTAATCCAGATCCGTCCCTGGCGGTCCTCCATCATGGAGGTCACATGGCTGCTTTGGGCCACCTTATCGGGCAATGTTCCCCTGAGGTAGGGGCGGGCCAGTTTGCCCGGATTGGCCGGGTCATACGTAAACCGTTCGAATTTACCCGTTTGCCGGTCAAGCTTCTGAAGTCCGCTGCCGGCTGTCCCGATCCAGAAATTGCCCCGGCTGTCTTCCAGGATTACCCTTACGACATTGCTTGATATGCTCGTGGGGTCATCCCGATCGTGCATGAAACGGGTAAAGGATTCAGCAGCCGCATCATACCGGTTGAGTCCGCCAACCTGGTGCTCATTGTCGCCAGGGTTCCAGGCTGATCCTGTTCCGATCCAAAGGACACCGCCTTTGTCGACCGTCAGGGCCCTTACCTGGTCGCTCGAAAGGCTCCGCGGATCTTTGGGATCATTTACAAACCGCTTAACCTTGCCGGTTTTGCGGTCGATCCGGTTGAGTCCCTGCTCACCCCCGAGCCAGATGTATCCTTCGTTGTCTTCGGTTACCACCGACATGGCACCGGGCAACAGCGACTGCGGGTCATCCGCCCCGGATTCATAACGTGTGAAAACGCCCGATTCCGGGTCGAACGAGGTGGCCCCGCCCGGCCTCCAGTGAGGCATCCACAAAAGTCCCTTGCTGTCGATGAACACGGCCTCCATATAGTCGCTTGCAGGCGTGTTCGGATTGTCGGGATCGTGGCGATAAACCACGAAGTTCCGGCCATCGTAACGGAGCAGTCCTCCCTGGGTGGCAAACCAAAGAAACCCGGCACTGTCCTGGGTTATGGCCTGTACGCTGTTGACAAGTTCATCACCGGGAAGCCGGAAAACTTCGAACCGGGGATTATAGTTGCGGATTTCATCCGGCTCCTGAGGCCGTGCACCGAAAACGGTTCCGGCTGAGATGGTGAGGATTATCCAAATAACGTGCTTCATTATCAATCTTTTATAACAGGCTTCATTTGTCAAACAGTTACAGCAGGATTATTGTTCACCGGTTGCTGATGAAATTGTGCCTGTTTTGCCAGCCGCCGCTCAACATTCTTCGCCTAAGGTTGTTTAAGGTGGGTACAATACATAAATTGCATTATTAACCAAACACAAACAAACATGGTACGTACGGCAAAAGCACACTGGACAGGCACTTTGAAAGAAGGCAACGGCACACTGACAACGCAGAGCGGAGTGCTCGACAACACGAAATACAGTTTTACAACGCGCTTTGAAGGCGAAAAGGGAACCAACCCCGAAGAGCTCATCGGAGCCGCCAGCTCCGGATGCTTTACCATGTGGGTATCTTCCCTGCTGACCCAGAAGGGCTTGAACCCCACCTCGCTGGATACCGAAGCCACCGTAACCCTCGAAGGCACCAACATTACGGGTGTTCATCTGTCGATTACGGGTTCCGTAGCCGGTGTAACCGCAGCTGAATTCGAAGAGCTGACCAAACAGGCCGAGAAGGATTGTATAATTTCGAAAGCCCTGAGCGTGCCGGTCACTTCAGAGGCACACCTGATCGGATAAACCGTTTTTCAGACGGGTTCAATTCCGAGGTACATACAGGCGAAATGCAGCAGCCGGCTGCAGTCGCCCGGAAAAATGAGGTGGTGATTACCAAGCGGGTTCCGCCGGAGTGATTCCACCTCATTTTTATTGAGACGGACCTCAATCTGTGTCCGGCAGGCCGTGATTGATTTAGGACGGCCGGTTATTGCGGCTGTGGCGATGAACGCCTTCTCCAGCTTATTATCGAACCTGAAAATGGTTACCGTGTCGCCCCTGAAATCCCCTTCAACGGCCGTTCCCTTACCCGTTTCGAAGTGCGTTTGCACCGTATAACCGGAAACCAGTCCGGGTGCGA
This sequence comes from uncultured Porphyromonadaceae bacterium, assembly GCA_964457845.1. Taxonomy (GTDB): domain Bacteria; phylum Bacteroidota; class Bacteroidia; order Bacteroidales; family UBA12481; genus UBA12481. Next base: position 10,338 of record CAYWHP010000063.1, on the reverse strand, counting down.
TAGTGCAATGTGAAAACAGGCAGGATTCAGTTGTGGCCTTATTGATGTTTGCGATCCACGGCACGCTCCCGGTAAGTTCGCGGCAGAGCATCATGCCGGCGGCGGCGGTGAGGTCGCCTTCGCAGCCGGCGGGGATCCCTTCGTCATTGAAACGGGCCAGTGGCAGGCAGGCGGTAACCCCCTCCTGCTGAACCAGCGGAAAGCACTCCACAGTGATGGCATCCAGGCTCCATTTCCGAATGGTCTCCGACAAGAGCGCACTCACTTTCGCGGTGGAGGTCAGGTCGTGGTGTTTCACCCCCCGGAAGGCCCCGAGGAACGGCCCGGAGGCTTCGTAGCCGGTGTACGGGCCAGCCTGTTCCCAGCTGATCTCAACCAGCTCAATTCCAAGTCGCAACCGGAGCAGGCTTGCCGGTACCGCAGAAGCAACCAGCCAGTCGGAGACCTCCCCGATGAGCCCGAGCCGCTTCCCCTGCAGGTTCTGCAACGCCTGTTTTACCGTCAGGAGTTCCATCAGGATGCCCGTCGTTTCGGACTCCTCCTCATCCAACAATATCGACCTGATATTCATGGAGTTCATCCACGCTTTCACTTCCGTGGCCGATGCATAGGAATTGTCGTGCCGCGATCCGATCAGCAGGTAAAAGCCGCCGGGAGATACCTGCTTTGTTGCAGAAAGCTCGGAACCGCCGGTAAGAAAAAACAGGATATCCGGTTCGCTTTCCACCAGTTCACAGCATCCATGCGAAAGTAGTGCTTCCACACGGCCTGCCGCCTTGTTAAAAATATCTTCCGTAGCACCGGAATGAGCCAATAGCTTGATTTTTAGCTTTGCCGAAGTGTCAGCCATCTGAATAATTTTCCCGTAAAAGTAAGAAGATATGGCTTATCCCGATGGTGTAGCCAGCTTACCATCCAACCCCTTACGGATTCCAAGTATGGCATGAACAGGTGATTGGTTCACCAGCATATTTGATACCCAGTCGGGGATATTCCCGGCCGGATCGACATACCCTTCCAGCACAATATGACAGGAATTTTTCCCGGTTGCGGTGATGGTCCATGTTTGCCGGTAATCCCGGATCCGGACCAAATCCCCGGCTGCGGGCAGTGCGCGGGCGGGCGGAACGGAAGTAATCCTGAACAGCCCCTTTTCATTGTCCTCCGTCACGGTTACATCGACATACAGGTCACGGTCGGACACAGGCCATGGGGAATCGAAAACCAGGTAGAGGCGCGCATTCCGGTTCCTTTCGTAAGCCAGCACTTTAATGTTGCTGATATTCGGATCCCACCAGCCGGTGGCAGTCACATTTTCAATCAGGGAAAAGACCCGCACAGCCGGCACATTGAGATCTGCGGTCCCCTTGTAGGCCCGGAGGGATTTTCCCGCCTCCTGCCGTGTATATACCCGGATGCCCTCCTCTTCCTTTACAAAATTCCAGGTTTGGGCCGCCAGCTGACCGGCGCCAGCCAGGACCAGGAAAAGGAGGCTGAAAAACCGAAAACGAAACCGTTGCAAAAACTCCATTGTCAAAACTTCATGTTTATCAATAAGCCGGCGGAAGTCATCACCCTGCCGACAGGCAGGCAGCTGAGCCAGGATTACTGATTGTTGCCTGTCTGACCTGATAAACGCACCGGATTGAGCGATAATTGTATCAGCGTGCGGAAATCAGTTCTGATTTCTTTGGTTGGCAGGCAAATACCGTTAACCGATTAGCAGTTGTTCTTTTAAACAAAACATGCACCTAAACGTATCATAAATCAATAAGAAGATTCATCTAAATCAGGAATTTTAATTCATTCAAATGAAAAACAGAATATTCCGTACCATGGCCCCGCTGGCGGTTATAGCTGCCATGCTGATCGTATTTTTCAGCCTCAGCGCTGCGGCCTCAACAAAAGCGAAAACCGCCAATCCATCGGATCAGAAGGCAAAATCAACGGTTGCCCGGGCCGAATACAACTCCTGGGCGATGCTTAACCGTCAATTCGCCTGGAATACAGCCGGCAGAATGGTGCCCCGTTCAGGGAGCAATGAAGGCTGCTGAGGTGCCCGGAATAAAGTTCAGGAAATAACCCTGAGCCGGTACCCTACACCTGATTCTGTGATCAGGATTTCCGGAATCGAAGGGTTCCGCTCAATCTTTTTTCTTAGCTGACCGATGTGCACCCGGAGAATCTGGGCATTCTCGGAATACGGGCTACCCCAGATTTCGCGAAGTATGTAATTATGAGTCAACACCTTGCCTGCATTTCGGATAAAGAGTGCCAGAATAGAGTATTCCAAAACGGTAAGCTTGATCTCCTGACCGCCCTCCCCCTCGTTGACGGCCCGCATGGAGATAAAAACATACTTGATGGCTGTCGGGCGTGTCAGCGAAACCTTGTCTTTGGTTGTGAATCTGCCGTTCTGCATATGCCGGAATAGTCCGACAAAACTACTCCTCGGTGGATTAGCCTTCCATAAAGAAAACCGTGATGGGTATAAAGATGTTATAAAGCGGGCAGGGTAAAACTGAACCGGCTCCCCTTTCCCGGTTCACTTTCAGCCCGTATCTCCCCTCCGTGACGCTCAACAAATTCTTTGCACAGCAACAGGCCCAGGCCTGAACCCTTTTCATTTCCGGTGCCCCGGGTGGTAAAACTGGTTTCAATTTTAAACAGTCTGCCGATCGTTTCGGGAGTCATGCCGATACCCGTATCGGAGACAGAGACATCTACAAATCCGGTCCTTCTGACGGCTTGAATACTGACATTCCCATCTTTCGGTGTAAACTTGATCGCATTCGAAATCAGGTTGCGGAGCACTGAGCTGATCATTTTCTCATCCGCATTTACAATTATCTCTTCCTGGAAATCCTTGGTAAACACTATGTTTTTCTGATCGGCGCTGCTTTGCAGATTTCCGATCTCTGAATCAGCAATATTGCTGAATAACAGTTTTTTAGGCTCAAACGGGATGGCGTTCTGCTGCATCCGGGCCCAATCCAGAAGGGTTTCCAGCAAATTGTATGTTTGCAGTGCCGATGAATTGATGAGTGTTACATACTTCGCGATCAAATCAATGTCGAGCTCATGCACTTCGCGCTTTAACAACCCGCTGAAACCGAGTATCGCATGAAACGGACTTTTCAGGTCGTGTGCGATTATCGAGAAGAATTTGTCCTTTGTGGCGTTAAGCTCTCTCAGCTGCGCCTCACTATTCATCAAAGCCTCTGCTCCGAGCTTTTGTTCGGTTATATCCTGAAAAAACCCGAAAACCCTGCGGCTTTCTAAATCTACCTGGCCAATTGATTTAACTGATTTGCGTTTCCCTTTTGCCGTAATGATCTCCGAATCCACCTCGTAAGACTCACCGTTCTCAAAGGCCCTTTTTACCGCCTGATCAATAACAGGCAGTGACTCCGGTGTATAAAAGGAGAAACGCAGATCCACCGTTGGTTTAAACGACTCGTCAACTTCATGAATACTGTACATTTCCCGGGTCCATTTGAGCTCCAGGGTATCCATATTGATCTCCCAGCCTCCGATTTTCCCGATACGCTGGGAATCTTCGAGCAATTTCCGGGTTCTCTCCTTTTCCTGTTCGGCCTGCCTGCGCTCGGTAATATCCCCGTAAACGATCGCAACTCCATAACCTTCAAGCGGAATAGGTGTAGCCGAAACGTTGAGCCAGGTAATCTGCTTTTTGCCCTTTACGATTCCCATCTCCACATCGGACACGGTGTGACCCTCCGAAAGTGCTCTCACACTGGCAAATTCAGATGGATCCATAGGGGAACCATCCGGACGGATGATCCGCCATTCCTGCCCGTCGATTTTTCTTTTTTCCTGCTCTTCAAGTGATATGCCCAGGATGGATCCGGCAATCTGATTCGACTCGATTAAATTGCCTTCTGGATCCGAAATCGTAATTCCAATGGGAAATAAATTAAACAGGACCTGATATTTGGTCAGGGCAATTTTCAAGGTCTGATCAGCCTTCTTCCGTTCGGTTATATCACGGAAAATAGTGGCAAAACTGCCTTTGGCGGGGCAATACACCGAAATGGAAAAATACTTGTCAAGAGGGGCAAAATAGGTTTCAAATATGGCAGGTTCCCCTGTTAATGCCACTCTTGCATAGATCTCAAGGTAAGGCGGTTCTTCAACCCCATAGGCTATCCTGCTGGTCTTATTGATGACTGCCTGCCTCGAAATCCTGAGCAGGGCCTCAAATGCGGGATTGACTTCAGTTATAAGGTAATCTTCAGGAACTCCCTGATCGTTGTAAACAAGGGTATGAAGGCCTGAACCTTCCGACATATTATCATACAAGGAGCGGAACTTGTCTTCACTCTCCCTCACTGCTTGTTCTGCCTTTTTGCGTTTGGTGATTTCCTGGCCCTGTGCAATGGTCGAAATCGGGGTTATCCCATCGGAATCAAACAGGGTAGCTGAATTCCACAGAACAATCCGGCGCGTCTGATCGCAGTGCATGATCTCAATCTCAACCGTTTCCCACCGCTCACCGGTTTGAGTCTTGCGTATGAGATTCATCGAATCCCTGATCAATGCAGGCGGGAATAGTATCTCAATTGATTGTCCAAGCACCTCAGCCTCTGTTCGCCCGGTCAGATTCTCGAATGCATGGTTAAACCGGGTGATCCTAAATTGCGGGTCCCAGACAATTATTGGTGCATTGGCGTAATTGAGGAGGTTTTCGAGATAGGAATTTGTTTCGTTCAACTCTTCCAATGCGCTGTTCAGTCGCGTTACATCTATTACAAATACAGAAACACCGATGATGTCGCCCGCGGAATTCTTTACCGGATAATAATAATCATCATAAAAGGTGCGGAACAGCGAACTGTCACCATATTCTTCATTAATGTAAAAATATTCTCCGCTAATCGCCCGGTCGAAATTCCTTTTTGCCTTTTCCCTGTCGGATTCGGAAATAATGGCCTCGAGCATATTCATGCCTGCCCGGATTTCAGTATTCCACAATTTCAACATGGTTTTCTGGTGATGCCGGGTAAACGCCGTATAGCAGTAATCCAGATCGAGCGAAAAAAAGATGATTTCGGCCGGGCTTTCTACCAGGGATTTAAGCAGACTATTATCATTTGAGTTTGCCTGCCCGGCGTCGATTGAATCACCCTTATCGAGGGTGTGCCCGTCAATCCGGCAGGCTTTCTTCAAATCGTTGTTTTCCTGCTGCAGTTTCAACAACTCAGCAATCAGCTCTTCTCTGGTCATCTCATGATATTCCATATCGTTTCCCTCCGTTGTCAATAACAATTCACTTCCGGCAATTGCCACAACTTATGCCTTGCTTGCAGGCTGAGATGACTTAAAGTTAGTAAAAAGATCCGGATGGCCGGTGGATACAAAACAACCTGCAAAATAAACTGTTGAGACTTTTATTCCCGCCGTGAAACTACCCCACCATCTCCGAAAACAGCATATCGATGGTTTTCACGAGATCGCCTGTTACTCCGGGGTGAGGCCTCGAAGTCTGGATAGAGGCACTCCGCACGGCAGTAAGCCAGCGGAATCGTTCGGCTTCATCAAGAGAGGCAATGGGCCCGCCATCCTTTTCACCGGCAGCAATCCTGCAGAATGCATCCAGGTTTTTCCGGATCTCATCAAGATCGGCATCCGGCATCAGCTTCAAAACCTTATCCTCGCGGAGGTTATACACCATGCGGATGAATTTCTCCTTCTTGCAGAAAAGGATGACCCCGGCGTTCACGAATTCCTCGCGCTCGACTACCGGGACAACCCGCACAACGGCGTACTCATATAAGTGCTTCTGATGCATCCTGCGCTTCTTTAATAAACTGTTCCGAACGATTCAGCCTCCGGATCAGGAATTCGAAATATACAGATCTTATCTGATCGGGAGTTCCGTCGGCGGACTGAGATAAAAGCCAGTCATCGGGAACCAGATCAACAATTTCCCTGATCCTCTCTTCAGTAAGCAATTCCCGGCAGATACGGTCAGCCTCCTCCAGCTGAGTGGCCTGAGCCAGAAGGACATGATCCTTTATATACTCAAAAGGCCCGTCAGCCTTCTTCTCCCAGCCATCCCAGTTATAATGAAACCAAAGGCAGGAACCGTGATCAATCAGCCACAGTTCCCTGTACCAGATAAGCATATTCGTATTCCGGAACGAGCGGTCGACATTCGTAATCAAACTGTCAAGCCAGACAATTTTAGATGCGAGCAGCGGATCGAGCCGGGTTACTGCCGGATCATAGGTGAATGCTCCCGACAAAAAATGAAGGCCGAGATTCAGCCCTTTACTCGCTTTCAGCAGATCCTGAATCTCCTCATCTCCTTCGGTCTGGCCAAAGCACTCATCCAGCTCCGCAAAAACCAGCTCGGGAACCTTCAATCCCAGCGCACGGGCCAGCTCACCGCCGATCAGCTCGGCCACAAGCGTTTTAACCCCATGGCCGCTTCCCCTGAACTTGACAACATATTTGAACCCGTCGTCGGCCTCCGCCAATGCCGGCAGCGAACCGCCCTCGCGGAGCGGCTGGATATAGCGGCTAACCGTAACTGTTCTTATTTCACTCATTCCGGATATAAAAGTAACGATTATCCTGTCGGATCAGCCGATAAGCAAGCCATCCATAGCCAACCCTGTGTGTACCGGCCGGAAAGCAATCCCATCAGCGGTCTTTCCCGGGTATTTCAATTACGGCAGTAATCAGGAACTGCGGAACACCTGACTCATCGCGCTGCAGATAGGAGGATAATTCTGTATTTATAATCCTGCCGGTTTTGTGAATGAACCGTTTTTCAAAAGTAATTTCAGCCTTCTCCCCGTTCAGCATGGAGTTTATGGCCATCTGGGTTGGCAGGACATCATCCGGATGGGTAATTTCCATCCATTTCTTCGACCGGAGTTCCTCTTTTGAATACCCGAACATCCTGCACATAGCCTCATTAACATTGATGACATGATCCATTGTGGTCATAGATATTCCGATCGGTAAATGCTCAAACAGATTCCTGAAGTTCCTTTCGCTTTCCTTCAATTCCGATTCGACCAGCTTACGGCGTGTAATGTTGATTGCAGCGAGCAGGCACTTATCCTTCGATTCGGAAACCATGCCTTCAATCAGCAAATAGTTGCGTGTTCCATCCGGGCCATCGACTATAACCTCACAGGAATCCTTATCGGAATTTTCAAATATATGGTCAAAAAAATTCTGAAATACGGGCTGGGATTCTACAGCAATAAAATCACTAAAAGGTTTGTTGATCAGCCTCGAACGGTCTTTGGCCAGCATTTTGGCTCCATTGATGTTTAATTCGACAATGTTTCCCGAATGATTAATCCGAAAATACCCTGCCGGTGAAAAATTATAGATTTCGACATAAAGGTCGGTAAACAAGTTCGAAATATTCTCGGCCTTTTCCTTTGCCTTTCGCAGCTCAACCTGAGCGCGGCTCTCGGATTCCGCTCCCTTTCTTTGGCGTTCAGCATCAGGCTTTTTTCGACTCTCCATGTTCGTTGAATTTCCCGTGTATCTGTTTTCTAAAGCAATAATAGGATTTTTCACGGGGTTGTCAAAACTGAGGGCTTCGCCGCACAGAATTTGCAAATCAGGACTAAATAAAAGATTAGGCCGGCCCGCATGGCCAACGGAGGTCTATTCCCTGATATCGTAGGCCACCAGCCAGTCGCCCCTTCGAACCAGCAGCATCCCGAACCAGATGGAGGGATGGGCCCAGTGCGGGCCGGTTCCGTATTTTATCTGGAACTTGCTGGTTACCAGAAACTGTTCAGGATCGGCCTTCACCAGGGCAAGGTTCCCGCTCTTCTCGTCGTAGCAGTAAAGCATACCGTCGGCGGCGATGATCGGCCCCTTATTCTGAAAACCGGAAATACAGGTGATCTCGCCGGTATTCCAGTTCATGCATACCCATTTGCCGGTTTGGCGGCCGGTAAAATTCGAACCGAAGAGGAAGCTGTCGAGGAGAACCACACCGTGGTTCTGGTTATCAAAGGTTTGGTCGCTAAATTTTTCCGTAACGGATTTGCCGTCGGGAGCGATCTGAAGCATCACCGACTTCACATCCCATCCGTTTGAGATCCAGAGGCAGCTGTCGGCATAAACCGGGCAATTGGTGAAAATGGTGGCATTATCGCCGTTTTTGTCGAGGAGATTGTAATGGTACTTCCACAGGATTTGCCCGTTTTGAGCATCCACGCCGATCATGTGGGTCTGTACGGAGGCGATGATGAATTTCTTCCCACCGTGACTGATGACGATGGGTGACATGTTCGACCGGTTGGCATGCAGTGATTCCGATTTCCAGACCAGCTTCCCGGTCATTTTATCGAGTGCAATCACGGTGGTGGTTTCGCCGGCCGGTGTGATGATGACATTGCCATCCACCAGCAATACCGATTCCGACACGCCGAACATGTCCCAGCTGCTGTTATACTCTTTATGGATGTCGACGCTCCAGATCACGGCTCCCGTTATGGCATGGAAACAGGTGAGGCGGTCGATGCCGCTCAGCACATATACCCTTTCGGCTTCCACCGTTGGTGTGCAGCGCGCCTCGGGGTATGATTTGATCCAGCACCGGCCGTAAGGCTTCTGCCATAAAACCTTTCCGGCATGATCGAGGCAGGTGAGGTACTCTGTGGTATCTTTAATCCCGGTGGCATAGATGCAATCTTTTGTGGCCACGGCGGAGGAGAAGCCCTTGCCGATGCCCGGCACGGCAAAGAGAACGGCTGGCCCTTCGGCCGGCCACTCCTTCAGCAGGAGGGAATCGGGAAAAACACCGTTGCGGCCGGGGCCGTTCCACTGGGCCTCCTGGCCGTTAACGGAGACGAGCGGCGCGGTGAGCAGTGTTCCGGCAACAAACAGCCTGAGTAATGATTTCAGCAAGGGCATAGTCATCTAATTAATAAAGCGTTGGGCCAAATGTAGCTATTCGGGGGAAAAAATTATGCAACAATGGAAGTTGCGGCCCTGGCAGATTTCATCATGGGCAACAATCCGGACAAGCCCGACGGCAAGGATTGGAGTATTTAGATTGAGGCGGGAAACTCCGGATCTTTCCCTTTTCATCTTTTAATGACTTATCTTGGCCTGAGAAATGGTAATTTGACCAGCAACCCTATGCACCAACCGAACTCCCTCCGAATTCTTCTCCCCATTCTTGGCAGTATGTACCTGCTGTCGATTCCGGCATGTACAAAATGGGATAAGGATCCCGACCTGCCCGAAACACAGCAAAAGGTAGAAGTATACGCCCACCGCGGAGTCCGAAGCTATGCCCCGGAAAACTCGATGCCGGGCTACGCCACCGCCCTGGCCATCGGTACCCATTGGGTCGACATGGACATTGTGATGTCGAAGGACGGTGAAGTGGTCGTGTCGCATGACATCCGGCTCAATCCGGATATCGTGAGGGGAACCGACGGGAAATTCATCACCGAGCGGATACTGGCCAGATCATTGACCTTTGAGGAGCTCAAAAAGTATGATGTCGGACGCATGGATACCGCCAGCTCATACAGCAAATTCTTTCCTGCACAAGCTGGAATGGATGGGGTAACCATGCCCTCCCTGCGGGAAGTGATCCGGTACGTTAACGGTAAAGCGCACGGAAAAGTAGGTTTCCAGATCGAATTTAAAACCGATCCGGAGCACCCCGACTGGACGTTCACCCCCGCAGAGTTTGCTGCCGCACTATACAAGATCCTGAAGGAGGAGGACATTGAAAAAAATTGCGAGATCCAGTCGTTCGACTGGCGGTGCCTGTTTGAACTTCAAAAGCTGAATCCCTCGATAAAAACAGCCTACCTCACCGAGTGGGACAATGAACCGGGCTGCCCCTACAGCTTCTTCGACCCCGACCCGGCTATTGCGGGGCTTTGGACAGGCGGCGCCCTGGTAAAGGACCACAACAATTCGATCCCGCAGATGATCAAGGACCTGGGCGGTGCATGTTGGGAGCCCGAAGATGTTGAGCTGACCAAAGAAGCGCTGGACGAGGCCCACAAACTTGGTTTGAAGGTTGTGGTATGGACATGGCCCGAACACAGCGGGACCATTTTTGATACCGGCCTCGTATCAAAACTGATCAGCTGGGGTGTTGATGGGATCATCACCGATGACCCGGGAATGTTGATTTCGCTGCTTGCTGCCCGCAACTTGCCTTTGCCGGCGCGGTACTGATTAATAAGCTGCCGCTGGAGATAATCCGGGTTTCAACAACCGGGATTTCTTCAGCAGGATTTAAGCGGGAAGGAAAACTATATTTGCTCCCTGATTAAATCCAAAAGAATCTCTATGAAATCGATTCAATTA
>CAYWHP010000062.1:3877-26703 GCA_964457845.1 uncultured Porphyromonadaceae bacterium | reverse complement strand
GCCGGGTGAATTATCCTCCTGAGGTTTTCATTACCGATCCGCGAACTCCATTTGAAGAGTGGATCACCCCAGTTTAAACCGCATTTCTGTTCCAGATCGCCCAGGAGGCTTCTGCCTGCCCGTGGAGCATGGCCAGGCCATTAATAGTTTCTGCGCCGGCATCCCGTCCCCTGCGCAGAAAAACCGTCTCCGCAGGATTATAAACCAGATCATATAACAGGTGATTTGGGGTAAGGCAGTGCCAGGGCAGCGGCAACACTTCATCAACATGCGGATACATGCCAACCGGGGTGCAGTTGATCCAGAGCATTGAACCGGCCGCAAGTTCATCGCTGAGCGAATTGTACGCGAGAGAACCGAGGCTTCCGTTTCTGGAAAGTCTGATGCAACGGATTCCCATCTGAGCGAGTGCAAAACGGATGGCCAGCGACGAACCGCCGGTGCCGAATACGAGTGCTGCTGAAGCCTTATTAACCTGATTTGCGAGACTGCCTGTGAATCCGGTTATATCGGTATTGAAGCCCGACAATTGAATTTCACCGGAATGCCTGTCGATCTTAATTGTGTTAACCGCACCGATCTGCCCTGCGACAGCGTCGACGTGGTTAAGCAGGGGCAAAACGGACTGTTTGTAAGGAATTGTGACGTTAAGGCCGCGCAGCGAGGGGTTTGCAGCAATGATACCGGGAAGCAGATTTATATCTGCGATCTCGAAATTTTCATAAGAACAATCTGTAAGACCTTCTATATCAAACTTTTGCGAGAAATAACCTTTCGACCAGGAGTGCCCGAGGGGAAACCCGATCAGTCCGAACAACTTTGCTGGCTCATCCATCGGCGCCTACTGGAATTCGCGATGCTCGGGCCTGAGAAGGTCGTTGATGATCTTCACCGGATTAAAGGTCGACAGCGGAACTTCCATGAAAATCGTGTTCCAGTCGGCCATCGACCCATTCCATAAACCAGGTAGTTCCTGTGCTTTGACCAACTTCCCGTCTACCGATTTTTCCGTGATGAACCCTGTGGCGGGATCAACGAACTTTTTAAGATCGAACAGGTTATTGTGGTAATCGCGTGTTGAGCAGATAAGGTCGACTGGATTGAAGTGGGTTGAATTCTGAAGGATAAGCTCCTGATCAGTGTCCTTGCGGTTGATTTGTGAGGCTTCCACAATCTGAAGGCTGATGGATCCGTCGGCGTTTTTCACCCAGAAAGGACCACCGCCGGGTTCGCCCTCATTTTCTACCATTCCGCATACCCGAATGGGCCTGTTAAGCTTGCGCCGGATATAATCGATTTTCTCTTCCTTTTTCCAGCTCTCGCTTTCCGCCGGCGGTGTTATGTGCAGCTTGTTCTCAACAAATGTCCACATGTTTTCGATTACCTTCATCGACGGCTGAGTGGGATTGTCGAGGCCGCTGAGGTAGGCGAATATCTGATCCTGCAGCTCAATCAGTTTGCCCGCAAGGACCTTCTTGTACAGATAGGTGTCCGACTTGAACTTATCGTGGCATATGTTGTCGATGTTTTTAATTATGATAAGATCGGCATCGATACTGTTCAGATTAACCAGGAGAGCACCATGCCCGCCCGGCCGGAAAATCAGATTTCCAGCATCATCCCGGAAAGGTTCATTGTTACCATCGGCTGCGATTGTGTCGGTGGATGGTTCCTGAATGCTGTACGAAATGTGATAGGTGACCCCGTATTTCTCCTCGAAAGCTTCACGAATTTCGTTGAAGTGCTCCTCCATCAGCGAAACGTGCTGGGGTAGTGATGTAAAATGGATAAAGCAATCCTTATTGCCTGACTGGGCATAGAATGAGGCTTCAGCGAGGTGCTCGGCAAATGCTGTGCGCGAGCCGTCTTCATAAACATGAAAGGGAATGAGGGCCTTCGGGAGGTTGCCGAAATTGAGTCCCTTATCGGTTAGCAGGGTGTTGAGGATCTTTTCATACCGGCTCTCCTCCATAACAGTCTGAAAATCGAGACCTCTGTTTGTAAGCGCTTCGTCAAGAAGTGGAAAAAAGGAGAATTCACTGATATGCTCAAAGAAATAGAGAACCGAATCGGGCCCCCTGTCTTTCAGCAGTTCAAGCTGGTCATCGAGGGTTCCGCGGTAAAGACTCCGAAACTCAAAAAGGTGTTTGAACATACGGGATGCCGCTCCGGATGCGGGAACGAATTTTACAATGCTATGCCCGGCAGAATAGGTGTCATAAAGAGCGGACAGCTCTTCAATCCTTTTTGCAGTAAGCTGGTGAATGCCATGTTTGGCAGTGGCGGCGGCGACCAGCTGAATCGGCGGAAATCCGTCGTTGAAATTCTGAAGTTGCCTCTCCACGTCAGGTATACTCATGCCTCTGGCAGTAATCTGACGTTTGTCGTCTGAAGTAATAGTTGCTCCCATAAATAATAATGTTCCTTCCAGTTATATCCCCAAAATACAATAATAATACGTTAACCGGTACTGATGCAAAAAAATCAATGTACCAGGTTAACTATTTTCTCAAGCCATTCGGCATCGGTTTCATCAAATGCAGCAAGACTGGTGCTGTCAACGTCGAGAACCCCGACGATTTCAGTCAACCGGTTTCGGACAGGAACCACGATTTCGGATTTTGATCGGGAATCACAGGCAATATGACCCTCAAATTGGTGCACATCGTCAACAATAATGGTTTTGCCCGCAGCTATTGCTGCCCTGCAGACTCCCTGTCCTTCCGCCAACTCCATACAAGCAACGGGCCCCTGATAGGTTGCTACGATAAGTCGCCTATCCTGAAGTAAATAGAACCCGGTCCAAAAAAAATAGGGTAGTTTATGATGCAGCACCGCACATATCGTGGCCATCCTGGCCTGCCTGTCCGTGCTTTTAACCATCAGTCCCGAAATCTGCTGAAAAATGCGCTCGTAGCGGGCAGCTTTATTCATAAGCTCAAAAATAGACAAGTTTTTTTACAGACAAAATATCGAAAAACAGTATGAATATTTTGAAAAACGATAAATATGTTTCATATTTGTTCTGTTAATATGCGTGAACAGAACCGATGACTTTAGCAACTTAACCTTTCTATATTATCAGCGGGCTTGCCCGCGCAACCGAGACTATGCCGATTCAATCAAAACTGGAATTTGTGATGGCCTCACGCCGGATCAGCCTGTATGAGCTTTCGGGCAGGGTGAACATTACGCAAGCCAACCTTTCAAACCTGAAACGCGGGAAAGCAAGGGCGATCCGATTTTCAACACTGGAAGCTTTGTGCGAAACGTTACGCTGTCAACCTGCGGACCTGCTTGAGTATAGGCCTGAGGCCGGTGCCTGGAGAGAGAAACCGATCGATTTGATCGGAATTCTTAGGAAAAACCCAGTCAGGTGATTCGTGCGCAATCACAAAAGTGGCCGGATATCCGGCCATTTTTGTTTTAAGGCTAGTTGCGGAAAAGATAACTGGCCTTGAAGAAAAAGCCCCGGATAGTCTCCAAGTAACTGGAACCTGGCTGGTATTCATGACCGTTCCAGGCCATTTTCTGATAAAGCGATCCATACCCCAGGTGAACTACTGTTCCCGGTATGTAGGTAAAGGAGGCCAGTAAATCAGTAGTAAGGTCTTTTTCATACGAGTTGTATTCAACAATACCCCGCAGAAATAATTTAGAGTTGATCTGGAATGTGTTTTTGCTCCTGATTATCAGGTAGCTAAATTCTTTCCCCAATCCCCCTAACCCAAAAAAATCGGAGTAGTTAATGCTCAGGTCGGTCTGAAACTTCTTCCAGGGCTGAAAATTTACCTCCACCGAAGCGGTGTTTCCCCAACCTGTATAGGGATTTTCAACATATCTTGTCCGGTAGCCAAGACGGTACTCCGCTTCAATCCGGATGCTGGTAATAACCTGGGAACTGAACTCCGCATGGATCGAGTGGGTGCGGAACCGATCGGCTAGATACACTTCGTCCGATGGATTCAGGAAAAGGGACAGCTCAGTCGACCGCTTGCCGTCAACAGAAACGCCCACACCAAGATCTCGTTCCCATAAGCCAGCCCGTAAATCCTTATTCAGAAACCCGTAAAAGAAAGGCGATATTTTTTGAATAAAACCACTGTCAGCATAAAAGTTCAATGAGAGATCGGCTGTGACATTACTGACTCCCGAGCGCATAAGAAAGCCTGCCTGCGATTCAAAGCCGGTTCCGATGTGCTGGCCCTGGATGTTTGCCGACAGCCTGTTCGTATTCTTCGAGGCACGCACGGTTCCCATCCAGTCGCCTTTTGCCGATTCTCCGGACTTGCGGACAGTGGATGATCCCAATAAATTGAATTCCAGTTTTGTAGATGGATTAATCCGCCACCGCCCGTCGCTGCCGGCAATCCTGTTGTAGATGCCCGTACCCTCACGGTCGGTGACAATTGCCCCTATGTAAGAATCCCCCCTGAAAGCATGTTGATAACGGCCTATGGCAAAATGCACAAGGTTCATCGTAGAATCCGTCATCCGCCGGTCAAGGGGATTGTCAAGCGCATATAACAGCCCGATTCTGTCCTGATCACTAACCTTGCCGGTGAGCTTGATCCCCGCCAGCGGATTCTCGATCTGCCGGGTGTGGAAGGCCTGCTGGAAAAAGCTCATTTCACTGGTCCCGGCAATATCGAAATTCCCCTTACCCTCCTGAAAAAATGGTCTCTTTTCGGGATAATAGAGGGCATAGCGCTGGTTTTCGGTTATCTGCCCGGCATCCGACTCTACCTGGCTGAAGTCGGGATTGACAGCAACATCGAGTATCAACTGGGACGTCAGTCCGACGGTACCGGTAAATCCTACGGAAGGCCTGTTTTCAGAAATGCCGAGTTTGCCACCCTGATGTTCCTGCTTTAAAGAATAGGTAACCGAAGGCAGGAACTCCAGCAATGTATAGCGCTTGATATCCTTGAATGAAAAGGCCATCGTCTGCGTGACAAAACTCATGCCCTTGGCCGGATCCAGCGGGGGATAGGTGGCCTGCTGCGAGAGTCGCTGAATTTTCCGCTCGAAAATAAAGCCCATTGTTACGGGGTCGCTGTGCTGAAAACGGAGGCTTTTAAACGGAATCTGCATTTCTACCTGGTACCCTTCGGCCCCGATGGTGGCCGCAGAGTAGAACACATAGTCGGCTCCAACATCTTCATGATTGGCTGTTCCCCTGGCGTCCTCCTGTATTCCGCGCGGATTGACATAAAGGTCCACCATGCCCTGGTGGTCGAAGAAGGGATCAAAATTGACACATACCCAATCCTCTCCCTTGATTTGGTCCCTGGCGGTTATTGTTGCCTTTATTTTTTCCGGCTCCGGATCCCGGCAGTCGAATCCGATAAAGAGGTTGTTCTCGTCGTAGGTAATCTTAACATACGTTGCGAAGGCAATATCGGCACCGAATTCGGGCATATATGTTTTAAATCCGTTATAGGCAGTCACTCCTTGCCATGCCGTGTCATCGAGCCGTCCGTCGATAACAAGCGGAGCCGTGGTTTTCAGCACCACAACGGGCTCCTGGGCCCGGACGACAGCACTGTAGGTCAGCATCAGGATCAAAAGTGAATGGAGGCTCTTGTTCATGGTAACCTTAAATAAAGAAAATTGCAACGCCGATAACAGCGATAACTGAACCCAGAATGTCCCTCCAGGTGACCTTTTCCTTTAGAAGCAGGATAGCCGGCGGGATAAGAAGAACCGGTACAAGGGCCATGATGGTGCTTGCGATACCGGTGGTAGTATAGCGAATCGCCATCAATGAGAAAGATACGCCAAGAAACGGACCAAAAAATGAGCCGGAGAAAAGGAATCCCATTGTCGACGGACGTGAAAATGCCGGTTTCAGCAGGGTCCATTTATTCAGGATTGCAAACAGGATGGTAAACCCGATCACGCCGGCGATAACGCGGATTTGGGATGCCGTGAACGGATCCATATCGCGCATCCCGTATTTACTGAAGACCAGCCCGATGGCCTGTCCTGCCGCTGCACCAAGCCCGAACAGAAGTCCTCTGGCAGAATAATGGAAGTTAAACTTGTTACCCGGCCTTCTGAGTACCACGATGATGATGCCGGCCAGCGTAATCGTCATGCCGGCCAGGCCTCGAACGGAAAAGTGCTCGCCGAGGATTATCCATCCAAACAGGGTGGCCAGCGGAGGGGCAAGCGCCATCAGTAAATTGGCTATTCGGGATCCGATCAGCGCATACGCTGAGAAAAGGCAATAATCACCAAAAACAAATCCGATGATGCCGCTGACCGACAGCCAGACCCATCCATGCATTTCAACGCCTGCCGGAAAAAGAGTGCCGGTGCGGAACAGCGACAGAATGCAATAGAAAACAAGGGCAATTAATAACCGCAGAATGTTTACGGCGAGCGATCCGATCCGTTTGGCTGCCTGTTCAAAGGAAAGTGCCGTAACGGTCCAAAGCAGTGCTGTGGCCAGGGCGGCAAATTCTCCGGTATGGGTTCCCATGGAAAGTGAAAGGCAGGTATTACCTGCCTTTGCTTACATCTTTAGTTTCTTTTCAATCTCGTCGAGGTACAGACGGAACCGTTTGTCGGTTTCAAGGAGGTTGTTAACGGTTTTACATGCATGAAGAACCGTCGCATGGTCTTTTCCGCCGATCTGCGAACCGATCAGGGCGAGTGATGATTTCGTCAGACTTTTCGCAAAATACATGGATATCTGGCGGGCCTGGACGATTTCGCGCTTGCGTGTCTTCGAGTGCATGAGGTCGACCGGGATGCTGAAGTAATCGCTGACAACCTTCTGGATGTAATCGATTGAGAGTTCCTTGGTGGTGTTTTTTACCAGTTTGTCGATTAGCTCACGAACCAACTCAAGGGTTATTTCCTTCTTGTTGAGGGTCGACTGGGCGAGCAGGGATATGAGTGCGCCTTCCAGCTCCCGCACATTGTTGGTGATCTGTGATGCGATATATTCCAGCACCTCATCTGCCATGTGAATACCATCGGTATAAACCTTTTTTTGGAGGATGGCCACGCGTGTTTCAAAGTCGGGGACCTGCAAATCGGCAGAGAGGCCCCATTTAAACCGAGAAAGAAGCCGCTGTTCCATGCCCTTAAGCTCTACAGGGGGCTTGTCGGAGGTGAGAACCAGCTGTTTGCCCGACTGATGCAGGTGGTTGAAAATGTGGAAGAACGTATCCTGAGTTTTTTCCTTTCCGGCAAATTCATGAACATCATCCAGAATCAGCACATCAATCATCTGGTAAAAATGGAGGAAGTCGTTCCGGTTGTTGTTGCGGGTGGCTTCAACGAACTGAGTCTGGAATTTGTTGGCGTTAACATATAATACAACCTTGTCCGGAATACGTTCTTTTACTTCAATACCGATAGCCTGGGCAAGGTGTGTTTTGCCAAGTCCGTTGCCGCCGTAAATCAGGAGTGGGTTGAATGCAGTTCCGCCGGGGTTTTGTGCAACCGCATAACCGGCCGACCGGGCAAGCCGGTTACAGTCGCCCTCCACAAAGTTGGCGAAGCTATAATCCGGATTGAGTTGCGGATCAACATGAAGCTTTTTAATGCCTGGGATAACAAACGGATTCTTGATCGTCCGTTCCTCTTCATCCATGGGCAGTGATAATGGCTTGTTTTTCAGGGTCGTTTTTGCCTGAGTCGGGAACTTTACGGTATAGGGCTTTGCGTTGGAATAGCCGGTTTGCTCCATCACAACACTGTACTCCAGTTTGGCATCAGGCCCAAGTTCTTTCAGGAGTGTCTTGCTGAGAATGTCAATGTATTGCTCTTCAAGGTATTCATAAAAGAAGGGGGAGGGTACCTGGATGGTGAGGATGCTCTCTTCCAGCCGTAAGGGAACGATAGGCTCAAACCATGTACGGAAGCTGATGGATGGAACGTTGTCTTTTATGATCGACAGACACTTATTCCATACTTCGATGTGGTTTGAAATCATCAATGCTGATTATTAAAGATTTAGAACAAGGGATTAGATACCTGCAAGATGGCAAAAAAAGATTAACACAAAGGGTTGAAAACTTTTTTTTTTTTTGAAAAGTCGCATCCGTTTTATTGTCAGCGAGATAATTTTTTTTCCGTTTTTGGGAAAGTTTAAGGTCTTGAAATTCAGGCAAATACGGTTAATAATCTGACTGATAGAGGGATTGCCTATTGTGCCTCAGATCCCGTTCGTCTGTTAAATATTTAACCGCTTCCAGCTTCCGTTGATCCACGTGAAGATGCCGGCTGATGGATGCGTTTTCCGGACCTTTTCAATCCTTTTAAGGCAAGGCTCGATACGCGGATTCTGGTAGGTGAAATAGTAATAGAGCGATCCCACCTGAATATAATTCTCAACTTTCGCACCGGCAAGGGCCGGATCGTTGGGGAAGATTTCCGTGGGACTCTGGAGCAGCACGATGTAATAATCGGATGTGCCTTCGCCGGCAAGAATGGAAGCCAGTTCCGAATCGCCTGCCGTGTAGATGTTCTTACTGCGGTCAGAAAGGCTGAGGTTGATATACCTGCCCGGACGTATGCGAATATCCTCGATCAGCCGGTCGAGCTCAGCGGTGGTGGTAATAATGGATGAATAGAGTGAGTCATCCTGTATCAACTTCCCGAGCGTGCCTTCGCCGGCTGCTACCTGGCCGGATAGGGTGTTGAGGTTGTAAAGAACCTTCCCAAGGGAATGGAATGTTTCGGTAAGCGGTACGGTTGCAAGCGTATCGCTGAATTTGCTCAGGTTGCGTATAATTCCCTGAATTTCTGCTATTTCCTTCATGATCCCAAGAGCGAGGCTGTCTGCTTTACTTAGGACCGAACTCACTTTGAGGGCTTCCTCCTTCACATACCCGTTGAGGAATTTGGAGGCCGATTCAAGGTTTTCGAGGGTTTGGCTCACACTATAAACACTCCTGGCCAGATTATCACGGTTTGATTGATTGAATACGGTTTGGATACTTGTCAGCAATGAATCCATTGATGACATAAGCGATTCGGCCTTCATTTTAAATGGCACCATCTGGGCATTAACCTGATCACGGAGGTCGCCTTCCACCGATCCTTCAAGCGTATCCTCAGGCTGACAAAAATCTGCAGCCGTCGAAAAATCGAGCGCTATGCCCTTGGTTCCCATAAGGTCAACACTGTAGATCCGTGCGAAAGTCCCTTTCGGGATGTTAACGGCAGCGTAGGATATGGTAAATTTTACCTCGATCAGCGAAGGGTTCCTGGCTGACAGTTCGATTTTCCGTACCTGGCCGATCTGAAAACCGTTTATGGTAACCGGACTCGATTTTGTTAATCCCCCGATCCGGTCGTACACGGAGTAAAAGGTTCTTTCTGAACTGAAAAAGTTCTTGCCCTTCAGATAGTTAAGTCCCCAGAATGCAATTATCAATGTTGCGATAAAGAGGATTCCTGCCCGTATGTAAGGTTTATTCTTCATCGAAAAGGGTGTTATTTTTTTGCATCAGCAGCCTGGTTTGCCGGTACACGCTGTCCGTCACGGTAAACAACTATAAAAGCCCCTTTGAAGGTAGACGCCAGTTTGCGCCTCAACACCAGGGCCTCTTCGTAATCTGTTACCGGTTTCGAAAGATATTTATACATTCCATCCGTGTTCATCTCCGTCAGGTCTTTAACTCCTTTGAACTCGGATGATCCGGGTGCCAGTTTTTTGCCGGAGGCCAGAACCTGGACCCGGTATTCCAGACCCGAGGGAGACGCAGCAGCCTGATTAACGGCCGCATCTTTGTCAGCCTTATCAGCAGACTGCTTATCCTGAATTACCGGCTTCTCCACTATTGCCGGCTTTTTTTCCGCGATGACGGGTTTTGTCACTGTATCGGCCTGTTTACGCTGAGCTTCCGGCTTCTTCTCAGGCTCTGGCTGCTTCTTCACCGGGTCGGCGGTTTTTTTAGTAATATCCTGTTGATTGGAGGCCGTTGAGGATTTGGTGTCAATGTTCTTCGAGAGGCCGTTTATACGGCTGTCCGCCAATTCCTTGTATTCGCGGACTGCCGTAAATATGGCAGAAGCGATTATGTCCTGGCCATTTTCGGACATGAGGAATTCTTCTTCCTGTGGATTTGAAATGAATCCGGTTTCAATCAGGATGCTTGGACTGGTGCAACCCCACAAAACGACAAGGTTTCCCTGGTGAACCCCCATGTCCTTTCGCTGAGCCTTGGTCCTGAACTGGTCCTGAACGGCGGCGGCCAGTTCCAGACTCTGCGCCAGATTATTGTTTTGCACATTGTTGGAAAGGATGTAGGATTCGGCTGAAGTGGGATCAAACCCGGCATAACGGGTCTGATAGTCATTTTCATACAACATGGCCTTGTTTTCCTGCATAACCAGATCGAGGTTGTCGGTGCTTTTTGAAAACCCCATCACATAGGTTGAGGTACCGATCGGGGCAGTCCGCTTTTCCACAGCATTCACATGAATGGAGATAAAAAGGTCGGATTTGTTCCGGTTGGCAATTGGGGCCCGTTCATAGAGCGGAATGAAAACATCTGTTTTGCGGGTATAAAAAACATCCACGTCCTGCATGAGTCCTTCAAGGTAGTGTCCAAGTTTTAACGCAATTGCGAGCGCAATGTTCTTTTCCTTAGATTTTTTTCCAGGCGCGCCGGAATCCTTTCCCCCGTGGCCGGCATCAATGGTTATGATAAATTTGCCCGGAGTGCGCGGCGTATCGGATGCCTGCAAGCCGGAATTACCGGTGAGAATAAAAAGCATGGCAAAAGCGGCTGCGGTCAGGGATTTCAGGCAATGGATGCGGGGTTTCTGCGTTATGTGGGATGGGCAGCTGGGCATGGTAGCGTTTTTTCTATATTTTTGAGACGTTCCCCTTATCGGGATACAACGGGATAACTCTTGATATCGCATCTAAAAATACAAAATATTACGTTAGGGATACTCTTCCTCGCCGTCGGTATGCTGAAATCGTACGGTCAGGCGGATACCCTGAAGGCCAGTGCTGCCCGTCAGGATACTGTTGCCGTGACCGCTGCAAAAGCGAAACCCTGGCTGGCATCGCAGGTTACCTACACAGCAAAGGATTCCACCATCATCAGCATGACCGATAAGAAGATCCGGATGTATGGCGGTTCGGTCGTAAAATATGAGGATCTCGAAATTACAGCCGATATTATTGAGATGAGTATCGACAGGAAAGAGATCTTCGCTTCCGGCCGCAAGGACAGCGCAGGGCAGCTTACCGGCAAGCCTGTTTTCAAGCAGGGGGAGGAGACGATCAATTGCACCGAGATCAAATTCAATTTTGTTACCAAAAAGGCATTCGTGGTGGATGTCTCGATGAAGCAGGAGCCTGAAGGTGAGATACACAGCCATTATACCAAGCGTGATTCCACCGGAACCCTTAATATCAGGGATGGCAAATACACAACCTGCGATGCGGATGAACCGCATTTCTATTTCAATATCACCAAGGGTATGATGGTGCCGAACAAAATGATTGTTACCGGACCACTCTTCCTCGTTGTGGAGGGCATTCCGCTTTATCCCATTGGTTTGCCATTCGGGTTTCTGCCCAAGCAGGAAAAACGAACTTCGGGGATATTGATGCCCAAATATGGAGAAGAACGGTCAAGGGGGTTCTTCCTTCGCGATGGAGGCTATTACTTTGCTATCAATGACAAGCTTGACCTTGCCGTAACGGGCGGCATCTTCTCCAGGGGCAGCTGGCAGCTGGGCGCACAGTCGAGGTACCGCAAGATCTATAAGTTCAATGGCAATATCGGTTTTAATGTGGCCACCAACGTGTCGGGTGAGAGGGACCTGCCCGACTTCTCGAAAAAACGCGACTTTAGCGTCACCTGGGCGCATTCCCAGGATCCGAAAGCCGATCCATACAATATGTTCAATGCCAGCGTGAACTTCAGCACAAGCTCCTACGACAGGCTGAACACGAATACCGATTATACCCAGGATGGTATGAACCCGATGGACAGGATGACCAACCAGAAGTCGTCTTCAATAACGTATGGAAGAAAGTTTGCTAACCCCCTCTTCAACTTTACGGCGAAAGTCGGGCATTCGCAGAACAGTCTCGACAGCACCGTGGTTTTGACCGCCCCCTCGGGAACCTTTACGGTAGGCCGGTTCTATCCTTTCCGGTGGTCACCAAACAGTACCGGGAAAAAGTGGTACGAAAAGTTCGAGATGCGCTACACGGCCAACTTTGAAAACAAGGTGAAGGCCCGTGAAGATTCGATTTTCATGCCCGAAATTTTCGCTAAAATGAAGAACGGGTTCCAACACGAGGTGCCGCTGTCTGCATCTTTCAAGCCTATCCAGAATATGACGCTGACTCCATCACTCAGCTATATCGGTATAGCCTATTTCTCGTACCTCGAAAAATCCTGGGATCCCGATCTCGAGAAAATCATCATCAACCGGTTCAACAAACTGAACTACATTCAGGCGCTCACACCAAGCGTCAGCCTCAGCTATAACCCCCGGATTTATGGTTTTTTCTACCCTAAACGCGGTAAAGTAAAAGCCATCCGCCATGTCATGAGCCCTTCACTGAGCTTTAATTACCGTCCCGATCTTGGCTACGATTTCGGCAAGTACCAGCGAACGCTGCTTACAATGAGCCAGGATGACCAGGGCAAACTGTATGCTGATGAGCATGCCTATTCTATTTTTGATGAGGGTATTTACCGGCTTCCTTCTATTGCCGGACGATCCGGGAATATCAGCTTTTCACTCGGAAACAATGTGGAGATGAAGCTTAAGAACCCGGCAGATACCACCGCCAAGGAAACCAAGGTTAAGCTGCTCGAGAGCCTGTCGATCAACACTTCTTATGATATTTTCAGGGACTCCATGAACCTTTCCCCTATCTCACTTCAGGGCCGAACAACGATTCTCGACCAGTTCAACCTTTCCTTCCGGTCAACGTTCAATCCCTACGCATACGAATCCATTACTCAGGGTAAAAGAACATATTATCAAACTGTTAATCGGTATGAGGTTACCAAGACGGGTAAGCTTTTACGAATGACCGACGCCAACTTTTCGCTGGATTTTTCGCTGCCACTAAAACAAAAGCAGCAACAGCAGCAGGCTTCCGCACCAGCGGGGGCGGCCCAGCAGAAAGCAAAGCCGGCTCCGGCAGGGCCGCAACTATCGACCGTATCCGATTTTAAAACAAAGTGGAGCACAACAGTCAGCTACAATTTCCAGTATTCCAAACCTTACGAGGAAAGCAAGATTACCCAGTCGCTCCGGCTGAACGGCCAGCTGCAACTTTCCGAGAAATGGAGCATTAACGGTTCATCCGGCTACGACTTCATCAATCAGAAGTTTACCTATACCACGCTGGCTATTGCCAGAAACCTGCATTGCTGGCAGATGAATATCAGTGTGGTTCCTTTTGGTGAGTATAAGAGTTACACCTTTTCAATAAGTGCGAGAGGCAATCTTCTCAAGGATATCAAGTATGAAAAGCGCAAAGACTGGCGAGATCAATAAGTTGATTATTAACACCTAATAAAACCGATATGAAAAAAATCATTTCAACCCCGCATGCTCCGGCAGCGATCGGACCTTACAGTCAGGCCATCGACACGGGCAGCCTCATCTTTATTTCCGGTCAGATTCCTATTGTTCCGGAGACCGGTAAACTGCTGGAGGGCGATATCAAAGCCCAGACCACGCAGGTGATGAACAACATTGGAGCCATTCTTGAGGCAGCCGGGCTCACGTTCAGCAATGTCGTAAAGTGTACATGCTATTTGGCCGACATAGCCGATTTCAAGGAGATGAACGAAGTATACGGAAGCTATTTCACCTCCGAACCTCCGGCACGTGCTGCTATCCAGGTTGGAAAGCTGCCCCTGGCGGCGAAGGTGGAGGTGGATACCATTGCCCTGCGGGATATCTGAAAGGGAAATGGCAACGGGCAGAAGGCAAAAATCAGATATAAGGAACAGGATAAAAGAAAAAGGGGCTTCATGAGCCCCTTTTTCTTGTTCTTGAGTAGAGACGTTTATAAACGTCTCTGCAAAATGCCTTTTGCCTTATTCAGTAGAGACGTTTATAAACGTCTCTGCAAAATGCCCTTTGCCCTATTCGGAGTATACTTCAAAGCTGATCTCAGCCTTGATATCCTTATAGATCTTGACCGTTGCGCGGAAGGTTCCGATTTCCTTGATGGTATCTTCGCTTAGCGTGATGTTTTTGCGATCGATTTCGAATCCTTTTTCAATGAGTGCTTCGGCAATCTGAATGGTGTTCACCGATCCGAAAATCTTTCCGGTGGTAGATGTCTTGGCTCCGATCTTCAGCTCAACCGTGCTGAGCTTGGCAGCTGCAGCCTGGGCATCCGTGCGGAGTTTCTGCTCTTTGTGCGAGCGCTGGCGCATGTTTTCCGTATGCATTTTCTTGGCCGATTCGGTTGCGAGAATGGCATAACCCTGAGGGATCAGGTAATTCCGGCCATAGCCGTTGCGTACCTTGATCACGTCGTCTTTATGGCCCAGGTTGGCCATATCCTGTTTTAAAATGATTTCCATGACTTACCTCCGGTTATTATTTCATCATATCGGTTACGTACGGCAGGATGGCGATGTGCCTGGCCCTTTTAACTGCCTGAGCGATTTTCCGCTGGAATTTCAGCGAAGTACCGGTAAGGCGGCGGGGAAGGATCTTGCCCTGCTCATTGAGGAATTTCTTCAGGAAATTGGGGTCTTTGTAATCAATATACCTGATTTTGTTGCGCCTGAAACGGCAATACTTCTTCCGCTTGACATCTACTGTCGGCGGGGTAAGATACCTGATTTCTGATTGACTTGCTGCCATGTCTTACTCCTCCTTGTTTTCACGGGTTGGTTCACTACTTGCCAGCCTACGGCGTTTCAGGTTATACTCGATGGCAAATTTATCGAGCCTGACGGTCAAAAAACGGATGATTCGCTCATCACGACGAAACTCCACCTCGAGGCGGTTCATAAGTTCTCCACTGGCTTTAAACTCAATAAGATGGTAAAAACCCGTCGATTTTTTCTGGATCGGGTAGGCCAGCTTACGGAGTCCCCAGTTGTCCTCATGCACGATTTCCCCGCCATTTTCGGCAAGGTAACCGGAGAACTTTTTAACCGCTTCCTTCATCTGTTCTTCAGACAAAACGGGAGTTACAATGAAAACGGTTTCGTACTGATTCATCATGTGTTGTTAATAATTAATAAATCTCATTATCGGGCTGCAAAGTTAGAAATTATTCTGATTATCACAAGCGCATGACAGATCCGGAAACAGAGGCCGATTTATGCATCTTATTTATACTTTTGCAAAGCTTAAACGCTCCTTACTATGGAAAAGCAGTTTATCGTAAGTGCCAGGAAATACAGGCCCCTCAGCTTCGAAACGGTTGTTGGTCAGCCATCCATAACTCGCACCCTGAAAAATGCCATTTCAGGGCAGCACCTGGCTCATGCATACCTGTTTACCGGGCCGCGTGGAGTGGGAAAGACTACCTGCGCGCGCATTTTTGCCAAAACGATCAACTGCACAAACCTTACCCCGGAAACTGAGGCATGTAATAAATGTGAAGCCTGCCTGACTTTCCAGGAGAGCCGTTCGTTCAACATCCACGAGCTCGACGCCGCATCGAACAATCACGTGGAGGATATCCGGAACCTGATCGAGCAGGTAAGGATCCCTCCGCAGATGGGAAAGTACAGTGTCTATATAATCGATGAGGTGCACATGCTTTCCCAGGCTGCTTTTAACGCTTTTCTGAAAACGCTTGAGGAACCTCCTGCCCACGCCATATTTATATTGGCTACAACCGAGAAGCACAAGATCCTTCCTACCATCCTGTCACGTTGCCAGGTTTTTGATTTTCATCGCATCCGAATACGCGACATTATCGGTCAGCTTCAAACCATCGCTGAACGTGAAGGAATTACCGCCGAAGATTCGGCATTGAACATAATTGCTCAAAAGGCCGACGGCGCCATGCGTGATGCGCTTTCCATCTTCGACCAGGTGGTGAGTTTCTGCGGCGACCATATTACCTATCAGCAGGTTATCGATCATCTGAACGTCCTTGATTACGATTATTATTTTCAGCTGACCGGCATGTTCCTCTCCGGCGATTACCGGCAGGCGTTGCTGGTTTTCAACCGGATTCTGGAGGAAGGTTTTGACGGGCATAATTTTATTTCCGGTCTGGCAACACATTTCCGTGACCTCCTGGTAAGCCGTGATCATGAAACGATTGAACTGCTTGAGGTTGGCGAGGAAATCGGAAGAAAATACCAGCAAACGGCAGCATCCTGCTCTATCAACTTTCTGTACGAAGGGCTGCGAATCCTTAATGGTTGCGATCTCTCCTTTAAACAGGCTAAAGATCAGCGCCTGCTTGTGGAACTTGCGATTATTAGCCTGTGCCGTATCGAGGGAGCATTTGCTGCACCAACTGCCGTATCAGCTGCTCCGGCCGGTTCTGCGCTTGCTGCACCAACCCCTGCCAAAGCTCCGGTCATGCCTTTGGCTCCCACTGCCGGCTCATCTGCAACGCCGGCTTCAGCACAGGCTCCGGCTGCTGCTGCTTCGCCTGTTCAGGCTCCAAGCCCTGTTCTGGCACCAGCCCCTGTCCAGACACTGCCAGCTGGATCTCCTGCTGCCGCTGCTACTCGCCCCTCTTCACCCACAATGACCAGGATCAGCGACCTGACAGCGCGAAAGGTGATGGCAGAACCTGTTTCTCCGGCAGCCGCAGAATCCGATGATGCTCTGGAAAACGACGGGGCACAGGAAGCACTCACTCCTGACCGCTTCAGGGAATTCTGGCTTGAGTTTTCCGAATCACTAAAGGACGACCAGCCTCGATTATACAGCACCCTGACAATTCAGGTGCCTGAGTTGTCTTCTGATAACAAAATAATGCTTAAGCTTAATAACCCGCTGCAGGAGAAGGCGATTCGCAGCATTCAAACCGAACTGCTGCAATTCCTGAGGAAACGGTCGGGAGTGAATGATCTGGATATCCAGACCGAAATTCCTGAAGGAACCAGAGGGAAGGTGCCTTATACTCAGCAGGAAAAATATCAGCATTTTCTGGAGAAAAATCCCGGACTCGACCTTTTCCGTCAGGCGCTTGGGCTTGACCTGGAATAACCCATACTGACAATTATTCATGAACCGCATCTTTGGCGCATGAATTGACACAAAACAGCAAATTCATAAAAATGTCAATAATAGACAGTTTAATATCAGGCATTTTCGGTAATAAATCCGATAAAGACTATAAAAATGCCCTGCCGGTCGTAGAACAGGTTAATAGCCACACTGCCGAACTGGTGCGGCTTTCAAATGATGAACTGCGGGGCCGCACGGCTTCCATGAGAAGCGCAATACGCGAGCATATCGAGCGGGAGCTTGCCGAAATAGCCGAGATAAAAACCCGGATGGAATCCGACGAAATCCCGTTTGACGAACGAGAAAAATCCTTTGCACAAGTTGACAAGCTGGAAGCCCAGATCAAGGAAAAACTTGAGGTTAAGCTTAATGAGCTACTTCCGCTTGCCTTTGCTATCGTTAAGGACACCGCCCGACGGTTCAAGGAAAATGAGGAAATAATCGTTACTGCAGAGGATTATGACCGGAATCTAGCTGCCCAGCGTGAAAGCATTGTTATACAAGGAGACCAGGCGGTTTGGAAAAACCGATGGATGGCAGGTGGCAACGAGATTACCTGGGACATGATTCATTACGATGTCCAGCTCATAGGGGGGCTGACACTTCATCAGGGGAAGATCGCGGAAATGGCAACTGGTGAGGGCAAAACGCTGGTCGCAACACTCCCGGTATTCCTCAACGCGCTGCCCGGTCGGGGAGTCCATGTGGTTACAGTGAACGATTATCTGGCCAAGCGTGACTCTGAATGGATGGGGCCCATTTTCCAGTTTCATGGCCTTTCGGTGGACTGCATCGACAAGCATCAGCCTAATTCCGAGGCCAGACGTTCAGCATACTTGGCCGACATCACCTTTGGAACCAATAACGAATTCGGTTTCGATTACCTGCGCGATAACATGGCGATTTCGCCCGATGACCTGGTGCAGCGCGGGCACAACTATTCGATTGTTGACGAGGTCGACTCGGTACTTATCGATGATGCCCGTACCCCGCTGATCATTTCCGGTCCGGTGCCCAAAGGTGACGACCAATTGTTCGGAGAATTGAAACCACGTGTTGTGAAACTGGTTAATGCCCAGCGAAATATCTTCAATGAAACGTTTACACTGGCTAAGAAACTGATCGCTGAAGAAAACGAACAGGAAGGCGGCAAACTGCTGCTCCGCGCACACAAGGGGCTTCCAAAAACGAAGTCGCTGATCAAATTCCTTAGCGAGGAGGGGATGAAGGCCCTCATGCATAAGACAGAAAATGTCTACATGCAGGAGAACAGCAAAAATATGCACATCGTTACCGATGAGCTGTTCTTCGTTATCGATGAGAAAAACAACTCCGTTGAGCTCACGGAAAAAGGGATCGATATGATAACCGGCGACGGTGAAGATCCTGAATTCTTCGTGCTGCCTGATATCGGTGTTGAAATGTCAGAAATCGAACGCACCTCCAAAGACGAACAGGAAATACTGCAACGGAAGGACGAGCTGATCCGGGAATTCTCGATAAAGTCGGAACGCGTTCACACAATCAACCAGCTGTTAAAGGCGTATACGGTGTTCGAAAAGGATGTTGAATACGTAGTGATCGACAACAAGGTAAAGATTGTTGATGAGCAAACCGGCCGAATCATGGAAGGCCGCCGCTATTCAGACGGACTCCATCAGGCAATAGAATCCAAGGAAAACGTAAAGGTTGAGGCTGCAACACAAACTTTTGCCACCATTACTTTACAGAACTACTTCCGGATGTACCACAAGCTCTCGGGTATGACTGGAACTGCCGAAACCGAGGCTGGCGAGCTCTGGAGCATCTACAAGCTGGAAGTGGTGGTAACACCAACCAACAAGAAGATTGTACGTGACGACCGGGAAGACCTTGTGTATAAAACCAAGCGCGAAAAGTATAATGCGGTAATAGAGGAAATTGTCACCATTGTAAATGCCAACCGGGCGGTTCTGGTTGGTACAACCTCGGTCGAGATATCGGAATTGCTTAGCAGGATGTTGAAAATCAGAGGTATAAAGCACAATGTCCTTAATGCCAAGCTGCATCAGCGCGAGGCTGAGATTGTCCTGGGTGCCGGTCAGCCAGGTGCTGTTACGATTGCAACCAACATGGCAGGTAGGGGGACCGATATCAAGCTTCATCCTATTGTTAAAGGTGCCGGAGGTTTGGCTATTCTCGGTACCGAACGGCATGAGTCACGGAGGGTCGACCGTCAGCTGAGGGGACGTGCCGGTCGCCAGGGCGACCCGGGCAGTTCACAGTTCTTTGTTTCTCTGGAAGATGACCTGATGCGCCTGTTTGGTTCTGACAGGATTGCCAAGATGATGGACCGCCTGGGCCTTAAGGAAGGCGAGGTAATTCAGCATTCGATGATCACTAAATCGATAGAACGCGCTCAAACCAAGGTGGAAGAGAATAACTTCGGGATCCGCAAGCGGCTGCTGGAGTACGACGACGTAATGAACAACCAGCGCGAGGTGGTTTACGGACGTCGCCGTCACGCTCTCTTTGGTGAGCGTATCGAGATCGACATTGCGAATATGATGACGGACCTCAGTGGCACAATCGTCGAGGAGCATAAAAGCGCCGGGGATTTTGAAAATTTCCGGCTCGACCTTTTCCGATTCCTTGCTGTTGATTCACCCGTTACCGAAGACCAGTTCCATGACAAACGACCGGATGACATCACGCATATTTTGTCTGAAAAACTGCAGAAGGGATTCGAGAATAAGAATCATCTGATGGCTAATCAGGCCTGGCCGGTTATCAAGGATGTTTATGAGCGCGCTTCGCATCAATACGAAAACATTCTTGTTCCTATTACCGACGGGCAGAAAACCATCCATATCAGCACCAACCTTCGAAAGGCGTATGATACGCACAACCGCGAACTGATCAAGACTTTCGAGAAGGCGGTTATACTGGCAACAATTGATGATGCCTGGAAAGAGCATCTTCGTGAAATGGATGAGCTGAAACAATCCGTCCAGAATGCAAGTTACGAGCAGAAGGATCCACTGTTGATTTACAAGCTGGAATCATTCGATCTGTTCAAGAACATGATCGACAAGGTTAACCGTGAAGTGACTTCCATGCTGATGAAGGGATTTCTGCCGATCAGTGAACCCGAACAGGTCAAGCAGGCACAGGCCAGGAAGAAACTTGACATGTCGAAATACCAGACCAGCAAAACCGATGTGCCAGCCTACAGTCCGGGAACATCAACAGAGCCGGGCGGACCTCCGCCGCCGCAGCAGCCAAAACACATTCAGCCTGTCAGGGTTGAGAAAAAGATCGGACGAAATGATCCATGTCCATGCGGAAGCGGCAAGAAATACAAACAGTGTCACGGAAAAAATGAGTTTCAGGGCCTTGCCTGATCACATTATTCTAAGGTAATGGCTGATACTTGATTCCAGGGATCCGGACACTGCCGTAAGTGGAAGGCGGACATGCTCTTCGCAGATACCCATCTGTTTTAGGGTGCATTTTATGCCGGCCGGACTTCCTTCAGCGAAAATCAGGCGGATAAGTTCAAGCATTTCATAATGCAGTTTTCGTGCCTCGCCCATGTTGTTGTCATGAGCCAGTTTTACCATTTTGCTCATTCTGCCGGGGCAGGCATTGGCAACCACGGAAATTACACCATCACCACCAAGTGCAACCATTGGCAGCGTAAGGGCATCGTCGCCCGACAGCACGCCGAACCCTTCCGGGCGGTCGCGCAGGATGGCCATGATCTGGTCGAGGTTCCCGCTCGCTTCTTTGGTAGCAATGATATTCTTTTTGTCGGCGGCAAGCCTTAATGTGGTTTCGGCCGATATGTTCGAGCCGGTTCGTCCCGGCACATTGTAGATGATAACGGGTACGGGGCTGGCGTCGGCAATTTCGGAAAAGTGCAGGTACAGGCCTTGCTGACCGGGTTTGTTGTAATAAGGAGCCACGTTCAGCAGATAATCGATTCCTTCAAACGACTGCTCACTTATCTGCCTGACGACGGCTCTTGTGTCGTTGCCACCGATCCCGATGACCACTGGAACGCGGCCGCCGTTGGTTTCCAGGATAACCCTGACGATCTCCTGCTTTTCCCCGTTTTCAAGCGTAGGCGTTTCTGCCGTGGTACCGAGTGCAACAAGGAAGTCGATGCCTCCGGTTAACGTGAATTCGGTAACGCGACGGAGAGCGGCATAATCAACCTGGCCATAACTATTGAACGGGGTGACCAGGGCTACCCCGGCACCTTTAAGAGGGGTGGAAAGCATATCAGAAAAGCTTAAATGATTCAGACTTTGACTTGGGGGAATCCTGCCGTATGGAGATTGTCTGCAGATACTTGATCAGATTATCGGCAAGGTAAGGAAGATCAGTCCGCTCCTTGAGCCCGATTTCGAAATCCAGCACACCGTGGCAAAAGCCTTCCGGACCTGCAAACATTCGCGATTGCGACTGCCATAGAACGGATTGAAGGGCAAACTGGTCTTCGGTGTCAAGGTAAAATACAATATCGAAGAATGAGGAGGTGAAAGGCCGGCACACCTCTTTTTTGGGAGCCTTGAAGAAGGTCATTTCTTCCTGGCAGATCAGTTCCACCGGCATACCCGGAAAATGTTTCTCGTATTCAAAAGGATTGATCTCTTTTCGCTTGTCGGGAACGATAAGCAAAACATGGCATCTGCGCTCCGGACGGTGAATGGCTTTGCAAAACTGAACCACCGGCGGAACATTGCCTGGTTTTCGCAGGTCGGCAATGATGCCGATACTCTTGGCTTCCTTCAGTGGAACGAACGCCCTTTTACCCCTGATGTGCAAAAAATGGGCAAGAAGCCTCGGGATGAGCAGTATCCTTTGAATGAATGCGATCATGGTTGCAAACTTAACAAATTTATAAACTCCTCTTCACCAATAACAGGAATTGAAAGGTCGTTGGCCTTCTTTAACTTTTCCGGCCCCATGTTCTCCCCGGCCAGAATAAAGCTGGTTTTTGACGACACGGAGGATGTATTTCTACCGCCGTATTTCTCAACAAGATCCTTAAGCTCATCGCGGCTGTACTTACTGAAAGTACCCGAAATCACAATGGCCTTCCCTGTCAGAACCTGCATCTGCGGTGCATCTTCATCCGGTTCCTGGCTGAGTTGGACCCCCGCAGCATCCAACCGTGTAATCAGGCTGATGTTCTTGTCGTTCGAAAACCAGGCGTTCATACTTTCCGCTATACGATCACCGATTTCATCAACCGACATGAGTTGCTCACGGGTTGCAAGTCGTATGGCATCGATGCTTCCGAATGCCCTGGCCAGCTTTTTTGCAACGGTTTCGCCGACGAACCGGATGCCCAGGGCAAAAAGTACCCGTTCGAAGCGAATCTTTCTGGATTCTTCGATCGCCTGTACCAGGTTCGAGGCCGATTTGTCGGCAAACCGGTCAAGCCGTATTAGCTGATCATAGGTGATGTCATACAGATCGGCCGGTGTGCGCACCAGGCCCGCATCAAAGAGCTGGCCTACAGTCTCGCTCCCGGCACTGTCGATGTCCATGGCCTTCCGGCTTATGAAGTGTTCGATCTTACCCTTGATCTGCGGCGGGCATGCCTCGTCATTCGGACAGTAATGACGGGCCTCACCCGGATCCCTGATAAGCTGAGC
>CAYWHP010000062.1:2227-3777 GCA_964457845.1 uncultured Porphyromonadaceae bacterium | reverse complement strand
GCTCCGGTGCGGCCTACCTGAAAATCAACCGAAGTCAGCCTGGTTTCTGCCTGGTCCGGAGGGTATTTATAAGCGATTGCCCATCGCGGACTCTTTGCGGTAAAGCCGAGCCGGGACTGCTGTTCGGCAGAGTTTACCTTGATAACTACCCCATCGGTATCGAATGGTAGCTTTTTACGCTCATCTTTCCATTTGTCGATAAAGGAGAGTACTCCCGCAATATCCGTAAATACCTCCATATAAGGTGGTACCTTGAAACCGGCGGCCCGGGCCCAGGCCAGATTTTCGCTGTGAGTGGGGCAGGGGAGGCCCTCTCCGGCCATACTGTATAAATAACAGTCAAGACGGCGTCTGGCCACCAGGGATGAGTTTTGCATTTTCAGCGTACCGGCGGCTGCGTTACGCGGGTTGGCAAAAGGAACCTCACCGGAAAGTACCCGTTCCTCATTGAGGCTGTCGAAAACCTTCCTGTCCAATATTATTTCGCCCCTGATCTCAAACAATGGCGGGCAGTTTTCGGTATGGATGGAAAGCGGAATGCTCCGGATTGTTTTAGCATTCGCTGTTACATCATCACCTTTTACTCCATCTCCGCGAGTGACAGCGCTCACCAGACGACCGTTTTCATAGGTCAGGCTGATGGCTGCACCATCATATTTCAGTTCACATGCATATTCGACCGGCGTGTCGACAAGTTTCACCAGCCTGGCGTCGAATTCCATTACCTCTTCGCGATTGTATGTGTTGCCGAGTGAATACATCGCTATCCGATGTTCGCGCTGAACAAATTCCGTATTGCGGTCATCACCCACACGCTGAGTAGGGGAGAGCGGATCCGTAAATTCCGGATATTCCTTCTCGAGACCGATGAGCTCCTGCATCAGCCGGTCATATTCAAAATCGGTTACAACAGGTGCATTCAGCACATAATACCGGTAGTTATGACCGTCGAGTTCCTTCCTTAAAAAATCAATACGTTGAAATATAGGTGATTCAGCCATGTTTTAACGTTTGTTTAAAAATAGAACAGTTTTCGACGCCCCCCATCCGTTTACCGGAACAAATTATACAGTACTTTTACACCGCATTGGTTTGCTTTATCCATCCGGATAGGGCAATAAAAGGGAATCGGGTGAAAAACCCGAACAGTTTCCGCTGCTGTAAGCTCCGCAAAAGCTACTGGCAACCCGCCACTGTTCCGCAAGGAATGGGAAGGCGCCAGATAGGGGGAGCAAGTCAGAAGACCTGCCGTGCAAATATTAACCAACGGGTTCGGAATAAACCTTCAGGGAGATGCACACATTGACTCATAACCGTTTATGGTTCTTTTTCGCCGGATTTTACCTGTTTACAGGTGACCCGCTTCTCTATGGACAGTCCATGGAGGTAAAGATTGATCAGGTAACGATCACCGCTCCCCGAAAAAGCGCCTATTCTTCAGGGCTCCATACAATCAGGATTGATAGTTTGTTGAAAACCAGATATTTCGGTTCTGATCTGTCACGCATTCTCAGCCGCGAGACCAATCTGAATATAACCAGCTACGGGGG
>CAYWHP010000062.1:0-2127 GCA_964457845.1 uncultured Porphyromonadaceae bacterium | reverse complement strand
CTGATGACCGGCCAGCAGCACCTTTTTATTCGACTGCCCGGAAACTGGTTTGTCCAGTATGGTGGCTGGTGGCACAGCCGGGAAAAGATGCTGCCATCTTCGATGAGTTCCCGGCCGCTGGTGACTGCTGCTCAGTCGGATCAAAGTTTGCGCCAGTTCGTCCGGGTATCAAAATGGTGGCGAAAAACAAGCCTTGAGATAACCGGCGCCGCCCTCCGGGATAGTTTGACCTACACCGAGAAAACACCGGGAACCGATTCCATACGCAAACAATCGGGCATCCGTTCCGACAGCTATTTTGTGGGCATAAGCCACAGGTGGTTCATCAATAGCCTCTTGACGGTTGAGGGCGGAGCAGAATCAGAATACCTCACCGCCAGGGTCGATTCATACAGCGGTGCGGCCACGGAATTGCATGGTGCTGCCTGGGCACTCCTTAAATACACCGCTAATAAGCTGGAGACAACTGTTTCCTACCGTCAGGCATTCTATTCGATGACAGGACCAAGACCACTCTTTTCGGCAGCATTCCGCTATCACCTGGCAGATAACGGGTTGTCTGTTAAAGGCCAGATATCAAACAAGTTCCGGTATCCCTCCCTGAATGACCGGTTTTGGACACCGGGCGGCAATCCGGGTCTTTTGCCGGAAAACGGTCTCGGATATGATCTTGGTGCAGGATGGGACCTGGTTAAAAATTCGCAGACAACCCTTTCCCTCAACAGCCAGCTGTTTATGCAGGATATCAACAACTGGATTCAATGGGTACCTTCCGGTACCTGGTGGTCGCCGCAAAATATACGGCGGGTAAGGTGCCAGGGAATTGAAACCGATTTGACCGGCGAGCTGCTCTACCGTAGCGTCCGGTTTAGTGCAAAAATAATGTATTCGTATACCGAGAGCCTTGATATGGGTATGGAAGACGCAGCAGGAAGAGCCGACCGTCAGTTGGCCTATGTTCCCTTTCACCTGCTGAACGGCCAGGCAGCGATCGAATGGCACGGATTTGAAGCCCGTGCAGGCTACCGGTTCACAGGCAGACGTTACACCACCGACAATCATGATCCCTGGCTGGCATTGGAATCCTTTCATCTGGCCGACCTTTCGGCCGGTTATTCTTTTCGTATCAGGAAAGATAAGATGGTCATCAACGTCGTACTATCAAATCTCTTCGATACGCATTACCAGCTGATCCGGGCCTATCCTTCTCCCGGACGCGCTTTCCGCTTGTCATTGAATTATTTATTCCAAACTAAAACTGCTGAAAAATGACGTTGAAAAACTGGAGCCTGACTATCGCCGGCACAATTGCATTCGCATCATGCACTCCCGATGAACCCGGGTCAGGAACCGGTGCCGGATATCTGCATGGTGCCTATGTAACAAATGAAGGAGCATTCGGAAATAGCAACGGATCAGTAAGCTATATAGATATCGATTCCTCAAAAGTCACCAATCACCTTTTTGAATCGGTAAACGGTCGGCCGCTGGGAGATGTCGTACAATCCATGGGTTTCGGTGGTGACAAGGGGTTCATCGTCGTTAATAATTCACAGAAGGTTGAGGTTGTCGACCTCGCAACCTTTGCTTCCCTGGGAGCCATATCCGGGTTGGAGTATCCACGCCATTTCCTTGCGAAGGATGACAGGAAGGGTTATCTGACAGACGGTAATTTTACTGGCCGTGTTTATGTAATTGATATTGAAAGTCTTGTGATAACCGACACAATCCCATGCGGCAGTGGCCCCGAAAAAATGATCATGTACGGCAAGCACCTTCTGGTAGCAAATTCCGGTGGCTGGGGCAACGACAGCACAATTACGGTGATCGATACCGGCAGCGACCGTGTTACCAATACCTGGACGGTGGGTAACAACCCGGCCGACATGGTGCTGGACAAGTCCGGGAATCTTTGGGTGCTTTGTAAAGGCAAGGTTGTCTGGGGTGCCGATTTCTCTATAGCTGAGGAGACTTCCTCCTCGCTGATCTCCGTTGATCCTGGTTCAGGCGAGATCATGGAGTCGCTGGCCATCGGATCCGTCGGTGATTATTACTGGCCCCAGCGGCTCGCCCTAAACCGCGATCGTGACAGGATTCTTTTCCTCGAAGCCGAAGGCATATGGTCCG
>CAYWHP010000061.1:0-27006 GCA_964457845.1 uncultured Porphyromonadaceae bacterium | reverse complement strand
TTGTTATCGGGATGGTATTCACTACGCAGTCGAGGCGTCCGTTGCTCGAATTCGGTGCGGCCGCCTGGCTTCCTTCTCTTATCGGAATTGCTTTTATCCGTGCCCTGGGACCGCTTGTTACTGCGCTCATCGCCGCCGGCAAGGTGGGATCCAATATCGGGGCAGAGCTTGGGTCCATGAAAGTAACGGAGCAGATCGACGCAATGGAAGTATCGGCTGTAAGTCCGTATAAATTTCTGGTGGTCACACGCGTGATCGCCACAACCATCATGATTCCCGCCCTTGCGCTCTATTGCACCTTTGTGGGACTAATAGGTTCATTCATAAATGTTTATCAGCATGAGCTGACCAGCTTCACCACCTATTTTGAAAGTGCTTT
Source organism: uncultured Porphyromonadaceae bacterium (assembly GCA_964457845.1). GTDB lineage: Bacteria > Bacteroidota > Bacteroidia > Bacteroidales > UBA12481 > UBA12481. The sequence continues at coordinate 26,627 of CAYWHP010000061.1, read as the reverse complement.
CAGCTCGGTCGGTTTTCTCGATCTGGCTTCCGGCGTTGTTAAATCGGTGGTTTACGGATTTACCATAGGAATTGTAGGAGCATACCGAGGCTTCAACGCAACCAACGGCACACAGGGCGTTGGCAAGGCGGCCAACAGGGCCGTGGTTTTTTCGATGTTCCTGATTTTTGCCGAAGAGTTGCTGATTGTTCAGGTTACCAACCTCATTTCCAACCTATAACCCATGTCAGATCGAATCTCCATCAAGACAGGCGAAACCAGGGAAGCGGTGATCTCCATCAGGGGGCTCTTCAAATCCTTCGGCGTGATGCCCGTACTTACGGGCATCGACATGGATGTTTACAAAGGGGAAAACTTCGTGGTGTTGGGCAGATCAGGAAGCGGCAAATCGGTATTGATCAAAATAATTTCCGGCTTGCTTAAGCCTGATGCAGGTATTGTAATGGTCAGGGGACAGCAGGTTGACAAGCTCAATTCCCGCGAATTACAAGCCCTCCGCCTGAAATTGGGATTCATTTTTCAGAGCAGTGCACTATATGACAGTATGACCATCCGGGAGAACCTTGAGTTCTCTCTGGTGCGGAATTTCCGCAAGCTGACACCGGGCGAGGTTGAGAAAGCCGTACTGAATGTGCTTGATGCTGTCGGGTTGCAGGAAAAAGTGAACCAGATGCCCGCAGACCTTTCGGGCGGACAAATCAAGCGGATCGGAATTGCCAGGACACTGATCCTGAGACCCGACATCATGTTATACGACGAGCCTACCGCCGGATTGGACCCGATCACCTGTACTGAAATCAACGACCTCATCAACCAGGTCCAGCAGCAGTATAATACCAGTTCCATCATCATCACCCACGATCTGACGTGTGCCAAAACCACCGGTCACCGGGTTGCCATGCTGCAGGACGGGAACTTTCTGCGGCTGGGCAGTTTCAGCGAAGTATTCGGATCCGACGATCTAAACATCAGGAGTTTCTATGACTACAACTTTATCAGCTAAAAAACATGAAATCCACGCATAACCGGCGTTCGGTAATAGTCGGGCTCTTTCTGCTCATCAGCCTTCTCATCCTGGCTTCCGGTGTTCTGATGATCGGGCGGCTGCACAACAGTTTTGTGAGCAAATTCAACATCTATTGTGTATTCGATCAGGTAGGTGGGCTGCAAAAAGGCAACAACATCTGGCTCTCAGGGGTTAAGATCGGAACGATCGGCAGTGTGCGGTTTACCGGTAAATCTCAGGTAGAGGTCACGATGAAAATCGAAAACGAAGCCAGGCCATACGTCAGAAAAGACGCCCGGGCCAAGATCAGTACCGACGGTTTAATCGGAAACAAAATAGTGGTGATATCGGTTGGTTCCGATGATGCGCCCTGCGTTACGGAAGGCGACACCATCGGTTATGAAAAGGCTCTTTCAACTGATGACATGATGATCACCCTTCAGGAGAACAACAACAACCTCGTATCCATCACCGCCGACTTCAAGGAAATCAGCAGGAAAATCAGCGCAGGGGAGGGCACAATCGGGAAGCTTCTGATTGATGATTCATTATACACCTCTGTCGGAATGACAGTTGCAGAGCTAAAAAAAGCAGCCGTCAACACCGAACGGCTAACCGCCTCCCTGTCGGAATACGGCAATAAAATCAACCGGGAAGGAAGCCTGACCAACGACATCGCCACCGACACGGTTGTGTTCGAAAGCCTGCGCCGGGCTATCACCGAGCTGCAGCAAATCGCCGTTACTGCGTCCGCCATAACCACCGACCTAAAGAAAACGACCGGCAAACTGGGGACCTCCTCCAGCCCGGCCGGGGTACTCCTGAGTGATGAAGCCGCAGCAGCCAACCTGCGCGAAACACTTAAATATCTGGAAAGCAGTTCACGAAAGCTGAATGAAGATCTTGAAGCATTACAGCACAATTTCCTTTTAAAAGGATACTTCCGGAAAAAGGCCGCCGAGAATAAATAGGCATTGGAAGTTTATCAGCCTTTTATAACTTTATTGCTGTAAACCAACTGACAATTAAGGGTCAGTTAAAATGCCGCGGCCATGAAAACCACACATTTACTTTGCCTGATTTTGGGTTTTTCCCTGGTTTCCTGTGAGAAATACGGATTGTTTCAAGCCTCTATCGGTGGTACACAATCTCCGATGGGGGAGGTTGACAACACCTTCTCGGTAACGAATGTGGAAGGTGTATCAGGTTCAGCCGCCAGGATTACCGAACTCGACAATGGAATTTCGACCATAGCTTTTTCCTGCTCGGTAACGAATCCTGCTTACCTGGAGATGGCAGATTATATACCGGGCACGGTTATCAGCGGCAACACCGTAACAGGTGGGGGTAAAGCCAAGATCACCGACAAGGGCATCATGAATGTGTATGATGAAGGCAACCTGATCCTGGTAGAATACAGCGCAAAGGTAGGCGACAAATACACACTCAAGCGCGGTGCCAGCACGATCACCAGGGAGGTTACCGCGAAATCGACTGAAGATGACTACTTCTGGGGATGGATGATGATAAAGACCATTACCGTTGAGGAAACAGGAAGGGGCATCCCCGGGGTTTCCAAAGTGGTTTATGAGACCAACCACAAATTCGGATTGGTGGGCATCAAAGTATACTTTGAGGATGGCACCACCAAGAACGTAGGTATCTACAGCACAAATTAACGGTGAATACCGGACAGCCATCGGATTTCCGTTTCCCCCTGCTGCCCCACCGGTTCAGGATTATCGGATTTGTCCTCATTGCAGTCGGGCTGGTTCCGGGATACTTGTACTATTTTGGCGGTCGTCCGGATTTTTTTCAGGTTCCTGTATTTGCCATCGCAAGTACCTATGCAGAAAGCCGGTTCTTTGTGTTTGCACGGACAAACCTGCTTGATGAACTGTTCGCGATTTTCTGTATAACAGGGTTGGTGATGGTGGTTTTCTCGAAGGAGAAAACCGAACCGGACGGTATTAACCTCGTACGTGCATCAGCACTAATCAGAGCGGTTCAAATTACCCTTGGAGTCTGGTTACTGTCCTTCCTGGTCATATTTGGATGGGCCATCCTCGTGGTTACAGGCTCCATGTTTCTGTTCTTCCTGATTGCCTATTATGTTGCTTTCAGGATATTGCTGCACAGAGCCGCCAGAAGGAAAACGACTGTGTGACTATACTGAAAGGTTAACTAAACAATCATTCCGGCACGTAAATTTGCTGTACTCAAAGAATCACAATGAAATCAAGAAAAGCGGCTCCTGTTATCCTTGCCTTTGTGGCTGGTTTGGTGCTTGGAATTGCCACCGGCTATTCAGTATCGGTTTTGAAGAGTGCCGATCGCTCCGATCTGGCCAGATTTGGCCGCGGCACTATATCGGGCAATCTGAGTGTGGATCAGATTAAGGCGGTACTAGCCGATTGCACCCGGTACGCCAACCTTGGATATATTTATGTTTTTGCACCCGATGAACCACAAAAGGCAAAATGCCTTGAGATTACATCCGCCACGTACGAACATTTCTGTACAATACTGGCGGGTTCATCCAATCCTGACATGGCGATTTCCCAGATACGATCGGATCTTTCCACGACAGTAGCCTCCATGCTCGGATCGCTTCAGATAACACTTACTTCCGGGCAGCTGATCCGATTCAGTGCGTTTAGCCAGGAGGTTCAGCAATACTTCAAAACCAATGTCGGCAGCCTCTGAGGATTTGGAGACGGGTTCTGACTGTCATTCCGGCGACATCATAAAAAAAGCCAGCGTTCACCGGGAAAACTGGTGAACACTGGCTAATTCGTCGGGGTAGCAGGATTCGAACCTGCGACTCCCTGGTCCCAAACCAGGTGCGCTACCGGACTGCGCTATACCCCGGACTTTACACGTTATATCAGGTATGAAATCGAGGAAACGGCCTTACCTGTTTCCAAAATTCAAAACCATTTTTAAGAACGAGACCGCGAAGATAGCAGGTTTTCCGGAAAAATCAAGTATGGAGATTCCTTCGCGGTTGTCTTCTTCACCACAATGAATTTCATAAAAAGCGCTTTAAGGAGATGAATTGCAAAATTCACTGTTTTCAGCGGAGCCACCCGGATCAAATAACTTTGGCAGATCACCGCTTTACCGGCCCATCAATGGTCTGCTATACGCAATGAAACGTATGGTGATAAGTCGTCTTCTGCTGAATGATGGGATGGGGTCGGGTTCCCCGATGGTTTCTTTATGTCAAAATACTTTCCGGGATTCATCAACACTCCGGAACGACCTCTAACGCACACCCGATTCGCGGAGAGAGGGGGATTCGAACCCCCGGTACACTAATCGCATACGGCAGTTTAGCAAACTGCTGGTTTCAGCCGCTCACCCATCTCTCCAATGAGGTGCGGCAAAAGTAAAACTTTTACCGCATTATCCAAATTTATCGCAATCATTAATCTATGGTAACGAGAAGACCGCGGGTAAGCAAATCTTCCTTCATCGGAAGCAGCATCGCGTACTCTCCTTTCCTTACGTCGCATTTCCCCTGATGATGTGTGATCAGTGCACATTGTTCGGCCTGGACCGAATCATGACCACAAACCTGAACCAGACAATCAATCACATAAATGAACGTGTTTACTTCGTCGTTATGCAGAATGAGCCAATGAGGATCACCGGAACTGAGGTTGGTCAGATCCCTCGAATCGGGGTTATGCTTTGAATTATCCTGAGCCATTGCCTTAAAACTAAAAAGGAATGCCAAATTAAATATTTTTATTCACACCAACACAGGCAACTGTTAATAAACTCCCGAAACCATGGCCAAAGCAACCCGAATTAGTTGATATATTTGTACATTAACACAATAGCAGATGATGGAAAATCTGAAACCCGGCGATAAAGCGCCCGGATTCTCGTTCACTGGCCCTTCCGGTACCACCGGAAGCCTCAGTGATTACCTTGGCAGGAAAGTGATTCTGTATTTTTATCCAAAAGACAACACTCCCGGCTGCACCCTTGAAGCGTGCAGTTTACGGGATGATTATGAAGAATTGCGAAGCAAGGGTTTTGAGGTAATCGGGGTCAGTGCGGATTCGGAAAAATCGCATGATGGTTTTCGGGCAAAGTTCAACCTTCCGTTCGCACTGGTGGCTGATACAGAAAAAAGTGTCCTCAATGCGTACGGAGTTTGGGGCGAAAAACAGTTTATGGGAAAGAAATTCATGGGAATTATACGGACCACCTTTATTATTGATGAACAGGGCCTGATTGAGCATGTCATTGAAAAGGTGAGCACAAAGGACCATGCCCGGCAGATTCTTAAAGAGATGAAAATATGACCGGATTTTTCCATTCAGGCAACTTTTCCGCATCTATTATACCAGCTAATCAATAACGAAATGGAAAAAGACAATTCAATTCAAAAGGAAAAACTGAAAGCGCTGCAGCTCACCATCGAAAAGCTGGAAAAGAGTTACGGCAAGGGTACCATTATGCGGATGGGCGGTGATGCAGTCGAAGAGGTCCCGTCGATCCCGTCAGGGTCCATCAGCCTGGATGTCGCAACCGGTGTCGGAGGCTATCCAAAAGGACGGGTTATAGAGATCTTCGGTCCGGAATCGTCCGGAAAAACCACCCTGGCCCTGCATGCGATAGCCGAATCACAGAAAGAGGGCGGCATCGCTGCTTTCATTGATGCGGAACATGCCTTCGACCGCTATTATGCCGAAAAGCTCGGAGTCGATGTCGTTAACCTGCTGGTTTCCCAGCCCGATAACGGAGAACAGGCCCTCGAGATAGCCGACCACCTGATTCGCTCAGGAGCTATCGACATCGTTGTCATCGACTCGGTTGCCGCACTTACGCCCAAGGCGGAGATAGAAGGCGAGATGGGTGATTCCAAGATGGGGCTGCAGGCCCGGCTCATGTCACAGGCACTGAGAAAGCTAACCAGCAACATCAGCAAAACAAAGACATGCGTGATGTTTATCAACCAGCTACGGGAGAAGATCGGGGTGATGTTCGGCAATCCGGAAACTACAACCGGGGGGAATGCATTGAAGTTCTACGCTTCGATGCGGCTGGATGTCAGAAAGATAGGTCAGATTAAGGACGGCGAGGAGATGACCGGCAGCCGGACACGCGTAAAAATTGTAAAAAACAAGGTTGCTCCGCCATTTAAAAAAGCTGAGTTTGACCTTGTATACGGAACCGGCATATCCCGGATCGGCGAAGTGATCGACCTCGGTGTGGAGCTTAACATTGTCAAGAAATCGGGCTCATGGTTCTCTTATGGAGAAACCAAGCTTGGCCAGGGTCGTGACTCTGTGAAATCGCTCCTCGATGACAACCCCGAACTTGCCCAGGAAATTACCGTGAAAATCAAAGAAGCACTTCAAAATGGTAAAAGCTGATCATGGAGCCGTCGTACGGACGGCTCTTTTCTTTTTACTTGCAATTGCCCTGATAATGCCCGGCTGTAAGGATTCCGGCCGCAAGGCTGTTAAGCCTGCCGATGAAGCTGCCACTACAGCCGCTCCGGACTCCTCGAGTATCCTTTCGCTTGATAAAATGATCAGGGAAAATCCGAAAAATCCTGCGCTCTTTGCTAAAAGAGCCGAGCAGTATGCGATACGAAAAAATTACGACCAGGCACTGGGTGACATCACCATAGCCCTTTCGCTCGACTCACTCAATCCGGGATATTTCATCAGCCAGGCAGAGTACTATATCTTCACAGGGGAACCCAACAGCGCGAAAAAAGCCCTCAATCTCTCCATACGGGACTATCCCGAAAACACCGATCTCAAGTTGAAGCTGGCGGAAATTCACCTCTACCTAAAGGAATACGGACAAGCGAAACTGGTATTAAAGGAGGTGATGCCGATCAACGACGACCTGGCACAGATCTACTTTATCCAGGGTGTTATTGCTTTGGAAACCAAGGATACCACCGGAGCAATAAAGAACTTTCAGGTATGCATAGAAAAGGAGCCGGAATACTATGCCGCATACATACAGGCCGGAAAGATTTATTCCAATCAAGGCAATCCGCTTGCGATCCAATACCTTAAATCCGCTATCGACCTGCAGCCCAAGATGTACGAGGCACATTATCTGCTTGCCTATTTTTATCAGGAGCACAGCCAGCTTGATGAAGCCAATGCAGAATATGAATTCATCAGTTCAAAAATTGACAGCACCCATCCCGACCCGTATTATAACCGGGGTTTTATTCAGATGGTTTATAAAGCTGATTATGAGGAAGCGGTGAAATGGTTCAGCAAAGCCATCTTTTGGAGTCCGAAGTATGCCGACGCCTGGTATAACCGCGGATTCAGTTACGAGCTGAGTGGTCAGTTCAGCAAGGCCCGGGCAGATTATGAGAAAGCCATGGAAATTGAGCCGAACTTTCCGCTTGCCCTGAAAGGTCTTAACAGGATTGAAGACGGAAAACCCATTAAAACCCGATAACATGAGGAGGTTAATCAACCTCATTCCGGTACTGGCGGTTTTGGCCATCACCGGATGCGAAAAAAAACAGGGAGCAGGCTATCGTCCCGAGAACCTCAGGTTAGCGTCTGACCGGATGACTCCGGAAGTACTGTGGTCATTCGGACGCATCAGTAATGTTCAGCTATCGCCCGACCGCAGCCAGGTCCTCTACGGTGTAACCTACTATGATATAGCCCAGAACAAGGGGTTCCGCGATCTTTACCAGCTACCTGTAAGCGGCGGCGCTGTTACGACAGTTACCAATACGGCAGTTAATGAAGCCGGAGAGGTATGGCGGCCCGACGGTCTGAAGATTGGTTTCCTGAGCCGCGAATCCGGCACCACCCAGCTTTGGGAGATGAATCCCGACGGCTCCGGGCGCAGACAAGTATCTGATGTGGAAGGAGGTATATCCGGATTTAATTATTCGCCCGACTGCAAGCATATTGCCTTCATCAGGGAGGTCAAGGTAAAATCGAACCTGAGTGACAAATACCCCGACCTGGCCAGGGCGAATGCACGCGCTTATGACGACATCATGTTCCGTCACTGGGATGAATGGGTTGAAACCTTCACTCATATTTTCATTGCTGAGTCGAAAAAGGGCGGTCTCGAAACGATCATCGACATCATGGAGGGGCAGCCATGGGAGTCCCCGTTAAAACCCAATGGAGGCATGGAGCAGATAACCTGGTCACCCGACAGCAAAAAACTGACATACACATGCCGTAAGAAGTTCGGCAAGGAGTATGCCTTGTCCACCAACTCCGATATTTACCAGTATGAACTGTCCACCGGCCTGACCACCAACCTTACGGAAGGAATGATGGGGTATGATATTAACCCGCTGTTTTCACCTGATGGCAACTATATCGCCTGGGAAAGCATGGAGAGGGACGGATACGAAGCCGACAAAAACCGGCTATTCGTGATGGACGTCCACACAGGTGCCAAAACGGATGCAACAGCCGCTTTCGACCAGAATGCCGGTTCGCTGGCATGGACCGACGACAGCAAATCAATCTATTTTATTTCTGATTATCAAGCTACTGACGAGATTTACAGATACGACATCCTGTCGAATAATATAACAAAGATCACTGCCGGAATCCATGATTATTCATTGGTTCTGCCGGCTGGCAGCCGGTTGGTCGCTGTGAGGAAATCCATGTCGAAACCCGATGAGATTTACCGGGTTGATCCTGTATCGGGTGAAGCCGAAGAGATCTCGCTGGTAAACAAACCGCTGCTTGATCAGCTTTCAATGGGGCGTGTTGAATCGAAATGGGTTAAGACAACCGATGGCAAAGAGATGAAAACCTGGGTGATTTACCCGCCCGGATTTGATCCTGCCCGCAAATACCCGGCCCTGCTTTTCTGCGGGGGCGGCCCTCAGAATACGATCAGCCAGTTCTGGTCATACCGCTGGAATTTCCAGATGATGGCCGCCAAAGGGTATATTGTTGTGGCCCCGAACCGCCGCGGCCTTCCGGGCTTCGGCAAGGAGTGGCTGGAACAGATTTCCGGCGACTACGGCGGCCAGAACATGCTCGACTATTTTTCGGCAATCGACACCATTGCTACAGAACCCTATGTGGATAAAAACAGGCTGGGGGCCGTTGGGGCTTCCTATGGCGGCTTTAGCGTTTATTGGCTGGCCGGCCACCATAACGGCCGGTTTAAAGCCTTTATAGCCCACGACGGCATGTTCAATCTGGAGGCAAACTACCTGGAAACAGAAGAAATGTGGTTTGTTAACTGGGATCTGGGCGGACCTTACTGGGATAGCACCAACTTGGTGGTTCAGCGGAGTTATGCAGCTTCGCCTCACAGGTTCGCTGATAAGTGGGACACCCCTATCCTGGTCATCCATGGTGAAAAGGATTACCGGATTTCCTACACTCAGGGGATGCAGGCGTTCAATGCGGCAAGGCTCAGGAATGTTCCGGCCCGACTGCTCCTTTTCCCCGAAGAGAATCACTGGGTTCTCTCCGCACAGAATGGAATCCTCTGGCAGCGGGAGTTTTTTGACTGGCTCGGCACCTATCTGAAAGAATAGGTGGCATTATCCGCGGCCGGACAGGAAATCGGCCAATGGTTTCGGAAAGGGATAATCAGCCAGATGCCCGGATTCCACCGCCAGCAGATCATTGGTTGCTGAACTGCCATAGTCCCCGGTTGCGGATTCGTAAAACCGGATATCCAGCTCCTGATGCGAAAGAATGTGACGCGTGCGGTTCAGCTCGGTCAAGGCATTGGTCTTAAGCCCATAACCATTCAGATATCGGGCTTCCAGTTCAGCAACATGCATATCTCCCGTTATCATCGGAAGTTCATACAAGCCCTGCCAGATCCCCTTGCCTGCCCGCTTTCGGATCAGAATGTGTGTCTTGTCGCGCACCAAAATATAATTCATTACAACTACCTGTTTTGCTGCGGCGGGCGACTTTACCGGAAAAGATGTCTGGGTTCCGCGCTCGAGTGCACTGCATAACAGCCTCAACGGACAATCGCTGCACAGTGGATTCCTTGGTTTACAGATCATGGCCCCAAGATCCATTAAGGCTTCATTGAAATCACCCGGGCGGTCATGGCTGATAAGGCCTTCGGCCAGTCGTTTAAAATGAACCCTTCCTGCTGATGAATCAATGGGCATGGGATCGGCGTAAAAACGGCTCAGTACCCGATAGACATTGCCGTCGACCGCCGCATGAACCTTACCGAACGCAATTGAAGCTATGCACGAAGCCGTATAATCACCCACACCTTTCAATTTTCTGATCTGATGAAATTCCCTCGGGAAGCTGCCCATAAACTCCTCCTCCACACAGCGTGCTGCAACAAGCATGTTCCGTGCACGGGAGTAATATCCGAGTCCCTGCCATACTTTAAGCACTTCGTCTTCCGAGGCCAAAGCCAGGGCATGCAAATCAGGGAAGCGCTCCGTAAAACGATGATAATAGCCTATCCCCTGTTCGATGCGTGTTTGCTGAAAGATTATTTCCGATACCCAGATCAGGTAGGGATCCCCACTCCCGCGCCAGGGCAGCGACCGGGCATGCTGGTCATACCATTGCAGAAGAGTGCCTGAAAATTCCAAGTGAGCTACTTATTTATGATTATGCAATGGGTAACAAGGATTTCAGTCATATACTGGCCGCGGCATATCCCTTTTATTGTTATTCGGTCGCCCGTTTCAACCTCTGGTTTCCTGTCATAAACCGACCTCCTGAACTGGCAGCGCACACGGCACAGATCCTTCCCCATTACAGCGAAACCATCCCCGAATGTCGCCACCGTGTCCTCCAGGATGATTACCCTTGAGGCCAAAAGTTGATAAGCGCCTACCGGATCGGAAGTGAATTCCCGGAAAAGCTCCGATGCAGTATAAGACCCCTCCGGCAGTTCCTTTTCGAGCCCTCCATGAAGGGGGAAAATAACCCTGAGTGCGGCACCGGCCACCAGAAGGCCAATGACAACCAGCCATATCCAAATTCCCGGGCCTTTGCGTTTCATGATTTGGGCTAATCAGCCAGCGATCAGGTGTTTGCGCAGTGCAATAAGCAACTGACGCGGATCGAACGGCTTAATGAGGCACTCCTTAGCACCGGCCGTGAGCATACGTTCCCGGACACCCTCGTATGAATACGCCGTATAGGCTATGATGGGTATTCCCGGGCGCATCGCATGGATCTCGCAGGTTGCCGCGTAACCGTCCTTAACCGGCATCTGAATATCTGTGACAATCAAATTAATGACAATACCTGACCGACAGATATCAACGGCCTCCTGGCCATTGAGTGCCCAAAGAATCTGGACACCGGTTTTTTTCAGAGCTTCGGCCAAAAACATGTAATTAAGGTCGATATCCTCTACAATGAGAAATACCAAAGATGCCCATTCATAGCACAAAACCTTCTGATTGTAACTAGCTATATCGGTTGGTTTATCCATTGGCCTGACCTTAAATTATTTTCGGATGAAGGTCATCCGATCGCCGGCCTTGATGCTGTGCAGCGCCGTGAAACCGGCATTAACTTCCACAACGTATTTCGCTGGAAAATCCGATGGAATGGGCTGTTCATTCATTGTGGCAACATTCTCGTGGATCTTCACAATGGTTTTTCCGGAATCAAGATAGAGAATATCGAGCGGCAAATAGGTGTTCTTCATCCAAAACGACCGCAACTCCTCGTCTTCAAATATAAACAACATACCCTGATCAAGCAGCATCTGACGGCGGTACATCAGGCCCTGTTCGCGGAGACCGTCGTCATCGGCAATCTCAATATCGATTTTGGTAACTACAATACTGTCTGCCGTAAGAAAGGTGAGCTCGCCCTGTTTTGCAAACCCCGGCTCCGATGAAGATGATGACTTGCTGTCGCTGTTCATTTTTCCGGAATTTCTTGCAGGGTTATACAATACGGCCATCAACAGCGCTACCAGCAGGAGCACTCCGATTAAAAGGGCGGGTTTTCCTTTGGATTTGCGGTAATTGCCGGATATTCCCCCCTTTGACCGCTCTTTTTCGCGAATATTGACCATTAAAAAAATTTGTGTGAAGATACCAATTTTAACTTTGTCCAAAATAAAGGAAAAATGGGACTGGATAAAGGGTACGTTGATCAGTTGAACAATCTGGGAAGCAAGGCTGAACCGTTTCTGTTCATTATCGATTTTGAGGGAATTTGTCCTCAGGTCCACAGATTGTCACAAATCCCCGCCGGGATCCGATTCAGCCTGGCCGGCACCGACGACCGCAAAGCCGCTTCCGGTCCGTCCCGTATCCCGCCTATTTCGGCAAGTCCGGTGTCCTTCGACACCTATCACCGCTCCTTCCGAAGGGTAATGCATCATCTGCGGCAAGGCAACTCTTATCTGGTTAACCTTACTTTTCCTACCGCGATCGAACCGGGGTTTTCACTGGAAGATATATTCAGATACAGCCGTGCGCCCTACAAGCTTCTTTCCCCGGGAAAATTCGTGGTTTTTTCGCCGGAACCGTTTATACGGATACGGAACAATGCCATCAGTTCCTTCCCCATGAAGGGAACCATCGACGCTTCGCTGCCGGATGCGGTTGCCAGGGTGCTGGCAGATCCGAAGGAGACGGCCGAACACACTACTATAGTCGATCTTATTCGCAACGATCTGAGTCGCGTAGCCGATCATGTTGAAGTGGCAAGGTTCCGGTACATTGAGCGTATCCGGGGCAACGACAAGGAGCTCATTCAGGTGAGCTCCGAAATCAGAGGGCAGCTCCATCCCGACTGGCGGAGCAATATCGGAGGGATTCTGGATGAATTGCTGCCTGCAGGCAGCATATCCGGAGCCCCCAAACTACGGACCATCGAAATAATCCGTGAAGCCGAACCAGAGCCGAGGGGATTCTTTACAGGAGTTTTCGGTGTATTCGACGGCACCAACCTTTACAGCTCAGTCATGATCAGGTTTATTGAACAAACGGCAACCGGACTCCGATACCGGAGCGGCGGAGGAATCACGCACCTTAGCGACCCCGAGGATGAATACCGGGAAATGGTTCAGAAAGTGTATCTTCCTTTCAGCGTTGCCCGTGAAATGTAACTAAGCATGAAAATTCACATCACCCTCACTGCCAGGGATATTAAAGAGAAAGAGCTGCCCGGCAGGATAGCCGTAGTAATCGATGTCCTGAGGGCGACATCGGTTATACTTACAGCGCTTGCCAATGGAGCATCATGGGTTACAACCGTATCCACCATTGAAGAAGCGGAAGCGTTTCGTACCGATGGTGTGTTGCTGGGTGGCGAGCGCCATGCCTTACCGATAAAGGGCTTCGATTTCAGCAATTCTCCGCTTGAATATGCGCAGGGGAAGATGAACGGGAATGGCATCGTACTGACTACTACCAACGGCACGCAGGCAATAGCCCGGTGCAGCCAGTCGAAGGAGGTTGTGATCGGTGCATTCCTGAACCAGCGCAAACTTGCGGATTACCTGGTAAACGCAGGCTCTCCGGTTGAATTGGTTTGTGCGGGAACCAACGGAGAATTCTCCTTGGACGATTTTCTGTGTGCCGGTATGATCTGTACCACGATGAATGAAACGGGAAACTGCGAGTTTGATGACCTTGGCAAACTTGCCATGAAAACCTGGCATACTGCAAAAGGGGACATCCACAAAGCCCTTTCCGGCTCAACTCACTATGAAATCCTTAAAAACAAAGGATTCATACACGATCTGAACTATTGCCTTTCACCCGACAGTATCAGCCTGCTGGCCATCCTGAACCACGAATCATCGAGATTCAACCTCCTAACCTTTTAACCTCCTAACCCTTCTTAGGCCGGATCAGGAATCGGTCATAAAGCATCATCAGCACCACAGTGGCCAATCCGATACCGAACACCACATACCATATTTTGTTTGGCTGATAGGTGGTCCAAAGGTAGTCGGTAAGCTGCCGTCCGTTCATGCCCATCTGGCTGGCTGCACTGTTGAAATAGTCGGTTTGTGTAAAAGAATCGGAGATTGGCTGTATGGAAAGGCCCCTTGAGGCCACCTCGGCCTGAAGCAGCGTGGTTTTGTCGGATAACCGCTCGTAAACGCCTCCGGAGATCTGGCCGGCAAAGAAATTGCCTCCGGCATACGGAATAAATGAGCAACCCATGTACAGGGCAACTTTGTCTTTCGGCGCGATCCGTGCAACGTATTCTGAAATTTTGGGCGACGATGACATTTCGCCCATAGCGAAAATGAAGATTGAAAGCACCAGAAAAAAGCCGTTCTGTGTAAGGAGAGTAAGGGAAATACCAACCGTGCAGACAAGCATGCCGCTTATCATCGCACTGAGCGGTTTCCATTTCATCACCACGGTTGAAACGACGATCTGCAACAATACAATGAAGAATGCATCAATATTGACCAGCATTTCACTGGCCACAGTTCCGTTATTCTGCGTGTCGAGTGCGCTGGCAAACCCGGGCCAGAAACCCCTGATCGCTTCATACATAACATCTGTACGGACCCATTGATCGATGAAAACCGGCAGTGTATAGAAAAGCTGGTTGTACATGGTCCAGAAACCGATCACAAGCAACAGGAAAATCAGGAGCTTGATATCGCTCAGTGCCTTGAATATATTCTTGAAAATGGCACGGATCGCCTTTCCAAGGGGGTCGGTGTTTTTCGGCTGGTCGGGTTCCTTGAAGAAAAAAATTACGATAAAAAGGTTTACCAGGATTGACACAGATGACATAATAAACACATACTTCCACGAGAATCCCCTCAGGACCGAAGCGATGATCGGGCCAATAAAGGACCCGACATTGACGATCATGTAAAAGATTCCGAAACCAAGCGAAGAAGTGCTTTCATCAGTGGTTTTACCTACGGTTGCCTGTATCACCGGTTTGAAAAGACCGGCGCCGACGGCAACCCAGAGAAACACGGCAAAGACCGCACCATATGAACTAACCTGCCCCATGGCGAAATAGCCGGAGGCGAGAACAACATAGGCAACAATCAGGGTTTTTTTATAACCGAACTTGTCGGCTATGGCTCCGGTAAGCAAGGGAAGAAAGTAGAGGATCATCACAACGGTTCCCATCAGTGTTCCCTTTTGAACCTGGGTGAAACCCAGGGCACCCGTTTCGGTGGAGCCGGTAAGGTAGAGCGAAAGCGGTATGAACATCCCGTACCAGGCAAGGCGCTCGAAAAGTTCCATGGAGTTCGCCCACCAGTAGGTTGAGGGCAGCTTTCGGATGACGGTTGTTAAGGTGCTCATTTTCTATTGGTTAGTTTATCTGTTTCCTGACGAGTCTCACCACGTTTTCAACGTGGTGGGTATGGGGGAACATATCAACCGGTTGAACGGCAGCGATATCGTAGAGGTCGGCGAGCAGGGAAAGGTCGCGCGCCTGGGTGGCCGGATTGCAGCTCACATATACCATTCTGGCAGGTAAGGCCGCACGCAGCGCACCGATCACCTCCTCGTGCACTCCGGCACGGGGCGGATCGAGGATAATAAGGTCGGGCTTGCCATGCAGATCCATAAATTCAGGCACCAGTGTATCCTTAATATCACCGGTAAAGAATTCCACATTGGCGATCCCGTTGAATTCAGCATTAACCTTAGCATCAGCAATTGCCTCGGGTACGTACTCGATCCCGATGACTTTTCCGGCCTGACCCGCCACAAACTGAGCGATGGTGCCTGTCCCGGTGTAGAGGTCGTAAACGGTTTCGCCGCCGGCAATTCCGGCAAATTCCTTCACCACACCGTAAAGCCGATGCACCTGATGGGTGTTGGTCTGGAAAAATGATTTGGGGCTTATCTTAAACCGCAAGCCTTCCATTTCCTCAATGATATGGTCACGGCCGTACCACGTAAAGATTTCAAGATCGTTGATCGTGTCATTCCGTTTCGGATTGATCACATACACAAGGGATGTGAGGAACGGAAATCTTTCCACGACATGGTCCATGAGAAGCTTCCGGCTCCCGGGTTCATCTTCATGGAAGCTGACAATGACCATCCATTCGCCCGTCGATGTACATCTTATCGTTAGATTGCGCATCATGCCCGTCTGGTGACGGAGGTCGAAGTAGCTCATCCCGTGGTCCTGGGTAAACTTCCTCACCGTGTTGCGGATTTCGTTGGCCGGATCGGGCTGCAGCCAGCATTTCTGTATATCAACGACCTTATCGAACAGTCCGCGCACATGCAGCCCGAGTCCCGGAGGTGAAACCGGCTGTCCTTCTGCCGGCATGTTCTCCTTCAGCACCCATTGCCGGTTCGAAAAGGTGTATTCCATCTTGTTCCGGTAGAATTCAGATGAATCAGCACCGATAATCGGCCGTATTTCCGGCAGTACCAGGTGACCGATACGCAAAAGCTGGTCGTGTACCTGTTTCTCCTTAAACTTCAACTGTTCCGGGTATGGGAGCATCTGCCATTTGCAGCCTCCGCAAACACCGAAATAGTCGCAAAGCGGCTTGCGGCGCCCCGGCGACGGTTCAACCAGGCGTAACAGGTCACCCTCCCAATAGGAGTGCCTCTTCTTGATGATCCGGACATCCACGATGTCGCCGGGAATCACCATCGGAACAAAAACAACACGGTTTTCATACCGGGCTATTGCCTTGCCTTCTGACCCGATCGATTCAACCGTGAGGGAATGCAATATGGGTAACGGTTTCTTTTTCAATTCTGATGATTAGTGCCGGCTAAAATAGCAACATATCCGCATTATCCCGAAGGCGTCGCTGATCCGGCCGTCCGGAATCGTGAAGTTTGTTACTTTTGCCGGAAATTCAGGGGAGCATGGCCAGGATAGGCAGACAGATCGATCATTACAACGCCGTCAACGTGCAGGGGATCCGGGCGGATTTCTCGTCGGACAGGCTGTTTCGTTATACCCTGGAGATGAATTACATGACCGGACTCATGGATGGAAACCGATCCAAAATCATGACGGTTATCCTGAAGAACCCCAGTTCAGCCGATGAAAAACGTGCGGATGCCACCATCCGCAAGGTGGAGACATTCGTGTTCAACCGCTTTCCCGATGTGAGGAACCTGAACATACTGAACATATTTGCTTTCCGGGCAACGGATGCCGTTGAAGTAAACGAGCGGATCAGGCTGCTTGATGCTGATGCCGTCATCGGAACGGAAAACGACACTTTCTTTTGCAAAACCCTGGCAAACAGTGACTATGTTATTTGTGCCTGGGGAGGCCCCTCCGGCATCGACATCACGCGTTACGCGTCACGCGTCACGTCGGTGAAACAGCTGGTCGGCCTGCACTATGCCGGCCCCGTCTACGAAGTTTGCGGCAAGCAGCAAACCAAAGAACCCCTCCATGGACTAATGTGGGGCTATGATTATGAACTTAAGCCCTTTATCCTATGATTTCCCTCGATCAGGTTACGGTAAGTTTCGGGAGTTTCGACCTGTTAAAGGAGATCTCTTTTCTGGTGAGTCAGCGCGACCGGGTTGGCCTGGTTGGCAAGAATGGTGCCGGTAAAACGACGATACTCCGGTTGTTTACCGGTGAGATGAAGCCGTCAGACGGATTCGTTTCAGTTCCGCCTTCCATCCGGCTCGGGTACCTCCCCCAGCACATGGCCTATTCCGATTCAACTACGGTTTTTCATGAAGCGGAAAAGGCCTTTGAAGAGGTTCTTCAACTCGAACGGGACATTCACGAACTTACGGTTGACATTACCGCCCGCACCGACTACGAAACCGACTCCTACCACAAACTGATATCGGACCTTTCGGAAAAGAGTGAACATTACGAGATGCTTGGTGGCCGTAACCGCGAGGCAGGCATTGAACAGACACTCGCAGGCCTGGGATTCGAGCGCAAAGACTTCGAAAGGGCCACTTCGGAGTTTTCCGGAGGATGGCGCATGCGCATCGAGCTGGCCAAGATATTGCTGAAACAGCCGGATGTTCTCCTCCTTGATGAACCAACCAACCACCTCGATATCGAATCAATCCAGTGGCTGGAAGATTACCTTGCCGATTTCCGAGGCGCCGTGCTTTTAATTTCGCACGACAGGATGTTCCTCGACCGGGTTACCAAAAGAACGGTGGAAATCACGCTCGGCCGGCTCGCCGACTATCGTGTTCCGTATACCGAATTCCTGAAACTCCGGGCAGAAAGGCGAGAGCAGCAACTTTCAGCCTATACCAATCAGAAAAAGAAGATCGATGAAACCGAAAAATTCATCGAACGGTTCCGGTATAAGGCCACAAAATCTGTACAGGTGCAGTCGCGCATCAAGCAGCTTGCAAAGATCGACCGTATCGAAATTGATGAAATTGACGGATCAACCATTCATATTAAGTTTCCTCCCGCACCGCACGCCGGCACCATTCTGGTAGAGGCCGAAGATGTAACCAAAAGCTACGGATCCACGCATGTCCTCGACAAAATCGCCATGATCCTGCACCGTCATGAAAAGGTGGCCTTCGTCGGCAGAAACGGCGAGGGAAAAACAACCATGGCCAGAATCATCATGGGAGAGCTTGATTACGAAGGGAACTGCAAGCTCGGACACAATCTCAAGATCGGATACTATGCCCAGAACCAGGCAGATGTATTGGATCCCACAAAAACAGTTCTGGAAACCATTGATTACGTGGCTGTTGGAGACATTCGCACCAAGATACGGGATATCCTCGGGGCATTTCTTTTTGGTGGCGAGGATGTCGACAAAAAGGTTTCGGTTCTGTCCGGCGGTGAACGATCGAGGCTCGCGCTCGCGTGCCTGCTTATGGAACCCAAAAACCTGCTGGTACTCGACGAACCCACCAATCATCTCGACCTCCGGTCGAAACAGGTATTGAAAGAAGCCCTCCTGAAATTCAACGGAGCGCTCATTCTGGTATCGCACGACCGTGATTTCCTGGACGGGTTGGTTGGCAAGATTTTCGAATTCCGTGACAAGAAGGTTAAGGAACATCCCGGTGACATTTTTGAATTCCTGAACAAGAAGCGGTTAAGTACGCTGAAGGAGATCGAACGCAAGGATACATCCAAGCCTCAGCCGCCGAAGCCCGCACAGGAGCCGGCAGCCAATCAGCCACTGGAACAGTCAGAAGAGAAGGCCCCCATAAAGATTGTCCTTCCCGACAATAAGCAGAAATACGAAGAGAAGAAAGAGTTGGAGCGCCAGAAAAGGAAGGTGGCCTCACGAATAACAAAAGCCGAGGAGCGAATCGCAGAACTCGAAAAACGCATTCACCTTGTGGAGATGTTCCTGGCCGATCCAGAGAGCATGGCGGACAATGCCGGCTCAGATCCGTATGCCGAGTATGATCAGCTTAAAAAGGAGCTTGGGCTTGCCATGGAGGAGTGGGAAGCCGCCCACGAGGATAGTGAGTGAAGAAGTGCGGAAGTGAGGGCGTCAGCCGCCCCCGCCCGAAACAAATTGTTTCTCGTCACCGTAAGCGGTGCCTACACTGTTGGTAGCATAAGCCCTAACGTAATATTTGGTTTTGGCTGCAAGGCCATACAGGGTTGCAGGATATACCCCGGTCCCGCTTCCGCCGGAAAACCTGTCGTTGAGTACGGTGGGACCCGGAGATGTCGACCAGCAGATGCCCCTCGAAGTAACCTTTGAACCCCCATCCGAGAGTACATTACCTCCACCTGTTGCAGTGGAATCGGTTATGGCAATCACTTCGGCAGTGGTAACCGTGGGCAGCACGGCAAGCGGTCCTGCCAGGCAACGGACCGAGTATCCCCTGTTTCTGGAAACACTGTATTTACCAAAGCCATCATCATAGTTGGCAATGATCCGGACCCAGGCATGCGTGGCATCGCCTTCCGTGGATGACCACATATAGGCCATAACTCCCTGATCAACAAAACTTGAAGGATACGAGCGATTGCCACCGGGTAATGCTGTGAAACCGGTACTGTTGCTGGCAATATTCGGGTTGGCCCAATGAACGGTTCCTGTCTCCTTGATCATGCTTCCGGCTGCAGAACCCAGGTAGCTGTTGAGGATCGTCCATTCTGCATCAGTAGGCAGGTGCCAGCCTGTCGGGCATGACACCTTCGCCGCTTCCCAATTGTAAAGGGCTCCGTATACCTTATAATTCGGTGTGCTTTTCGCACTCGCCGTGCTGCTTCCGTTATAATCATAAACATAATAGAACGGTGCACCATCGGAACCTCCTGTAGCCGGACTCACCTGCGGCAGATAGGCCAGGTTTTCGGCCATCCAGGTCTGGATTCCTATTTTCACAACCGGGTAATTGTTAGCCCCGGCATCCGTACACCCAACAAACTCCACGTCGTATCTTTTTGAAACAGTGGGTGAATCGGTGAGCATGGTTGAATAGATCCCGGATTTGCATCTCATGAGGATGATATCACCGGCGGAGTATGGCAGCGAATAGAGCGTCATTGCGCCTTTAAGCTGTGGCGAATCAGGCCTCAGCTGACCATTTAAGCCAGACCAGGTTGAAGCTCTGCCCAGGTAACAGATAGGGTTGCCCGATCCGTTAACCAGGTTAAGGATCTTATAACCGTTTGCTCCTCCTTTCGTTCCAACGGAAAGGCAGTAGATGCCCGCCTCCGCCATAGGGATATCAAAATTATGCATACCTGCCTGTACGCGACAGTTGACGGATGAAATCAGGCGACCGTCCAGGGAGCTCAAAGAAAGGGCAACAACTTCATCGGTTGGAACATACAAGCCAAACGTAGCACTGCCCGAAGCAGGATTGGGGAAAACTATCCCCGCATCGGGCCCCATAACCATTTCTTCTATTCCGGTTTTGTTCGAGAGCACCAGGGCTGTGGTACCTGGAAGGCTTATTGTCTCACCGGTCATCAGGTTCGTTGCCTTAACGGTGTCGACCCTGCTGGCTGCACCTGTACCCGAGAAAGTGAGTGAAATTTGCCCGTGTGCCAAAATGGCGATCGCCAAAGCAGGCACCAAAGAGATTAACCTTTTCATTAACATTAATTTCCAGTTGGTTGTGCCTTAAAGTTACTTGTTATTCCAAAAACAAACAAACACATCAACCGGAATCACCTGTCACTCGTCACTCGTCACTTGTCCTGCTTCTTCCCATACCGCGCCTTGGCATACACAAGGTAAAACGTACCGGCAATATTGACCGCATAATTAAGCCAAAGGGGCCACTGAAACTCCCCCGACTGCATATTGCCGGCTGCGATGTAAATAAAGGTAAGGAAGACCCCGCCTGCCCACATGAGAAGGAATGGCCAGTTAAAGCTGGAAACATCGCGGGTGCGCCATGTTTGCCATACCTGAGGGATTACACCGATGCTGAGTACGATATTACCAACCCAGCCGAGAGCTTCGAGGAGGTTCATGGAGTATGCTTAAAACGTGACGCGTGACGCGTGACGCGTGACGCGGAAGAGAGTGACAAGTGACAAGTGACGAGTGACGAGGCCATATCTACTGTTTAGCCCGTTGTCTGACGGCCTCGAAGAGGATGACAGAGGCGGCGGCAGAAACGTTTAAGGAAGCAATCTTGCCGAGCATCGGGATGCGCACCTCCTGGTCGCAAAGGGCGAGCATATTGGCACTGATTCCGTGGTCCTCCGCACCCATAATGATGGCCGAAGGGGATTTGAAATCTGCCTCATAGAAAAGGATATCGGTCTTTTCGGTAGCCCCGGTTATCTTCAGTCCTGCATTCTTCAGGTATTTAATGCTCCGGCCCAGATCGGGGGTGCGGCAAACAGGGATAACTGCCAGGGCTCCGGCAGAGGTTTTCATTGCATCGGGGTTGATCTGTGCCACCCCCTTATCGGCAATGAGAATGGCATCGGCCCCCGCACATTCTGCAGATCGCGCAATGGCGCCAAAGTTCCGGACATCGGTAACGCCATCGAGAATAACCACCAGCGGATCGCGCCCATCCTCAAAAACACGCGCAACAATCTCTTCGATAGAAAGATATGTTACAAGTGAGGTTATGGCAATGATGCCCTGATGGTTCTTCTGCGTCATGCGGTTGAGCTTTTCAACCGGCACAAACTGGAAAGGTATTCCGGTTTGCCGGATCAGCTGGATAAGGGCATGGAAGCCGTCACCCTGAAGGTTTTTTCGCACCAGTACACGCTCGATGTTCCGGCCTGCCTCGATGGCCTCCTGAACGGGCCTCAACCCGAAAATAAAATCCTGTTGTTGTTCCATTACATGCTGAATATTCGTCCCCGCCTCCACGAATCCACGGCTCTGTTCCAGAGTGGCCTGAATTCCTCTCTTCGCTTTAGTTTATAATCATATCCGATCCAGTAATCATCTGTCAGATTGAATTCAAAGGTAACCTTCTCTGCCGTTTCAGAGGCCTCGTACACCCATATTTCACGCGTTTCTGTCTTTTCCACGGTCAGAGGGGGGCCAAACAGCACATAGATCATGCCTCTGTCACTCTTCCAACCCTGTTTGGCCGAAGCAAAATAGAGATTGGCAAATACCACCCGGTTGTAATATACCCTGATGAGATCCCTTGCATTGGCGAACGATTTCCCCCTGTCAACCCAAAACCCGTCAACAGCCGCTTTACGGTCGGGATTGGCCACCAGTTTCTGATACTCCTCCCGCGTGGTAATGTACTGCAGGGGAGGGAGCATATCCTCCGGCGTTTTCATCTGCGGATAGCTATCGCCAAATTGGGTAAGGCACAACCCTTTGGCCGGTTCCGGCTTAAAATGAAATACATAGATACCCTGACCGCCCAGCTTGTAGAGCAGCTGGTCCGAGTAGGCCATATAAAAAGTTGAATCGGGAAGCGGCAGATTATCGGACTGAACCTCCAGTGAAAAAGGAGGAAGAGGCAGCATATTCCGTGGTGAAAAAACAGAAATATAGATCCGGTCTGCCTTCTTTTCCGGCCCGACCATCCGGAAGGATTCACCCGAATAGAAGAAATTCTCGAAAGCGGGATGGTTGTCGGGATAGCTCAGAAGAAGCCAATCCTGCTGGTTATCCGGTAAAAACCGGTCGATCAGGACTCGGTCTCTGACCGACGCTCTGCGAATCTCATCCTCCAGTGTGACATCAAGGAGGTAGGTTTTGCCGGGCTCAGTGGCCAGCTTTACCGAAGCATCTATTTGATCCTTAACCTTGTCCTTGTCGATAATAAATTCAATTGAATCACGGGCGGCGACTTCATTCCCGGCCAATGAACTGTACAGTGTATAGGTGAGCAGCAACCGTGCCTGATCCTTAACCTGCGGATTCGCCTGACTGAACAGCACTTCACTGGCGAGCAACTTAAAGAACAGAACACTCTCAGACGGGCCCGAATGGTAAACCCGGAATTGCGGGTGCATGGTCTGTCTGCCCGGATTGTAAAGCGTCAGCAAGGAGGAGGGCTTTTCAGCAGTCCGGCGAAGCGTGAGGCAGCCTGACAGGAACACCAGAAAAACAGAACAGAATATAAAGGGTAGCCGGCGATTCATTACCAGTTTTTTATTGGGTTTATCGCCAGGGCCAGATTATAATATCGCTTATCACCTGTGACTTCCACAGTAACCCAGCCCGGCAATTCAAAAACTTCATCTTCAGAATCAAGCTCCTTCTCTGCCAGAATAAGACCTTCATTATCTCCCTGAAATACATCTACTTCCCAGGGATGCGGTCCGGAACCCATGATGTGTCGTTCCTTTTGAATAATAGGAGTCAACGACATCGACAGCATCTCAACTGCATCTGCAACAGGCACCTGGTATTCGAACTCTTCGCGGGACAACCCTGTTGTCGATCCTTTGATAGTCAGGTAAGCATCAGCATCCGCAATGCGGATCCGAACCGAGCAGGAAGACGTTCTTGCAATATACCCCTGGCGAATCGGGATGGTTCTTACCGCATCCCCGGCCTGTAACCACCTTTCCTTATCAACGAGGAACTTTCTCTCAATTTCCATAGAATCATCTATTTGCCAAGTTGTTGGAAATCCGCTCCGGTAGGATTCTGGAACATCCTTAGTTCAAACTCAGGGGTTACGGCCAGTACATGATCTAAAATATCAGACTGAATATTTTCGTAAATCTCCCACTCCTTTTCCTTGCTGAAACAGTATATCTCAATAGGTATGCCGCGTTCAGTTGGCTGAAGCTGCCGTACCATAGTAACCATGTTTGGCTGGATATGGTCATGACTTTTAAGATAGCACTCCAGGTATTTCCGGTATATCCCAAGATTGGTGAGTCGGATTCCATTAACCAGTGAAACATCTGCGTTCGGAAAATTACTGTTAAACTCCTCCAGTTCTTTCCGTTTGCTTGTTATGTAATCTGAAATCAGGTGAATCTTTCCCAACTTGTCCAGAAGCTCATCCGAACAAAACTTTACCGATCCGATATCGATATTCACGGAGCGCTTGATCCTTCTGCCATCCGATTCTTCCATGCCGCGCCAGTTCTGCACGGGTTCCGACACCAGTGCATAGGTTGGCATCGTTGTAATGGTTTTATCCCAGTTTTCGACGCTCACGGTATTCACTGTTATATCGAGAACGGTGCCGTCAGCGTTTTTGGAAGGGATGGTTACCCAGTCGCCGATTCGAACCATTTTATTGATCGACAGCTGGATCGCAGCCATCAACCCGAGCAGTGTATCCTTGAAAACAATAACCAGGATAGCCATGAACGCGCCTAGTCCGGTGAAGAACTTGTTGATCCGGAAATCAAAGACTATCGACAGTATCCATATTCCAACAATAAGGATGATCAGAAACTTGATTACCTGAATAAAGCCGCGGATCGGCACCCGTCCTGCAACAGCCATCTGATTGTAAATCTCGTTCAGGGCATTCAGGCTGGTGAGAACCAGGGATGTGCCGATAATGACCATGTAGATACTGACAGCACTTTGCGTAATGGTGATGAAGGCCTTCAGTATCTTGTCGGGCTCAACGGAATCCACAAAATAGACCCCGTTGAAAATTGAAGGGAGCATGTAGTATATCACTACCGCCGGTGCAAAATGGGCCACCCTCCGAAAGAACCCCCGGTCGAGAAGAACGTCGTCGACGGTATTTTTGGTTTTCCTTACAATACGGTTGATCACGATCTTGAGAATCGCCCTTGTAAACCTGTCGATAAGAAACCCAACCAGAAACAGGCATATAATAAGGATTACCAGATGAAGAAACTGGCCGAATGAACCCGTCAGTCCCCACGTATCAAGCCAATCCGACAGGTTCTTGAACATCAACTTGAGATTATCTCCCATATATGTTGTAAAGAATTGATTTTAGCTTGGGCAAAAATACAATGTAATTTACCTTTACCACTGGTATTTACCAAAATTAGAACAATGATGAGAAAGATAGCGTTGATTGCTCTCTGCTTGGCTGCGTTACCGCTTGCAGCACAGGTGAAATACGAGGACTATTTCACGAACAACACACTGCGGTTCGACTACAACCGGTGCGGTACGGCGAAAACAGAACAAGTTAGTTTCCAGCAGCTGAAACAGGAAGGTAAATGGTCGGGCCCGAGAACCCGGCTGATCGATCCGGCTGCCTGGGGTGAATACCGTGTGGAGGTTTATGACCAGGCCACAAAAAAACTGGTCTACTCACGGGGGTATGCCGGCCTTTACAGCGAGTGGCAGACAACTGAAGAAGCCAAATCAACCAACCGGTGCTTTTACGAAACGGTTTTAATCCCCTACCCAAAGAAGCCAGTTTCCATTCAGCTGTTCAGCCGTGACCGCAAAACGAAGCTGGTTAAGGTGTTTGAGTATGCTGTTGATCCGGCCAGCTACTTCATCAGCAAAGAAGCCGGCCCCACCTATAAATCCTATATGGTGCATGACTCGGGCGATCCTTCGGTAAAGGCAGATGTTGTATTTCTGCCCGACGGGTTTACGGCCGATGAAATGGATAAATTCAGGGACGCCGTTAAAACCTTCAGCAAAGGGTTATTGGACACCCCACCCTTTGCAGCTGCATCCGACCGTTTCAACTGCTGGCTTGTTGAAGCTCCATCGGCCGAATCCGGCACAGATATTCCCGGAAAAGGCGTTTACAAAAACACCCTGCTGGGCACAAGTTTCTATACGTTCGACAGCGAGCGCTACAACATGACCTACGATATTAAATCGGTACGGGATGTTGCGGCTTCAGTACCCTACGACATCATCATTATTCTGGTGAATTCCGAAAAATACGGCGGTGGGGGCGTATACAACTATTACGGCTGTTTCACTGCCTTCAACAAGCAATCGGTAGGGGTTTTCATCCACGAGTTCGGCCACACCTTCACCTGGCTGGCCGATGAGTATTACACCAGCGATGTGGCCTATCAGGATTATGTCGACATGACGGTTGAACCCATTCAGCCGAATGTCACCAACATGGTTGACTTCGGGAAAAAATGGAAGAAGATGATCAAGCCGGGTACACCGGTGCCGACTCCCCGAAAACCTGAATTTGACGGCATACTCGGGGCCTATGAGGGCGGGCTTTATACCGGTAAGGGCATTTACAGCCCGATGGCCAAATGCAAAATGAACTGGCTCGGTGACCCCTTCTGCCCGGTTTGCACCGCTACAATAAAGCAGATGATCGATTACTATACGAAGTAAATATGCTCCCTGCGGTCGCTAATTGTGCTCCCTGCGGTCGCTAATTGGTTCGCTGCGC
>CAYWHP010000060.1:15070-27223 GCA_964457845.1 uncultured Porphyromonadaceae bacterium | reverse complement strand
TTTTGCCAAAGGGATGTATTTCCTGAAGGTGAACAACGAGGTGATTAAACTGGTCGTGAAATAACCGGGTGACGTTGTAGAGACGCATGATCATGCGTCTCTACGCGCACCATGAAAATCACCTAAAAACCCCGGCGTAATATTGCCGGGGTTTTTTTATCTTTGCGCCTCTACCAAATGCCCAGATGGCGGAATCGGTAGACGCGCTGGTCTCAAACACCAGTAACCGCAAGGTTGTGCCGGTTCGACCCCGGCTCTGGGTACTCTTTTAAGGCAGGAAGGCAGAAGGGCAGGAAGGCAGAAGGAAAGATTTAAGAAAGAAGAAAAAAGGCTCGGGAATCCGGGCCTTTGTCATTTTGTAAATTGGTACATTTGAGGAGCGGTATCCTTTCCAGATTCCCTTCAGGCTGATTCCGGCCTTCCTTACCCAACAGGCATACTCAATTCATTAAAGGTACGCATTTAGATATTGGCCTTTGGCCAGATATTCAGTTACATCCGTCAAATACATTCAAGTCTGTAATCCTGATAATCAATTAACAGGTAACTTAACTCCAGCATATTTAGTTGGCAACATGAAAAAAATTCTGATGGCAACGGGCCTTTTACTAGGGATCGTTGTATTTGGATTCTCCCAGAATACACTGGACAACCTCCCCTCCTCATCACTTGCATACGGTTTGAGAAAATTAAGCAGCTCCTATTCCGGACCGGCAATCAGGGTCCGCAGGGCCTCCGACAACGCGGAGGCCAATGTTTACTTTCATGAATCTGTCGTCAGTTCATCTTCTTCAGTCATCCTTTTGCCCGGGGTAACAATAAACGCTTCCCTCGGGAGCACTCGAACCGGAACCATTTCAACGACTTCGACAAAAACCGGAACCATCACGGTTACGGTTCTTAAAACCGGTACAATCTCCATCGCTTCCACAACCGTTACCGGAACCAACACCCTCTTTTCTTCTGAACTTGCAGTTGGTGACCACCTGTACAAGACTGACAACACCCTTTTGGGAATTGTAAAGGCGATTGCGTCGAATACATCTTTGACGCTTACAAACGGAACCATGGCCACCGTAAACAACGTTCCCTGGAAATCGAATAAAGCCAGCGTCGTTGGCACCGGCACATCGTTCTCAGCTGATTTTGTGGTGGGTGACCGGATTTACAAGGCCAGCGACCACAGCTATCTTGGTACAATTCTTTCCGTAGCCGACAATACTTCGATGACCCTGAAGGCCCGTGATGCCGTGGCGGCTTCAGCTATTGCCTTTGAAGGGACAACCAATACGGTAATTGGTTCCGACACGGATTTCGTATCGGGCGATGTCGGCAAATTACTGATAAGCAATAATATCACGTTAGGAATTATATCAGCATATACATCAGCTACCTCCGTTACACTTTCAACCAAAGCCGGGGCAGCCGTTTCAGGTCTTGCGTTCAAGGATTACACGGTTCCCGCTACTTTCGGTGATTTCTATCCAGGAACCGATGTTTATGTAAATACGTGGTACGACCAAAGCGGTAATGGACGCGATGCGATTCAGGCTGCCACCACGTCTAACCAACCGAGAATCGTAAACGGCGGGACCCTCTATACGGTGAATGGAAAGCCTTCTCTACAGTTTTCCACTTCGCTTGCATCTTTCCTGAGAACCGCAACGCCGGCTTCATTTCTGGCGGGTACACTTTACACCCTTAACATTGTTTCCGCCGAAGCCAGTGCCACCATTCCCAGCAACTACAGCTTCCTGATGAGTACTACAGGGATCGGACCGAATAATACGGTCATGCATTTCGGCTACCGGACATCTACTCAATATACGGTTGCTCAATATGGCAACGACCAGAATTTTACCACGCAGGCAAGCACCTCTCTTGAACTTCATACCGCCGTCAAGAATACCATTGGCTCCAGCCAATTTTACAAGAACGGCGTTTCACTTGGCACGTTGAACTCGGGAGCAGCCTCCAATCTTGCCGATCTGGGTCTGTTCAACATGGGGGTTTATACAGGAGTTGGCAATGCCTGGTTTAATGGCTCAATTTCCGAGTTAACCGTTTTCTCTTCCGCCCTGGACGCAACCGCCCGGCAGGCATTGGATGACAACCAATTAGCCAATTTCGGTATCGAAACCGCCAACTGGACAGGAGCTACCGACCAGGATTGGGAAAAACCCTCCAACTGGTCGACTGCAACAGTTCCTACCGCTTTGAGCCCAAGTGTGGTGGTCATACCCGCTGGCCGGCTCAATTATCCCAATATAACAGGAACATCAGTAGCAAACAGTATCGTTGTAAATTCATCCGCAACGGTAACCATTGCATCAGGAGGAAAACTGCGGCTAGCCGGCACACTGTCAAACAGCGGAACGTTTTCTGCGTCAGCAGGTACAATCGAGCTGATGGGCACCTCGGCGCAGGCCTTCAGCTTGGGCAGTCCGGTGTTCAATCTGATAATCAACAACGGTTCCGGCGTCTCATTGAACGGCAATCTGAACATATCCTCCAACCTCACCTTTAGCGCCGGCAACCTCAGCATTGGCGTTTATTCACTCACCCTTGGCGGCACGGTAACGAATACCGTGTCCGGAGCTCTGCGGGGCGGTTCGAACAGCTCAATAACCGTAACCGGCAACCCCACCCTGAGCTTCGACCAGAATAGCACCAACAACCAGCTTCGAAACCTGGTGATCAACGGTAGCGGCCAGGTCGTCACACTTGCGAGCAACCTTGTAATCGCCGGCGGTGGAACAGGGCTAACCTTTTCAAACGGCATGCTGGCCATCGGCAGCAATACCCTCACCCTGAGGGGTGGAGTGGTGAATACCGCATCCGGTGGCATCAAGGGAAGTTCTACCAGTAATCTAATCATTGACGGGGCCCTCAGCCCGACACTGA
This sequence comes from uncultured Porphyromonadaceae bacterium, assembly GCA_964457845.1. GTDB lineage: Bacteria > Bacteroidota > Bacteroidia > Bacteroidales > UBA12481 > UBA12481. The sequence goes on along the minus strand of CAYWHP010000060.1, from coordinate 24,319 downwards.
GTTTCGACCAAACCACGCCGGGAACCACCGACCTGCTCAACAACCTGAGCATAAGCACCACCAGTGCCAACACTGTTACCCTGGGATCGAATGTCAGTGTTAACGGCACCCTCACCGTGATCGCCTCCCAGATCCTGAACCTCGGTACCTATGCACTGGGCGGTACCCTCACAACGATCACCAACAACGGAACCATTACCACACAAAATACCTCAGGAACACCATTGCCGGCCTCCAAAACATGGGGCGGCACGGTGAGCTACAATGCAGCAAGCGCAGCGCAAACTGTGAGCGGTGGAACGTACAATAACCTTACGCTCATCAGTACAGGAGGAGCCACGGCCTCCGGCAACATTACAGTTAATGGTATACTTAACCTTGCTGCGTCAAATCCCACCTCCAGCAAGGGACTGCTTACAATGGGCGATTATACCCTTAACATGGGCGCCTTTGCCACAACCACCGGGCCTTCAGCAAATCCGGAATTGGCCGGGGATGTTACCGGGATCGTGAAACGGACCTCCTTTGCTGCCAGCACGCCCTATACATTCGGCAATCCGTTTACATCCGTTACCATTGCTGCCGGAGGAACCATGCCCACCGACCTGTCCATTAAAATTGCCATCGGAACGGCTCCATCCTGGAAATCAACAGCCGTACAACGCACGTACGATATCGTGAGAACCGGTGGTTTGGGGACCACCGTCACTCTGGCACTTCATTACCTCGACAGTGAACTTCAGGCAAACACGGAAAGTAACCTGGTGACCTGGGATTATCACCCTATCACACCCAAAGCAGAGGAGCACGGCAAGGCCAATCAGGATATGACTGAAAACTGGGTGGCTATTTCCAACCGGAACATCACCTATTTCGGCACTGCATTCGACGCACATCCGTGGGGTTTATCCGCAAAAGAAACTGCCACATTCACCTGGCAGGGAACACCCAGCTCAGACTGGAACGACGCCAACAACTGGGCCGGAGGGGTAGTGCCCGGAGCCGCCAGTGATGTGCTGATCCCGGATGCGGGAACAACTGTCCACGACCCGCTTTTGCCGGCCACTGCCTCGGTAAAAACCATCACCATCGCAGCCAACGGCATTCTTAACGGGGGCACGGGCACCAATCTTACCATTGCCGGCTCCGCCGGCGCATGGCTGAGCCTGGGCACCTTCAACGCGGGTACCAGCACCGTAATTTTCACCCATGCCAACGCCACCATGGCTGATCCAACCAATTTCTATAATGTTACGATCGCCACTGGAGCGGCCCTTACTCCCGGTACCGATAATGTGATGCGGATCGCCGGCACCTTCACCAACAGCGGAACCCTCCGGGCTGCCCTTAACCCCAATACAATAGAATTTAACGGGGCCGACCAGACCATAATCAATCCAAACGGCCTCACACCGGGATATTACAACCTCATCCTAAGTGGTTCCGGGACTAAAACCATGCCGGGTGCAGCATTAAACATTGCAGGCGACTTCACCCTTTCGGGCACAGCCTCCGCAACGGCCGCCTCCTCGCTTACGGTGGCCGGCAGTGTCGACCTCCAAACGGGTGCCGCGCTCAACGGAGCAACGTTTACACACTCCATTGCCGGAAACTGGACCAACAGCGGCGGAACCTTCACCCCGGCAACCAGTACACTCGATTTCAACGGAACGGCAGCCCAAACCATCACCGATGCGGCCGGATTCTCAGTCAATAACCTGAGTATAAGCAACACCGCCAGCCCGGTAACCCTTGGTTCATCAACCAATTGCACAGTTGGTGGCACCCTGTCGACGGCAGAAGGGGCAATTTTCGACCTGGCAGCCAATGTTCTGAGTTCCGTCGCTACCATTTCTAATTCAGGAACCATACGCACATCGGCTCCCACGTCAGCTACCACTTTGCCGGTTCCGTCGGGGAAAACCTGGGGAGGAACCATTGAATTCACCGGTTCGGCTGCACAAACATGCCCGGTCGGCACCTTCAGCAACCTGCTGATGAGCGGTTCCGGCGGTGCCACGGCCGGCGGCAATCTAACCGTTAACGGTATCCTTACACTCGCAGCAAACCCTTCCGCAACCTTCGGAATCCTTGAAACAGGCGCCTATTCACTCCTGATGGGCGGAACGGCAACAACCACCGGAGCGGGAGATGTTACCGGAAAAGTCTCCCGCACCAGCCTCAGTCTCGATACACCCTATTCCTTCGGAAACCAGTTCTCAACGGTAACACTCACACAAGCCACTACCCTTCCTTCCTCCATCAGCCTGAAAATTGACATTGGAACCGTTCCATCCTGGAAATCCGGCGCCGTCGCACGCTCCTACGACCTGATCAGTTCGGGCGGCAGTGCAGCAAAGGCGGTCATCAACCTGCACTATCTCGATTCGGAACTGAACGAAAATGAGGAAACCGAACTGGTCCAGTGGATGTACCAGGTTTCCGGTGAGGTTCTGACGGATCTCAGCCGCTCGAATTTCAACACAACCGACAATTGGGTAGCCATAGCCAACACCGATCTAAGTCTGTTCCCTTCGGCATTCGGCGAGAAGGCCATCGCATTTGATGAATCCGGGACAGGCACACTCACCTGGAACGGCTCAGTAAGCACCAACTGGACAACAACGGGAAACTGGACACCCACTGGCACTCCCAATGAATCCAGTGCGATCCTCATCCCCGATGCCGCCGAAACGCCCAATGATCCCACCGCCCCGTTAACCGCTGTCGGCACCATCACCCTGGAAAATGGCGCAATATTGAATACCGAAACCGATGCATCCATCACCCTCAACGGTGCAGGCAGTGCATGGAGCAACCAGGGCGGCACCTTCAATGCCGGAACAAGCATAGTGTATTTCACCAATGCCGGGGCCACCATCAACGGTTCAACTTCGTTCAACCACCTTACAATCAGCAGCGGAGCGGCACTTATCCTCACAACCGGATCCACCACACGCATCGCCGGAACAGTAACAAACAACGGTACCCTAAACGCCGCACTCTTTGAAAACAACGTGGAGTATAACGGTGCCAGCCAGTCGGTCATCGCTCCGAACGGAACCGAAGCCGGATACCATAACCTGATCCTGAGCGGATCGGGCACCAAAACGTTTCCGGCCACCTCAATAAACATTTACGGCGACTTAACCGCCAACGCGGCAGTTGCCACAACCGGCAACACCCTGGTGATGTGCGGATCCACCGAGCAGTCAATCGGAGGCACCACGGCCCCGGCACTCAACAACCTTACGGTTTCCAATACATCTTCCACGGTTTCCGCAACGTCGGCGCTCTCCTGTGCAGGCAACTTTACCAATTCAGGCACGCTCAACATGCAGGATAATGTGCTGGAAGTAACAGGCTCGGTTTCCAACACAGGTACAATCCGCACCGCAGTATCCACCGCTTCAAGTACTACTCCGATACCAGCCTCCAAAACATGGGGAGGTACCGTCGAATTTACGGGAACGGCATCACAGACGGCCGTTGCGGGAACATTCAACAACCTTACCCTCAGTGGTACAGGCGGTGCGGTGGCTGGCGGGAATCTGACCGTGAACGGAGTTCTTGCCCTTACGGCCGCAAACCCGGCTGCAAACAAGGGAATACTCGACCTTGACATCCCCATGGAGCGAACCCTGACGATGGGCGGATCGGCCACCACCACAGGCACCGGCGATGTAACAGGATTTGTTGAAAGAACCACTTTTGTAGCCGGAACCGACTATTCTTTCGGAAACACATTTACAACGATCAACTTTACGGCAGGCGGCACCCTACCAACAATGATCAAGGTAAAAATTGCCATTGGCGCCGCCCCTTCATGGAAAACGGAAGCCATCCAGCGGACATACGATTTCATTCACACCGGCGGCTCGGATTGCTACGCCACGGTAACCACCCACTATCTCGATTCAGAATTGAACGGGAACCTGGAGACTCTGCTGGTTCACTGGACGAATGGATCAGGCGGACAAGCGCCGGCAGGTGAATTCGAATGGGGCCGGTCGGCACAAGACCTGACCAACAACTGGATACAGATTACCGGTGTCAATATTGCCTGGTTCCCTACCATTCTGGGCAGACTGGAAAACACCCTTTCTGAATCCGGATCCGGAACCTACACATGGAACGGATCGGTTAGTTCTGCATGGGCAAATGTGGACAACTGGACCCCGGCTGGATCCCCATCCGCAACCACACCGGTAATCATCCCTGCTGCTGATCTGACACCAAACGATCCTGCTTTGCCCGAATCTTCATCGGTGAAAACCATAACCCTCAATTCCGGAAGCATACTCAACGGCGGCACCGGAACCGCCCTGTCGGTTACCGGCTCCACCGGGGCATGGACCAATTCCGGCGGAACCTTCATCCCGGGAACATCAACCGTTACGTTCAGCGGAGAAACCGCACAAACCATTTCCGGCTCATCTCTGACCACCTTTTACAACCTCGCCATAGGTGCCACCAGTGCCGGAACCGGTCTGGATGCAGGAACACCGATAACAATCGACGGAACATTAACTACCAACGGCAAGCTCACCATCAACTCGTCGGCTTCCGCCAGCGGATCGCTCATCGTTGCCGGAACTTCCTCCGGGAATATCACATACAACAGGTACATGACGAACGGGAAATGGCACCTGATCTCCTCCCCGGTGGTTCAAACCGTGAGTTCCTTCCTGTCGGCCAACACCAATCTGCTCACACAGGGCAGCAGCCCCAAATTATTTGGCCTCGGGCTCTATGATGAATCTGTGCGGAACTGGCGGAACTTTACCGACAATTCCGGTGACGCCTTCAATAATGCAAGTTTCATCCCCGGGAAAGGGTATGAAATTATCCTGGCAATTGGCACCGGCGTTTCCTTTTCAGGAACGCTCACCAATGGAGATGTAGGTATCACAGCATTACATACTCCGGAAATCACCTATCCGGGATGGAACCTCATCGGGAATCCTTTCCCAAGCCATTTGCACATTAAAAATTCATCGGATACCTATGCCACAACCAATTTCCTTTCCACCGCAAACCTTGCCATTCTCGAAACCTCCTACAATGCAATCTATTACTGGGATCCCGATGCCAACCAGTATCAATTGATCAATAACGTTCTGGGAGATGCCAATTTATCGCCCGGCCAGAGCTTTTTCATCAAAGCAAAAACCGGCGGGGGTGCGCTCACCTTCGCAGCGGCCAGCCGGACACACTCTTCGAGTACATTTAAATCCGGTCAGCGATGGCCCTCCATTGATCTTACGGTTCAGACGACCGGAAATTCAGCAAAAACACTGATCCGGTATATTCCCGGCACCACGAAAGGCCTCGATCCCGGCTACGATGCCGGACTCTTTGAGCCATTGGGAACATTTAAGGTTTTCACGCGACTTGTGGAGGACAATGGGGTGGGATTTTATCTCCAGTGCCTTCCGGAGGATTCCTGGGAAAACACGGTGATCCCGGTTGGATTGCAGGCACCCGCTGGAGCTGCAGTTACGTTTAGTATGGAAACCGACGCCCTTCCGCCGGGACTGAATATCTATCTCGAAGACAAACAGGCCCGGAAATTCGTCCGGCTGAATCAACCGGGCAGCGTGTATCCGGTTACCCTGGTTGCGGCTGCCGCCGGTACCGGCCGGTTTTATCTTCATACCACCTATGGTTCCCTCGCGGCTGAGGAGATCCCGATGCAGGAATTACGCATACAGCCATTCCCGCAGCAGCAATTGATAAACATTTATGGTTCAGTACCATTGCCATCAAGGGCTGTTATTTATGATCTGAGCGGAAGGGCGTTGGAGTCAGTTCCCTTGAATGATCAGCAATTCAATACCATTCCGTTCTATCAGCCGGTCAGCGGCATATACGTGATTGAGATTCAAACCGGTTCAACATCATTCAGAAAAAAGATCAGCTGGGTCAGATAATAATTGATACCATGGAAACCTCCACAAACAATCAGGATATCCCGATTTCAAGAGAAGAGGCTTTGAAAAAAGCAGGTAAATATGCCCTGTTTACAGCCGCGGCCTCAGTTATGATTCTCGTCCCTAAAAAGGCTATGGCGGACAGCGCGCTGGCCCCGGGGTTTGGTCTGGGCGGCAGCGGGTCAGGACCGCTTGCGCCGGGCGGCATCAGCGGGTCATCCGGGTCGCGGCAGTCGCCCTGGGATGAACCCGCCTCCAAATCAGGTTCCTCAGGATTGCGGGATTCCCCATGGAAATAGGATAGATGTCGCTGAAGTAACACATGGCAGATCCGTCGGAGCAGGCTAATCCTTGCGGGCTCCTTTTGCCCTCCGTCCAACTTTTCCTATATTCGGGCGATGGTTTTTTCCAGCATCATATTCCTGCTGTTCTTTTTGCCCCTTTTCCTGGCAGCCTATTATGCCGCGCCAAAAAAAGCAAGAAACCTGGTGCTGCTGATTTTCAGCATCGTGTTCCTCGCCTGGGGCGCCCCCGACTTCCTCCCTTTCATGCTCGGGAGCTGCCTCGTCAACTGGTATCTGGTGAAAATGATGGGCGCCTCCCCGCAGCGAAACAGGCAACGGCTGCTGGTGGCCCTTTCGGTGATCCTTAATCTGGGCCTCCTCGTCTACTTCAAGTACACCAACTTCTTCCTCGAAAACGTAAGTGCCCTCCGCCAGCTCTTCGGATCGCCCGAACTTACCTGGGAGCGCATTGCCCTGCCGATCGGCATATCGTTCTTCACCTTCACTTCGATCACCTATTCGGTGGATGTGTACCGCGGCCGGCACGAGGCGCTCCGCAGCCCGCTCGACTACCTCCTCTACATCATGATGTTCCCGCACCTGCTGGCGGGCCCAATCATTCGATTTGAGCTCATAGCCAATCAGATACGCGATCGCGACGAGACCTGGGAAAACATCCTCTACGGCTTCTACCGCTTCACCATGGGCCTCGCAAAAAAGGTGCTGATCGCCGACGTGCTGGCCCTCGAGGTCGACCGTATCCTCGGCCTCAATATCCCCGGTTTGGATACCGCCTCAGCCTGGCTCGCCATTCTGGCCTACACCTTCCAGCTCTATTTCGACTTTTCCGGCTATTCCGATATGGCCATCGGCCTCGCCCGGATGATCGGGTTCCGTTTCCCGGAAAACTTCGACAATCCATACATCTCGGGAAGCGTAACCGAATTCTGGCGCCGCTGGCACATGACCTTCAGCAGCTTCATGCGCTTTTACCTCTACTACCCGCTCGGCGGCAACCGCGTGCAAACGCAGCGGCGGCTCTACTTCAACCTCTGGCTCGTCTTCCTGGTGTCGGGCCTCTGGCACGGCGCCTCGTGGAACTTCGTCCTGTACGGCGCCTTCCACGGCCTCTTCATGGTGATGGAACGCCTCTTCCTCTCAAAAATCTATGCCCGCATCGGCCGGATCATCCCCATGCTGATCACCTTCACCGTCATCGTCCTCTCACGGGTATTTTTCCGCATCGAGAGCCTCAACGATGCTGTTGCCTTTATGAAGGTGCTCTTCTCCTTCAACAACGTGAAAGGAATGCTCCCCGTTAACCCCCACTTTTACGCTATCCTGGGCGTGGCCGTTTTTTTCTCATTTATAACGATAAGCCGATACGGTTTGAAGCTGCAGTCGTTTTTCTACGAACGCGACTACTCACAGGCCGAACACCGGGCGATAACCTGGCTCTATGCCGCACTGCTCATCTTTTCCATAGCATCCTTAACCGGGCAGGGATTCAGCCCGTTCATCTATTTCCGGTTCTGACGTGCAAAACCGCAAACAATATATCACCCTCAGCCTGGTTTTTCTGGCCATCATCGGGATCCCCGCCATCCAGACGCTGACACGCGTGTTGCCCGAAATCCCGCTTAACGGCGTATCGGCCCAAAAACCCCTGCCCGACCTCACAGTGGCCAACTGGATGCAGTTCCGTTACCAGCCGGAGTTCAACAAGCGGGTGGAGCAGACATTCGGATTCCGGCCTGCCTTTGTCAGGCTTTACAACCAGGCCGATTATTCCCTCTTCCGTCAACCCCACGGGTCGGGCGTCGTGATCGGCAAGGAGGGTTACCTCTATGAGGAGTGGTTCATAACTGCCTACTATGGACTGGATTATATCGGCAAGGACCGGATCACCCAGAAAGTGAAGCAGCTCAAGCGCCTGCGAAGTTACTTCCGAAAAATGGGTAAGGAAATGGTTATCATGATCGCACCGGGTAAAGCTGCCTTTTATCCCGAATTCATACCCGACCGTTGGAAAGACTCACTTCGGATAACCAATTACGATGCCATGACGGAGGGTATTATCGAATCCGGCATCCCGCTGCTGGATTTCAATAAGTATTTTCTGGCCATTAAAGACAGCAGCGGCTGCCCTATCTTCCCCCGAACAGGTACACACTGGAGCCATTATGCAGCCCGCCTGGCAGCCGATTCGCTCTCGGGTTACCTGTCGGGCCTTTTGCAGCGACCTCTACCCGACTTTCGTCTCGGACCGGCAATACCTTCCGACACATTGGTCTATCCGGATAATGACCTTGAAAAACTCCTGAACCTCTTTCTGCCGCTGCCCCAAAATCCGCTCTGTTACCCGGAAGTGATTTCTGAACCAGAGGCAGGATTCAGCCTTCCGTCGGCAATCGTCATCGGCGACAGCTTCTTCTGGGAGCTCTTTAACCTCCCCCTGAAAGGCCGGATATTCAGCGAGGTGAAATTCTGGTACTACAATTCAACCGTCTTCCCCGACAGCGAAACCGACAGCGTTCGGACCACCGACCTGAAGTTCCCGGATGCCCTTTTGAATACCGACCTGATCATCCTGCAGGCCAACCGCTCGAATATCCACAATATCGGATGGGGATTCCAGGAACGTGTCGTTGGCCAGCTCATCGACCCGGCCTGGCAGCTGGAATATGATAAAATGGTACGGGAGTACATTCAAGCCATCCACAATACCCCCGAATGGGAACAAAAAGTGATCCGCGATGCCAGCGACAAGGGAATTCCAACCGACAGCATGATCAAGCTCAACGCCATCTATATGGTTGAGCAATATCTGCTTAATAATGATCTGTTTTAAAGTCAGGCACATCCATTGTAATGGAATTCTTCTTACCTTTGCATCCTCATTTAAAAATACAGTTGTCATGGGAAAAGGTGATAAAAAAACCAAGCGCGGAAAATTGTTCATGGGCTCATATGGGGTAACCAGGCCGCAGAAAAGCACGCCGAAGCCTGTTAAGGCAGAGACGAAGTAAGAC
>CAYWHP010000060.1:0-14970 GCA_964457845.1 uncultured Porphyromonadaceae bacterium | reverse complement strand
CGAAACCAAGCAAGAAGCCATCGACCGCAGATACCTGCGCATGGCTCGCATTTGGGCCGAGAACTCCTATTGTATCCGAAGGAGGGTTGGCGCCTTGCTGGTGAAGGAGCGCATGGTGATCTCCGACGGGTACAACGGCACGCCAACCGGCTTTGAAAACAGCTGTGAGGACGAGTCGGGCAATACGAAGGCGTATGTGCTTCATGCCGAAGCAAACGCCATTACCAAAGTGGCGCGGAGCCACAACAGTTCGAACGGGGCAACCCTTTACACAACAGCTTCTCCCTGCCTGGAATGTGCCAAGCTGATCATTCAGGCGGGCATCACAAGGGTGGTTTACGGGGAGGAGTACCGCATTACCGACGGCATCGAGCTCCTGCAGCGGGCAGGCATTCAAACCGTTTTTCTTTCGGTTGAATAACTAGGACAACCAGGCATGTCAGGAAAAAATTCGAGATTAGCCGTTTGGCTGCCATTGGTCCTTGCCGGATGCCTGGTTTCAGGTATGCTGATCGGAAATCTTTTCCGGAACAATTCAGGCAGCCAGATGCCTGTAAAAATCTTCACGCGCCAGGATAAGCTCACCTCCATCCTGGATTTCATCAACGAGAATTATGTGGATTCGGTTAAGATGGACTCGCTCACCGAGTCGGTCATTCCCGACATGCTCGAAAACCTCGATCCGCACAGCATCTATATACCTCCTCGCGACCTTCAGGGGGTAAATGAATCCCTGCGTGGCAATTTCGACGGTATCGGTGTACAGTTCAACATGCAGAACGACACCATTCTGGTGATTCAGACGGTGAAGGGCGGTCCTTCGGAAAAGGCGGGCTTGCTTGCAGGCGACCGCATCATCAGCGTCGACGGCACACCCGTTGCCGGTGTTAAGATGCCCGAAGACAGTATCGTCAGCCGCCTCCGCGGGGAACGGGGTTCCGAGGTGAAAGTCGGAATATTCCGGAAACGGACGCGAGAGAAGCTTACCTATACCCTCAAGCGAGGCATCATTCCCGTCTACAGTGTCGACGTTGGATACATGATTACACCGGAAATCGGCTACATCAAGATAAATACCTTTTCACAAAGCACGTATGCGGAGTTCCAGGAAACCCTGTCACGGCTCAAACGTTCGGGCTGCAACAAGCTGATCATCGACCTGCGCGGCAACACCGGCGGCATCATGAGTCCCGCCATCAGCATAGCCGACGATTTTCTCGAAAAGGGCAAACTGATTGTTTATACCGAGGGCCATGCCCGGCCAAGGGAAGAGTATCGCGCCACCAAGGAGGACAGCGGAGAGGATCTGGGCCTGGCGATACTGATCGACGAAGGTTCGGCATCTGCATCGGAAATCGTTGCCGGGGCCATCCAGGACAACGACCGTGGCTGGATCGTAGGCCGGCGATCCTTCGGCAAAGGATTGGTGCAGGAACAGGCCATGCTTAACGACGGTTCGGCCCTGCGCCTCACCACGGCACGTTACTACACCCCTACCGGCCGGTCGATCCAGAAATCTTACAAAAAGGGAATCGATGAATACTATCACGACATTTCCCGTCGCCTCAAACAGGGCGAATTACTGGTTGCCGACAGCATCCACTTCAACGACAGCCTGAAATTCGTAACCCCCGGCGGCCGCACCGTTTATGGAGGCGGCGGCATTATGCCCGATTTCTTCGTTCCGTACGACACCTCCGGCATAACTCCATTCTTCATTAAAATCAACAACGTCGGTCAGATTTACCGCTATGCCCTCGCCTACTCCGATCTTCACCGCGATGAGCTTTCGGTTTACAACCGGGTTGATGAACTGGCGGATTACCTCGATTCCAAGGATGTTCTGGGATCCTTCCGGAACCACCTCGTTGCCCAGGGATATGTTCCCACCGCACAGGATTGGCGCGAATCCAGGCTGATTATCCGAACCCAGCTGAAAGCCTACATCGCCCGCAATTTCCTCGACAATGAGGGTTTCTACCCGATCATCCAGGCCATCGACAACACGCTGAACAAGGCGGTGGAGGTGCTGAAGCAGCGATAATACTCGCCCAAAGCGTTGTCATCCCGGCGAAAGCCGGGACCCCGTTCCTTCGCTTACACTCCGCAACAGTATAATCTGCATATTTGCGTCCATGAAAACGCTACTCTCCCGCCCGCTTCTGACCATGCTGCTGCTGCTCGTTCTGAACCCGGCATTCGGCCAGACCGCAAAAAACCCGTCAAAAGAGGTACATATCCGCATCGCGGTTACCACCGATGTCCACGGCGCTTTTTTCCCGGTCGACTGGTACACCGGCAAGCCGGTGGGCGGATCGCTGGCCCAGGTTTCGGAATGGGCAAGCCAGCAGCGGAAGGATCCCGGCCAGACCCTCATCCTGCTCGATAACGGCGACCTGGTCCAGGGTGATCCGGCCACCTATTATTCCAATTTCATCGATACCGGAAAAGCCAACATTGCCGCACGAATACTCAACTATATGGGTTACGGGGCCGGATCGGTCGGCAACCACGATCTCGAGACCGGTCATCCGGTATATGATAAACTGCAAAAAGAGTTCAGCTTCCCATGGCTCTCGGCCAACTCCGTTACCACCGGAACCGGCGAACCCTGGTTTAAGCCGTATGTCATCCTCGAGCAGCAGGGCATAAAGATTGCGGTGCTGGGCCTTACCACGCCTAAGATCCCCGACTGGCTGCCGCCGGCACTCTGGACCGGCATGGAGTTCCGCGACATGATCACAACGGCAGCGGTATGGACGGAGCACATCAGAAAAAAAGAAAAACCCGACCTGCTCATCGGCCTCTTCCATGCAGGTGTAGATCCTACATACGGCCAGCAGGATCCTTCGAAACCACTCAACGAAAACGCTGCGCGGCTCGTGGCGGAACAGGTTCCTGGATTTGATGCCGTATTCACCGGTCATGATCATCGCACCTGGAACTTCCGGACGGCGGGTCCTTCAGCGGATTCCGTCCTGATTGTCGGATCGGAGAGCCGTGCCTCGGAAATAGCCGTGGCCGATTTCGTTCTGATACGAAAAGGCCGGTCCTGGGCGGCCAAACCGGCAACAGGGAGCCATGTTTCCATGAAGGATATTCCCGCCGACCCTGCATTCATGCAGAAATTCGGGGGTTATGCCGACAGCGTAAAAAGATGGGTCGACCAGCCCGTCGGCACCATCTCGCAAACCATCAGTTCCGCCGAGGCATGGACAGGTCCTTCGGAGTTTACGGGGCTTATCCACCGGGCACAGCTCGATCTCACCGGTGCGGAAGTATCGTTCTCCGCACCCCTTTCGTTCCGTGCCGCCATTCCAAAGGGTCTGCTCGCAATCAAGGATTTATTCAAATTATACCGATTTGAAAATCAGCTTTATACAATAAATCTTACTGGTGCAGAGATCCTGGGGTACCTCAACTTCTCTTACTCGCTTTGGATGAAGCCAATGGCCGGTGCCGGCGACCTGATGCTCAATATGGAGCAGCAATCCGACGGCAGCTGGCGGTTTAAAAATGCCTATTACAATTTCGATTCGGCCGCCGGCATCGACTATACGGTCGACCTGAGCAAGCCGGCCGGCCAGATGGTAACGATCCTCCGCATGACCGGCGGCGCCCCGTTCGACCCGGCCAAAACCTATCGTGTGGCGGTCAACTCCTACCGCGGAAGCGGCGGCGGCGGGCATCTTCTGAAAGGGGCCGGGCTTTCGAAGGAGGCGGTTGCCGGTCGCCTGGCCGGCGCATCCGATATGGATTTCCGCTATCTGCTGGGAGAGTGGATCCGTAAGCAGGGCACCGTTATGCCGGTTTTAATTAACAACTGGAAGACAGTTCCCGAAACATGGTCGGCTGAGGCAGGACCGCGCGATCTGAACCGGCTTTTCCCTGTTAAATAATGTCACCCGGGCGGGGTGGCATACAAAACCCGGGCCTGCCCGCGGGCAAGATCATCCGAAAGGCGGAAAACATCATGCAATATTAGCAGCCTGTCTGTTGTTATATTGCGTCTGAAATTCTAATTTCATCGGCTCTGAATACGTTTTAAACCTAATCCTATGGCAAGTTTCCTGAACTCATCCATCGGGAAAAAATTCCTGATGAGTTTATCGGGATTATTCCTGATTTCATTCCTGCTGGTGCACCTTATCGTGAACAGCCTGATCCTCTTTGACAATACAGGGGAGCTTTTCAACGAGGGTGCGCATTTCATGGCCACCAACCCGGTAATCAGAATCGTGGAGCCCGTGCTGGCAATCGGCTTCATCCTGCACATCATTTATGCAGGCTGGCTCACCCTCACCAACCAATACGCCCGGCCGGTGGGCTACAAAAAACAGTCGTCGGGCAACAGCAGCAGCTGGGCCTCGAGGAACATGTTCATCCTGGGTACACTGGTGTTTGCCTTTCTGGCCATTCACATCGCCAACTTCTTCTGGAAGATCAAGTTTTCGGGCAGCGAGCTGCTCGAAGGCGGCACCGACGGAATGGAAAATACTTACCGGCTGGTCACCACGTTCTTCATCAACTGGTGGTGGATCGATGTCGTTTACGTGATCGGAGCCATCGCTCTTGGTCTTCACCTCACCCATGCCTTCTGGGCGGCGTTCCAAACGCTGGGGCTCAGCAACGACCGCTGGCGCAAGCGGCTAAACGTGCTCGGATGGGCCTATACCATCATCGTGGCAGGCGGTTTCGCCATCATTCCCATCTGGGTCAAAATTTCATCACTCTAACATTCGTACGGGAGGGCACACGGGCCCGCCCCTGCAAATCGCCGCATAAAAAATTCCAATTATGAAATTAAATTCCAAAATACCATCCGGCCCCCTTGCTGAAAAATGGTCGCACTACAAGTCGCACCAGAATCTCGTAAACCCGGCAAACAAGAGGAAATTCGATATCATCATCGTGGGTACCGGTCTGGCCGGCGCGTCGGCTGCCGCCTCGCTCGGTGAGCTTGGGTTCAAGGTGAAAAACTTCTGTTACCAGGACAGTCCGCGGCGGGCACACTCCATCGCCGCCCAGGGCGGAATCAACGCCGCCAAGAACTATCAGAACGATGGCGACAGCGTGTTCCGGCTCTTTTACGATACCATCAAGGGCGGCGATTACCGTGCCCGTGAGGCCAATGTTTACCGCCTTGCCGAGGTGTCGAACCAGATCATCGACCAGTGCGTTGGCCAGGGAGTACCCTTTGCGCGTGACTACGGCGGGTACCTCGACAACCGCTCATTTGGCGGTGCATTGGTATCGCGCACCTTCTATGCCCGCGGTCAGACCGGGCAGCAGCTGCTGCTGGGCGCCTACGGAGCACTCAACCGCCAGATCGCTGCAGGCAACGTCACCATGTACACGCGTACCGAAATGATGGATATCGTGCTGGTGGATGGCATCGCGCGGGGTATTGTCACCCGCAACCTGGAGACCGGCGCCATTGAAACCCATTTCGGCCATGCCGTTGTGCTGGCCACCGGCGGATACGGCAATGTCTTTTTTCTATCGACCAATGCCATGGGATCCAATGCCAGTGCAGCCTGGAAGGCATACAAACGCGGCGCCGCCTTTGCCAACCCGTGCTTTGTTCAGATCCATCCCACCTGCATTCCGGTGCACGGCGAATCGCAGTCGAAGCTCACGCTCATGAGCGAAAGCCTCCGCAACGACGGCCGCATCTGGGTGCCCAAAGAAAAGGAGGATGCTGAAAAGATCCGTGCGGGTAAGCTGAAACCCACCGATCTGCCCGATGAAAAGCGCGATTACTATCTCGAGCGCAGGTATCCCGCCTTCGGAAACCTGGTGCCGCGCGATGTGGCCTCCCGTGCCGCCAAGGAGCGGTGCGACGCCGGTTACGGAGTCGGTTCGGGACAGGCTGTTTACCTGGATTTCAAGGATTCGATCAACCGTCTCGGTGAGAAGGTGATCGCCGAAAGGTACGGGAACCTGTTCCAGATGTATGAAAAGATTGTCGACGAGAACCCCTATAAAACCCCGATGATGATTTACCCGGCCATCCACTATACCATGGGCGGACTCTGGGTGGATTACGAGCTGCAGACCACTGTGCCGGGCCTTTTCGCCATCGGTGAAGCCAACTTTTCCGACCACGGTGCAAACCGGCTCGGTGCCTCCGCCCTCATGCAGGGTTTGGCCGACGGCTATTTTGTTTTACCCTTCACCATCCAGAACTATCTCGCCTCGCAACTTTCCGTGCCGCGCATGGATCCTGCCAAACAGCCTGAATTTGCAGCCGCTGCGGAAGGCGTCAGGCAATGGAATTCAAAACTGATGGGCATCAAAGGGGCCCGGTCAGTTGATTCCTTTCACAAGGAGCTCGGTCTGGCCATGTGGGACCATGTGGGCATGGGCCGCAATAAGACCGGACTTGAGGAGGGTATTGCCAAACTTGGCAAGGTGAAGGAATCGTTCTGGAACGATGTTCGTATCCCCGGATCGGCCGACAACATGAACCCCGAACTCGAAAAAGCCAACCGCGTGGCCGACTTCCTTGAGCTGGGCGAGCTCCTGGCTAAGGATGCCCTGCACCGCGAAGAGTCGTGCGGCGGCCATTTCCGCGAAGAGCACCAGATGTCGGACGGCGAAGCCAAACGTGACGATGAGAATTTCAAGTATGTGGCGGCCTGGATGTCGGGTGGCCCCGGCAAGGAGCCGGTATTGGTGAAAGAACCGCTTGATTATGAATTTATACAGGTAAAAACAAGGAACTATAAAGAATAACAGTATGGACCTGACACTGAAAGTATGGCGGCAGGAAAACCGCAAGGCAACCGGACGGTTTGAAACCTATTCGCTGAAAAACATATCCCCCGACAGCTCCTTCCTCGAAATGATCGATGTGCTGAACGAACAGCTGGTGAAGCAAAACGCAGAACCCGTGGCTTTCGACCACGACTGCCGGGAGGGCATCTGCGGCATGTGCAGCCTGTTCATCAACGGCCGGGCCCACGGCCCCGATGAGGAGGTCACCACGTGCCAGCTTCATATGCGGAAATTCAAAGACGGCGATACCATCGTGATCGAGCCCTGGCGCGCCGGTGGTTTCCCGGTGATCAAGGACCTGATGGTCGACCGCAGTGCCTTCGACAAGATCCTTCAGGCCGGCGGGTTTATATCCGTGAATACCGGCTCAGCCCGCGACGGAAACGGTATCCTGATTCCCAAGCCTGCTGCCGATGAATCAATGGATGCAGCAGCCTGCATCGGATGCGGGGCGTGCGTGGCCACCTGCAAGAACTCCTCGGCGATGCTCTTTGTAGCCGGCAAGGTCTCACACCTGGCCATGCTTCCGCAAGGCCGGCCCGAGGCCGTTCGCCGCGCCAAAGCAATGGTTGCCAAAATGGATGAACTGGGTTTCGGCGCATGCACCAACACCGGCGCCTGCGAAGTGGAGTGCCCGAAGGGAATCTCCATTGCTCATATTGCCAGGCTGAACAGGGAGTTTTTGCTGGCGAACCTTAAACCGTGAGGCAGAAAATCGTGACGCGTAAAGCATGACGAGTGACGCGAAAAAGGGTTCAAGGGAAGAGGGTTCAAGGTTGAAGTCGGAAGGCCAGGGCCAGTTTTGAATTTTGAAAATCAAATATCAAGGAATCGCATCTGGATAGGAGTTTCGGTCAAGCGAACTTTTACCTTGATTTTCAAAATTCAAAACTGGCCCTGGCCTTCCCCCTTCAGAACTCTTCACTTCAATCCTTCAATCTCTGCCACTGTTTTGGGTACGTGTTTTCCCAGCACCCGGCAGCCGTTCTCCGTAACCAGGATGTCATCCTCAATCCGGATGCCGCCGAAATCCTTGAACTTTTCAACCTCGTCGTAATTAATGAAGGCGGTATGCTGCTTTTCTGCCCGCCACTGGTCGATGAGGGCGGGGATGAAATAGCAGCCCGGCTCAACGGTGATAACGAAGCCGTGATGCAGCCGGCGGGCCATGCGCAGGAAGGCGAGGCCGAACTGGGTTGAAGGCCTGAATTCGTCGTCATATCCTACATGGATCTGGCCGTAATTCTCCATATCATGCACATCCAGCCCCATCATGTGGCCCAGTCCGTGCGGGAAGAAGAGGGCATGAGCGCCATTGGCCACCGCCTCGTCGGTGCTCCCCTTCATGAGGCCGATCGCCTTCAGCGCATCCACCATGACATAAGCGGCCAAAAGATGAACATCCCTGTATGGAATACCCGGTTTAATGGCTTCGATGGCCTTCAGGTTGGCCTGAAGCACCGCCCCGTAAACATCCTTCTGCCGGGCATTGAATTTCAGACCTACGGGAACCGTGCGGGTAAGATCGGAGGCATAGTGCAGGCCCGTTTCGCATCCGGCATCCACCACCATCATGCGGCCCGCTTCGAGAATGCCGCTGTGGTCGTGGTTGTGGAGCGTCTGGCCGTTCATGCTGAGGATCACCGGAAACGAAACCGGTCCGCCGTGCGCCAGGGCAATTCCCTCGATGGTACCGGCGATGGCCTGTTCCCAGGTGCCGGGCATGGCCATCTTCATGGCGGTGGTATGCATCAGTCCGGCGGTGGCGATAGCCTTTTCGATTTCGTGAATTTCTCCAGCTTCCTTCACCGACCGCAGTGCCACAATGGATCTCACCAGCTCGAGGGATGACTTTTCCTTCAATCCAGCCGCCCGGATACCGGTGAGGCGCTCCAGTTCAAGCATGGTTTCACCACGATACGGAGGAGTGAAGAGTACCGGACGGCCTTGGGCTGTTGCATCGGCAATCACCTTAGTCAGGGCCGGATAGGGCGCCGTACGGGTAACCCCAACACCGGCAGCCAGTTCGGCAATGGATGGCAGCACACCCATCCAGATGATATCGTCCATATCCACATCGTTGCCGAAGATCCAGTCTTCGCCAGAATCCAGGTCGATGACCCCGGCAAGACCGGGATGATCGAGCCCGAAGAAATAAAGAAAGGTACTGTCCTGGCGGAAGTGGTAGGGGTTTGCCGGATAGTTGAAGGCGGCATCCACATTGCCCGGTATAAGGATGATCCCTTTTCCGGAACTGTTGCGGAGGCTGGTCCTCCGCCTGGCATAAATATGTGCGTCGAACATGATAGTAGTATTATTAATCTAACGAATATACGTCTATTCGGCGACCACACACCGGCCTGTGCATGGAATTTATTCCGATATTGCCTATATTCAGCCTATAAAGTCAGCCATGCCCTACCGAAGATTACCCACCACCGACGTTGCCAGGCTTGCCGCCCTGCATGCCCTCACGCGGATGGCCATGATTTCGGGGCTCAACCAGCTGGCCTATCCTGCCGAGCACATTCACACGCTGCGCAACATTATCGACAAACTCGAAGGGACCAAGCACCAGCAGAACCAGGCCCGTAGAATGCGTATCGCCTTCAACAGGGAATACCAGCCAAAAGTGGTTAAAACACGCCTGTACCTCTCCCATTTCATTCAGGTACTCAACCTGGCCATCATTCGCGAGGAGATCCCAGAATCGGCAAGGGAGTTTTACGGTCTCGAGGAGTTGGGCAGCCGGGTGCCTGATCTGCGGACGGATGAGGAAATTCTGCTGTGGGGCAAGCGGATCATCGACGGCGAAAACACGCGCCAGAAGCGGGGCGGGATGCCGGTGATGATGCCGAACGTGGCCCGCGTGAAAGTGTGGTACGACCAGTTTCACGACGGGTTCTACAACCAGGCCACGGCAGACAAATCAACCGAACGGGCAGATCAGAAAATGGTGGAAATGCGTAAAGAGGTGGACAGCCTGCTGGCCGCAGTGTGGGACTCGGTGGAGAAGTTTTTTTCAGGCCTGCCCGAAACGGAGCGCCGCAGCCGGGCGGAAGAGTACGGTATCGTTTATGTGCTGCGAAAGGGCGAACAAAAACCGGGGTAACCGCTTATTTCAGCAGGTCGCCGATCTGTCTCTTCAGTACTTCGAATTCCTCCTTCTTAAAGCCCATCGAATTGAGAACCAACCGGCTCTCCTTGTCGAAAAGGTAGTTCCTCGGAATAAATTTCGTGGCAAACAGGGAGTATACCTCCTTCTTTTCATCGGGATAGAAAGGCATGTCATACTTCTTCTTCTGCACCCAGGCCTTGATTACTTCGGGCTTCTCTTCACGGTCGACCACCAGCAGCACAAAATCCTCGTTATCCTTGTATTTCTGCCAGATATCCTTGTTAAGTTCCGGCATCTCGAGCATGCAGGGACCGCACCAGGTGGCAAAAAAATTGATCAGCACCACTTTGCCGTACAGGTCATCAGACGTGATGGTCTTGCCGTCGATCGAGGTGAGGGTGAACTCCGGCATATCCGAACCCACTTTGAGCAGGTTGGTGGTGTCCTTATCGGCCTGGCTGTAGGCGGCCGGCACGAGGAGGGAGCAGAGCAGGATAACGAGAAGCTTTTTCATGAGCGTTAGTTTGAGGGATAAAGATATTAACCACGGAGACACGGAGAACACGGAGCAACACAGAGTTTACTATTTTTCTCCGTGGTCCTCCGTGTTCTCCGTGTCTCCGTGGTTAAAAAAAGATTCCGCCAATCGGGGCGTCCGCGTTTGCCGGTAGAACCAGACCAGCGCCGCGGCACCCAGCAGCACGCCGGGTATGGCCCACAGCCAGTCGCCCGGCCCGGTGCCGACTGTATCCAGCGTGGCCGGATCAAACTGCTCGCGGAAAAAGAAGGTTAGCGTTACCGGAAGGAAATTGTTGATCCCATGGGCGATCACCGGGTACCAGATGTTGCCCGACCACCAGAAGAGGTATCCGAACAACAGCCCGAGCACGAACCGGGGAAGGAATCCGTAGAACTGCATGTGAAAGGCCGAGAAGAGGATTGCGGTGATGACGATCGCCACATGCGGGTTACGGAACCACTTCCTGAACACCTGCTGCAGCGCGCCGCGGAAGAAGAACTCCTCGCCAAAGGCGGGAATCAGCACCACCATGAGCAGGTTTACGAGGTATCCCCCGAAGGTTGTCACGCTGAGGAAAGCGGTAGTCAGGCCGGCCGCCTGCTCCTCGGTACGTTCCATCCACCGCTCGAGGCCGGCCAGGAGGGGGGGCAGGTGCATGGCCTGGTTGGCCGCCGCCAGCAGGTTCAGCACCGGAAGCACCAGCACCGCCAGCGCCAGAACGGCAGCCGCGGGCCTGAGTTCCGGATTCTTGCGGATATTGAGGTAGAGCCAGGGATCACGGATCATGAACCATCCGAAAACGACCGGCGGGATCACGAACATCGACAGCGACTGGGTAATCTGCAGGAACTTGAGCACCGGCACATTCGACGGGTCGTTCATGTCGAGCAGGTTGAGCCAGCCGGTAAGCGGAATCCGGAATGCCAACGCTCCGACGATGATGGAGAGGAGTGTCACCGACAGCACGCTGATCAGGGTGATCAGGACCAGCATGAGCAGCTGGATCAGCGGATGCCGGGATTCCAGATATGAGTTTTCCATTGGTGCCAAAACTACAAAAAATGTTCAAGCCGGCCGGGGTGGTTTCCCACCCGCATGCCGGCTCCTGAACAACTAAACTATATAAGCAGAGGGCTATTTTAAAACGGGCGCAAGCCCGTCGGGAGTCATGATCCATTCCTTGCCAACCAGCTCGCCCGACCAGCTGTCTTCGGTATTGCGGATACCTTCCAGCAGGTATTTCATAGTGGGGTCGAGATAGATGCGTGTTCCGGTCGGCAGGTCGATGGTGACCTCCACCTCCTGCGCATGGAACCGGTCGCGGCCGGTGATGCGGTACATCGGGTTGAACAGCAGTACCGAGTCGCTCACCGTATAGGCGTACGACACCTGATTGGCATGATCGCGGGCCTGGCGGTAATTCGCACCACGTGCGGTCTTGCGCACATTCACCCCGGCAATCGAATCGTCGCTGTACTCGATACGGATCGTGGGACGGATCACCAGACTCACCGAATCGGTTTCGTGAGATATGCGGAACCTGCCATGGTAATCAAATCCTTCCGTGTTGCCCCACCGGTCCTCTTCAACAGGTAATGATTTCACAGTCAGCAGCTTGTCTTTTTGAAGAACAAGCTCCTTTTCCTCGCTGACGCGTTCCGTAGCGGAGTACTGCACTCCCTCCTGAACGGCGAGTACAATCAGAATAATTAATGAGATGAACCATATTCCTGAAAGGCTTACTGCGCCAACCCGGTTCCGGCTCCTGAAACGGAAAATCACCTTTAGTACGCCGTATATCAGGCCAAAAAGCGGTATGGCAACGAGCAGAATTATGCAGATGAAGGCGATAGTCCCTGTAACGGGCGACACGAAGAAGCCCATCACTTCGTTCAGGCTGAAGTCAGTCGCCCAGGTATCCCCGTGGATCAGCCAGGGCCTGCCGCTTACGGCTACGCCGATCACTGCGCCAAGAAGAACGATGCCGGCAAATATGAAAGAGAAGGCGATGATCATCCCGATGACCTTGAAGAAGACCAGAATTATACGGCCGATAGCCCTCACCATCCGGCCAAGGATTGTTTCGCGGCTGCCCCTGACGGGTTCGCGGTAACCTGCCGCATCCGGATCGCCCGGATAGTTGCTGCGCACCTGGCGTTCGATATTGAATACATTAACCTCTTCACCGTACATTTCCAGCTTTTCGGCAGAGGTACGTGCCTCGGGCACAGCCAGCCACAAGGCCAGATAAATGAGTATACCCGTGCCATAGGCCAGGGTGATAACCACGAACAGGATCCTTATCATCAGCGGGTCGACCTTGAAATAGGCGCCCAAACCGGCACAAACCCCGGCGATCCGCTGGTTGGCGGGATCGCGGAAAACACGGCGGCGGCCAGCCCGGTAGCCAGGGGCAGCTGAAGGCGGAACCTCCTCATCGCCGACTTCCCCGATCTCTTCGGGCTTACCCATTACAGCGATAACCTCCTGTGCATCCGTAAGGCTTATCACCTCTTTGCCGGGAACAAGCTTCTCCTGAAAGAGCTCGGCCATGCGGGTCTCAATATCGCTCAGGATTTCCGATTCACCAGGCACCTGGCTGAATCGAAGCTGAATCTGGTCGAGATAACTGCGCAGCAGGTCGTAGGCATCTTCATCAACATGCAGGACCAGGCCGCCCAGGTTTATTTTAATTGACTTTTTCATGTTCGTGTGATCAGGATTGTTTGTTAATCAGTGCAACGGCATCAACCAGGTCGATCCACGAAGCATCGAGATCCTTCAGGAATTCGCGGCCCGTATCGGTGAGCGCATAGTATTTTCTTGGCGGGCCCGAGGGCGACTCTTCCCATCGGTAGCTCAGCAGGCCGGCATTTTTCTGGCGGGTAAGCAGCGGGTAGAGCGTGCCTTCCACAACGATCAGCCGGGCATCCTTCAGTTTGCGGAGGATATCCGTGGCATAGCAGTCCTGCTGATTCAGAATCATCAGGATGCAATACTCCAGAACACCCTTGCGCATCTGGGCTTTTACGTTTTCAACTTTTTCGTTTTCCATGACTTATAATATTAATCTCTTTTTAATGACCCGAGGCCCGAGATGTTCTTCCGGATCTGGGGCTCGCCGCGGTAACGGACCGAACCCATGCCGGAGATCGACACGTCGAGCATTTCTTTTGCGTACACCCGCGCACCACCTGCACCGGAAAGGTCGACTTCCACATCCTGGGCAATCAGATCACCGGCATCGATGTCGCCGGCACCCGAGAGATGAACCCTGAATTTATCCACCTTCCCGCGGAAATCACATTCGGAAGCCCCCGAGATATCGATTTTAAGCTGCCGTGCCTCGATCTCAAAATCGAGGCGCCCGGCGCCCGCCATGGAGATGTCGAGTTTGGTGAGCCTCAGTACCGAATCGGAAACCACCCGTATGGCACCGGACAGATCCATCCTCTCCAGATCCCGGATTCCGATGTGCAGCACCTTCTTGCGTGCCTGCATGATGGTTACGCGGGTTTCGATCCGCAGTGTTTCCCCTTCCTCATGAACCTTGACAATATCGTACAGGTTCTCGTCCATTTCCATTTTCAGATACGGCTTCTCCGAGGGTTCCAGAAAGACCTGGAAGTTCCCGGAAATGTCGACCCGGGAAAAATTCCCGATGG
The DNA here is from genome assembly GCA_964457845.1 of uncultured Porphyromonadaceae bacterium. GTDB lineage: Bacteria > Bacteroidota > Bacteroidia > Bacteroidales > UBA12481 > UBA12481. The sequence goes on along the minus strand of CAYWHP010000060.1, from coordinate 887 downwards.
CCTCGTCGCGGGTTTCCACCTTGCCGTTTCCGATGATACCCCCCTGACAGCCCGTCAGGGTAAGCAGGCCGATGGCGACGGCTATAACAAGGTTCGTGATGCTGATTGTTGTTTTCATGACTGGATTTGATCAGAAGTAGTTCGAGCCGGTTTTCATTTCACGGATCTGTTCGGTGGTGGCTGCCTGCGGCAATACGATCCAGAGAACCAGGTAGAGCAGGAATCCGAAGCCCATGAACAGGCCGATCACGAACAGGATACGGATAAGCAGCGGATCGGTGTTGAAATACCAGGCCAGGCCGGAGCATACTCCGCCGAGCGACTTGTCGTTCATGTCGCGGTAGATCCTGCGGCTGCGGCGCGGGCCGTCGTAACGCGGACCGTAATTCGGTGCGCTGCGGTAACCGCTGTCGGCACGGCCGCCGATATCTTCGGGGTTGCCCAGCACCTTGAGCACTTCGCGCACATCTTCGGCGGCAATAACCTGCCGGAGCGGCTTGAGGCGCTCGGTAAAGAGTTCCGACATGCGGGTTTCGAGATCATTAATCACTTCGCGCCCCTCAACACTCGACATGAACTGGCGTTCAACCGCGTTAAGGTAGCTGTGCAGAATTTCATAGGCATCGTCATCGATATTGAAAATCGTGCCTGCCAGATTGATTTGAATAGTCCTTTTCATAACACACTAGTTTAATTGTTCAGAGTACTGTCTTTAACATTGTTGTTTCCTATGCAAAGATAGAATATAATTTTAGTATCTTGTATCACATAGTACTAAATATTTTTTCAATATTTTGATAATTGGCTGATTATCAATTATATAAAATTTTGATAGGATGGCGATCCCCGCCTTCGCGGGGATGACACAGGCAGTTCGTGTAAGGGTA
>CAYWHP010000059.1:0-27342 GCA_964457845.1 uncultured Porphyromonadaceae bacterium | reverse complement strand
GTGGCCGACGCCGGAGAGCCGGCTCTCGGGGCAGAACGGCACGATGATGCGGCGGTCGAAGCCGTGGCTGCGCGGCAGGTCGCGCTCGTGCCCGGAACGCCCGGGGTCGAGGGCGAAGCTCCACTCGCCGTTCAGGTTGAGCCAGTCGGGCCTGACCATCTGGGGCCGGGGATATTCGGGCAGCACCTGGTCGGGGGTGACTGCGCTGGTCCATGGGGTGGTAAGGGGCCCGGTGGCCGGACGCCAATTTTTGTCGCTCCTTTCCGGAGTACAGGAAACAACCAGGAGCAAGGAGGTCAACGATATCAGGATCCGGTTTTGCATGATTCATTTTTTACTTTTCCACGTTCACACTGATTTCATCGAAAAAGGCCTCTTCATTGAACCAATGGTTATTCAATCCGCCGGCAGGGACCTCCACTGCGATCAGGACGGTTTTCCCTTTAAAGGCGGATAGCTCATAATCAAACAGATGCCAGTTTTTTACATCGGGTTTATCCCCGGGTTCAAGGATCTGCCGGTCGAGCCAGGTGGTCGATTGCCCATCGTAAATACCGACCCGCATGACGAAGTCGTCTTCACCCTCCCAGCGAGCCCCGCGGGGGCCGTATGGATCGCCGGAAACTGCCACGTGCAGCGAAGGCTTACCTGCATCCGGGATTTTCACCTTCCTAAACAACTGGCAGGGAGTATCCAGACTTGCCGGGTGAACGGCGACTATGCCGGTGCGGCCCGGGTTGGGCTGGCCGGTATGGCCGTTGTCTCCAGGCTGCCAGGTGATGGGATGAGGCCGGTCGATGAAGAAGGGATGCGTCAAGGGATAGGCGCCGGTGATCCGGATCCGTTTCATGTCCTGTTCCGTGGAAATCGTATTTACCGGGTCCGGATCGACATTCAAGTTGCTGAAAGCCTCCTTAATGGACGGTTCCAGGTCAGGCTCCGGGAATGCAAATACAGGCGAACGGGGATCCGGAGGCAGGAGATTTTCCGAACGTTCGGTCAGCGGGGCAAGCGGATCGTGGTCATATCCGGCGGGGGAGTCCATGTACCAGTAAGTGACCGCCGCATAATCAACCCACCCGCCATCTGCTGCTGTTTCCCGCCTCCAGTATTGCGGCCAGGCGAACATCGTTTCATACTGCCAGTTGATGGTCCAGGAAAAAGATTTTTCGAACCTGACCGGCATATGGTCGTACAACCTGAAAATGGAAAGCTCGGCCGTATCGGTACCAGGCTTTATTTCCCTGTGGACGACATGAGTGATCCCTCCGTGCGGTCCTACCCAGGGTTTCGAAAATCCATGGCTGAATCCGAACGCATCCTCGGTTCCCAGGTAGTTGAATTCCTTTTCCCTGCCGTCAACGCTGAAGTAATTGTTCCCCTCCATAACCCATCCAAGGTTTCCCGTGTAAAGCGGGGAGCTTGTCACCACGCTCATCTGCCGTCCCAGCAGCTGCCCGGATCCGGCCACCCTGAAGAATTCAACGCTGGTTTCCGGCTGCAGACGGAAAGACTTCCGCGTGAAAGTGGCATAGAAGTATCCGTAACCCCGGTTCCAGGCCGGAAGTTTTTCATACTCCACTGCACTGTACCCGGCATAATAGATGTCCGTATCGTTACGGAGCCGGATGATGATCCTTTTCCGGAATGGCATCGGAATGTAGCAGTTGTAAGCCTCCGGAACCTTTTCCAGGTAATGCGAGGCATAGTAAATGCCTTTGCCCTGGCATCCATCCCCGAAAAAATCGGCAGCAGGCACCTGTACGGCAGGCTTTACGGCATCGTCGTAATAGATTTCGAGCACCAGGCCCCGCGGCAGGTCCTTCGATGCGGTCATACTCAACTGCGACATGCGTAACATCCTAACGATGCCCGGACCTTGCAGGTCGGCTATTGTCACGGTGGTCTGCCCTTGGAGTGGGGTCAGGCCCCTCTCTTCATCGTAATACCACAAACCGCTGGCCAACCCCTGGTCCTGTTTTTTTCGCATCAGGAAAGGCTCGTCCGGTTCAGGACGGCTGCAGCCGGCGAAGGCAAAAAGGAGGCTTGCCAGGATGGAGGGCAAGAGGAGAGTTGGCACATGTTTAAGGTTGTTCATCTTTGAATGGTGCGGAGGAGCCTTTTACTACCGGCTGGCCTGCAACTGGGACCTGATCTGTCCATCAGGCATTATGTCCAGTTTTATCCGGGTCAGGTCAATAGCTTTTACATCCAGTGCCTTACCACCATTGATCGTCAGCTCGTAATCCTTTTCAGGAACCCCTTCGATCCGCATGTCAATGGCGAAATTTTCGGGGTACGGAACTTTCAGGCCGGCCAGAAGGGATTTCAGTTCAATATTCATCTTGTTGTTTTTCAGGCTGTAACTGACGACCGAAACCCCGTCGATGCCCACGGCAATGTTTTTTTCAAAATTGATGTAGATGCCTCCAAGGCGGTTCATGAGGTGCGCTGCGGCGGCCAGACCGCCGATCTCGCACCAGCTCGGACCGGAACGGAGGGGCATCTGGGGAAATCCTTCGTGGTCGATGTTTTCCGGGCCTAATCCGAGCGGGTAGTTGGGGTATTTGTACACATCATTCTCCACGCTTTGCGGAAGGTTTACGAGGGTGAGCGATGATCGGGCGGCTGCAACGGCACGCTCCACCAGGTCCTGCCTGCCGGCGAGGAGGCCGATCCGCATGAGCCCGTCGGTGAAGCGGTGGCTGCGCTGGTCGAGCCACTCGGCATCGCTGTTCTGCGACGAGAATCCGCCGAAAGGATAGGCGGTATAAATGTAGGGCGGCGACCAGATGGCCTGGTAGAAGAGGGAATAGTCGGCGGCAGCCTCAGCGGCGGACAGGTATTCTTTATTCTGGGTGGCTTCGTAAAGCGAGGCAAACCCCTCGAGCGCCCAGGAGGTCGACATGTTGTTGGCCGGGTACTGGCCGGTCCGGGCATCATAAAACGTCTCGGGCTTAACCGCACAGGAATAGAAGGTTTCGAAGTCATACCATTTCTGGTGCGGCATCACCTCGCGGATCATGAAACCGGCCATCTTTTCCGCAGCATCGGCATACTTTTTATCTCCGGTTGCCTTGAACAGCTCGCTGAGCACCCAGATGTGGGCACCCCCGTCGGCGTTCCATTTCATGCTCGGCACCGGCTCGAGTTTCGGGCTGAACCAGCCGGGCACGCAGCCGGCGGCATCCATATGGTTCACCAGGAAGTCTCCGTAACGCTGCACAAACGGCAGGATGCCCGGATCATTTTCGCAGTTCAGGCGGTAGTGCATAAGGAAACCGGCCGTTACGCTGGCCGATGCCGTCTGGTAAACGCCTACGCTGTTGTTGTAACCCCAGTAGGAACTTACAAAGGAGGGATCATATCCTTCCATGGGAGGGTTCCACAAACTGAGCTGCCAGGTGTGTTTATTGATATCGTAGAGCCCGGGAAAAATTCCCTCGTTCTGGGGTGATGCCAGGGTGAACCGGATGATCCTTCGCGCCTTGTCGAGCAGCGAGGAGTCGCCCGTCTTTTTCCCCCAGTACCAGATCCCGGTGGCGTCGCACACGTTGTTCCACCAGGCCGTGTTGTAGATGAACTGGTACCACTGCGGCGCCGACAGCCGGAATCCGCCGACCGGTACTCCGTTAATTTCCCATTCCTGGTAGGATGCCAGTTCGGGCTTTCCGGTGCGGTTCGTAACCACGGGTCCGGGTGAAACGTCATATCCCTGGTATGCGAACGAGGCCGGATAGCATATCTTTGAGTATTCAGCGAAGGGCAAAACCTGCGGTCTGGGCAGTTGAAATGTTTTAGATCCGTACTGTTCCCATAACCAGGCAGATACCCGCTCATAACCACGATATTTCTCCACGCCGGCATTCAGGAAGAGGTAGAACCCGTATGTCAGCCTGTTTTCTGAAAGCGTCCTTACCTGTTCCCCGTTGCTGTTTTCATGCCTCCAGTAAACGTGCTGCTCGGTCCAGTAATCCATGAACCCATAGGTCACAACCGGTTGCGGGGTGATGCCGGAATTCAGGCAGAGGTCCATGCCCGTGGGGAAGAGGATTTTTGTGGTGTCGACCGGGATGGCAAATACCTTGGGGTGCTTTTGAGGCCGGGCGCCCTGTGCATATACCTTGCTTTCCCCGATCAGGTTGAGGTCGGGTACCAGGGCCATCATCAGGCCGTCCTTTTCCAGGATGGTGGCGGGGGCAAAGAATTTGCGGTCGCCGACCACATCATCGTCGGCCCGCTTCACCGCCGGCGTAAAGCGGAAGTCGGGCTCACCGGCAGGAGCAAATACCAGCGAGGAGAGCAGGTATTCGGTTTTGGGTGCGGAGCCCTCCAGCAGCGCGGTAACTTCCACATGGAAGAGATCCGCTCCGCGGGAGAGGGTGACCGTCTGTTCTACCTTTGTCCCACCTGATGTGCCTGACAGCACGACCCGGGCCTGGTCGGGGGTATTTTCGGCAACACGCGCAGATTGCAGCGCCTCCTGAACCATAACCCGGTATTCATTGGCGAAGCCATCTCCCCGGCCATACAGGGGAGTGATCCCCGTACCGGTTACAGCCGGCCGTTCGAGCGAGGAGGCAACCAGCTCCCATCCCTTGCCGGTTGCCACGTAAAACGACTGGACCAGGGTGGCGCCTTTCTGTTCAAACACTCCCTTCACCAGACCGTTGGCGATCTCGGTGACGGGGCCCTCCTGATGAACTGTGACTGCGGGGTCCTTCTTTTCCGGGGCCCCGCAGCCCGTAAATGCCATGAACAGGAGTGCCATCGAAGCATTCGTGATCAATCTGAGAATCCGGGCGCGTGTTTTCATGTTATTTAAATTTTGTGTTAAACCAACTGATCCAGCCGCAGACCGTCGTCGGGGATGAATTGCCGCCACCAGGCGACGGTTTCTTTTAATTCCTTTATTGTGTGATAATTAATGCTGCCAGTGGAGGCAAATACCTCGATGGTGAGATAGATCCGGTCAACTTTTTTCACCTGCATGGTTTGTTGCTTGTCGAACGAGGCCTTTATGGCTTCCAGAACCTTTCGGCCATCGATGATCCCCCTGTCATTGTTTGCCTTTGTAAACGGCCAGTGGCCCGATACCTTCCCGTCGGTCTGCTGGAGATGGATAATGGGTGAATAACAGGCCAGCTCCTCCATCCATCTATAGGTATCGCCATCTTCCTCACTGGCAAATAGATACGGATATTTGTCCATTTCCCTGATTATCCGATCCGCAACCTCTTCAAGTCTTCCGTCTTCTGTCTTCTGTCTAATGTCTTCCGTCTTCTGTCTTTCTTCCAGCAGCTTCCAGGCAGCATCCGGTCCGATCCAGATCTTTTCCGACATCCCGTCAAAGTACCTGGTGATCGTTTCTTTCGATGGTTTCCTGAAGTTCCGTTGTCCCGAAGCATGACCGGTATCAATGGTGATGTAGAAGGGGCTTCCCGCAGCGGCACTCACGCTGCCGATGAGTTCCCGGGCACCTCCGATGGTCCAGGGCACCTGGTGGGGCGAATACATCTGCTCGAGCCCGATGGCCCTGCAGCCGGCCGCCTCCGCGTAAAAAGCCGTCTCCGCCAGGTTGCGGATGAGCTCATCGAGATAATTCCGGTAAAGTCCGGGATCCTGCAGCACCGGGTTCGAAAAAGCGTGGCAGAAGAATCCGAGGCCGGCCCCCAGGTTGCCCGCCGTTTCCACCATCGGCTTGAGCCAGTTGTTGAGCATGCGGCTGCGCACCTCCGGGTCGGTGTGGCCCAGGCCGAGCGTGGAGTAGGTTCCGTGACCGGAGTAGAGGTTTGCGATGGATACGCCGTTCCTTTGGCACGCTTCCATCACCTTGCACGACCACCGCTGCAGGTAACCGGTTCCCTGGTAGAGCGGATCGCATTCGTTATCGGCGCTGGCTTCGATATGCCTGATGCCCAGATCCCGGATCAGGGCGGTCCAGTCGGCTGGTTCGGTATACCGCTTCGATGCGAAGCAGTTATCTAAGGCCAGATAGATTTCCGGATAGACAGTATCCCCGTCCGGCTGAATTATTTTTCCCATAGTATTTGGAGTTTCGGCCATTTCAAAGTGATTTATTCAGTGAACAAATGATTTGAAGCTCATCTCCCTTGTAAAATAGGTAGTTATTTAAATTAATGTTCATTTCCCCCGTTTCTTCAGAGAAGCTGAATTCAACGGTTTTTCGTCCGTTAACAGTTACCTGCGACACCATTTCACCCTTTTCCAGCTGAATTTTAAACTGATTCAGATTAAGCCTGCCATACTCCAGCACCAGCGTATTCTCTTGCTTTCCGGATTCCCTTTTTTGAGAAAAGGTTCCCCAGCCTTCAGCGGTAATAAAGGCAGATGTAAAGTCTTCCGGAGAAATTTTCGGATCAAAACCGATGATCCCTTTAGGACCGTGGTATTCAAACCCGCAAACGGCCAGGTAGACTCCAAAAGCCGCCATGGCACGGGAATAATGGTCGCCACATTCGATTTCGTTGTACGGATTTCGCTTTTCGGGAGCATACCGGTCGTGAATGGCACGGGCAATGGCCAAACCCTTCCTGACCAGCTCACTGCCCGCACTGCCCTCATAAATCATGTGAGCCGCCACCTGGTATTCAAAGCCGGTCATGCATTCATCGAAATAGCCACCGGGACCTATCCACGTTTTAAAATCCTCGGTCCTGTTTTTCATTCCCGGAGCTGCCGGGGAATCTCCGCCAACAGGCCAGGCCGTGCCTGCGGGGACTGCGACGGAATCTCCCCCGTACGGCCAGGCCGTCATGACCAGACCTGCTTCGTTTTTCTCAGCATAGATCCGGTGCCCTTTGATAACAGTATGGTTAACAGCGTATCCTCCTGCATCCGGGGCGAAATTATACTTCCAGATTGCATCAAGGGCCGAAACCGTTTCAGCCTTTGGCAAAACCCTCGGCAAACCCAGCTGGGAAGCCCAGGATTGCCCCAGGACCTGGTCGATGTGGCATCCCCTGTTCGTATTGATATGGTTGAAATCAGGCGGGATATGAATAAAGTATTCTCCGTTGAAAAGGACTTTCGGAATATTGGAGTAGCCATTATCTGCGATCATCCGGCAGGTATCAGCAAAGCCTGTATCCCCCATTTCCGTGGCCATTTGCTGCCCGGCCCGGAGCGCACCGCAATAAACCGACGAAATCCAGCCCATCGGGCCAAGCCAGGTTGCATCAAGGGTGTTGGGCTGTGCCCCTTCCATGATTCCACGATGCTTCGGATCCTGCGAGATCAGCCACTGTATGGCTTTTTTGGATTTCGGCCATACCCTGCGAAGAAAGGCATCATCCATCGACATCGTATGCTCGCGCCAGGTTCTCAGGATCGTTCCGGCCTGACCATCCATGGCCGGGCTTGCTTCAATCTCGGCCCGGTTTGAGATACCCCCCGTTATTGGATTAAAAGCCAGGCCATAATCGATTTTTTCACGCAAGCCTCTCTCAAATTGTGGAAATAACCTCGACATAGCCTGGGCATAGTTCCAAACATGGGTGCATGTACCTCCGCAACTTTCAACTCCTTCCCATCCCCAGAACCTGCCATTATCAAACCAATGCACCGTTTGAGTTGCCAGTGCATCGGTGGGGATCATTGTCCGGTCGAGTAACCAGTAAGGCAATGTTGATCTGTACCAGGTTTGGTTCCATTTTTGGGTATTGCCTGCCAGTCTGTCGTAATTTAAGGCAATAACGCCGGCAACCTCGGCCGCACTGGTGAACCATGGCTTATAATGGCGGCTAAGGACGGCAAAATCTTTTATCTGCGCCATCTCCAGCCTCCCGTTGACCTGGAAGTCAGGGTCGGCAGAATCTTTTGCTTGCGGCAATTCGCTTCCTCCACCCTTTTCCTGGTGCAGCGGGAAATACCAGGTTAACAGGAAGGTGAGTGTACGTTGCTGCCCAGGTGCAAGGGTAAAGATCTGCCCAAGCGAACCAACCAGTTTGGTATCCAGTGTTTTTGATCCCCGGGCATTAGTGGCGAACCGGGTTGAAAAAAGGGAGTCAGCCAAAGGTGCAACCAAATCAGGATTACCATAAATGGTATCGGAACCGGCACCTATAAGGCTAAGTGCCAATGAACCAAAGCCGTGATGCTTTTCCAGCCCTTTCCCCGGGGAAGGTTCGATTTCGCAATGCAGCATAAAGAGTCCGTCCTGCTTGCGCAAAGTATTTTGCCTCTGCCCCAGAAAAGCCTGACTGTCATAGGGGCAGGCCGCATTTTGCAGCCACCCCGCCAACCCTATTTCAGCTGTTGATCCGCCATTATTCGTAATGGTAAAGGCCAGGATAGTAGCCGGCAAGGCTGAATTTGCCTCATCCAGCGGGATGAATGGAGCAAAGGCCTCCATTTGAACACTTACCGGACACTCTTTATCAGTGTATTTTACCTTTCCAACGGGGTATTCACCCCGAAAACTGACCTCCGGGAATCCTTTCTGGTCCAGGGTCCGGAACCGCGTTTTACCGTCTGTGTTTATCCTGATGGCAAATCCCTGATCCACAGCCGCGCCGTTGCGAGTGCTGTAAATTCCTCCGTCTGAATCCACGGGTTTTGTATAGTGCCCGTTCATGGTCATCAGGTCCAGCTTTAAACCTGTAACATCTTCCCGGGAGTAATTACTCTTGAAAATGTCCCACAACCATAACCTTCCATCACCGGCAAGGTACAGCTGGCCGCAGGCAATCCCTCCCACCGGCATCCCGATGTATCGCAACTGGCCACTGCTCCAGACTTCAGGCTTGCCCCGGGAGGTCAATGAGGAGATCCAGGCTTCCGGAAGCTTTTTATCTTCCGGTATCAGAAGCCTTGATCCGGAATGGGTACAAGCTGACATCATTGTCAGACTTACAATCAAAATAACCCATGTATTTTTTTTTGACATGGAAGATATCATTAGTTCAATGCCGGGCCCACTTCAACATTCAACTGATGAGTTTTCCCATCCTTAACCGGTATGATCAGATTTCCTTTCACGGCCTTCCCGTCCAGCTGGATTTTCAGATCGCCCGGTGCGAGCCTGTCATTTCTTTTTACCAGCACCGAATAGTGATCGCCACGGAAGGGCCGCTCAACGCTGAATTCCTTCCACTCCTTCGGCATCCTCGGATCGATCACCAGTCCTTCAAATTCCGGCCTGATTCCCAGCAGGTAATAGTTGTAGGCGATCCACATCCAGCCGGTAGCTTCGCCGAAGCACCACTGGAACTGGCCCTTGCCGGCCAGCCGGTGGTCGGGGCCGACATAATTCTCGGGATAAACATAGGGCTCGCACTGGTAAATGTCCATCTTTTCAGTCTGGTGCGAGAGTGATGTTTTATGGTACATTTCCCAGGCCAGATCGTTCTTGCCGGCCATGGCTGCAGCGATGATGGCCCACCCCACAGGCCTGGGGTAGATATTGGCATTCCGGAATCCAGGGGCATAGATCGACTGGGTGCCGACATATTCATCATAGGTCGTGTAGGAAGGAGCAAAGACCATCGGGCCAAAATCGCTTATCAGCATGGATTTTACAGAATTCATGCATTTATCAGCCCTTTCCTTGTCGGCAACCCCGCTAAGGACAGCCCACGATTGTGAATTGAGGTAGATCTTCCCTTCTTTATCCGTATGTACCCCTCTGGGCGTGCGTTTGCCATTACGGTCGGAAAACAGGGCAGCATACCAGTCTCCGTCCCAGGATGTTTTATTCAGTGCATCCTTCATAAAATCATAGTTCTTTTGCCATTTGGCTGCCAGGTCGGGCCTTCCTGTCTTTCCGGCAATGGCTGCGTATTCCTTTAGCCAGTAGCATAGCTCCATGCCGAACATAACGCTCTCGGCCTGACCGTATTGGCTCATTTTAGTAAATTCGTCCATCCAGTCCCCCACATTGGCCGGGACCCGGGGAAGGCCATTCACCGACAAACCCGACAGCGCAATGATAAAAGCCCTGTCAACATGATCCCATACCGTCCCGGTGGTACCTTCGAGATAAGGAAATTCCCGGTTCATGAAATCCTTGTCCCCCTTTTCCCTGATGTAGTTGAGAATCGAGAAAAGGTACCCATAGGAGTCGTGATGGTGCGGAACCTTGAACGGGCTCGCCGCCTTGTAATCCTTCGGCTCCTTCTGGATGTCGGCATACCGCATGGCCGGGAAGCTGGTGGCAATCTCGGTGTGCGAAATATTGTCGGTCTGGCATTTCAGCAGGTATTCGACCATCTGGTCGTTCACCGATTGGATGAAGGGCAGGGTGGTGTGCTCCGGGTGAACGCCGAGCGTTCCCCCTTCGATGCCGTAGTTCCAGAATCCGATCCCGGCGATGGCGGGGTCGTTCTCGCTGCGCTTGATCATCTGGTTCCAGTGGTACTTGGTCCAGATGTTCACGATCCTGTCGTTGGCCGCATCCGGAGTTTTTGAATTGATGCTGTTCTTCACCAGGTCGGTATAGAAAGCGCTCATCCGGTTAAATTCCTGATCCACCATTTTCTGGTCCTGGTATTTCCGGATCAGTGCTGCCGATCCCTCCTTCGTGTAATCCATTCCGAGAATGTAGGTGACCACAGATTCCCCTTTGCCGGCAAGCGATACTTCTGTCTGAAGCACCCCCCAGGGGAAATCGTCCTCGCTCCAGAAGTTGGTGCCCGAAAGTTTTCCGTCGGCAACCTCCTTCGGATGGGCGAAGTCGAGTTTGGTACCAAGGAAAAGCCTCCGGATGGTTTCGAACGATTTAACCGGGGTATTGGCGCTCAGAAATCCAGTGTAGGGCCAGGCCCGGCAGAGGCCTACGTTGATCCAGTCGGGCTGGATGGCCCAGATGGCATTGTCTTCATAGGTAGCCTTCTTGTACAGGTTCTGCTGGCTCCCGGCCCTGCCATCACCCCGGTAAACGATGAATTTGTTGTGGTCACCCAGGTTCCATTCCACCTGGCCGAAAACCGACAACCTGCGGGCAGTGGAGGAGAGGTTGGTGAGCCGCACCTGCATCAGCATCACATTGTCCTTCAGCGGGATGAAATAGGTGATTTCCGATTTCACCTGGTCCTTGACGCAGATGATCCGGTTGTAACCAAGCCCCACCCGGCATTCCCAGGAATCTTCGGATTCGGGGTTGTTCACCCAGGTGTATTTTCCGGTCTCTTCGGCCCGCACCCAAAAATTGCCTGACACCTCCTGCGGGTTGGTCAGGGCATTGATACTGGGATCCGACATGAACACCTCGATGCCTCCGCGGTGGGTGACCCAGGCGGTGAGGAAGTTGTTCGACAGGCGGTTGAACCAGGGTGTTGGCAGGTCGCGCTTCAACACCGTGCATTCGGTACCGTCATCTGAAAACCGGTACCATGGTTTGCTGTCCTGGGGGAAAGCAAATCCGATGTTTGCCATCAGTAAGCAAAATATCAGGGTTTTAATCGTTTTCATAGCTGTTGATTTGGGTCGTTACTGAACTCGGTCATTTTATTTTCACCAGTTTTTTTATCGCTGAACTCTCCCCGTCAGATACCTCAAGAAAATAGACCCCGGCAGGAAGGCTCGAAATATTGCAAAGCTTTTTGCGGGCCGGGATGAACGCTTCTCCGGAGATGAGCCTGCCCGCCTGCGAATAGTACCGAAGCCGGTCGAACCCCTTGGCGGTTTCGATGTTTACCCGGTCGCTGGAAGGGTTGGGGTAGATGGAAAAATCATATCCGGTTGTTCCCCCGAGGCTTGCCTGGTCGACAAACATATCCCCTCCTGGAAAGGCTGAAATCACCAGCCCTGCCAGTTTCCTTCCGGGAAGGCTGTCGGTGCGTTCCCCGTTGAGGATCAGCGTGTAAAGCACTTCGTGATCGAGCCCGTCAACCTTCAGGGTGATGTCATAGGGCTTTGTCCAGGGCTCTTTCAGGATATCGAGCATGGAAGCCATGGATACCGAAAGCGTGTTGCCTGCGAGGCTGAATTCTTTTACCGTAACGCCATCTACCCCGACAGAGAGGTTTTTTTCAATATTGATATAGGCCCCACCGAGTTCACGGCTGGCGTCCGATAATCCCGTAAATACGCCGGATCCCTCTCCCCATCCGGGATGGGTTCGCATGGCCGACTGGGGGTGCCCTTCATGGTCGATGTTTTCCGGTCCCAGGCCGAACGGGTAGATGTTGGTGTACTCGTATATCCCGTTGGATTTGTGCAGCGGATGGTTGATCAGCACCACCGATGACCGGGCTGCGGCAACGCCCCTTTCGATAAGGTCCTGCCGGCCCAGTGTCTTTCCGAACCAGATGAATGGTTCGGCATATTCGGCCTGGCGGGCATCGAGGTAGGTGGCATGGTCGGAATTATCGACCGTGAAACCGCCAAAGGGATAGGCGGTATAGATGTAGTGGGGGTCCCAGCTGCACTGGGTGAAGGTGAGGTAGTCGATGCACTTTTCCCCGGCCGACAGCCACTCCTGTTTTCCGGAGGCCCGGTAAAGGGCGGCAAATCCCTTGGCCGCCCACGCCACGCTGAGGTTGCCGCGGGCCGGCTGGCCCTGCTCCTCATCACCCGTAAAGGTGAGGGGCTTGGCGCCGCAGGAGAAATACTGCTCGAGGTCGATCCATTTCTGGCGGGGCAGGATCTCGCGGACCAGGTAGGCGGCGATCTTTTCGGCCGCAGCAAGGTATTTCGGGTCACCTGTCACCGCACTCAGCTCAGCAAGGAACCACATGCCCGCTGCGGGCTGTGCGCTCGCGAGCAAGACATCGGAGAGTTTCATGTTTGTGCCGACATAGGAAGGGATCGTGCCGTCGGGGTTGACTGCCCCCGCAAGCCAGTCGCCGTATTTTTTCACGTAAGGCAGAATTCGGCCGTCGGCTTCGCAATTGCGGTAGTATTCCAACAGCCTGGTGGCGGTCATGCTCATGGATACCACATCGTACGTACCACAGGCCGGACCCGAGCTGAAGAGGCCGTATTGTCCGTTGAGCACATCGAAACTGTTGTTCTGCCAGCTTTTTAGGGAGGCCCGGTAGATGATCGGGAAGAGGCCGAAGGCGTTCTGCGGGGCGGCCAGCGCAAGGTTGATGATCCGGTGCGCCTTATCGGTCAGGGTGGAGTCATTCAGTTTTTTACCCCAGAACCAGAAGCCCGATGCGTCCCGTACGTTGTTCCAGAACATGCAGTTCCACAAGGCATCGAGCCATCCGGGAACGGCGCTCCGGTATCCCCCGCAGGGTACACCGTTCAGGTCGAAGGAGAGGAACGAACCTTCGTTTTTATAGCCTTCCACACCGGGCTGAACAGCCATCGGAACGAATGTCACATCCTGGACGGTTTTCACGTATTCGGCGAAGGGCATGGCCAGATGGCGTTTCCCGGTAAAGAGCGGATGTCCGTATTTTGCCCAGATAAACCTTGTTATCTTTTGATAGCCTGAATCTTCCGGCGTATCGGCACTTACAAAGAGATCGAATCCATAGGCTGGCTCCGGGGAATCCAGTGTCCTGACCATGGACCCGTCGCCGGGGTGGAGGTACCGAATGTGGTGCTGCACTACATTGTCGATCAGGCCGAACGAGAATACGGGCTGGCTGGTGAGACCGGTTATTACGTTCAGGTCGAGCGCCGTGGGCATGGTGTACTTTTCGGCCACAACGGGTACCGAGAACTGATTCCGGGGTATCATAATGGTCCTTCTTGCGTCGGGCGAAACGATCCTTTTATCGTTCACCCTGTCGAGGTCGGGCACCAGCGAGACGAAGAGGCCGTCCTGCTGCAATATCACCGCCGGGGAATGGAAACTGCGGTCGCCGATAACCTGCTGTTCAGCAGGTGTTTGCCACCGGATTTCATTGTATTTCAGGGTGGGTGTGTGGACGAATTCCGGGACACCGTCGAAATTGAAGGCGAATGCGGAGAGCAGGTATTCCAGTTTTGCCGGCTGGCCGGGCAGCGTTGCCGACACCTCGAAATGGAACCGGCCCTCGTCGCCGGTGAGTGTCACCACCTGCCTCACGGGGATGCCGTTGGCCAGGCCGGTGAGCTCCACCTTCCGGGTATCGCCGCTTGTTGTAATTGCTCCAATCGAAGTCAGATGGTTATTGGCCAGGTAACGGAATCCGCCGGCCGCCTCATCAAACAACCGGTTTCCGCCGGCGGGAAAGGGGTCCTGCGGATGAAAGGCCCTGGCAACGAGGACCCACTCCCCGTTCTTCCGGGCGTAGAACTCCTGGTCGACCCTGCCGGTATTCAGGCTGAAGCGGGCCTGGACGTATGCGTTGCCGAGCAGGGTGACCTGGGTTCGTTTCACCGTTTCTGCCCTGCCGGAGGCGATGCCGGGCATCCCGGTATACATGTAAATGCCTGATAACAAGATAATTAACAATTGATATAATTTGTTGAATTTCATCGGATTACCTCTTTTATATCCGCCAGGGCGGGGTTCATCGAATCGTCGTTGTAGTAATACCATTCTCTGCCGAATAGTTCCGCCGGACGCTGGGGGGCGCCATCCCGCTCGCGCCAGGGCAGTTTTTCTGTTAGTGGTGCGGGTGTTGTGTAGTGAACGTGGTGTATGAGCGGAGTACGCCCATCAGTATACCATGTTTCCCAGGGCAGCCGGTCCGACATACCGGGTGACGGCAGACACTGGATCACTGGGAGGTCGGCGGCGAGGCGGTGCGGGGCAACCGACCATCGCATCGACAGGTATGCCTTTTCGGCGGCAGGCGTCAGCTTGTCGATGATCACCTTCAGGGCATCGAATCCCACCGCAGCGGCCGCTTCGAAGATCCGGCCGCGCAGGAACAGTTCCCCGAGGGTTTTCGGGACCCGGGCGAACCGAGGCTGCAGATCGGTGCTGCTCTCTTCCAAAACCCACCAATTCGGTACGTTGCGGGTCATCTCTTTTACGGGAAAGAGGACGACGGCACGCCTCACTGGTCTGCCATCGATGGAATACCACTCTTCCCAGGGTGTCCAGCCCGTTTCCTCTTCCGGCGGGAGGGCCTGTATCAGCGGACCACCTCCGGCAGCGAAGGAAACCGACCAGCGGTAGTTCCGGTAATTGTGGTGGGAGCTCTCCCCGAGCGGGCCAAATATCTTTTCAGAATCCATTCCGATGGACCTTGCGGCTTCCGGAACCCCGGCGCTTTTCAAAAGGTTCGCCAGGTCAGGCGTAGGATCAGGCTGCCGGCCGGCCAAAGCGGGCAGGCCGGGAATGGAAAGGCCGGCAACGGCTCCCGCCACGGAGGTGACGATGAACCTCCTGCGTCCGTTAACAGGCCTGCTTTCATTACCGTTGTCGGGTAGTCTGGTCATGCCCGATGGATCAGAGGATTTCGAAAGTCATGGCCGGGCTGGCGGCGGAATTGAGTACCGCACCCTTCAGTTTCAGGCTGCCTGTGCCTTCCAGCGTAAAGCGGTTAAGTTCAACTTTGCCAGAGAGCACCGTAAGGGTTGCTTTCTTCCCCTCCACTTTGCAGGTTCCCCAGGCGTAACCGTTGCTCCAGAAGTAGTTGCCGGGAACGGATGTAAAGGTCATCGATTTTTCCACACCCGACCAGAGGAACCGGCTGATGGCCAGGTTACCGGCCCAGCTGTTCATGGCACGGGCATAGTGGTGCCCGCATTCGATCTCGTCGAACGGGTTGCGCTTTAACCCATCGAACCGGTCGCGGATATTTTTGATGCAGAGGAGACCGGCATCGGTCTGGCCTTCGTAGAGCATTCCAATGGCGGCGACGTATTCGAACCCGGTCATCACCTCGTTGTAATAGGGGAACGGGTATTCGGGCCGCTCATACGGGTAGCCGGCCATCAGGAGGGCCGATTCATCGTCGAAGACGTACGACCGGAGGTGGTTGAAGTGGTTCCACATGCCCTGCCGGTAATTGTATTTCATGATGGATTTAAGCGTGGTGGCGATGTTTTCCGGTTTCACGAGGTACCCCAGCCCGCACACATGGGCCATGAACTGTCCCACCAGCTGGTCGACGAGGCACCCCTTGCCGAGCTGGAAATCGGGGTTAGCCCAGTCGCGGCTGGCCTGGCCGGCCGGCAGCAGGGGGTTGATGTTTTCCAGCTTCATAGGTGGCCTCACCTGCTGGATATAATATTCGCCGTTGAAAAGGTTCTGGTCGGTCCAGGCGCTGCCGGACTCGAACAGGCCACGGCATTTTTTTGCAAACTCCTTGTCGCCGAGGTATTTTGCCATCTCCTCGCCGGCCCTGAGCGCTCCCAGGTACCAGAGTTCCATCTGCGGGTTGGGGCCGTAATAATCCACGTCCATGGTGTTGTGCTGGCAGCCTTCCATCACGCCGTCGACATCCCCGTCCCATCCGTTTTCGATCCAGCAGAAGGAAAGGGCCCTTTTCACATCGGGCCACCATTTTTTCAGGAAGGCATCGTCGCCCGACAGCTGCCATTCGCGGTACATCTTCATGATGGTGCCCATCTGTCCGTCGGCGGCGGCTTTGCCCCACCGTTTGGCGGTGCCGGCCGGGAGGTTGGTACGGAAACTCATCAAACCGATCTCATCGGTGGAAACCCCGAATTCCACCACCCGCATAGTACGGGCCAGGTCGCCGAAAAGGAAGGCGGTGGCCTGCTCATAGTTCCATACGTGCGTGCAGGAACCCATGCAGGAACCCACACGGTCCATCACCCCTTCCCAGCCGAACATGGTACCATCCTCGGTGCGGAAAACGGTCTGTGAACGCAGGGTGCTGAGGTTGAACAGGGCGGCTTCCTTAACGGGTTCCGGCAAGTCGCTGTTAATGAATGCGTTCACGAATTTCATCGTTTCTGCCTGTAATCCGGGCAGCCGGTCGTGCACTTTGGCGATCACATCCCAGGCATCCTTGTATTGCGTTGTATAGTAATTGCCAACCCGGGTGGGCGACCAGGCAAAGCGGTTGGGGAAGTGCCAGGTGATGTAAAAGGTGATCTCTTTAGTTCCTTTTGCCGGGATTTCGATCTGGGCTGAAAGGGCGCCGGTAGGCTTGTCGGGCTGGTCGTACGGGGTGTTGGTGAGCATCCCGTCGGTGCTGAAATCGTCCCAGAAGGAGAGAATTTCGCTTCCCCAGCCCAGCGGTGAAGTCGAGGTTTTATACGTCACCCGGTCCTTCGAATCGGTGGTGATGGCCATGGTTCCCCATGCCGGATCGGTGCGTTCGACACCGTCGGAGTACATGTAGATGCCCTGAACCACCGGGCCGGTGCGGAATTCGTTCCTGTTTTTGCTGGCGCCGTAAAGCATCTGTTCACCCTTCCACTCGGTTTTCTGCTTGCTGCCGTCGATCCCCACAAAATTGTCCAGCACACCGCAAACCGATGCCGTTACCGCCTGATTGGTTTTGTTGGTGAGGACAAAGCGGAGCACGGCAATTGGAATGCCGCTGGCATCGGCATCTCCGGGTATGAGTGGGTTAAAGGCCCTGATCTTTACATCCACCGGAACATCTTTGTCGGAGAGGTTTACCTGGCCGAACGGGTAGGCGGCATCGAAGCTGGCCTCCCGGAACCTGGGCAGGCCATGGTTTTCCACCGGCTGGCCCATCATGGCTTCATACTGATAATACTCCAGCGGCCCGGTCAGCGACTTACTTGACGTCTTACCGTCTTCCGTCTTTGTAAAAAGGCAGAACACGGATGGTATGCTCTCCAGATCATTCCTGTTCGGGCCTCCCGGGTTCTGCTTGCCGGGAACGTTCATGATCTCCCACTGGCGCAGGTCGCCCCGGCCGCCGAGGTTGACGGTACCGGTGCCGATCCCCCCGATCGGCAGCACGATCTTCGACAGGTGGGCCTGGTCGTAGTGCCTGAATACGGGCCAGCCGGGCTCGCCGGCCAGGAGCTGCAAGCTGCAGATTACGGTGAAGGAAAGGGTGAGGAGTTTTTTCATTCTGCTGCGATTTTATTTTCTGATTTCATCGAAGGTAATTCCGCCGACCGAAATATCCTTATCGGCACCGGTGCTTTGCAAAGTGACCGCAATCACCTCGCCGGCACTGCAGCCGGTGACATCAAAGAAATACCAGTCGGGCAGACGGTTGGATGCCGCCACCGGCATCCAGCCGCTGTCTCCGCCTGTACTGCCGGTGATGCGGATTCGTGCATTATGGACGAATGCATCGAGGTTGTCGGTCATGATGCCGAGCCGGAATGAGGACGGCGCCTGCCTGCCGAGTGTGATGCTGACCAGCGGTTTGGTGCCGTTCGGGGTTTTGTTGCGGATTGCCCCCGAAATGAGCCAGTTGCCAGGCTGCTTCGGATCGGTTAGCCAGGCATCCGGAACGGTCCAGTGGTTTTCCCCCGTATACTGTATTGCCGCCACCCAGGAAGGCAGGGCAGGGAGGGTATCCTCGCTGAACTGTATGGTCCTGGGGTCGAGGTACCTGCAAGCCGGTAGCGAGTACCCGGCGGTGCCGTAAACCGAGTCGTTGTCGGAATCCAGCGGCTTCGGTACATCTGTCGAACGCCACCCCAGGCAATCGGTGTGGTTGCCGGCCTGCCTGATGGTGCCGTTGCCGGCAGGCGGAATCAGTCCTCCGGCGGAAGGATCGGGCATGGGCATGCCGGGTTTTTCAACGGGCCGGCCGGCTTCATAAACCGGCAATGTCCGCCGTACGGCAGCCGTTTCGGCTGTTCGGTTGCTTTTGGCCCCCGGCAGTGCGTACCAGAACGTTGCATTGGAAAAGGAGACCGTGGAATCATGGACCCACGCCTCCACGTTCATGTCGAGGCTGGTGCTGAAGGGGATGGCGTCGAGCACCCGGATTCTGGAAATGGTGGTGTACCCGCTCCAGTCGGCCTTTCCCCGTGCATCGCGCAACGGTACCGAAATGAAGGGGGAGCTGAATACATGGGCCATTCCCCAGGCAAAGCCGTAATAGTCTTCGAGGCCCGTTCCCAGCTGGGAAGGGAAATCCTCCCCATCGGCATAAATTTTTTCATCGCCCTCGCCCCACCAGCCTTTCGAGAAGGCATGGACGGTAAGGACATCTCCGGCATAAACCCCTTTCCCGGTGATCCGCACATAGTTCCAGTCAACCGGTTGGGTTGTTTTAATGGGTGCTTCCTCGTGCCAGCCGGTGTGGAAGTACATCGATGTGCTTTCCCAGCGGTAGGGCGAAACGGCAATCTTCATCTGGAGGAAGACCGGTTCCGTACCGTTGTTTTGGACGGCAACAGATCCGGATTGCCTGTACGGCATAATCCAGAAGGATTGCATGGTTCCCTCCTCCGTAATGCTTCCGGCCCGGTTCCAAACCGGTCTCAGGTATACCCCGCCGCCGAAAAACTCTGAAGCGGGGCACCAGGATGGTTCTTCGCCGTCGAATGAGAGGACCATGGCGCAGGAGCGGAGGGTTGTGCCGGAAGGTTCGCCGAAAAACCGTACCCTCACCGACCTGACGGCGTTGTCTCCCTCCGGAAGGTTGATTTTCAGCATTCCGCCAGGGGGAATGGTATCCTTTACGCCCAGCGAGAAATCGAAAGATTCCGGCACCGTCAGCTTCGTTGCGGTTTCGGCTGCCCGGGCGCGGGCATGTTCGAAACTCCCGGTGCTGAAGGATTCCACGGAGGTGCCGGCAGGATAGCTCCTGAAGCCAATGGCGTAATAGAACGGGTTATCATCGAGGGTGACCCGGCAGCTTTTCGAGTAAGGTACCGGGAAATAGAAATCCGCACCGAGCTGTTTGGGGTGACCGGCGGGTAAGCCGGTTTGCCAGGCAGAATCCCGTTCATCCGAAGAAACAAAGGCAAATGGTTCTCCGATAAACGTTTTGCCGCTGATAAAGTCGTGATAGTTTTCTTCAATGACTGGTTTTTCTTCACCGTCGATATAGATCCGCACGGTGCGCCGGCTGTATGTGTTTTCGAGAGGGATCCACCAGCGGACAATGCATCCCGGGCCGTTTTCGTCGAGAATGACGTACTCTGTCCTGCCGTTATGTTGTTCCTGTCGGATAAAATATCCGTAATCCTTGTTATTGAACCAGGTATCCGGATGATCGGGTCCGGTTTGGGTTCGGTCCCAGCTGCTCACCTGTTTGAGGGAAAAATCCGGGTAACGGGTGATCGATTCCCGGTCGGTCATTTCGTTCAAAAGCCCGGTCAGGGTAACCGGACCGGAGGGCTGCGGCCGGTTCTTTTTTTGCTTGCAGCCCGGTATGGCCAGGGCGGTCAGGCAAACGATGGCACCGGTCAGGAGTAAAGTTCTGGTTTGCATAATTGGGCGGGGTTACAGGTTCATTCTGTTCGGGAAAGAATCAAACCACCTGTGCGCGAACCGGGTGAAGCGGAAATGGGAAACCGGACCCGGCAGATAGAAAAAAAAAGTTCTGATGCAGGAGAAGGCCTCCTGCATCAGAACCTGAGGGCAGCTTAGCGTCCGGGATAGCCCGGGTTTTGTTCGAGAGCGGGATTGTTCAGCAAGGTAAAGTTCGGGATCGGGAAGAGCAGGTCATCCTGACCGATCGTTACGGCCCCGCCTTTTTCCTTGACAAAGAAGGCATTCATCACCTCAATGGCCACACCGAACCTCAGGAGGTCGTGCCACCTGTGATTCTCATAGGCCAGCTCAACGCGACGTTCATGCAGCAGTTTCTGGGCAAAGGTGCCCGGTGAGGAACTGCTCAGTCCCGGCAGGCCAACCCGGCTCCGGACCTGGTTGATCAGGCCGTAGGATTCGGGGGTGTCGCCGATGGCTTCAGCAAGCAGCAGGAGTACTTCGGAATACCGCATGATCGGGATGTTATTTTGTGCATCACTGATCGGATTTGCGGCGGCATCCTTGTACTTGACGCAATAGTAGAGATCCACCTTGTCCTTGGCCATGGTGAGGTCGCGCCTGGGGTCGTTGGCTTCGAAGGAATCATAGAGATCCTGGGTGCCTTTGTTGTAACCGATTCCTGGCTTGATGTCCACCTGCATCGAAGTGTAAATGTAGATGAAGGGGCATGCATCCGTGGTGCCTTTAAACTGGAGTTCAAAAACACTTTCCTTGCTGTTGCCGTTGGCGGCATCAAATACCGATGCAAAATCCGGCAGCAGCTCGTATCCGGCGGAGGCCACCTTCCGGAGGGCAGTCACCGCTTCGGTCTTCTTATTGAGTGTCAGGTAAACCTTGCCGAGAAACCCGTTGGCGGCGCCTTTGGTAGCCCTGCCTGCCCGAGCCCCGGCGTATGAGGCCGGAAGATTGGCTTCGGCGAACACCAGGTCGGCCTGGATCTGGGCATACACTTCATCAACCGTGTTTCGAGGTATGTTGATGTCGGCGGCATCCAGCGTTTTCGGGGGCTCCAGGACCAGCGGCACGCCGCCGTAGTTCCTCACCAGTTCGAAGTAGGTGATGGCTCGCAGGAAGCGGAGTTCACCCAGGTACTGGTTTTTAAGGGCTTCATCCATTTCAACGTCGGCTGATTTCTGGATGGCCACATTACAGGTGTAGATGGCCTTGTAGCATTTGTCCCACGACCACATGTACCATTCCTTGCCGGTATCCTTGGTAAAGTTATCCACTTCATCCACTAGATTGATGAATCCCGTATTATCGGAACGTTGTTCATCGAGGATATGCTGACCGCAGAAGTCGTTGGCAAAGATGTTCTTGTGAAACTTGTAGGCGGCTATCACAGCATTGTCGAGATCCGCGGCGGTCTTATAAAACGCTTCGGTATTGGCCTGTGACACGGGCGCAAGTTCCAGGAATTTTTCACAACCCGACAATATGCCGAGGAAGATGACAGCGGCAAAAACTATTTGAATTTTATTTTTCATGGCTGCAATTATTAGAAGGTGACATTAAGGCCGAGTGAGATAACCCTTGGCAGCGGATAGCCGCCTCCCAGGGTAAAACCACCAAGAGTGGCACTCTGGGCGTTGTTTTTGGCCATCGGGTTGTATCCGACGAAGTTGTCGAAAATAGCCACATTTTCAATCGATATGTAAGCCCTGAAGGCCGACATGGCTGAAGTGGTTTTCAGCGGGAGGTTGTAACCGAGTGTGATGTTGGCAATACGCAGGTAGTCGGTTTTCATCAGGAGCCGGGTGTCCGGAAGGCCGCCCAGGCCGAAGGTGAGCCTCGGGGTCATTCCGTCGCCGGGCTGGGTATCTGAGATATACCGGTTTGCCAGCCATGCTGACCAGATGTTGTTGCCTCCGCCACTCCACATGCCCTGTCCGAGAAGGTCGGTTGAAATGCCTCCGGTCTGTGCATCGATCATGATTGCCAGGTCGAAGTTTTTCCATGTGAATACGTTGGTTATGCCGCCCGTGAATTTCGAATTCGAGTTGCCGATGTTGATGCCGTCAGGTCCGTTGAAGTTGCTGATGACGCCGTCACCATTGACATCCTGATATTTGGGGTCCCCGGCCGCTTCGCCCGGGAAAATGGCAACGCCGTTGGCGATATCAGCCT
Organism: uncultured Porphyromonadaceae bacterium; assembly: GCA_964457845.1. Taxonomy (GTDB): domain Bacteria; phylum Bacteroidota; class Bacteroidia; order Bacteroidales; family UBA12481; genus UBA12481. The sequence continues at coordinate 4,952 of CAYWHP010000059.1, read as the reverse complement.
CGGTAAGGATGCCGATCATATTGAGACCATTGGAGGCACCGATCTCATGACCGATGGCGGTGATCCTGGTCCCGTAGAAATCATAGATGGGATCGCCGTTCGGGCCCAGCTTCAGGACCTCGTTGTGGTTGTAGGAGAAGTTGAGGTTGGTACTCCAGCTGAATTCCCCGACCAGGTTCCTGGTGATCAGCGTGAATTCATAACCCCTGTTCAGCACTTCCCCGATATTTTTCAGGGAGGAGGAGAATCCGGTAGTTGTGGGCAGGTTCACGCGCAGCAGAAGGTCGTACGTGTGGTTATTGTAAAAGTCAAAGATGAAGTTAACCCTGTCCTTGAAGAGCCCCAGGTCGAGCCCGATATCCAGCTGCCGGGATGATTCCCAGGAGAGTGACGGGTTGCTGAGCGTGGAGGGATAAATACCGTTGAAGTTACTGCCGGTGCCGAGCCCGAAAGTTTGGTTGGTAACGCCCAGGAGCCCGATTGCGGAATAGTTCCCGATATCGTTGTTCCCGGTTTTTCCGTAACTGGCCCTGATCTTAAGGTCGCGGACAGCATTGACGTTCTCCATGAAGGCTTCCTGTGAAACCCTCCAGGCTGCTGCTATCGAGGGGAAGGTACCGTAGCGTACGTCGGCCCCGAACCTCGAGCTTCCGTCGCGGCGCACCGTTGCAGTAATAAGGTATTTGTCGGCAAACGAATAGTTGGCCCTCACCAGATAGGAGAGCATCGACCATTCACTCACCTGGCTGTTGCCGCTGGTGATGGTGGCTACGTTCAGCGTATGCACCAGATTGTTCGGAAACTTGTTCGAATACATATAGTTGCTGGTGGCCCTGTCCTTCTGGGCGGTGAAGCCCGCCATGGCATCAAGCTTATGATTGCCGAAAGTCTTGTTGTAGGTCAGGAATGTTTCCGACAACCAGTTGAAGCTGTTCCCGTAGGCCGATGATCCGTCGGCATAGGTCGGCGGGGGAGCGAACGGCCTCCAGCAGGTGGAGGGAAGGAAGGTATCGGTGTTGCTGTTGTTGAACAGGAGGCCTACCGAGGTCCTCAGGTTGAGTCCGTCAGCGATGCTCAGGTCGAGGAAGCTGTTGGCCATGCTGGTGAAGGCATTGGTCGTGTTCTCCATTTCCTTGGCCAGCTGCACCGGGCTTCCGCCTAGGGCCATCAGCCCGGTCTTTCCATAGGTTGATCCGTAGGTGCCGTCGGCATTGTAAACCGGGATGATCGGGGGCATGAAGATGGCTGTTCCGATCACGGATGAGAATACGTCTCCTCCGCTGGTATTGGTCCGTCTCGTGTTGGAACGCGAAGGGCTGATATTCAATCCTGCCTTCAAGCGGTTTTTGATCAGATCGGACTCCAGTCGCAGCCTGGCGGTCATTTTCGAATAGTTGCTGCCGATGATCACACCACCGTCGCTCGAATAGCCTATTGAATAAAAGTAACGGGTCCTTTCGTTGCCGCCGCGCACGCTGACTGAGTAATTCTGCACCGCAGCTTTCCTGAAGATGGCATCCTGCCAGTCGGTATTGATATTCGGATCCCGGTTCTTGACAGCGTCAGGGACCTGGAATTCGGCCGGACGCTGCGATATCGGTATGGAAGGATCCTTGCCGGCACGCGCCCATTGCTCATCACGGAGTACGGTCATGTAATCGGCATACTCATCTGCATTCAGCAAATCATAATAATCCCTTTTGGCAACCTGGGCCAGACCGGTGGAGACATCGAAGGAGATCGACGGTGCCTGATTGCTTCCGTTCTTGGTGGTGATGAGTACCACCCCGTTGGCGCCCCTTGAACCGTAGATGGCGGTGGAGGAGGCATCCTTCAGGACGGTGACGGATTCGATATCCGACGGCAGGAGCTGGTTGGCTTCCCGCTGTCCGACCGGAAATCCGTCAATGACATACAGAGGCTCGTTGCCGGCTGAAATGGACCCGTTACCACGGATACGGATGGAAGTCACCGCACCAGGAGTTCCATCGTTGATTTCAACCTTAACCCCGGCCATCTGCCCCATCAGGGCCTGGTTGAGGGTGGTTACCTTCCTGTCTCTGAGGGCAAGTTTCGAGACGGCGGCGACGGATCCGGTCAGATCGGTTTTCCTGACCGCACCGTAGCCTACCACAACGACCTCTTCAAGGCCCATCGATAAAACCGCCATGCTAACGTTTATTACATCACTGGACCCGATCGTTACGATCTGGGTTTCCATGCCCACAAATGAAAAGGTGAGTGATGTGGCAGTGGCAGGTGCTTCAAGGCTGTATTTTCCTGCTGCATCCGTGACGGCTCCCTCCCCAGTGCCGGTTACTGTAACGTTAACCCCGGGAAGAGGAGTGCCGGTGCGGTCAGTCACCGTGCCGGTAATCTTCCGCAACTGGATGTCGGGACCCTGGGTCAGGTAATCCGGTGCGAGGATGACCTTACGGTCGATGATGGTATAGTTTATGTCGGTTCCGGCAAACAACTTGTCGAGAACCGGGTTCAGCAGCTGGTTTTTGGCATCGATGCTGACTTTACGCTGGGTATCCAGCAATTTTTCATTAAACAGGAAGAAGAATTCGCTCTCCTCCTCGATCTTGTCAAGCACCTTGACAAGCTCAGTATCTGAGAAGCTGATGGTCAGCCGGGTCTTCTGGGAATACGTGTCATTTGAGTAAGCCTGCACTATTCCAAGAACAAGGAAAATGATGGCAAAACGCATAATCAGAAGGATTGGTTTGAGAGAGCCATAGGTAACTCCCCCAAAGAGTTTGACTTTTTTCATAGTTTTACAGAAGTTTTAGTTAAAAAATACCGAAAGGATGTTTTTTGGAGGAAACCGTTGCCGCGGTTTCCTTTTTTTATCCATCCTGCTAGGGGCCGTGGATTGTTTTCATTTTAAGATTAATTTGGTTAAGCGTGTTTTTTAAGTGATAGGGTAACCTTTTGTTTCTGATACGTACCATTTGGCAGCATGGTGCGTGGTTCGATCCGGTAGCGGATCGGCGATGTCATCGAGAGAAGCCTGAAAACATCCTCCAGCTTATCGTCTTCGAAAGTGCCCCTGAAGGCGTATTTCTCGAGTTCCCTGTCTGTGAGAACCACCTCAACATTGTACCAGCGTTCGATCCGCCTGGCAACCTCAGCCATCGGATCATTGTTGAAAATCATTCTGCCTTTGGTCCAGCCTGTGAATTTGGACGGGTCAACGATAAGCTTCGAAACCTGTCCTGCCCGGCTGATCAGGCGCTCCGAAGGAATCATGGATATTTCCGGCTTGCCTGCCCTTTCGATGAAGCTCACTTTTCCCTCCTGAAGAACAACCTCCACACAATTTTCTTCAGGATAGGCCATTACGTTCAGGTGGGTTCCCAATACCCTAACCGTTGACAGGCCTGCGGTAATTTCAAATGGATGTTCTTCATCCTTGCGGACATCAAACCAGGCCTCTCCTTCAAGCTTCAATTGCCTGTTTTCGCTGAATGGCATGGAGTAGGTCAGTGTGGAATTGCTGTTTAACATACCGGATGATCCGTCGGGAAGTGTAAAGGATACTCTCGAGCCTTTAGGTGCGTAGATGGCTGTGGAAACCGGTAAATCCGTCCGGGTATCCTCTTTCCCGCCCATCAGGTACCAGGTAAGGCCACCGGCTGCCAGCAACGGGATCAGCAGCACCGAGGCGATCCTCATATATGTATGGGTAAACCGGTACAATAGTCCTTTTTTTCGCGTGCCTTCCATTTCACGAATACGGTGGTGAACGCGGTCGAGCAGATGGCCCAAACCGGCATCGGTAAGCTTCGGGTCGGACACGAAATCTTTCCAGTCCTTTTCAAGTATTCCCTTTAGCTGATTGTTTTTTTCACCGTCGATAAACAGTGATTCCACCCAGGCCTTTTCACTATCATCGGCAATTCCGTTTGCATAGTGCTCGAGTTTTTCTAAGTCCTTCTCTTTCAATACTTTAAATTTTAGTAATTAAACTGGGGTTAACAGTTGCCCCTCCCATTATATATAGTACCCACGCGGAGGGTGGTTCTCACATTAAAAAGACAATATTTCACAACCCGTTTCCATCCTCCGGATGAGCGGGTTGCTAAAGAAAAAAGAGGGAGATGAAAAGGATAACAGGAATGCTCTCTCCGCGAAGGCTGTAGCGGATAAATTTGAGGGCTTCCGATATGTAGTTGTCGACAGTGCCGGGTGACAGGCCGACCTCTGCGGCAATCTCCCTGGATGATTTGCCCTCCTGCCTGCTTTTCAGGAAAACGGTTTTTTGTCTTTCGGGGAGTCTGTCAACGATTTTCAGAACCCGGTCGAGCATCGACTGGTAGTCGATGCCCTCTTCTATCGCATTGCTTTCCTGGGTGCTTTCATACAGGGTGTCGGCGATGAACTTCTGCTGATAGCTCCTTTTACGGAACAGCTTGCACATATCATTGTAGGCGATGGTAAAAAGATAGGAGCGGAAGGAAGAATCCGTTCGGAGGGTTTTGGCATTTTCCCAAAGTTTAAGGAAAACCGACTGCACAAGTTCTGAAGCTTCGGCCTCAGATCGCAGGTATTTCAGGCCGAATGCATAGAGCTTGCCTGAATATCTGGCATAGATCTGATCAAAAGCATCAACATCGCCTTTGCGCAGGTTTTCAACCAGTTTGCTGTCATCTTCCGAAGTTTTCAATTCCCTTTCCGATCACTTTGTTATGAGTAAAGATATACTATAAAGATCCACATTAACAAATGACCACGGTACAAAAAAATAAGGTTGCCTGTGAGCAGAATACAGACAACCTTACCGAAAAGCTAACCAAAACTAATCTATCGATCACACAAGCGGCAACCGAAGAGCCGGTTGTTCATCACCGGCCGGGATTTCCGCTTCCCAGATATAATACCCCCGACGGGGCGGATTCTCATATTAATTATTGTGGTTAGCCTTTCCCCGCATGCCGGGCATAGCT
>CAYWHP010000058.1:0-27383 GCA_964457845.1 uncultured Porphyromonadaceae bacterium | reverse complement strand
TCATGTATCAGGATATGCCCGATCTTGTTGCCGCTATCGGCCTGCCGAAAGAAAAGCTTTGCACCCATTGCTGGGACGGATCTAGCAGGTTTTAATCCAGTTTCGTGCATTAACAAAGGCCTCCAGCCAGGGAGCGGCCTCCTCATTGCGTCTGCCATCGGGATAGTGCGCCCATTGCCAGGGCAAAAATGCCCGTTCCAGATGCGGCATCATAACAAGGTGACGGCCATCTGCCGAACACATGGATGCAATATCGGCAGGGGATCCGTTAGGATTGCCCGGATAATCCGACCAGCTGAAACGCGCGGGTACATGGTAGCTTTCCTGGGATTCCGGAAGAACAAACCTTCCCTCGGCATGGGCCACCCAGATTCCGAGGCGACTGCCGGCAAGACTGCCCAGCATGACGGAATTGTTCGGCACAATATCAATAGAGAGAAAAGCCGATTCGAATTTGCCTGAAGCGTTCAGATGCATCCGCGGTTGCTGCTCGCGTTCCGGATAAACCAGATCGAGCTCAATCATCACCTGACAGCCATTGCAAACTCCAAGACTCAGCGTGTCCTTGCGTGCATAAAACCGCTCCAGGGCCTGTCGGGCTTTAGCGTTATAAAGGAATGCACCCGCCCAGCCTTTTGCAGAACCCAGTACATCTGAGTTGGAAAATCCGCCTACAAATACGATCATGTTCACATCTTCCAGGGTTTCCCGCCCGGAAATGAGGTCAGTCATGTGGACGTCCTTTACGTCCATTCCAGCCAGGTACATGGCATAGGCCATCTCACGATCACCATTCACGCCCTTTTCGCGGATTATCGCTGCCCGGACGCCCGAAGGATCCTTTCGTTTCGGATCAATCCCCAAATCGGCAAAACGGCCTGTAAAATGACCTGGAAATGCAAATTTCAAGGGTTGTTCCTTGTAGTTCCGGAATCGGCTTGCTGCCATAACATCACCACTCTGACGGCGATCCAGCTGATAGGATGTTCGGTACCAGATATCTCTTAACACATTGATATCCAATTCGTTACCGGTAAATCTCCCGTAAAGCGTAATGGATCGGTTTTCTGATAGGGTACCAACCTGATAGTGGCGTACACCGGATTTATCGAGTATAGCAACGGCACTTTCAATATCCGCTACCTGTATAACAATGGCAGGTTGTTCGGAGAACAGCAGCCGCACCAGATCATGCTGCGGAAATCCGTCAAGGTTGATATCAAGCCCGCCCGTTGCATTGGCAAAACACATTTCCAGCAGGGTTGTTACCAGACCGCCGGCCGAAACATCGTGTCCGCTCAGGATCATTCCATCTGCAACCATTTTCTGGACTGTATTGAAAGCCTGAGCAAACGAGGCGGCTCCGGCGCAATCCGGCGACTCCTGCCCTACCCGGTTCATCACCTGGGCAAAACTGCTGCCTCCAAGATTAAAGGATCCATCAGAAAAATCGATATAGAGGAGACCCGATCCGGACACCCTGCAAATGACCTGCGGCACAACTTTCCGGATATCCACAACTTCCGCCACTGAGGAAACAATAACAGTACCCGGCGAAAACACGACCTTCCCATCCGGGTATTTCTGTGTCATCGACATAGAATCCTTGCCGGTCGGCACATTGATACCGAGCCCTATACAAAAATCGCTCAACGCTTCAACAGCCGCATAAAGCCGGGCATTCTCCCCCGGGTTTTTTGCCGGCCACATCCAGTTTGCTGAAAGTGATACGGACTTCAGGCTGTCGACAAGCGGGGCCCAAACCAGGTTGGTCAGTGCTTCGCCAACCGCAAGCCTTGAGCCTGCTGCCGGTGAAATCATGGCTGCTGCCGGGGCATGGCCTATCGAGGTGGCGACACCACTTATACCCCGGTAATCGATCGAAACGACAGCCAGGTCGTTCAGTGGCAGCTGAATCTCGCCCGCGGTTTGCTGAACGGCGCCCCGACCGGTTACAGAACGGTCGACTTTGTTGGTCAGCCAGTCCTTGCACGCAACCGCTTCGGTCTGAAGCACCCTTTCCAGATACTCGGAGAACCGGCTGCTATCATAATCAACCTGTCTGAATTTATCTGATACGGCAGAATCTGTCAGGACAGTTTTCGGCGGTTTTCCGAAAAAATCCTCCAAACCAAGGTCGATCGGTCGTTCACCTGTAGTGCGGTTGATGAACAGCAGCTTTTTATCACCTGTAATTTTACCTACTTCATACATTGGAGCCCGCTCACGATCCGCAACAAGACGGAGTTCGGGTATGTCATTGGGCGACATCACCAACCCCATGCGTTCCTGCGATTCATTGCCGATAATCTCCCGGGCCGACAAGGTTGGGTCTCCTACCGGAAGCTGATCAAGATAGATTTCTCCGCCAACCTGATCAACCAGTTCCGACAGGCAGTTCAAATGCCCGCCGGCCCCGTGGTCATGGATCGAGCGGATCGGATTCCGGCCGGTTTCAGCAAATGCCCGAATGGCGTTGTATACCCGTTTTTGCATTTCCGGGTTCGACCGCTGTACGGCATTGAGCTCAATTTTGTTTGCATATTCACCGGTCGCCACAGAGGATACTGCACCGCCTCCCATTCCGATCCGGTAATTGTCGCCTCCAAGAACGACAATAATATCACCCGGCTCAGGAATATCCTTGGCGGCGTCCTCCAGCCTGCCATAGCCAACCCCGCCGGCAAGCATTATCACTTTGTCAAAACCGAAATTCCGACCGTTTTCTGCATGTTCAAATGTCAGAAGACTGCCACAAAGCAGGGGTTGCCCGAATTTATTACCGAAATCGCTCGCTCCGTTTGATGCCTTTATCAGTATGTCACCCGGCGTCTGGTAAAGCCAATTGCGCTCCTGCCCCTCAAACTCCCAATCCTTACCGGGATCGAGCCTTGAGTAGGAGGTCATATAAACAGCAGTCCCAATCAGCGGCATGCTTGCCTTGCCTCCTGCCATACGGTCGCGAATTTCACCGCCTGCCCCGGTAGCTGCACCGTTAAAGGGTTCAACGGTAGTCGGGAAATTATGGGTTTCCGCTTTGAGCGAAATGACCGAATCGAAATCGGTTATTCTGAAAAACTCAGACTTGTCCTGTGCTTCAGGAGCAAACTGCTCTGCCTTAGGTCCGCTGATGAAGGCCACATTGTCATGGTAGGCTGAAACCACCCTGTTCGGGTTTAGTTTGGTGGTCTTTTTGATCAGGGTAAATAAGGTATCCGGCATCTCCTTTCCATCGATGATAAAATTACCGTTGAAAATTTTGTGCCGGCAATGCTCCGAATTAACCTGTGAAAAGCCGAATACTTCTGAATCGGTGAGCGGGCGCCCCAGACGTTGGGAGAGTTCTTCGAGATAGGTGATCTCTTCCGTGCTGAGAGCCAGCCCTTCCTGATCACTGTAAAGCGCTATGTCCACTATGTTTCGTATAGGATCCGGATCGTGCTCGATTGTGAAGAGCTTCTGGTCAAGCTGCTGATAAATCTTTTCCAGCATGGGGTCATGATCTGCCCCGGCGCTTTGCACAGCCGTGAAAACCTCGATTCTGTCGATTCCCGTGATTCCCATGTTACCCGAAATCTCTACGGCATTGGTCGACCATGGGGTGACCATTTCCTTACGCGGGCCTTTGAAAAAACCGTCGAGAAGCTCCTTGTCCAGTCTGTCGGCTTTCCCGAACAACCAGTAGAGTTTTTCGAGGTCCTCAGCCGGCAAAGCATGTTTTACTCCGACAGCGAAAATTTCCTCGGTATTCTGATAAAATAAAATCATGGTCTTAGCGATTTGCCGGCAAAAATAGGAAAAAAGCACATAAGGGCCGGCCGCAAAACGGGTCAAAGCAACTTGCGGAGAATTTTTTCCTTTAGTGGTGTAAAGGGGGCGTAACGAATAAACGGGTCAATCCAGGTTGCTTTGTAAAGCATCGATTTCTGATTCGAAAACTCCAGTATTCCGGCTCTTCCGTGATATCTTCCCGTTCCTGAAGGTCCGACTCCGCCGAAAGGCAGATAGGGGTTGGAGATATTCATTACCGTGTCGTTTACGCAACCGCCTCCGAAAGAGATTCCTGTAATAATTTTGTCCCGCTGCCTGCCTGCATGGCCAAACACATACAGAGCAAGTGGTTTGGTGAGTTGCTGCACCTGCCGGATTGCATCATCAAGGTCGGTATAAGGGATCACCGGGAGTATGGGCCCGAAAATCTCCTCCTTCATGATGACGTCATTAAAACTCACCGGGTAAAGCAGCGTTGGGGAAATAAACAGGTCCTCGCGCTTGTGGGCACCTCCCATCACAATCATGGAGGGGTCCAGCAGACTTACCAGCCGATCGAAATGCCTGGTGTCTGCAATTCGGCCATAAAAGGGAGATAACGAAGGATCCTGACCGAACATTGCCAGCGTCTGACTGGCAAGGTTATCAACCAGATTCCCGGCAATTGATTCATGAACAAGAACGAAATCAGGAGCTATACAGCTTTGTCCGGCATTCAGAAATTTGCCCCAGGCAATCCTCCTGGCTGATACCGGCTGCTCCGCATCCGGAAGTACAAACACAGGAGATTTGCCTCCGAGCTCGAGTGTCAGGGATGCCAGGTGCTCGGAAGCGGCCTTCATTACAATCTTCCCTACGGCGGTGCTGCCCGTAAAAAAAATCTTATCGAAGGGAAGGTGCAGGAGTTCGGTAACTTCAGTAACGCCGCCTTCGATAACCTTGCACCATTCCGGTGGTAAAGCTGCCGTCACGATCTCTTTCATTATGCGTGACGAATGGGGGGCTAATTCACTCGGCTTAATGATTACCGGATTGCCGGCCGCCAGCGCTGAAACAGCCGGCTTCATATTCAGCAGGAAAGGATAATTCCAGGTTCCGATTATTAAAGTATTTCCAAGCGGTTCAATCAGTATCCTGCTTCTGCCGGGCAGATTAAGAAGATTGGTGCGCACTCTCACCGGACGTGTCCACCTTTTGAGCCTGGATTCAACCCATCCAATTTCATGATGCACACTTGAAAGCTCCGTGGAAAGCAGGTCAATTTCAGATTTCCTGAGGTCGAGCCATACTGCTTCTCCAATTTGCTTCCGGAATTTCAGAAGCTGGGCGTCCAGTGAACGTACAGCATCAATTCGGTAACGTAACGGAAACGTACCTCCTGACAAAAAAAAACCACGCTGGAGATCAAACGGTTCCTGTTATATATTCACTGATGCTATTTTTTTCGATAATGTATGGAAATATATAAATTGATTGCGTTAAAATGAAAATAAATTGATTTGTTTTCGTTTTTTTTTTGAACTTTGCAGATATTAAAATAATTAGGAAATATTTAACCTAACAGAAGATGGCAACTTCAATATTTTTCACTGAAAGCAAGGACTTTAAGCTCATTAAAGCCCGCATACTGAGCCAGGAAGACGATTACCTGGTTTACGTTTATGCAGACACAAGCAACATCCGCATTCCCAGGGAATTGATCATGGAACTGCCCAAGTATGGCAACAATCTTATTTGGGTTGACACAGCCGATATGGATTCAGCTGATATCTCCCACCACATGGTATTAACCATCGGGCAACTGATGAATCCGGAGGAGGAAATTGATTTTTATATTGTTTCCAAATCTTCAAAACTGGAGAAAACCATTATTTTCCTGCGCAATCAGGGCATTCCGGCTGAAATGATCTCTCCCGCCCCGGGCATTGTCAAAGCAGAAAAAACAAAAGCTTCCGGTCGTCGGGGAAGACCCAAAAAAGCTAAAGTGACGGTGGAAGCCGTTGAAAAAACAGGAAAACGCGGCCGGCCGAAAAAGGAAAAGCCTGTGGAGGCTGTCGCAGAAGCGGTAGTTAAAACAGGTAAGCGCGGAAGGCCTAAAAAAGAGAAGCCGGTGGTGGAAGCTGTGGCAAAAACCGGAAAGCGGGGAAGGCCAAAAAAAGTTCAGCCTGAATTAGTTGCCGCCGAACCTGATGCAGTGGTTGAAACGCCGCGCAAGAAGCGTGGACGCCCGGCAGCTGTTAAGGAAGTACCGGCAGCAGCAAAAATCGTAAAAGCGAAAAAGACACCACGCAAAAAGGCCGACAAGGCAGTTGCACCGGTAAAGACAAGAAAGCGCGCCGGTAAAACTGAAGCCGCAGAAGAGCCACAGATCGAAGCATCCGCAGAAGTTATGGATACTGCAGTGATACCAGCCGAAGCACCGGTGATTAAAAAAGAAAAGAAAAAGGCCGTCAAAGCAAAAAAGGCTGCTAAATCCAAGGATAAAACAGCCAAACCCAAAAAGGCAGCCAAACCTGCCAAGGCTGAAAAAGCCGCAGCCGCGCCTTCCCTGACTCAGGAAGAAGCATACGAGAAAGCGGTGAGCATGGGTGCCACCGAGGCAAACGTTGCAACTGTCCTGACCAGTCTGTTCCAGCAGAAAAAGACAGCACGTCCGAAAACGACTGCAAAACTGGTGGATGCAATCAAACGGGAAACTCAGGACGATGATACCGTTGCCGAGCGGATCATCGAACAGCTTGTTGAAATGCAAATCATTACCACCGGAAACGGCGGCAGGATCACCTACAAGGATTAGTATTCGCCAAGATTATAAAAAAAAGCCGCCCGGTACCGGGCGGCTTTTTTTGCGGGCTATCAATCGGCCACGCATCGGAACCCTACCGTCGAATTTCGCTCAAATCCCCTCGAAACACGCAACAGCATCTGCCTGTAATGAAGTTCCCGCGGTCCGCCCTGCACATACCACCAGCTTGAGCTGGGATTGAAATAGCTCCCGCCCTTCATGATAACATAATACACTGTCCCGTCATCGTATTCATCATTGGTTAACTGCCATACCGATCCCACCAGATCCTGCAAACCAAACGGATTGGCGCCCTTCGGATGCTTGCCGACAGGCTCAAGATCGCCACTTCCGGTGTTGCACAATTTAGGATCAATTCCTTTAATCCGCCTCACTGTTAATGTATTGGTAACATTTTCAATTTCCCTTGTCACCCCCCGGTCATCCCCCCAAGGCCATGGGCGCAGATCCGAGGTCTGTGCCGCATACTGCCATTCAACCTCAGTCGGCAGCCGTTTACCGGCCCATTTCGCATAAGCCCTGGCGTCCTCATAGGTAATGTAAACAACCGGACAGGTCTCCTTGCCTTTGGCCGGTTTTCCAGCTACCCAGTTCTTTAGGAAATTAACCGTATCAGCAGGAACGTAACCACTTGATTTGATGAACGCATAATACTGCTCATTGGTTACCGGGTACTTATCCATTAAGAACGACTTAACACCAAATGGTTCCTTGACGGGAACTTCCGGGTAGCCGATAAAATCATCGCCGTTTGATGTTTTCCAGGTAAACTGTCCGGCCGGAATACGGATCATCCCCGCCGGAGTAGCCTTAAGGGCGGCAGTACTTTCTGAAACACTTACCAGGCGGGCTGTTCCGGGCTTGATGGTGACGATGCGTTCATCAAGGATCTCCCCCTTTGCGAAAAGCTGTATGATAAAATTGCCCTCAAAGCGTCCGAAATAGTCCCCAAGTTTAATGGTTCTCTCAGAAATAGCAAAAACGACAGGCTTCTTTTCATAATCCGGGTTCCCGGCCCAAATTCGTATCTCCTCGCCCCGGGTGGCTGAAACGGTCAGCATGTCGACCGTCAATTTCGTGGAAAGCAGCTCAGGAAAACGAATGATGGCGCTGACTGCACCCTCGTTGTTGGTGCCAAGCCATGATTTGTGGAATGCTTCGGTTCTGGCAGGAATGTAAGATTTACCATCCTTCATCACCGGCTCGAGTTCACGATGATCCCAAACATCAACCCAATGGCCGGTTCCGTGCTGATCTGCCTCAAAAAGTGCTCCTTCAAAACCCTCAGGCAAAAGACTGAAAATTGTATAAACAAGCTTCTCATTTCCTGGCCATTGGTTAACGTAAACCTTGTCTGTTGCAGTAGGAATAAGTGGAACAAAATCATAACCGGTGAAGTTGTCGCAGTTTTCTCTTAAAATCCTGACTGTTCTGCCAAAGAAACGGTAATCCGCCTCGATCCAGTCGGGCCGGCCCGGCTTGAATATGTTCAGTTCTGTTCCATACCCGTTAAAGAATGAGGTAGCATATTCACGGCGTATCGGCTCAAAGGCCAGTTCTGCCACACGATAGATCGCAAAATCCGGTTTAATCAATTTGTTAAGATTGAGCATCGGCGGATAATAGAGTGCATTGTGCACCCGCCCCGATACGATTCCGGGCATATCCCTGGTAACAGCCATTCCCTCGCTGTACATGATAACCCCCTTCCTTACACTGTCGGCAGCATGCTGCAGTTCGATCGATGAGCTGCCCTTTGTATCCAGCACAACACCGTCGGCAGTTGTTTGACGGATCAGGTCGGCCATGCCGGTGTAATGGCTCTCTGAACGCGTATCCTCATCCCAGGGATTGTAACAGATAAAGAACTTTGCACCGTTGCTGCGGCACATGTCGGCTGTTTCCTTAACCGCTTTAAGGCCCCCCGGAAGGTCACGAAAAAGATCCCACTGATTCCGCTGGTCCATGCCCAAAGATGGCCATGTAGGCCATATTCCGATAAAATCATCTCCGCCATACCACTTCTTTCCCCGCTCAAGAAAGGCCTGCAAATTGTTTTTTAACTCCTTGCTGTCGTAATACTGATGGTCCCAGGCATAAAGAAGGTGGGAAACATAGGTATGCCGTATCCACTTCAGGTCAGCCCGCTCATAAAGCGTATTGTCGAATTTGTCCAGATCATATAACATCCGTTTCTGGAAAATAAGTCGGAGGCCTTCCTGCCAGTCCCCGGTGTAGGCGTCAGCCCATAGTGTGTACGTCACCGATCCTCCCGGGAAGAGATTGTTTTCAAACCTGCGGAGCTGTGCCTTTACTGATGAGGTTCTGCGGGCAAGAGCGGCAATTCGGATTTCCGGAAGCTCAGTCTCCGAAAATCCCAGGTTCCAGGCATTATCAGGGACAATAACATTCACTGGTGACAGCCCGGGCCGTGCAAGATGGGTCCTTGAAAGCCCATGCCTTCCGAAACCCGTAATATAAACCCGGTCAGGAGCCTCCCCGAAAGGAACGATATTCCAGATCTCAAGGGTATCCTTCGCAGTCAGGTTCCTGATCCGCAGATATCCTTTCCATCCTGGGCTAAACGCCTTTTCGGAACGAAAAACCACTTCCAGTTTTTCCCCCAGCCTGGCAACCGTTGAGTCGCCTGTTGAGATGATTCGCATATTGCGGGAATCTACAAGCTCTTCGCCCAGACGAAAGGTTATCACCGGCAGGCTGGCCTGATGTGCCTTTCCGGATTGATCGATGAACTTTTCTACAGCCAACCCTTTATCCGGGTTCAATGTAACCTGCCTGACCTCCTGGGAAACAAGCGGGAACATGCATGCAATCGCCACTCCGGCCAACACCAGTTTTTTTATCATAACCCTAAAATTGAAATGTGCTTGTAATCTCCTACAAATCCTTGCCAAAGATCGTATACCATTTATAAATCTGACCGCCAAGGTGCTCATACTCGCCACGCATGGCATAATTGGTTTCCATAACAAGATGGCTGTCTATTTCAATCTTGTTATTCTTTCTGCCCGACTCCAGAATCTTCAACGCCATCATTACGTCAAGCCCCCGTCCCCGGTACTGTTCATCCACAGCGCCCAAAAGGGCTACCATCCGGTTCGATTTTTTTCCGGACCGAAGTATGTGGAAGATACCAAAGGGGAAAAGATGCCCCTTGCTCTTCTGAATACCTGTGCTGATATCATCCATGGCTACCGTATAGGCAATAACCTCTCCTTCTGAGTTTTCGATAACTTTTACAAAATTGGGATTGATAAGCCATATAAAACGATTTGCAAAATCATCCATCTCTTTCTCTTCGTAGGGCATCGAACCATAAATCTGCTTGAAGGCCAGGTTTGTCAATGTCAGGACGGGACGGATATATTTTCTCAGCTTTAGCCGGGAGTCAAACTCAATCAGGCGGAACTCCTCGTTATGCTTTTCGATCCGGCTAAGGATGCGCTGGTAAAGCGGCGGGGTGGCATCCGGGATCTTTATCAGGTAATCCAACAAGTTGATTTCCGATTCATAGCCTTCCTTCCGAATCAGTTCAACCTGATATTCAAAGTTCCCGTAGGTAGCCAAAACTATCGGTTGTTCAAAACCCTTAACCATGTATCCCTGAGGCTCTTTGTCGGAAAACCCAAGTGGTCCCACAATGCGGCTGGCACCCAATTCGCGGGCCCAGTGTTCGACCTTTGAAACCAGCGCATGAGCAACCTCCTGATCATCATACGTTTCCAAATAACTGAACCGTGCATTATTCTCATTCTTTACCTGATTGTACCGGTGATTAATCAGGCCCATGATACGGCCAACCAATTCATCGCCCCTGTATGCAAGCAACCTGATATGAGCACAATAGCTGAACGACTTGTTTTTTTCCGGATTGAAAAAGGTCCAGTCATCACCGTAGAGTGGCGGAACCCAGGTAGCATGATCCTTATGTATCCGGGCAGGCAAATTGATAAAGGCTTTTAAGTCCTTCTTTGTAACTACTTCTTTAACTGTTATTTCCATAAATTCTTCCTTATCCTCCCGTTATTAATCACACGAAAGGCCGGTTTACCGGCCTTTCGTTGTGTATCAGTTGTTTTCAAGATCCTCGAATTCCACGCTATTCAATCCGGCTTTCCCCTGATCATCTGATTCTTCATTTCCGTCAGCTTCGTTTCTGATGGAGGCAATGAAGGACAGCGCCTCATCGAATCCCATAGCGAATTTGTCAAAATCCTCCTTATAGAGAAAGATTTTATGCTTCTCGTAATGTGGATTACCTTCCTGATCAAAAACTTTTTTGCTTTCGGTAATCGTGAGGTAATAGTCCTCACTGCGTGTAGCCTTTACATCAAAAAAATAGGTGCGTTTACCCGCCCTGATCACCTTGGAATAGATCTCATCCCTATCCTGATGATCCATGTGCTCGTGTTTGTCTCGTTCCAGCATTTTGTCCCGTTTGAGTTTCCTTTGTCCTTTTGATCGGACACCCTCAAAAATAGAAAAAATAACATACCTTTGCTGACCTCAAAAAAAGTTCTTTAACCATATGATCAGCCGAAGATTACTCAGAGTAAAAGCACTGCAACTCCTTTACGCATACCGGGTATCGGAAAACGAAAGTCTGGCAAAGGCAGAAAAGGAACTGATTTTCAGCATTGAAAAAAGTTACGATCTGTACCACCTTTTGTTTCTTCTGCTGATTGATATTTCATCATACGCGATGCAGCGCATCGAAATTGCCCGCTCGAAGTATTTCCCGACCGACGAAGAGGCCAACCCCAATACCCGATTTGTTGATAACCGCATCATAGCGGGCATCAGTGCCAGCAGGAAGTTCAACCAATATACCGAAACAAGGAAACTTTCATGGTCAAATGAGGAAGAACTGATCAAAACCTATTACCGTGCGCTGCTTGAATGGGAA
This sequence comes from uncultured Porphyromonadaceae bacterium, assembly GCA_964457845.1. Lineage (GTDB taxonomy): Bacteria > Bacteroidota > Bacteroidia > Bacteroidales > UBA12481 > UBA12481. The sequence continues at coordinate 15,879 of CAYWHP010000058.1, read as the reverse complement.
GGGTACCAGGAATACATGGCGAATCCGGAAAGCTCCTTTAATCTGGATAAAAAGTTTATTTCCAGAATGATAACTGAACTCCTTCTGCCACATGAATCCCTTCAACTGGTGCTTGAAGAACAGAGCATTTATTGGAATGACGACCTGGAATTCATCGGATCAATGGTCACAAAAACCATGAGCCGATGGAAGGAACAGGGCGAGATGCCTATTCTTTCAATGTTCAGCAACGACGATGACAGGCAATACGTGATCGAACTTTTCCGAAAAACCATCGTTCATGGCGATGAATACCAGGAATTCATACGGAAGTTCAGCGAAAACTGGGATTTTGAGCGGATAGCCTTTATGGACATCATGATCATGCAGATGGCAATCAGTGAGGCAATTCACTTTCCTTCGATACCCGCAAAAGTCACACTGAACGAGTATATCGAGATCTCTAAGTATTACAGCACGGAGAAGAGCAGCTTCTTTATAAACGGCATTCTCGACAAGATTTTCACCTCTTTGCGCACCGATGAAAAAATAAAAAAAACGGGCAGGGGTTTGATCGGAGAGGTTTGACAGCTAAAATGAATTTGCTTATTTTGCAACGGTTACATTAACGAAGTTTATGAACATATCTAAAATAGCTCCTGTACTGTTTGCGGCTGTCTGCCTGGTCGGATCATTGCAGGGTTGCAAATCCGATAACGATAAAACCAAAGGATCGGTATCACCGGCACTTATCACAAACCCGATTTCAGCCTCCGGTACAAAGAACACCGGCAGCATGCCTGAAATGACCTTCGAAACACTCAAGCATGATTTCGGTCTGATGATGCAGGGGGAGCGGCTTGAATACACCTATGTTTTCACCAATACCGGCGGGTCCGATGTTGTCATATCAAATGTTTCGGCCACTTGCGGCTGCACCATACCCGACTGGACGAAAACCCCGATCAAACCCGGCGAAAAGGGCCAGGTTCAGGTGCAATTCAATTCTGCCGGAAAATCCGGCAGCATCAACAAATCCGCTAAAGTACTTGCCAATACCCAGCCGAACACCATTGAGCTGGAGTTCACAGCTGAAGTTTATGTTCCCGATAGCAAAAAATAACTAAATCAATAAACATGATGAATTTAGCTTTTATCCTTCAGGCTGCCGCAACCGGCGCCAAACAGCCCAGCCCCTACTCCTCACTGATTTTCTTTGCTGCCATCATTCTGATCTTCTACTTTTTCATGATCAGGCCGCAAATGAAAAAGCAGAAAGAAATGAAAAACTATCGCGAAGGCCTTAAAAAAGGCGATAAGGTAGTTACTGCCGGCGGAATCTACGGAAGGATCGCCGAAGTCAATGAAAGCACCATTATGCTTGAGATCGACTCCAACGTTAAAGTAAAGGTCGACAAAGGTTCCGTAGTCCGCACCGCTGAGGATATCGAGCAGACGAAACCATAAGGTATGGAACCGGCTCGCACCTTTAGGGTAGCCGACCCGGCAAGTCGCGAAAAAATAAAACGCAGGCAGCAGTTGCGCATACTCGCTGCCTGCGTTCTTATTGCCGCGGCATTATGGTTCCTCCGGGCGTTCGAGAATGAGTATACAACATTTGTAGATCACCCCGTGAGATATATAAATATTCCCGATAAAATGATCACCCTGAATCCGCTACCGGAGCAGATTTCACTGGAGGTTAAGGGATTGGGATTTTCCATTCTCCGCCATAACTGGAGTTTCTCGAAAACTCCTCTCGTTATCGACATTCGGACTCTGGCGCCCTCCTATGGTTCCCGGAATCAGGGATTCACAGGTCATGTTGCGTTGAACCCGCTCCTGAATGTTTTTTCTGCGCAACTTAATGACCTTCGCGTTCTTGCCGTGAAGCCGGATACGCTCACCCTTCGGTTTGCGGTTACAAAGACACGGACCGTACCGGTGACCCCCCTGTTTAACGGGGATTCGGGAACTCTACCTGATCAAGGCAGCTTCGTAGGGATAATTCCTGCCAGCGTGGAGGTAACAGGTCCTGATCTGCTGCTGGATACACTCAGAATGGTTTATACCGAGCCCATGAAACCGAAGCGCAATGGTGAGCCCTTCCAGGGCAGCCTGCGGCTGAAAAATCCAGATAAGCTACTGAAATTCAAGCCCGAAAGTGTAACCATTACTATTCAGAACATCAAGTGAAAGCCGGGCTCAGGATAGGTCTTACCGGTGGCATCGGCTCCGGAAAAAGCCTGGTGGCAGATGTCTTCATGCATCTCGGTGTACCGGTATTCAATGCCGACTTTGAAGCTGCCGAAATACTCAACAAGGATTCTGAGGTCCACCAGCTTCTCATTGCCTGGTTTGGTGCGGATATCCTTGCGGGAGGGGTACCCGACAGGCAACGCATTGCTTCAGTTGTTTTCACTGAACCCGAGTCACTTGCAAGGCTTAATTCCCTGATACACCCCAGAGTAATGCTACGCTATACGGAATGGCTGGGGGCTGATCCGGAACACCCCTACAGCATCCATGAGGCAGCCATACTGTTCGAAACCGGTTTTTATCTTGGCATGGACAAAAACATTCTGGTTACTGCACCTGAAGGATTGCGCAGGCAGCGTGTGATGGATCGTGACGGAGCTACGCGGGAATCCGTGGCAGTCCGGATGAAGAACCAATGGCCCGATGAACAAAAGAAACCACTGGCCGACTTTATTATAGAAAATGATGAAAAAACGCTTTTGGTTCCACAAATACTAAGCATTCATAATCTATTGATTAATAAATCATTATGACAAAATTCGGGAAATGGATAGGCGGAGGCCTTGGATGGGCCTTTCTGGGTCCGATCGGCGGATTAATAGGCTTTGCACTGGGTGCCATGGTCGACGGGCAGGATGGAATTGTGCCGGGAACCCGTCCCGGACCGACTACTCAGGGCGATTTTATTACTAGCCTGGTGATACTTCTGGCTGCCGTGATGAAATCCGATGGTAAAATATTAAAGTCTGAACTAGATTTCGTTAAAGAGTTCTTTATCAGGTCTTTTGGTCCAGACCAAGCACAACAGGCTACTCTGCTGCTACGCGAAATCCTCGGACAGAACATTCCGGTTGATGAAGTCAGCCGGCAGATCAGCCAGCGGATGAACTACAGCACGCGCCTCGAATTGCTCCACCTGTTGTTTGGCGTTTCCAAGGCAGATGGTCTGGTTTCGGCTGAAGAGTTGAAAACCGTCGAACGAATTGCCTCGGGCATGGGCATCAAGCCGGAAGATTTCAAAGCTGTAAAGGCGTTGTTCTCCGACAATCTGGAAGCAGCCTATTCGGCACTTGAAATTACACAGGAGGCTACCGATGAAGAAATTAAAAAAGCATACAGGAGAATGGCGGTAAAGTACCATCCCGACAAGGTTGCCTATCTCGGTGAGGAGCTCCGGATTCAGGCAAACGAAAAGTTCCAGCAGCTAAATGCAGCATATGAGAAAATAAAGAAAGCCCGTGGCCTGAATTGATTTACTATATTTGCCGGTCAAACTTTTACTGATAAAATGGATATTAAGGATTACATAGCCGTTTCGGGCCAATCGGGTCTCTTCAGGCTGATTTCACAGGGTAAAAACATCCTGATCGCCGAGAACCTGGAAACAGGCAAACGGATACCGGTTCATGCCAGCTCACGGGTCAGCTCGATGGAGGAGATTGCCATATTCACAGATACGGAGGATAAACCACTGAAAGAGGTCTTCTTCGAAATGTATACGAAAGAGGGAGGGAAACCTGCCGGCGATCCGAAAAAGCTCACCAGTGAACAGGTGCGCAGTTATTTTGCCTCTGTTCTTCCCACCTACGACCGCGACAAGGTGTATGTTTCGGATATGAAGAAAATTCTCTCCTGGTATAATATTCTGGTAGAAAAAACAACTATCGAATGGTCGCTGTCGGCCGAAGAAGTTGCTAATAATGAGCCTGTTGTTGAGGCTGAAAAACCAGAAGAATAATCAGTTTTCGGTTTTCTTCGCTTCATTCCAGTACCGGTCCATCTCCTCGAGGGGCATATCTTTAAGGGATATTCCTTTTCTGAGTGTTTCCTTTTCAAGGTAATTGAAGCGGTGTATAAACTTCAGGTTCGTCCTTTCCAGCGCATTTTCCGGATTGATCTGGTACAGGCGTGCTGCATTCACCAGACTGAAGAATACATCACCGAATTCCGACTCCACCCTGTCATCGGAAACCGTTCCGGCACGCAGCTCGTCCATCAATTCGCCGATCTCCTCCTGTACCTTGTCCCACACCTGATCGCGGTGATCCCAGTCGAACCCCACCCCACGTGCCTTATCCTGAATACGGTATGCCTTGATGAGCGCCGGAAGTGAGGTGGGTATGCCGCCCAGCACCGTCTTATCACTATGTTCCGTGAGCTTGATCTTTTCCCAGTTCTGCTCCACCTCTCTGGCGTCAGCAACCTTAACTTCGCCAAAGATGTGCGGGTGACGGTAAACGAGCTTGCCGTTTATGCGGTCGATAACATCCTTGATAGTAAAGGAATCGGTCTCCTGCCCGATCTTCGCATAAAATACAATATGCAGCAGAATATCGCCGAGCTCTTCACAAATCCCCTTTGGATCGCCCTCCACAATTGCATCGGCTAACTCATAGGTTTCCTCTATCGTCAGCGTTCTCAGGCTTTCATTGGTCTGCTCCCTGTCCCATGGGCATTTTTCCCTGAGTTCATCCATTATATCGAGTAGCCGGTTAAATGACTGCAGAATCTCCTCCCTGTTTTTGTTCATCAAATTTGATTTTTATCGACGTTCCCGCTTCGAAGCCGAGTAATTCGGCGGCATTGCCCTGCCCGATTGCAATTTCGAGTAACCCTGCAGAATTAAAAATGGCAAGCAATTCGCCCGGATCCGAATCAAGGTAGTCGCGATTGATTTCGAATATTTTGTAACGATTGGATTTAATGATGATTTCGAGCGGCCTCCCGGTACCGGTAGTTAGAAAAACCGATTTCGGGATATTGGTTATCGCGTTGCCATAGGAATCGATGTGAACCACCTGCCCATCAATCCTGTCCTTGTGTATGACAGGCAGCCACGGGTTGAGTGCACGGAATGCCGGATTGTGCGGTCCGGCCTGACTCAGCGGCAATCCGGCAGCCAGGTATGCCGCAATGCGGGTAAAAAGCGACAATTCGGGAAAGCTCGGATCTGGTACACGCAGTGGTTCAGCGATACCGGTAAGCTCATCCATCCGTTGGAGGGCTGCTGCATCGGCAATAAGGAAATAATCCGGTCCGTCAGCCATAACCAGGCCAAGATTTCCATCATCCCAGCCGATGATAAACTGGTTCCTGCAGCTCACCACAGCAGGAAGTGTGCCTTTTCGAACACCCTGGTTAACAAGGAAAAGGTGGATGGTACCATCCGGAAACTCCTCCATCGCCTGTGAAAAGAGGAAGGTTGCCTGGAGAATATGAAAGGGATCAATGTTGTGGCTGATATCGGCAATAATGGCGTCCGGTATCAGTTTCAGAAGGCGTCCCTTTATCTTGCCCGAATAATAATCACGGGTTTGCCAGTCTGAGGTGAGTGTTATGAACGTCATGCACAATAACCGTTTCCAAATCCGTGATAATCCTTATTTTTGCCTGATTGGCTCAAAAATACGACTTTATCCGAACCTCATGATTGAAAAGATCATCTATTTGAAGGGGATTGACCTGCTGGTATTGTACGGCGCTAATAATCAGCACCTGGAGATCATCAAGCACTACTTCCCGAAGATCAAGCTCATCGCTCGCGGCGACCAGCTGAAAGCTGTCGGAGAGGCTGCTGAGATCGCAAGGTTCGAAGAAAAGATCGAGAAGCTCTTCACCTTTATCGAAAAATTCAACCGGCTTACACCACTGGAGATTGAGGGAATTTTTCAGGAGAACGGAGTGGGCGGAAGCGTGGACGCCATGGATGAAGACATCCTGGTGTTCGGCAACAACGGCAAGCCCATCAGGGCCCGCACTGCACATCAGCGGGAGATGGTTGAAAAATCCCGTGACAACGATCTTCTGATTGCCACAGGGCCGGCCGGTTCCGGCAAGACATACATTGCTGTTACCCTTGCAGTTAGGGCACTCCGGACGCGCGAAGTCAAGAGGATCATCCTCAGCCGGCCGGCTGTTGAATCGGGTGAAAACCTGGGGTTCCTTCCGGGCGACCTGCGCGAGAAGCTCGACCCGTACCTGCAGCCGCTTTATGATGCGCTGCTGGATATGATGCCTGCCCGTAAACTGAAAGAATACATGGAGGAGAATGTCATCCAGATCGCTCCGCTTGCATTCATGCGCGGACGAACGCTGGACAATGCTTTTGTTATCCTCGATGAGGCACAGAATGCCAGTGTAAACCAATTGAAAATGTTCCTCACCCGAATGGGTGAATACGCCAAATTCGCCGTTACCGGCGACCTCACGCAGGTCGACCTGCCCGATCCGTCCAGATCCGGCCTTCTGCATGCAAAACAAATTCTGGCCGACATTCCCGGCATCGCAATTATCGAGTTCAACCGACAGGACATCATCCGTCACAAACTGGTGGAAAAGATCGTTACCGCATACGAGAATAATAACCCGCTAAAAGTTAAAATAAATGGAAGCAGTAGTTAAAACCGAATTCAGTTTTCCAGGCCAGGTAAGCCTTTACAAAGGAAAAGTGCGCGACGTGTATAACATCAGCGACAAGCATCTTGTTATGGTGGTCAGCGACCGCATCTCTGCATTTGATGTAGTCCTCCCCAAAGGGATCCCATATAAGGGACAGGTCCTCAACCAGATTGCTTCCAAATTCCTGGATGCTACCAGCGACATTGTGCCAAACTGGAAGATTGATTGTCCGGATCCGATGGTCACCGTTGGTCTTAAAGCCGAACCACTGGAGGTTGAAATGGTTATTCGCGGATACCTCACAGGCCATGCATGGAGAGAATATAAGTCAGGAAAACGATCGATCTGCGGGATTCCGATGCCCGATGGCATGAAGGAAAATCAGAAGTTTGAACGACCGCTGATAACGCCAACTACAAAAGCCCATGTCGGGCACGATGAGGATATCAGCCGGGAGGAAATTATTGGCAAAAAAATCGTTCCTGAAGATGTTTATGCCCAGGTGGAGGACTACACCTACCGCCTTTTTGAGCGTGGAACAGAAATGGCAGCTCAGATGGGGCTTATTCTTGTTGATACGAAGTATGAATTCGGAATCCGGGATGGCAGGATCTATCTGATCGATGAGATCCACACACCCGATTCGAGCCGCTATTTTTATGGCGACACCTATCAGGAAAACTTCAACAAGGGTATCGAACAACGTCAGCTTTCGAAAGAATTCGTCAGGCAATGGCTGATTGAAAACGGTTTTCAAGGCAAGGAAGGCCAATCGGTTCCTTTTATGCCTGATGAATTTGTCGGTGAGGTATCTGAACGGTACATTGAGCTTTATGAGCACATCACCGGTGAAAAATTCATTCGTGCCGGCACTGAGGATATAAGCGACAGGATCGAAGGAAACATCCGGAAGTTCCTGGAAGCCATCTGATGACACGCAAGCCCGCGGGCGGCAATTTTTATTCACTTGCAGCTGGTCCCTTGGTGGCCCTGCTGCTGATCATTTTTGTTCATCCGGATTCCGGCAGGCCGGAGGTAGGTTATACCATGGCTGTGGCGGCCTGGATGGCACTGTGGTGGATTACTGAAGCAGTTCCGCTGGCGGTTACCTCTCTTCTTCCTGTAGTGCTTTTTCCGTTGCTTGGCATCATGGATGGCCAGACCGTTTCATCCGCCTATTTCAATCATGTGATTTTTCTGTTCATCGGCGGATTCCTGATTGCCCTGGCTATGCAGCGATGGAACCTTCACAAGCGCATCGCACTTGGAATACTGGGCTTCACCGGCACAGGAAAGGCAAGGCTTCTGCTGGGATTTATGCTGGCAACCGCGCTGTTGAGCATGTGGATGTCGAACACGGCCACCGCCATGCTGGTGGTTCCGATACTGGTTTCGGTACTCATGCAGATAGAACCGGAACCCGGGCAAAATAAATCATTTTCAACCGGACTTTTGCTCGGGGTTGCCTACAGTGCTTCCATAGGTGGCATCATGACCCTGGTTGGTACACCGCCGAACCTCTCTTTCCTCAGGATCTATCAGGTGATGTTCCCGCATGCACCCCAGATCACTTTCCTGCAATGGATGCTGTTTGCCGTTCCTGCCGGTATCCTGATGCTTGCCTCAGCATTCCTGTTGCTCTATTTTCGCTTTGCCCGTGCGGCAACAACCAGGGAAATCCGGGATCTTCCGGTGAGGCAGATGCAAAAGGAACTGGGACCTATGAGCCGTGAAGAGAAGGTCGTGTTAACGTGCTTTGTGCTGATGGCGCTGCTCTGGATTACGCGGTCGGACCTTGAATTCGGCGCCAGTACAATAAAGGGATGGGCTTCGCTTTTTGGCAAACCGGCATTCATTAACGATGGTACCGTTGCGATTGCCTTGTCGCTGCCGTTGTTCATGATTCCTGCCCGTACGCAGGGCGTACGCATCCTGGATTGGAAGACGGCATCTGAGCTCCCCTGGGACATTGTTTTGCTTTTCGGGGGAGGATTTGCACTCGCTAACGGTTTCCGGGATTCGGGGTTATCGTTATGGATGGGGGAGCAGCTGCAGGGAATTTCGGTGCTTCATCCCATAATTATCATATTGATTATAAGCCTTCTGGTAACATTCCTTACCGAACTCACCTCCAACACGGCTACAACGGAAATGATTCTTCCTATTCTCTCCGGTATGGCCATTGCCACCCAGATACACCCGCTGCTGTTTATGCTGCCGGCTACTCTCTCCGCCTCAATGGCCTTTATGCTTCCTGCAGGAACACCTCCCAATGCTATCATTTTCGGGACCCGGCGAGTCACTATACGTCAGATGGCCCGAACCGGCCTCTGGCTTAACCTCATCGGTGCTCTGGTAATAACGGCTGTTGTTTACCTGATCGGATCCGCCGTGTTTGATATTAATCCTGGAGAATTCCCTGCCTGGGCCGTTAAGCCTCCCCTGCCCTAGTTTTCCTTCACCACGGCGAGTTCTGCAACAGCCAGCGTAAGCATGGTAGCCAGGTCCTCCATCGTCTCCGGCCAGAGTGTGGAAGGTTTATCATCCGGTGTGTGGTAGGCCCCTGCCCCGCCGGATGAGGAAAAACTCACCACCGGGAATCCGGCTTGCATAAAGATGGCCGCGTCCGACCTTGGCCTTCCGATATTCACACTCATGGAAGGGGTCAGGTTACGATGAACATAGCCTGTATTAGCCCGATCAACAGCCTGATACAACTCCGGAAAGTTCAAGCCGCCTCCCGCATGCAGGTCGGCACCGATACCCACACAATCCAGGTTGATGATGCCCTTCGTTTTTGTGGCAGGGAACACCGGGTCAGCTGAGTAAATCCCGGAACCGACCAGTCCCTGCTCTTCCGCTCCGATGCCCATAAACAGGATGGTCCGGCCAAACCGGAAACCGGAACCAGCAAGCGCCTTTGCGACCCCCATTAACACGGCGACGCCGGAGGCATTGTCGTTTGCACCCGGGCAGATTTCCCAATTTCGACCGCAATGATCAAGATGGCCGCAAACGATAACAACTTCATCGGAAAGTCGCTCATCACTGCCGGGAATCATGCCCATCACATTCATCCCCAATCCGTCAGGATGAAACTCCGTATTATTTCTGATGAAAACCGTTTTCCCGGTTGAGAATGATAATGGCTTCAGGCCGGAACCGATTCTGGATACAATCTCCGGGTAGTCCTTCCCTGTTCCCCGGAAGATGTCGTTAACAACCCGGCTGCCAACCATAGTAAGGATAAGACCTGCATGATAGTCATTGTTCGTATTTGCCAGCGGGCCATAATGATATAGGACCCCTGCCGCTCCATGCCCGATGGCATTCCGCATCTTATACTGGTGCGTGGAATACGTCAGCCATGGCTTGAATATTTCGGCTCCGGCCGATGGACTTACAGGTGCTTCGGGTAGCATGAGTACAATTTTCCCTTTAACTGAAATCCCCGCATAATCATCATAACCAAGCTCGGGCGCACTTATGCCGTATCCGGCAAAAACAACTTCCGCCCGGATGGCTCCTGTACCGGAAGTGCTGCCCGGCATGAATTCATCGAAATAATGGTACGGTATGTCGAGTGTATCACCCCCTCCAACCGGTTGATTGAGCGTAAGCGTGCAGCCGGCGAGCACTGTGGTATAAGGCTGACGGAATTCCTGGTACCAGCTTCCATTATGACCTCCCGGTACGAGCCCCCAGCCTGACATCTGTTTTGCCACCCATCCGGCAGCATCACGGTAGCCTGGCGATCCCGTAAGCCTTCCTTCATAACGGTCTGACGCCAGTTCTGTGGCAAAACCAAGCAGTTCCTCGCTTTTGATACTTCGGGTGGCAGCCAGAAGGGGATTCCCGGCAGGCTGGCCAACTGTTGCAAACGTGATTGCCAGAAAGGACAGCAGGTTGATCAGGGCTTTCATGCAATGAATTTTCGGCCAATTTAAGCTAAGTCCCCGTTAAATCAAGCACTAAAGGGCCGGCAGCTGAAAATAGCCGGTTTTGAAGTGCGCTTCAATTTGAGTAAGTTTGTCGCCTTCAATCCGGAACCCGTGAATGCAACTTTAGATACATATTTCCCCGGGAGTAAGCGATTGCTTCTGTTTGCGCTGGTGATCATTTCGTTCAGTCAGATCAGCCTTGCCCAATTCCAGCCCACACCCGTTACCCGGTCGAAAAACCGTGTAACCACGGGCAATACGAATTTTTACATCCACGAAGTGCTTAAAGGGCAAACACTTTACGGCATCAGCAAAGCCTACGAAGTCAGCGAGGAGGAATTAAAGAAGTATAATGCAGACCTGAACCAGCGGTCGGTTTATACGGGTATGGTTCTCCGCATCCCTGACACAGGGAAATCTGTTGCACCTGCTCTACCTGGAAAGAACACGAAATTCACCTCACACACGGTTAAGGCCAAGGAGAATATATACTCTATCGCCAGGGATTACAGCATCAGGCCGGATGATATCCGGGAAATCAATCCGGATTTGAAGGGAGGGTTAAAGACAGGTCAGGTTATCAGGATACCGACCGTAAATCCGGCTGCCGATTCTTCCGTTTCGAAAGCAGTACCCGAAAAGCCTTCGGTTCCTGCTACAGCAACCGTTGATCCGGTTTCCTATGACGAAAAGCCCTGTGGCAGTAAAGCCTCTCCGCATACCTCCGAGGAATTCAGACTGGCGATTCTGCTTCCGCTAAACATCAGCCAGAACGATACACTAGTCTTTTCCGACACATTAAAGGCCGAACATTTCCGGTTTTATGAGTTTCTGGAAGGCGCTTACCTGGCTGTTGATTCGCTCAGGCAGGAGGGGATGCGGATCACACTGGAGGTATATGATACGGAAAGGGATCCCCAGACAATCCGGAGGCTTATTGAATCAGGAAGCCTCAACGATGCCGACCTTATTATCGGCCCGGTATTCCCCAATGAAATCGAGGTGGTGTCGGGCTTTTGCGAAACAAAACGTATCCCGATGGTATCCCCGTTCTCAACCTACGATGTAACCAGGACAAATCCATACGCCTTTCAGGTTCGGAACAAACTGGCCCGGCAAATCGAGCTGGCCGCAGCTTACCTGGGTACGAAATATAACCAGAATGTGCTGGTCATTGGCCGGCTTGCTGAAAAAAAGAGTCCCGATTTTACCCGCTTTCTGGGCCTCCTAGGCACACAGCTAAAGGAACATGATCCGGCGGGCAAGGCTACCTTTAAAACGCTGTATTACAGCGAGGCGCTCCGGGATTTTGCTAAAGTTGATTCCGTAAAAACTTCGCTCTCCAGTTACCTTTCATCCAGCCTTCCGAATTATATTATCCTAACTTCGGAAAATGAGGTTTTCATCACCGAGGTGGTTAATGAACTGTACAAGGTTGCCTCCACACGGAACCTGCATGTTTACGGGATCAGCCAGTGGGCCTTTACCGAACTCGACCTGGGCAATCTATATAGCCTGGGCCTTGAGCTTACCAGCGACTTTCAGGATGACAACGCGTTCGTCGATTACACCGATTCACATGTTCTCGATTTTTGCATGAAATATCAGGCTAACTGGAATATTGAACCTACGAAATACAGCTTTCAGGGATTTGATGTTACCTATTTGTTCGGCAACGCACTCTTCCGTTACGGCCGAAACATCACCGCTTCCGTGACGTGCTGGCCGGAAACCATCAGTAAGCATCCCCTGATGACACCGATGCGTTTCAACACGGGCTCATCCGGAACAGGCTTTTCCAATCAGGCAATAACCATTGTTCGCTACGACAAGGAAGAACTGACGAGGAAAAAGGTTAATTAATCGCCGAGTGTGGCCACCATAACAGCTTTAATGGTATGCAGCCGGTTTTCAGCTTCGTCGAAAACAATCGAACTTTCTGACTCAAAAACTTCCTCGGTCACTTCAATACCATCGAGGCCGTACTTCTGAAATACCTTTTCCCCGATCGCCGTTTCACGGTTATGGTAAGCAGGCAGGCAGTGCATGAATTTAACTCCCGGATTCCCGGTCATCTCCATAACTTGCGAATTGATCTGGTAAGGTTTCAATAATGCGATCCGCTCATCCCAAACGCTTTCCGGCTCGCCCATCGAAACCCATACATCGGTATAGAGAAAATCACAGCCGCTCACTGCTTCCTGAACATCCTCTGTAAGTTTAATCCGGCCACCGGTTTTAGATCCGATCTCGCGGCATGTTTTTACCAGTTCATCAGTAGGGAAAAGGGATTTCGGTGCCGCCACCCTGAAATCCATACCCATTTTGGAGGCGCCAACCATCAGTGAATTACCCATGTTGTTCCGTGCATCGCCAAGGTAGCAGAATGACACCTCGTTAAGCGGGCCGCTGTAATGCTCAATCATGGTCATGAAATCAGCAAGTATCTGGGTTGGATGAAATTCGGTCGTCAAGCCGTTCCAAACCGGAACACCGGCATAGGCCGCCAACTCCTCTACAATCGACTGGGCATAACCACGGTACTCAATACCGTCGTAAAGCCGGCCCAGCACACGTGCGGTATCTTTCATCGATTCCTTCTGGCCGATCTGGGAGCCGGTGGGCCCAAGATAGGTGACATGGGCTCCCTGGTCGAGTGCAGCCACTTCAAAGGCACATCGGGTGCGAGTGGATGTCTTTTCGAAGATCAAGGCAATGTTTTTACCCTTAAGCCGCTGTTGTTCGTAACCACCATACTTGGCAGCCTTAAGGTCGAACGACAGGTCGAGAAGAAAATCGATCTCCTTCGGTGTGAAATCAAGAAGTTTCAGGAAATTTCTGTTACGAAGATTGTAAGCCATATCAGTTAAATTATCATGTATGTTTATTCGCATATTTATTCAAATCCTCCTGGTCGTATTCCATTGTGATTTTGGATCCGAACGATTTATCCTCGAGTTTGAACGCCTCGGTGATCACCGCTTTTTGACCGCCATGCTCAAGAAAGAGAAGACATGCGCGTATTTTTGGTGCCATGGAACCTTCACTGAATTCGCCGGCGTCAAGGTACCGCTTTGTGTCTGCATAATTTAAAAACTCCAACGCTTCCTGATCCGGTTTCCGGAAATTCCGGTAGATGAATGGCACATCGGTCAGGATATAAAACTCATCCGCACCGATCCTTCCGGCCAGCAGGCTGGAGGCCAGATCCTTGTCGATGACAGCTTCCGCAGCCCTTACATGACGGTTGGAATCATAATAAACAGGTATCCCGCCGCCGCCGACGGCTATGGTGATAACCCCCTGACGTGCCAATGAATTAATAACCTTTTCATTGATAATCTGTATCGGTTCCGGTGATGGTACCACCCGCCTCCAGCTGCCCTCTGTCCGGACCTCTTCGCGGAACACCCAACCCTTGCGGTTTTCGAGAATGGATGACTGTTCCCGGGAGTAAGCGCGGCCAATGCGTTTCGACGGGTTGCTGAATGCAGGGTCGTTTTCGTTAACAACGACAGCAGTCACCAGTGTTACGATTTCCTTGTCTATATTATTCTTAATGAGTACGTTACGCATCATTCTTTCAATCATGTAACCGATCCCCCCCTGGCTGTCCGCAACGCATATATCTATGGGCATCTGCGGAATTCCGTACTGAAGTTCTCCGGCATCGCTACGGAGCAGGATGTTGCCAACCTGCGGACCATTACCGTGGGTGATGACCAGATCATATCCCTGATTGATAAGAAAAACAAGGTTTTCGAGGGTATCGGTGGTATTTTGCTCCTGCTCTTCGATAGTGCCGGCCTGATTGTCTCTGAGCAGCGCATTTCCGCCTAAGGCGACTACAGCGAGTTTATTCATATCCCATCAGATTTTGACCCCTAATTTACGAAAAATTATGATGCCCCGTCAGCCCTGCAGGGCCTGATAACACAGACATTCAGCGATCCCCGGGCCGCTGCCGGACGGTAGTTCTCATTATTTTTCTATTTTTGTGAATTAAGCAGATCACCATTCAAGCACATTTGATGAGGAAACGAAATCCAAAGGTTGTAAAGCCAAAACCGGAGAAAAAGAAGAAACCGGCCGCACCAAAGAAGGTGCTCAAGCCCCTCGACGGTCGCATTAAAATTGTAGTCGGCCTGGCCCTGCTGTTTCTTGGCATGTTTGCAACCTTGTCATTCGCTTCCTACCTGTTCAGCTGGAAAGCCGACCAGAGTTTTCTCGATACCGAACTGTCGACCAATCTGGCCGATCCCGGAATCCATGTAGAGAATCTTGCCGGCAAGGCCGGCGCGGTAATGGGTGACCTTTTCATCGGACAGTGGTTTGGTATTTCGTCTGTCCTGCTTGCCGGACTGTTCATTCTCTATGGAATGGCGTTGATAGGCATTCGGGTTAAGTATCTGTGGCGATCTACCAAATACGGACTTATCTCCATGATCTGGTTGTCGGTTATGCTCGGATTTGCCATGCCCGGAACTGACTTTCAGTACGGTGGCGGACACGGCGAATCCATTGCTGAGTGGCTTGCCGCACTCATCGGATCAACCGGAACGCTGGCGGTTATCGTCGTTGCCGGCCTGGCTGTTCTGGTTCTCTTTTTCCGGCTCACACCCGATCACCTCCGGAGCAAAGTACCGGGATCTTTACCCCAGAACGTTACGAACAACACCGGGGAAAATGAGCATTTACCTTCTGCCGGCGCGGATCCTATGGACGAGATGTTCGTTACCGACCCGACAGATGTTGATATGTTGATCGGCGAGATCAGGGAAAAGAATATTTCAAGAAAAATCGACGAAAACGACAATATTGAGATCGACTTCGACCCCGACCGGACGATTCCTGACCCCCAGATGGATGTCAGTGAGACCCCGCCGGAGGAGGAGACCAGGGCGAGCCGGCCACCAATGGGCGATTTCGATCCCACACTTGAACTTTCCGGTTTTCAGTTCCCCGGATTTGATCTGCTTCGCGACCATTCGATAGGGCACCCCAAGGTTTCGGAAGAAGAGCTGCTCAGCAACAAGAACAAGATCGTTGAAACATTGGGCAACTATAAGATCAAGATCGAAAAGATAAAGGCAACAATAGGACCAACTATAACTCTGTACGAGATCATTCCCGCTCCCGGTGTCCGCATTTCCAAGATAAAAAACCTCGAGGATGATATTGCCTTGAGCCTTTCTGCTTTAGGCATCCGCATAATTGCACCGATTCCGGGGCGGGGAACTATCGGTATAGAAGTGCCGAACAGGAAGCCGGAAACCGTTTCCATGCAAACCGTACTGGCATC
>CAYWHP010000057.1:9140-27388 GCA_964457845.1 uncultured Porphyromonadaceae bacterium | reverse complement strand
ACCTCACCCCCGGCCCCTCTCCCGCGCTCCCTGCGGTCGCGGGAGAGGGGAGCGCTGCTGCGGGCTTTCGCGTCACGTGTCACGCGTCACGATCTGCGTAAGAATTCCGATGCTCCGCATTGGAACATTTCCGAAAAATCCCTATTTTGGCCTCGCGAAAGGGTGCTTAGCTCAGTCGGTTTAGAGCGCTTGCTTCACACGCAAGAGGTCACTGGTTCGAATCCAGTAGTGCCCACACGGTGCGGGCGGTCATGGCAGCGGGTGCGGGAGATAAATCCAATATCCTATTTTTATGAATCCCTGGCTTATTGAATTCCGGAAAGCCCTGCAGGCGCTTTATGATGAGCGGGAGGCGCAATCCATCACCCGGATGGTTCTGGAGCATGTCACAGGGAAAACCCTGCCCGCGATCATGATGGATCCAGATACAGTCCTATCGGCCGGGCAGGAAACCCAAACCCTGGAAATCCTCAAACGGCTGATCCTTCACGAACCCATTCAGTACATTCTTGGGGAGACCGAATTCTATGGCCTTCGGCTGAAAGTTGGGCCGGGCGTGCTGATCCCGAGGGGGGAGACTGAAGAATTGGTTGACTGGATACTCAGGGCAGAAGGCAGAGGGCAAAAGGCAAATGGAAGACACAGTGATTTAAGAAGCAAGAAAGAGGAGGGGCTGAGGATACTTGACATAGGGTGCGGAAGTGGTGCTATTGCTGTTGTATTGGCAAAGCATATGCCGGATGCGGCTGTTTTTGCTGTTGATGTATCAGAGACGGCGCTTGATTTCACTCAGATCAATTCCAACCTGAATAAAGTTCACATCACCACAGTTCTTCTTGATATCCTGAATCCTGATTCTTATAATCTTCAATCTGCCTTCTGCCTTTTGCCCTTTGACTTAATCGTCTCCAACCCTCCCTACGTTGCCGAATGGGACCGCACACACATGGCAAAAAATGTTCTCGACTACGAGCCGCACATGGCCCTTTTCGCGCCCGGCGATGATCCGCTGGTTTTTTACAGGGCGATTTCCGGTTTTGCGGCGGCAAACCTTGCCACCGGCGGTGAGGTTTTTGTCGAAATAAATGAAAGTATCGGCCAGGAGACTGCGGAAATATTCCGCCGTTGTTTTAAAAATGTCGAACTTCGGAAGGATATTAACGGAAAAGACCGGATGATCCGGGCAAGCAATGGATAGAAGACAGGCGCTGAGTAAGGCAATGGCCCTTTGTTCGCAAAAAGAGTACACGGAGTCGGGGATACGGGGCAAACTGAAATTATGGGGGGCCGCGGAAGATGATATTGACCCCGTCATTCAGGAGCTCATTAAGGAGAAATTTATCGACGACCTGCGGTTTGCCACGGCATTTGTGCGCGACAAGGTCCGCCTCAACCAGTGGGGCCGGGTGAAGATCCGGTTCATGCTGGGGATGGAGCACCTGAAGTTTTCGATTGTTGACCAGGCGCTCGCTGAAATCGATGAAGAAGTATATGAGGAGTCGCTGAAAGTGATTCTTGAAAAGAAAGCACGCGAACTGGCCCGCGAAAGCAATGCCTACACGAAGAAGCAGAAGCTGGTGAAGTTTGCGCAGGGCAGGGGGTATGAGACGGATGTTATCCTGAAAGTTTTGAAGGAAGGCGAAGAAAGAAAGTAGACAAGAGACATCAGACGTGAGACAGCAGATTTGAGATTACTCGCGTCACGCGTCACGCGTCACGTGTAACGAATACCATTATGACCAACTTCTACACATCGATTAGTCCCTGGTACGATCAGATATTTCCCTATAGTCCTGATCAGAAGGATTTTGTGATATCATTTGGCGACAACCACCACCTCTCGGTTGTCGACATCGGCTGCGGTACCGGCAGCCTGATCCGATCATTGGCAAAAGTCTACCGGAAAACTGCCGGGCTCGACCCGGACGCGGCTATGCTTTCAGCAGCGCGGGCGAAGGCACATGTGGCCCCGGTAAGCACATGGTTCATTCAGGCCGGGATGCTCGAACTGGTAAGGGAACTTGGAAACCATACCACCGACCGGCTGATCTGCTTCGGGAATACGCTCCCACACCTTAAAGATGAAGCGGAAGTGACGGAATTCACACGACAGGCTGCTCAGGTGCTGAAGCCCGGTGGTCTGCTGCTTCTCCAGGTGATCAACTATGACAGGATCATCGATCAGAAGCTCGGCGGTCTTCCTTCCATTGAAAATGATGAATTGAAGTTCGACCGGATCTACGGGTATGAAGAGGGGGCAGCTCATGTAAAATTCACTACCCGCCTGACGCTGAAAAAAACACGGTTCGTTATCGAGAACGAAGTGCCGCTGCTGGCCATCCGGCCGGGCCGGCTGCGAAGTATGTTGGCGGATGCAGGGTTTGTCCATGTCGAGGAATTTGGCAATTTTAGGAGGGAAATGTTTAATGACCAATCCCAGCCGTATATTGTAAAAGCTGCCATTTAACCCCGATATTTGCATGAAACGTAACCTGCTGATCCTTACCTGCCTGGTTTCATCAACCTTGTTTGCCCAGTCAGTCCGCCCTGAATTCAAGTCTCAAGAACTTTCCGGCAATCCGGTCTTCAACGGATGGTACGCCGACCCGGAAGGCATCATTTATGACGATACATACTGGATCTTCCCCACCTGGTCCGACCAGTGGGGCGAGCCGGCGGAAAAGCCGGTTTTGTCGAAACTTCAGAAGCAGTTGCAGAAAAACACCATCAATCCGCAGTACCTGAAGCAGACCTTTCTCGATGCTTTCTCTTCGAAGGATCTGGTTACCTGGGAGAAACACCCGCGGGTGCTGGATGTGAAAGATGTCGCCTGGGCAGCCTATTCCATCTGGGCCCCATCGGTGATCCGGGCCAACGGGAAATACTATCTTTTTTTCGGAGCCAACGACATCCAGAGCGACAAGGAGCAGGGCGGAATAGGGGTGGCCATAGCCGACAAGCCCGAAGGACCATACAAAGATGCCTTAGGTAAGCCGCTCATCAGTGCTTTTCACAATGGTGCACAGCCCATCGACCAGTTTGTTTTCCGCGACGATGATGGTCAGTTCTACCTCTATTACGGAGGATGGAGCCATTGCAATATTGCCCGCCTGAAACCCGATCTGCTGGGGCTGGATGTTTTCCCCGACGGGCAGACTTTCAAGGAGATTACGCCCGATAAATACGTCGAAGGCCCCTTCGTCTTCAAACGCAATGGGAAATATTATTTCATGTGGTCGGAAGGCGGATGGACCGGCCCCAACTACAGCGTTGCCTATGCCATCGGCGATTCACCTACCGGACCTTTTACCCGCATCGGGAAGATCCTGCAGCAGAATCCTGCAGTAGCCACCGGAGCCGGTCACCATTCCGTGATCCGGGTTCCGGGGACCGATGAGTATTACATCGTTTACCACCGGAGGCCGCTGGGCGACACCAACGGCAACCACCGGGAGGTTTGCATGGACAGGATGTATTTCAATCCCGACGGAACCATTAAGCCGGTGGAAATCACCTTCAGCGGAGTTCCCGCCTGGCCGAACCCGGCAGCAGCCACCGCATCCATAACAGTTGACCTCAACAAAAAGGGACCGGAAATTCCCGAAGGGCTGTCCGGTATTTTCATGGAGGAGATCAACCATGGATTCGACGGGGGCATTTATGCCGAACTGGTGCAGAACCGCAGTTTTGAAGAAGGCATTGTTCCGCCCGGAATGAAACTGGTGAAAGGTGACGACGGGCTGCTGCGGATGGAGCTGGAATCGCTGCCCGCGGGCGTTCCGGAATCGCAATGGCCCATGCCTTGGCCATGGAACGGCAACTGCGGCTGGGATCCGGCCCGCGAGCTGGTGGGTTGGAGCCTGAAAGCCGGGGGCGGCAAACCCGCCACCATGCGCCTGACATCGGAAAATCCAATGAACACAGCCTCCTCGCGGTCGCTGTTGATCGCCATACCTGCAGGAAAGCGCAGTGAAGCGTTGAATTCACTGATTAACAGCGGTTATTGGGGGATGGATATCCGGCAGGGCACCACCTACGAATTCAAATTCCATCTCCGACCCTATAAGTTTGATGGCGATATCAGCGTGAGTTTAGTGGGTGCCGATGGTAAAGTATTGGTAAACAAAGATCTGGGCACGGTTTCAAAGTCGAAATCATGGCAAAAGATGAGTGCCGGGCTGACTGCAACCGCAACCGACCCAAAAGCGAAGCTCGTTATTACGTTCAAAGGATCCGGGGAGCTGCAGGTCGACTGGGTATCGCTTTTCCCGCCGACTTTCCGTAATACGCCAAACGGCCTGCGGCCTGATCTGGCCAACTACCTGGCCGAACTGAAGCCCGACTTTATCCGCTATCCGGGCGGTTGTTATGTGGAGGGGCTCTCGTGGGCCTCGGCGCCCGACTGGCGGAAGATGGTTCTTCCGCCCGAGGAGCGCCCGGGCATGTGGGGATACTGGAAGTACAGGTCGACGGACGGCTTCGGCTACCACGAGTTCCTTGAGTTCTGTGAGCAGATCGGCGCGGATGCCATGTATGTGGCGTTTGCAGGGATGACCGTTCATCCCGACAATAACTGGCCGATCGGCGAAATCGACACCCTGATACAGGCCACCCTGGATGCCATCGAGTACGCCATGGGTCCGGCCGATTCGAAGTGGGGGGCGCAGCGGGTAAAAATGGGCCATCCGAAACCCTTCCCGCTTAAATATGTGGAGGTTGGCAACGAACATTACATCGCCTCCTACGGTGAGTACTATGCGAAGTTCCGCAAGGCAATCAAGGCGAAATACCCGGATATGACCGTCATCATGAGCATGTACTGGAGCGGCCTTAACCGGCCGGCCATTGCAAAGGCGGGCGATGAAAATATCGATATGATCGACGAGCATGCCTATCGCGATGCCCAGTGGATACGCTCTAATTTCAACTACTTCGACCGCTATCCGAGAACACCGTGGAAGGTATATGTAGGAGAGTATGCTTCGCACCACAATGAAGGTGACCTCCTTTGCGCCATCAGTGATGCGGCCTGGCTGATGATGTCGGAAAAGAACGGCGACCTGGTGAAGATGGCCAGCTATGCGCCGCTCTTCTGCAACGTGAATGACCGCAGCTGGGGCGTAAACCTTATAGAGTACGATGCATCGCGGAGTTTTGCACACACCGCCTATTACGTGCAGAAGGTTTTCAACGAAAACCGGCCTGAGGTCAGCGTGGGAACCACCCTGGCTGCCGGTAAACAGCCCGATACACTGAAGGCCTTGCTTGGCGGAAGGATTGGCCTGGGGTCGTGGAGGACCCAAACCGAGTTCCGCGAACTGGAGGTTTATGACGCCACCGGGAAAAAGGTTTATCAGGATAATTTTAACAGTCTCGATCAGTGGGAGAAACCGGTGGAAGGTAGCTGGGAAGCTACCGGCGGGGTGTTGAAACAGACCGATCCCGAAAAGGACGCCTGCCGGATATTCCTGAAGGGGATCGTTCCCGAAACGGGCGAGATCCGGGTAAAGGCCAGGCGCACCGGGGGATCAGAGGGATTCCTGGTCTTTTTCAACGGCGAAAGGGACGACCGGTTCTTCTTCGCCAATTACGGTGCCGCAGGCAACGCCTTTCATGAGGTTCAGTCGTGGGGCGCCCCCGAGGGCTATGCCTATAAGCGTGTAACCAGCTCAAAAGGAGCGATCGAAAACGACCGGTGGTACGATTTGCGCATCGTGATCCGCCGCGACCGGGCCGATATGTACCTCGACGGGCAGCTCCTTTCGACGGCCGGATTGGTTCCGCTGGAATCGTTCTTTACGGTTGCCGGGTATGATTCGAAAAAGCAGCAGGCCGTCATCAAAGTGGTCAACTACGACCCGAACCCGGTTGAAACCCGGATCCGGCTAAACGGAACCGAATCCGTCGGCAAAGCGGGGCGCCACATCCTGATCACCTCGGGCAGCCTGAACGATCGCAATACCCTCGAGGAGCCATTGAAGGTTGTGCCATCCGAAAAGGTGCTCGGCAACTGCTCCTCCGATTTCACCGTAACCGTGCCGGGCTATTCGGTGAATCTTTACATCGTTCCGGTGAAGGCAAGATAAGAGCCTTCCATTCGATTACCTATCTTAGTTGCAACAAACTCCTGCCTGATGAAAATAGTAAGATTACTGCTGCCTTGCCTTGCTCTGGCCATCCTTGGCTCTTCCGCGCCGGCACAAACGAAAATTACCGCTGAGAAGATCGGCTCCCGGATCGATGTGACGGTGAATGACGTCCTGTTTACCCGCTATATTTTCTCCGACGACGAAAAGTACCCATTCTTCTTCCCGGTGAACGGCCCGTCGGGTTTCAGCGTCACCTCCATGCGGAACGGCCTCTATCCGCACCACACCTCACTCTTCTTCGGCTGCGACCGCGTGAACGGCGGCAACTGGTGGCAGGAAGGGCTCGATCGCGGGCAGATCAAATCGCTCAGGGCCGAGGTCCTGAAATCCGGAAAGGATTCGGTGGTCATCGAGAATGAGTGCATTTGGTGGAGGCCGGGCGCCGAGTCGCCCATCCGGGACGTACGAACCATAACGATTACCGCACCCTCAAAGGAATACAGCCAGATCGACTTCGACATCCGGCTCGATATGCTCACCAATGTTACGATCGAAAAAACCAACCATTCGCTCTTCAGCGTACGCATGGCACCCGATCTCTCCGGCGCAAACGGCGGGAAAATGGTAAATGCAGAAGGCCATAGCGGCGAGCAGGGCGAGCAGGGCACCTTCGGCAAGGCATCGCCCTGGATGGACGGATACGGCACCCGTAACGGCAAAACCGAGGGTATGGCCATATTCCAGCACCCGTCGAACCCCTGGTATCCGTCGCCATGGTTCACCCGCGATTATGGCTTCATGTCGCCTACCCCGATGTACTTTCCCAAGGATGAGAAAGCCGGCACCCAATTCAAAAAGGGTGATGTGCTTAAGCTCAGGTACCGCGTGATCGTTCATGCCGGCGATCCGGCAGCGGCCGGAATTGCTGAGAAGTTCGAAATCTACCGGAAGAATTAACAAATCATATACGTATAAAATATACGTATTATTTATATTTGATTTCTGTTTGCCCGATTATGAAATCAATCAACTATACGAGTTCGCTGCCTGCTGACTTATTGGAAATGCTTGACCACTATGCGGTTCAGTTTAAAGTGCCGAAGAACCGCATCATCGAGAATTCATTGAAGGCCTATTTCGAAAATCTCAAAAGGGCCGAGTATATCCGATCCTTCAAGAGGGCGGCAGGTGATCCCGAATTGATCGACATGGCCGAAGAGGGCCTCGATGATTACCTCAAAATTCTTGAAGAGCCATGAAGCAGGGCGAGATCTGGCTGGCCGACCTGAACCCCGTTCAGGGAAGCGAGCAGCATGGCATCCGGCCTGTTGTCATCATCAGTGGCAATGCAATGAACAATAACCTGGGAATCAGTATTGTATGTCCATTGACAAGTAAGTTGAAAAACCTTTCCGGTTGTCTGGTGCTGAAAAAGAACCAGTCAAACGGCCTCGACGCCGATTCTGAAGTGATCACTTTTCAGGTGAGGGCCATTTCACAACAGCGTCTGATCCGCCGAACCGGGACCATTGCTGCTTCCCAGCTTGACCTGATAAAAAAAGGCCTGACCGAGATACTGACTTATTAGCCGATCGGCGGCGTTGCTGTCCGGTTTATGTTTTAACCGATATGCCATCCAACGAATGAAGCCCTTTCCGTTTTTACGAAGATTCCTGAAGGCATGCTTCTGCGCCCTGTTGCTCGCCCTCTCCTTCACCAATGCCTCCTTGGCGCAGGCCGGCTCAAAGCCGGCCGCCCTGAGCGAAGCGCTTCTCAACCCGAAATGGGAGGCAAAGCCCTGGGTATACTGGTACTGGATGTATGGCACCGTCACCCGCGAAGGGATCATCGCCGACATGGCCGGCTTTCACGATGTGGGCATCGGCGGCGTGATGCTGATGGATATCGGCAGCCATCCGGGCAGCACCCTGATCAACCGGAGCCCCGAATGGTATGAACTGGTGCGGACAGCCCTCACCGAAGCCAAAAAGTACGGAATCCGGGTCTCCTTCGCCAGTCCCGGCTGGTCGTCGAGCGGAGGCCCCTGGATCACCCCCGACCTTTCGATGAAGGAGATCACCTGGTCGGAGGTGCGTATCAACAACGCCTCACCCCGCCAGCCGGTGCTGCCCAAGCCCTACAGCAACCTGAACTACTACAGGGATATCGCCATTTACGCTTTTCCCTCACCCGAAGGGGATACCTGGCTGCTCCCCGATCTGAAGCCGGAGGTGCGCGATACCTCGGGTAATGCGATCCCGGGCAGCGAGGCCCTTTTCGATGACAACCCCACAACAACCACCCCCATGCCGGGGAGCTTTGATATTGTACTTAACCGGGAAGAGGGGATAAGCTCGATCATGCTGAAGGCCGTGTCGTATAATTTTTTCACCGCAACAGTATCGGCGCCGGACACCAAAGCGGGAAAATTCAGGACCCTCACCGAATTCAGGGCAAACAACGCAGGGCCTTTCACCTCGCAGATCGGGGTCGGAACGTTTGCCCGGACCCGCACACAGCGGCTCCGGATCACCATGAACCCCTGCCGGCTGGAGGAGATCGGACTGAGCGGCGGCAGCCGTCTCGATAACTGGGCGCAGAAGGCGGGGTGGGGCACACAGAACCTGTCGCCGCCGGCCGGCGCCACATCGGCCACGGCAGTTTCCGTTATGGATATTATTGCGCAGAAGAGCATCATCGACCTCACCGGCCGCCTGGAACCCAACGGCACACTTAACTGGACAGCGCCCGCCGGTGAGTGGACCGTGCTGCGCATCGGATACACCACCAACGGGATAAAGATTTACCCGGCGCCCGAAGGGGGCGACGGGCTGGAGTGCGACAAGCTGAGCCGCGAGGGTACCGTATTCAACCATAAACAGGTGATCAGCCCGATACTCGAAAAGATGGGGCCCGAACTGAGCAAGGTGATCGCATCACAGCACATCGACAGCTATGAGGCCAGCGGCCAGAACTGGACACAGGATTTTGCAGAAGAGTTCAGGAGCCGCTGCGGCTACAACCTCCGCGAATATCTGCCGGCTCTCACCGGCAGAATTGTCGGCAGCGAAAGTGTTACAGAGCGTTTCCTGTGGGATTTCCGCCATACGATTGGCGATCTGTTTGCGGAAAACCATTTTGGCGGCGCCGCCCGCGAAAGCCACAAAGACGGGCTCACCTTCTCGAACGAACCGTACGGCGGACCGTTCGATTTCCTGAAATCGGGCGCCGCAGCGGATTTCCCGATGGACGAATTCTGGATCCCGGCCACACAGCCTAAAGAGCGCA
Source organism: uncultured Porphyromonadaceae bacterium (assembly GCA_964457845.1). Taxonomy (GTDB): domain Bacteria; phylum Bacteroidota; class Bacteroidia; order Bacteroidales; family UBA12481; genus UBA12481. Next base: position 18,011 of record CAYWHP010000057.1, on the reverse strand, counting down.
AGCTGGTGCTGCCCGGCGTTAATACGGGGCGAACCAATAACAAAAGGATACTCGGCGTGGAGGCATTCACCTCGGAATCGCCCGCCATCCGCTGGAACGATCATCCATACATGCTGAAGGCCATCGGCGATTACGTGTTCTGTTCGGGTGTCAACCGGTTCACCTTCCATGTTTCCGCTCACCAGCCGCTGGTGAATGAACACCTCGCACCCGGTGTCACCTGTTTCGGCAACGGCCTCCATTTCGACCGGAACACCACCTGGTGGAAGCACGGGGCAAAGGAGTACATCCAATACATCACCCGCTGCCAATCGATGCTGCAACAGGGGGAGCATGTGGCCGACGTCCTCTATTTCCAGGGCAGCGATTCCCCGGCCGACATCAAATGGCTGGAGCCGCAGCTCCCTGTAGGTTATGATTTTGATGCCTGCAGCGAGGATGTGCTGATGAAACTTTCAGTAACCGGCAATCTTGTGACTCTGCCACACGGGAAGACCTACCGGTACCTCGTTTTGCCGGCCAGCGGCAGAATGACCACGCCGACGCTGGTAAAGGTGCTTGAACTGGTTAGGGCCGGCGCCACCATCATCGGGGCTCCCGTTGGGGAGGCACCCGGGCTTTCGGATGATCTTTCCGGTGCTCCGGCCCGGCGTATCGATGCTAAAAGGCAACTCTGGGGCGATGCCCCGGGTGCAAAGGGCAGCCGCACCGTTGGCACCGGAAGGGTAATCTGGGGATCCGGATTTCAGGCGATCCTCGACGACGACCACCTGGCACCCGATTTTAGCTATACTGCCGATACGGGCTTGTTGGTCAATTATATACACAGATCAACGGATACAGAGGAGATCTATTTCGTTGCCAACGGCAAAAAGAATTCCGGATTGGCGATATGCCGCTTCCGGGCCCGCGGACTTCCGGAGCTTTACCGGCCCGATGAGGGGACCATCAAGGCCAGTTCCGGCTACAAAACCTTCGGGGATATCATGGAGATCCCCATCCGGTTCGATCCGTCCGGCTCCCTGTTCGTGGTGTTCCGCAAATCCGCCGAACCGGTTCCCGATAAGAATCCGGAACCTGAGTTGTTTGCCTACAACTTTGTTCGTGCCGATGGTCCCTGGCAGGTGAGCTTTCCAAAGGGATGGGGAGCCCCTGAAAACAGTACTTTCCGGAACCTGATTTCCTGGACCGATCATCCCGATGAGGGCATCCGCTACTTCTCCGGAACAGCCGTTTACACTACCCGGATCGCTGTGCCGGAGGGAAGCCTTCCCAAAGGAGCCTCCGTTTGGCTTAACCTTGGTCGGGTGGAGGTGATCGCTGAAGTTGCCGTCAACGGGAAAAGTATTGGAACGCTTTGGAAACCGCCATTTAATATCGATGTAACCGACGCCGTGAAGGGCGGCGACAATGATGTGCAGATTACTGTTACCAACCTCTGGCCAAACCGGCTGATCGGTGACGAGCGGCAGTTTCCGGCCGATGAATCATACAACGGAAAAGCGTGGAAATTTCTCAGGGCCTGGCCGCAGAACGCGGAAAACCCGCTGCCCGATCCCCGGCGCTATACGTTTACCGTTTTTCGGGCCTGGAGCAAGGATGATGCCCTGTTGCCATCAGGATTGATCGGACCTGTGTATCTTTCCATACAAAATTAAATCAATAAATAGTATAATAATTTTATAATCAAACAAATATGAAAAAAATGGTGTTGGCTTCGCTTCTGATGGCAGTCATTGGATTCATCACTTCACCGGCGCTGCAGGCCCAAAAGAAAGCCGGACCGGTGTTTATCGACGGCATGACACAGATTGTGCCGGAGTTCAGTAATTCTGCCGACTGGATTATCCATGACCTGTGGGTGGAAACAACTTTCGACACCGATGGTGACGGCAAGTTGGACCGTATGCATGTGGATGTCACACGGCCGAAGCAGACCGAAACCGAGGGGCTGAAGCTTCCGGTGATCTATGAATCAAGTCCCTATTTTGCCGGCACGGGAACAGCTGACCTTGCCTATTTCTGGAACCCTCGTCAGGAACTCGGCGTGCAGCCCGCACCACGCAAAAAGTTTCCGCCCATCGACGCACGGAACAACCGTCCGGTGATCTCAAAGGCCCAGGTCGACCGTTGGGTGCCGCAAGGTTATATTGTGGTGCACTCCAGCTCGCCCGGCACGGGCTTGTCGCAGGGATGCCCTACCGTGGGCGGCGACAATGAGTCGCTGGCGCCCAAAGCGGTGGTCGACTGGCTGAACGGCCGCGCAAAAGGCTATACAACCCCTGATGGAAACGAAGAGGTGAAGGCATACTGGACAACCGGCAAGGTTGGAATGACCGGCACCTCCTATGACGGGACCCTTCCGCTGGCAGCTGCAACTACGGGCGTCGACGGCCTTGAGGTGATCATCCCGATCGCCCCCAACACCTCCTATTACCACTATTACCGCACCAACGGCCTGATCCGGCATCCCGGCGGATGGCTGGGCGAGGACATCGATGTTCTATATGATTTCATCCACAGCCAGCCGGAAAACTGCGATTACTGCGATTCGGTTGTGAAAGTAGGACAGATGCTTGCCAACCACGACAGGGCAACAGGCGACTACAACGACTGGTGGGCCGGCCGCGACTACCTGAACGACATGGGCCCGATGAAATGTGCCATGCTGATGGCCCACGGCTTCAACGACTGGAACGTGGTTCCCGAGCACAGCCTGCGTATTTACGAGGCAGCCAAGGCAAAGGGCCTTCCCTGCAAGATCTATTATCATCAGGGCGGTCACGGCGGCGAACCCCCGTTCGAGATGATGAACAAATGGTTTGCGAAGTTCCTCTACAACATAAAAAATGATGCACTGGAAGGGCCGAGGGCTTATATTGTCCGTGAAGGCGATGATTACGGCAAGCCAACACCGTATGCCGATTACCCGAACCCGGAAGCCGCCCCGGTGACACTCTACCTCAAGGGCGCAGCTCCGCGCGCAGGTGAACTGGTTTATAAGCCGATAGACGGCCAGCCGAAAGAGACCTTTATGGATAATTTTTCCTTCAGCGGAACAACACTGGCCCAAACGGAATGGACCACCCACCGCCTGATGTTCCTGTCGCCGGTGCTGTCAGAGCCCGTACACATTTCAGGAACAGCCTCCCTTACCATCCGGCTGGCCTGCAGCAAGCCTGCGGCAAACCTGTCGGTATGGCTGGTGGCGCTGCCCTGGAGCACGGGAAGGAACCCGCGCACAACCGACAACATCATAACCCGCGGCTGGGCCGATATGCAGAACTGGAAATCCCTCCGCGAAAGCCAGCCGCTGAAACCCGGTAAGTTTTATGAGATGACCTTCAACCTCGAGCCCGATGATCAGATCATCCCTGCAGGCAAACAGATCGGCCTTATGATTTTCTCCAGCGACAAGGACTTTACCCTGTGGCCCGAGCCGGGAACGGAACTGACTGTTGACCTGAACGGAACCTCACTGGTCCTCCCCATAGTAGGAGGCCCTGCTTCATTCATCCGTTCAACCCAAAAATAATGACAGAAACCCGTCAACCCCCTTCATCCTTAAACCTCAGAACTCAGAACTCTAAATTCGAATCTCAGACTTCTTACTTCAGACTTACTCTTTAGATCCCTTATCCCCTATAAACTGGTCTTCCTTGTTCTTGAAGAGCACGTTAAAGGTGGTAAGGCTGCCGTAAATGCGGGTGATGTATTGCTCAAGGTCGACCTTCTCCTCATCGGTCAGGTTGGAGGCATTGATCTTCTGCTCCATCACCCGCACCCGGTCGCGGATCAGTACAATCTTGTGGAAAAACTGGTCAATCGGTATCTCCTTTTCTTTCAGTGTTTTATCTCCCGGATACATCACCACTTTCCCGCCGGTCCACTTCTGGCCGAGGTGAACCGTCTGCTGAACATCGCTGAAACGCTGCAGAACCCTGATGAGGCTCTTTTCGATGTCTTCATGAGATACCAGGTCATCAGGAGTTTCCACCGCCTCCAGTACATCCAACCCTTCATAGTCCCTCTTTATCAGTTTAACCCCATACTCGATGAAACCGATCTCATAGGCATCCGACCGTACCTGAACCACAACACCTTTGCCCATCTGCGGGTGTCTTACCCTTGAGCCAATCCCCAGCTTTTCCGTCATCGTCAAAACAATTATGTGAATGATTGCGGTAAATTTAGAATTTCTTATTCATATTTTTGGCTGCCTCCGGGGCATGCCGATGTGGTCTCTGCCACGGAGTTTATACCAATACTTGATTCTATGAAGTTATTCTTTGTTTGCCTGTCGCTGCTTTTGTCGATACCTGTTTCATCACAGGTTGTTGCCGAGTGGCGCGGTGCCGGCCGTACCGGTGTTTATCCGGATACAGGACTCCTTAAGATATGGCCTGAAGGTGGTCCGGCAAAGCGCTGGACCGCCGGTGAACTCGGAACGGGATATTCATCACCTGCCATCGGTTCTGAATATATTTACGTTACCGGCCGGCACGATACGGTGGAGACAATCACCGCACTCGATTTCAATGGTGCGCAGGTGTGGCAGGTAGCATTCGGTAAGGCCTGGAACAGGTCATACGAAGATTCACGAACAACACCCACCCTTTTCGACGGAAAGATCTATGTGATCAGCGGGATGGGCGAAGTTGCCTGCCACGACCAGAAATCGGGGCAGCAGGTCTGGTACAGGGATGCCTTCAGGGAATTTTCGGGCCAGTGCAATGAGTTCGGTATTTCTGATGCGCCCCTGGTAGTGGGCGACAAAGTATTCTTCACTACGGGGGGTAAGAAGACGAGCATGATAGCGCTTGACAGGCTGACAGGGGCGCCGGTATGGACAACAAGAAGCATCGGCGACTCCGTGGCCTATGTTTCTCCGCTTTATGTAAGGCATAATAATCAGGAGATGATCGTCAACCTGATGGGCAACATACTGTTCGCAGTAGATCCGGCCGACGGCAGGATTTTATGGGAGTTTAATTACCTGGGCCTTCGGACGCGTCTGGAAAACCCTTACCTCAAGGTAACCAATTGCAATACACCCATGTATCACAACGGCGAAATCTTTATCGCAAAGGGGTATAACCATCCGTCAGCAATGTTTTCCCTGAACGAAAGCGGAACGGCCGTCAGCCTTAAATGGACCAACGACCTGCTCGACACCCATTTTGGGGGAAATGTGCTGGTCGAAGGCAATCTGTACGGATCAACGTGGTTGAACAACAGCAACGGCAACTGGGCCTGTATCGACTGGGCCACGGGCGAGAACCGCTGGGAGGCGACCATGAACAACAAGGGATCAATTATCAGTGCCGATGGAATGCTTTACTGCTACGACGAAAAAAAAGGTCAGCTTGCACTCGTGCGCGCGGATCCTCAAAAGTTTGATATCGTCTCCTCCTTCAGGATTACAGAGGGATCCGGTCCCCACTGGGCCCACCCGGTCATTTGCGGAGGGATACTCTATGTCCGTCACGGTGACAAACTGATGGCCTTCAATGTGAAGGATTCCACGGCAAAATAGGAGGCGCCGCGGGCTGCACCTGTCACGACATATTCGGCTGACCCGTGGCTTCCAGAACATTCCACCAAAGTTCACCGTTAATATCAATCTTCTTCTGCCGGGCAACTGCAACCGGAATTGGCAGCAGGGTGAATTCATTGTTCCAGTGCCCCGCCACGAAATCGGTTTTGCCCGCCATGGCGGCGTGTACGGCATTCTGCGCGAGAAGGCTGCAGAATTTGCTGTCGTTGGCATTTGCCGGGGCACTCCTGATGATATAGCTCGGATCAATATACCGCAGGGCGAACGGGAACTTATCTGCCTTGAATTTCTCGGAAATCTTTTCTTTTAGATAAAGTCCGATATCTTTCAGTTTGATATTTCCCGATGGGTCTTTTTCCGAAGCCTCCCCTGTAAAAAAGTTCTGTCCCGCACCTTCCGCCACCACCACCAGTGCATGATGCCGTGTGGCCAGCCGCTTGCGGAGCACCTCAATAAAGCCGTTCGGCCCGTCAAGCGTAAAGGCCATCTCCGGAACCAGCACAAAGTTCACCTCCTGAATGGAGAGCGCTGCATGGGCGGCGATAAAACCAGAGTTGCGGCCCATCAGCTTAACGAGCGCGATGCCGTTGTAAGCGCCGCCGGCCTCGTTATGTGCGTTTCGGATCACTTCGTTGGCAATGGTAAATGCCGTTTCAAACCCGAATGATTTGTCTATCAGGTTGATATCATTGTCAATGGTTTTGGGTATACCGGCAACGGCAATCTTCAGTCCCCGCTTGGTAATCTCCTCATGAATGGCGTGGGCCCCACGCAAAGTGCCGTCTCCGCCTATGGTAAAGAGGATGTTGATGTTCATCATCTCAAGTGTGTCAACCATCCGCGATACGTCCTGGTTTCCGCGCGAAGAGCCCAGTATGGAACCCCCGATATGGTGGATCTGGTTCACGGCATGCGGGGTGAGGTCGACCACAGGATGGTCGAAATCGGGATTAAGCCCTTCGTATCCGTACTGGAAGCCAATGATATTCTTAACACCGTACCGGTAGTGGGCGGCCATCACAATGCTGCGGATTACGTTGTTGAGGCCCGGACACAGCCCCCCGCACGTTACAATGCCGATCTTGGTTTTCGAAGGCGGAAAGTAAATGTTTTCCCTTGGACCGGCCTTTTCGAACGAGATGGGTGTTTCGCCGCTTTTGCGGTATTTTTCGAATTTTGCCAGAGATGTTTCGTAAAGGATCCGCTCCTTGTCTGTTACGAAACCGAACAGTGGCTTGGAGTGACCGTCATCCATAATTGGTGATTTTGTCGAGGTTCGTCCAAGCTCCTTAACATAAAAGTCTTCTGGCTTCATCGTTGGGTTAAATTTTGGTTCCCGGGATAAAAGTACAAAATGCAGCGGGTTTCACCCCGTTCGTCACAGAATAGGCAATCACATCCCTGTTATGTCATTCACAGTCATAATAGCCGTACATTGCACTCGTTTATCAAAAGATGCAAAAAATGAACCAGTTAGGTAATCCACATACATTTCACATCCCGGTTCTGGGAATAGGATACTCCATCGATACGGCCGTCAGGGTGGCCCCGTACGGGATCTCCTCGGTTATTTCGCTGGTTGATGACATGCTGATTGAGAAGATGAGGGAATTCTACAGCCGCCAGCTGAACATCCCTTTCGAACCGATATCCCGCAAATTCAAGGATTTCAGGGCCAGGCGCATTACCTCCTACCTGAACCTCGTCGACCGGATGGTTCGCGAGAAATTCGAAGAGATCCGGCTTTCAGCGGTTGAAAAGAAGGAGGAGTTCGACCGGTATATCGAGATGCTTCCTGATTTCTCCACCCTGAAGAAGGAGTTCAATGATCTTCGCTCTTCCGGTGCCAGTGTTTCCGAGATCCGCAAGTGGGCACAGGACCGTCTGCGTCCGGGCTCTATCGATGTTAACATCATGACCAAGCTCGACAAAGAGAATTATATGAACGGTGAAGCGCTGCCGCAGGAGTTCAACGATGGCCATGCGGCTTTGCGCGGTTTTGCCGAAAGCAATCTCGAGTCATCGATTATACTGTCTGCCGGACTGAACCCGCGTCTTTTCGCCTATATCGAGAAGTTCGACGATTTCTATCCGGATGCTGAAGGCCATATCAAGAAGAAAATCGTGCTGAAGGTAAGTGATTACCGGTCCGCAATCATACAAGGTAAGTTTTTGGCCAAGAAGGGTTTGTGGGTGTCTGAATATCGTATTGAATCGGGTCTGAACTGCGGGGGCCATGCTTTCGCCACCGATGGGTACCTTATGGGGCCGATCCTTGAATCGTTTAAAACCTCACGCGAGGAACTCCGGAACGAGGTGCATGCACTCTGGGCACAGGCCCTGATTGAAAAGAAACGGCCCTTACCCGCTGAAATGCCTGAAGTCCGCATCACCGCTCAGGGTGGAGTTGGCACTGCCGAAGAGCAGACGTTTCTTATGGACCACTACGGGCTGGACTCGGTGGGCTGGGGTAGTCCCTTCCTGCTGGTCCCGGAGGCCGTTTCAATGGATGAAGAGACCCGGCGCCAGCTCTGCGATTCAACGGAGGATGACGTTTATCTCAGCGGTACCTCCCCGCTTGGAATTCCATTCTATTCGCTCCGCGGCAACTCAAAAGATGCCGAAAAGGAACAGCGGATTAATGACGGTGAACCCGGATTCCCTTGCACCAAGCGTTATGCCTGCCTCGATACCGAATTCACCGACAGGCCGATCTGCACCGCAAGCCGTGAATACCAGCAGCTGAAGATCGATCAGCTGGAAAATATGGATCTCCCGAAAAAGGATTATCAGGCCCGTTACGATACAATCGTTGAGAAATCATGCATTTGTGTCGGATTGGGCACGGCCTCACTTATCGCCAACGATATAAGCCACCGGTCGGAAGGCCCGGGTGTTTCCGTTTGCCCCGGACCTAACCTCGCTTACTTTACCAAGGAAGTTAGCCTGCCGGAGATGGTTGGACATATTTACGGAAGGAATAACGTTATCGAACGTACCGACCGGCCGCACATGTTTATCAAGGAGGTAACGATCTATATCGATTACCTGAAGAACAGGCTCGCCCTCCGGCTCAACGCTTCCAACCCGAAGGATAAGAAGACGCTCGATTCATTCCGCGAAAACCTCAGCGAAGGAATCCGTTACTATAAGGAACTGTTTTCGGGTAAAATCTCCGGCCTGCAGGGTAAATCGGAAGAAATTCTGAAAGTGCTGGCTGCCAAGGAGGCGGAGTTGGTGGAAGAAGTCAGACAGTAGACTTTAGACACGAGACATCAGACATTAGACACGAGACACGAGACATCAGACATTAG
>CAYWHP010000057.1:0-9040 GCA_964457845.1 uncultured Porphyromonadaceae bacterium | reverse complement strand
AGACACGAGACATCAGACATTAGACACGAGACACGAGACATCAGACATTAGTCACGCCATTGCACGACTAATGTCTGATGTCTAAAGTCTACTGTCTTCTTAATTTATTCCACGATCACTTCGTCGGCAAACAGCCAGGAAGGGCCTCCGGCACCATGGTGCCATGGCGGGCACAGACCTATACTCTTGGCACGTACCCTGACGAACCGCGCTGAAGCTCCGTAAATGAGGCATTCAAAATACCTTACACCGTCCTGCATGTTTGCTCGGTCGGGGAAATTGTCAGTAACGCCCATCATACGGTATTCCTTACCGTCGCTGGAGATATAGAAACTAACCTCCACAGGGTGGAAGATCCATACGGGAAGGCTTTGAAGAAATCCGGCCGTAATACGCCAGACTGGCATCACGCGGCCGATGTCCACCACTACCTCCATATCCTTGCCTTCAAAACCCTGCCATCTGCCGTCGGTGAAGTCGGCCGACCCGTTCCGGCCGTCTACGAGCGCCATCTTGCCCGAAGCCTTGAAATTGGGGGAGTAGATTCCGTCGACGGTATGCCCCATATAGTCACGCTCAAACGGCGGTGCGAGATATTGCACACTCAGTTTTGGCGACTGGGGATCGAGTGAACTTTTGAAATAATCCTCGGCAGCCGTTTCACTGTCCGGTACACCCTCCTTAAAGGCTTTCGCCCTGATCCGGGAAGTTTTGTAAATCTCGAATGGCTCCTTGTAAAGGGTAGAGTTGATATTTGGCTCGGTGCCGTTCATTGTATAATGGATCCCTGCTCCTTCCGAGAGGCATCCGAGTTCAACGGTCATCTGACCCCTGAACATGCGCGACTTGGTCTTAATCCACGGCATAAACAACTGCTCGGTGCCCAGCGGCTTGAGCATGTTTTCCGGCTCAATGGGTTCGGCAAACGGACGATTGCCCAAAGCCTGCCCCCATTCCTTCGACGGTTCGCTGCCCATCCTGAATTCCAGGTCGCCACCTTTTGACACATCACCCCAGGTTACGAATGACTTTGGATAATCCTGCCCGTTTAACGTGGCCGACTGTATGTATTTTGATTTCTCCCCGACGCCCTGAGCCCGGATAGTGAATTTCCTTCCGCCGGTAAGGCTGATCTCGGCTTTGTCGAAGATGGGGCTTCCAATGACGTACTGGTCGGATCCCGGACAAACCGGGTAGAAACCAAGCGCACTGAAAACGTACCATGCCGACAGCTGACCGCAATCGTCGTTGCCGCAAAGCCCGTCAGGCCTGGATGTATAGAATTCAGCCATGGCCCGCCTTACGATTTCCTGTGTCTTCCAGGCTGAACCGGAATAATTGTACAAATAGGGCATGTGGTGGCTGGGCTCGTTGCCGTGGGCATACTGGCCGAATATCCCCTCGAAATCGGATACCTGGTTGCGGTTCTCCGTTTTAAGGGTGAAAAATTTGTCAAGCTTGGCGGTGAAAGCTTCATCGCCTCCCGATAGCCTTATCAGGTTTGGAATATCATGCGGCACATAAAAACTGTAGTGCCATGCATTTGCCTCGGTGTAATCCCCCTGGTCAAGCATCGATACCTTGAGGGGATCGAAAGGGGTGAGCCAGCGGCCATCGGCATGGCGGGGCCGCATGAGCCCGGTTTCGGCATCGTATTGATTTTGATAGTATTGCGAGCGTTTAATGTATTCCGTGTACTCGGCCGTTCTTCCCATCGATTTGGCCATCTGCGCTATGCACCAGTCGTCATAGGCAAATTCCATGACCTTGGATACGGAGTTGGTGGCCAGCTCCTTGGGTAGGAACCGGAATTTCCGGTAAGCATCGATCCCTTCAGAGTTTTGTGCTCCGCTGGCCAGCATGGCCTCAAACGCCTTTTCAACATCAAAATCCCTGAATCCCTTCAGGTAGGCATCAGCGATTACCGGAACCGCATGGTAGCCGATCATGCAATTGTTTTCGCACCCGGCCAACTCCCAAACCGGTAAAAGGCCAGTCTGCTCGTATTGCCGGATCATGGTTTTGATAAAGTCCTGATTGCGGACAGGATCGATCAGGTTAAAGAGCGGGTGAACGGCACGATAAGTGTCCCACAACGAAAATACCGAGTAATAGTTGAACCCCCCTCCGTCGTAAACCAGATGATCCATGCCGCGGTATTTCCCGTCAACATCGCAATAGAGGTTGGGTGTCAGAAGGGCGTGATAGAGTGCGGTATAAAAAATGGTCTGCTGATCCTTGCTGCCACCGCTGACCCGTATCTTCGAAAGCTCATCGTTCCATGCCTCTTCAGCCCGGTGCACCGTTTTGTCAAAATCCCAGCCCGGCATCTCCCGGTCGAGGTTGCGGCGTGCGCCCTCGGCACTCACAGCCGACAGGGCCACCTTCACCAGAATCGGCTTGCCGGCCTTGGTTTTATAATTGAATATCCCCTTCACCGATTTGCCCCTGATCTCGGTTCCGCCGCCGGCCGACTGATCGTTCAGGATCAGTTCCGGGTTGGAAAAGGGCTCCGAAAAGCGGGCAACGAAATATACGTACTGGTCGGGCGCCCACCCCTGTGAGTGGCGCAACCCCTCGATTTCAGTCGGGCTGATGACCTTTAAGTAGCAATCCTCCAGTGGCTTGTCGCCGTTCATGATCCCATGGGCCAGGTCGAAAAGGATTCCGCTTTCTTCCGATTCCGGAAATGTATACCGATGAAGGCCTACCCGCATGGTGGCGGTCAGTTCGGCATCTATACCGAAGTCTTCCAACTGCACGGAATAGTACCCGGGCGAAGCTTTCTCCCCCGCATGACTGTACTTCGACCTGAACTTCGCCCAATCCTTGTCATCCCCGCGAAAGTCTCCCTTGTCATCCCCGCGAACGCCTCCTTTGTCATCCCGGCGAAAGCCGGGACCCCTTTCCTCACCATCGGTCTGCGAAAAGGGCATCACCAGGATATCCCCGAAATCCGCCACACCGGTTCCGTTCAAATGGGTATGAGAGAACCCCAGTATCATCGAATCACGCCAGTGGTAGCCACTGCAACATCCGTCGTTGTAGGTGTCCGGACTAAGCTGCACCATGCCGAATGGCATGGTAGGTCCCGGGAAAGTGTTTCCTGTGGCATCAGTGCCTATAAAGGGGTCGACAAGCCTGGTCAGGTCGCTGCCTCCCTGGTTCCTGCACGAAAACAGGAGCGCCGATAAGATAAGCCCGGCAAGGATTTTACGGATCATACAAATGTTATCAGACAACCGGCCGGTTAACCGGTTTAACCATACAAAGTAAACGGATATGTGGAATGTTTAACATACCGGTGGATAATTTTTATTGCCATATAAGTCTCGCATTTCGCGTTGGTCTCCCCTGGCCTATAGCTTCCGGAATATCCTTACCATGGCGCATCCGCGGTGCACCGGCACCTCGAGTTTAACATCATTCCCCGACACGAAGGCCGGCAGGCTGACGGCCTTCTCTGTTCCCGGGTATAAAGCCTCGGCAGCCATACCAGTCCCACCCGTAATCCCCCGGATGGTAACGCTGATGGTGCCCTCCCTGGGTCCGAATGTTACCGGTACTACCCAACCACGGGGTGTTTCAAAAAGGTTCACTTTGGCAACGCCACCATCAGCGGTAACGCAGTTTGGCTCCAGTACCCACTTCTTGCCCTTGAGCAGACGGAGCATCGGACCGTAATCGAGGTATTGCCTGTCGACCCATTCCCCCGGCAGCAGGGAGTGGTCGTTGCCGGGGAAAGGGGCCATCGGGTATACACCCATATGCAGATACCGCTGAAAAAAGGCATCAGGATCGGGCTTTAGGTCCTTCTCGTCACTTGTCCAACCGAGCACAGGCTTGCGCACACCCATCAGGGCCGTGAGGTTGAGGGGCGATCCGCTGTAGGTGAATTCATCGAAGAAACCGTCAACCTCCTTCAGCAGGTCGATGCGCTTGTCGTGGTTGTTAACAAAAATGACCTTGTCAGCTTTGTGCATGAGCGGTCCCAGCTGGCGGAGAAGGCTCTGCCACGAAAGCAACAGCGATCGTGTGGGCTGGCCTCCGAACCAGCTCACGCTGTCGTCGCGCTGTTCGTTGTACATTCGAAGCCAGTCCATCCGGTCGATGCAGATCCCTTCAGCATCAGGAATCAGTTCGATGTGCCGCCGGGCCTGATCGAGCAGGTACTCGTGGTAAACCGGCTCACCGGGATCCATGATAATGCCATTGCCCCAGGTATAATAGGGGCCTTCCGGTCGCGACCTCGGATAAAAGGAGAGTTTCTCCTTAGGAACTGCCGCAGGAACATGAAGGATGGCATCGCTAAGACGGTAGTAGAGAAAATCATCGGCATTCTTCCATAAATCCTTGTCATCGGATGCCTTGCGGGCCGGCATGGGATCAGTGATGTCGGCACCAAACTCCGTAACATTGAAATAGCTCAGAACATGATAGCCCTGTCTGCGCATCCCGGCAGCATAGTCGCGCATGGCTTTCACCGAGGTAATCCCCCCGCCGTAACGGGCCCAGGTGGCCGTGTCGGATGTCACCGGCGGGATGAACATACCCATGTACGGAAAGTCGAAGCTGGCCTTCCAGTTCACACCGAAGGCCATCCGGTCCATCTTGTCCTTGTCGAAAGCTGTTTCCAGTGAGGAGTAAGCCCCGGTTCCGGCGATCGAATCGGCGCCCGAAATATTCGGGTTGAAGAAACCGGTGTACCGGGCTGCCATCCAGCGCAGGCCGCCCCTCCAGCCGGATTCGTGCGCCAGGATGTCCATGGCAAAGCGAATGGTATGGCCGGCGGTTATGCGGTGATAATCCCTCGAAAGGATAATGCTGCCGGAAGAGGATGTGCGCATACTTAAGTCAAGCAAAGTATCCTCGGGTGAAAGCACCAGGCTGATGCCTAGGTCTTTCTGGGCTTCGGATATTGTCACCAGCGGAATACCGAACAGGTTCCGCTGGAATGGGATGAAGCCGATCCTTGGATTGTCATAACTATAGGGTGGAGCGCCGTACCATATTGTATCGTTGACAAACGGAATCGCCACCAGGGGATCGCTCCAGTTGCCGGTAGGATCGGAGGGCAGAATACCTGATACAGCCTGCTGTTCAGTGGTTTGTTCGCGGATCTCACCCAGCCTGGGGTCGCCCCAGGCAGTCCAGAATCGGGCCGCAATACTGTCGGGGTACTCCAGGTGCGTTTCAATGGGTGTGGTCCACGGACCACCCAGACCGGCAATCTCCACTTCCCAGCGGAGGCTGCCGCTGCCGGTACGGAACCGGTCGGTTACCAGGCAGCTGTTGCCGGTGGATTTTGAAACCCACTTCCGCTGAAAGCGGATGACTCCGCCCATTTCACGGACCTGCATCCTTCCGGCGGGTTCGCAGCCGGCCAGCCGGGTAAAGGCCTTGACCGGGCGTACTTCGTTGAAAGCGGTGAAAGTTATCCCCTGCACGGCACCCGTGTCGTTTATCGAAACAGCCATCCCCGGCATCCGGAATTCGTAGGACTGCTGGTTATCCTGCCGGCAGCCGGGCAGCAAACCCAGTACCAGAACGGCAGTTGTGCCTGCAATGCATGCCTGCCTGAACGCCCCGGCCCTAACTGAAAAACCCACTTTTTCCTTCATAATCACTTGAATCTATTATTCAGAACTCAGAATTCTAAATTCGAATCTCGACTTTCTTACTTCTTCACAACCTCCCACTTATAATCCACATAGGCGCCCGAAATGCTGTCCCCATAAACCTTCATCACCATGAATCCTTCCTCCAGGGTTCCGTTGGGCCCGTTCCACCAGGATGATGAAACCGCGCCGCCGGTGATGAAGTGAACTCCATCCATGTAAAGATCTTCGTAATAGTGCTGATGCCCCTGGAGCACGAGCTTCAGGTTCTTCTTACGCAAGAGGTCGAGCACCTCCTTCCCGTTGGTGATCACGCTGCCGGCACCGTTTACCTGCTGACCGCCCTCCTGCCACTGCCCGTAGGCCGTGATGAAGGGGATGTGCGTGGAAACCACAACCGGGGTTGTATCACTGATGCCTGCCAGATCGTTCTTCAGCCAATCCAGCTGAACCGGATTTATGCGGCCGTAGTAGCCCCGGGTGGGTGTCGGCTCTATTGATTTTAAAAGGATAAAGTGCCATCCCTTATAATCGAATGATTGCCACGGATTACCGAAGTACCTCCTGAACATGCCCTCTCCGTAATCAGGGTCGAGCGTGTCGATCTCCTTGTTGTAAAAGGCGAACAGCTCGTGGTTGCCGACGGTGTTGTAAACCGGCATACTGAATCCCTTCAGCAGGCCGCTGTACAACTGGTAAAGAGAATCGGCCCGGCTGCGCTGCTGCCCGAGGGCATCCATGATGAGGTCGCCACCCGTGATCACAAAATCCGGTTTCAGGGAATTAACCGTGTCGATCGCCTGCCTGAATCCGGCGGGCGCATTTTTTTCAGGAGTGATGTGGATATCCGTAAGGAAAGCAAACGTGAAATCCGGCTGCACCGCTTTTTCGCTTCCGCATCCTGCTAATCCAATGGTAATCAGTAAAATAAAACTAATTTTCTTCATCTTTTAGGTGTTTTCTCTGTGAATCTCTGTGCATCTCTGTGTATCTCTGTGTCATTTCTTCACTCTGTGCCCTCTATCCACCTCCGCTCCCTCTTCCCCCCGTTGATCCAGTCGAAAGCCAGCCCCTCGAACTGGTATTCGTATGGTGCCTCGCTCCAGAACGGCCGGATATCGGTGTGATGGTAAAGGAACCGGAATACATGCAGCATGGTCGTCCATGGTTCGAATGCGGCCGTATCGGTTACGTGGACCTGCCATCCGCCGCACACCTGACCGGCGAATTTCTGGAATGTCGGCTGGAAGTAAACCGGACGCAGAACAAAACCTGTCAGTTTGCTGCGTTTCAGGTAATCGTTCAGGCCCTGACGAAGGGCAAACGGATTGATGGCCGGATGGCCGAACTGCTCAAGGCTTCTGGTAGTCCCGCGCCCCTCCGAAAGAACGGTTCCCTCCACCATCACAGTGCCGGGATAAACCAGACACCCTTCTGCGGTTGGCAGGTTGGGGGAGGGGTTAACCCATAGCCGGGCGGTATCTTTCCAGAGCATCCATGGCTCCCAGCCGCTCATCTGAACGACGTGCAGATCCAGGTCCCAGCCCTTCAGCTCCTTGAACCATGAAGCCATCTGACCGATTGTTCTTCCGTGCCGCATGGGTATAGAAGCCAGGCAGACGAAGGAATACCACGAAGGCTCAGGAAGGCTCCCCTCGGTCTTTTCACCACCGATCGGATTGGGCCTGTCGAGTACCAGTATCCGCATATTTCTGCCAATGCAGGCCTCCAGGGTGAGGTAAAGCGTCCAGATGTATGTGTATACCCGTGTGCCCACATCCTGCAGGTCGATGATCAGGGTGTCGATACCCTCCAGCATCTCTTCCGTCGGTTGCCGGGTTTCACCGTAGAGGCTGTAAACAGGGATCTTCCAGCCCGGATGTAACTCGTGCCCGGTCTCGATCATGTTGTCCTGCACCACGGAACCAAACCCGTGCTGAGGGCCAAATGCTTTCACCACACGGCTGCCAAACAGCCCCACGAGCTCATCGAGCCCGTTTTCCATCCTCCACGATACCGATGCCGAATGGCCAAGGTAGGCGACTTTCCCTTTTACCAGGGACTGAACAGATGCGGAGGTTAGAAGGTTGTCGAGGCCAGTGCGAACCATATTGCTTGTCTTTCGGTGTGTCATCCCCGCGAAGGCGGTGATCGCCATCCCGACACGAAACTACCGAAAATATCGTACTTTTGCCCGAAATTTAACAGTATGATTACCCTCGATCAGGTGAAAGAGTTGGTAGAGCGCGGCGACGCACTCAGGAGGTATCTTTGACGTCGATAACAGAAAAATCGAGTTAAAGGAGGAAGAGGAAAAGACCCGGCTTGCCGGTTTCTGGGACAATCCCAAAGAGGCGGAAAAACACATGAAGCAGATCCGGGTGAAGGGCAGCTGGATCAAGGCTTATGACCATGTGGTTTCCGTAATCGGTGATCTTCAGGTGATATTTGATTTCTGGAAGGAAGGGGAGGCCTCCGAGGAGGATGTCGACAAGCAGTATGCCGATACGTTTACTGCCGTGGAGGACCTCGAAACGCGCAATATGTTGCGGAAGGAGGAGGACGCCCTGGGTGCCATCATGAAGATCAATTCGGGTGCCGGCGGTACCGAGAGCCTCGACTGGTGCGGCATGCTGATGCGGATGTATATCCGATGGGGCGAAATCAATGGGTATAAGGTGAAAGAGGTTGACTTTCAGGCCGGTGATGAGGCTGGTGTCAAATCGGTTACCCTGGAATTCATCGGCGAATATGCATACGGATACCTGAAAGCCGAGAACGGGGTGCACCGCCTGGTGCGCCTGTCGCCTTACGATTCCAACAACAAGCGCCACACTACATTTGCGTCGGTGTTTGTTTCACCGGCCGTGGATGATACCATCGAGATCGAGGTGAATATGGCCGACATCGAGTGGGACACCTACCGATCCAGCGGTGCCGGCGGACAGAACGTAAACAAGGTGGAGACCGCCGTACGCCTCAAGCACAAGCCATCCGGCATTATTATCGAGAACAGCGAATCGCGCAGCCAGCTGCAAAACAAGGAGAATGCCATCCGGCTCCTTCGCTCCGAACTCTACGCGATCGAACTCCGTAAACTCATGGAAGAGCGCCAGAAGGTGGAGGCTACCAAGAAGAAAATTGAATGGGGCTCACAGATCCGTTCCTATGTGCTGCATCCGTATAAAATGGTAAAAGACCTCCGCACCGGATTTGAAACCAGTAATCCGCAAGCCGTCCTCGATGGGGACCTGAACGGCTTCATCAAGGCTTTCCTGATGGAATTCGGCAAGGTGTTGTAGAACAGGTGTCAGGTATCGGGTGTCAGGTATAGGGTATCAGGTATAGGGTGCCAGGTCTCGGGTATCAGGTATCGGGTGTCAGGTTGACAATGCATGAATAGGATTGAACGATTTATTACC
>CAYWHP010000056.1:12592-28060 GCA_964457845.1 uncultured Porphyromonadaceae bacterium | reverse complement strand
GTAATCATCAATCCAGCTTGACCAGACGAACCGCCGAATCCCTGAATTTGAGGATATAGCATCCTGCCGGAATACCACGGAGGTCAATGCGGTCGTCAGGCACCGTCCCTTGAAGTATGACATTGCCGAGTATATCAAGCAATTGCACAGGAAAGGATTTATCAGGGTTGTTCCTTATCTGAATAAAATCGCGAACCGGATTTGGCCACACCACGGTGGCCAATCCGTTTTCGTGTGTTTCAATGCCCACCGGACCGTTGTTTTTGTAATCCAGGACAACCACCGCATAGGCATCCAGCTTTTTCACCGTTATATCGGCTGTGTTCCCGAACCAGGCAAAATCCAGTTTTTGTGCCACCGGGTAATCGGGGGACACGGCCCATACCGACCTGGGTTTCGATTCCGATATTACCCCAATGCTCATATTGGTTCTGGTAACAAGCCTCCGGTTGGAATCAAGCCGCTTATTGACCAGGTGAACGATTCGTTTCGACCGGTCGCCCGGCGCAGCAAACTGGTCGGAAAGGGTTTGAACAATGTCAGTCTGGCCCTTCAGATCAACCGGCTCATCACCCACCCAGGAAGAATTCAGGTACAGGTCGCGGTTCCGGCTGTACCACCCGATCAAGCTCCTGATGGTATCCATAACGCCGGCAGCGGGCTGATACTGGTTCCCCCCGCCCGACAACGGCCAGGCGAAAATGGAGCCGGAAGCAAAGATTTCCGGGGCATACACCCGCAGCCACAAAATCTGATCAACAGGCGGGATCTCCCCCAAAAAGGGCATCCCCCAACCCCAGTCGTGAAACACCACCAGCGGTACATCCCGGTTAAGATATTTCAGGCTGTATTCCTTGATATCCCTCCAGTGCTGAACATACGAAGGGGAAATATTCAACCGACCGCCGGTAACCGACCAGCTGTCCCACACACCCATGGTCTGGTAGTCGGTAAAATTACTGTACCCGTTCATGGTGATCATCACGCTCCTGCCCCTCGCGGCGGCATAACTTTTAGCGGAGCCGTACAGGTACTGCAGCGCATCGCGGTTCCGCTGGTCGCAATAGCTGCCGGCGTAATTCCAGGGAACTCCGAATTCCAGCCTCAGCGGGAAGTTGTATTGGAGCGGGTCCTTCTCAAACCCCTTACGTTTCAGGTATTTCCGGTAATCAAAGGTATTGAGCGTTCCATCGGTGCAGTCGAGTAAAAGTCTGATGTCGAAAACGGTCAGCCATCGCGTATCGTTCAGGGCCCAGCCCTGCTGGTCGGCGTATTTCCGGATCAGGTACCTGTTGAATTCCCCCATGCTCAAATTACTGTAACCGGTATTGGTCGGCGGTATTGCAGCAATGCCGTCGAGATGAAGGGTACCGGCACCGGCATCGATCTGCCGGTACATCCAGCCGAGAACAAAATCGAGATATTCTTTATTCTGAAAATCTCCCAGGTAGCAGCCAAGCGTGCTGTCGCCGTTCAGGAACATGGGCCTGTTCTGAGGATCCCGGTCAACCATCCGGAGAAATTTTTCTTGGTCAACCTCATCCGGGTAGAGCACGGAAACGGTCATGCCGCCGCCGAACATAGCGTCCTTCTGAGCGGATTGCCCCGTCATCCAGGTCCATTGGTTATAATTGAAATCGCCCCAGTTTCCCCATTTGAACCAGCCCCTGCTGATGACATCCGGGTCGCACGCCAGCGCCTGGTCGAGGTCCGACTGATTAAACACCTGGTCATACATGACCCAGATGAACCGGTTGCGGAATTCGGCCGATTCTTCATCCGCCGGAACTTCCCATATCGAAAGGGTCCCGGTTTGGGTTCCCTGATAGACAGGGTCGACGATTGTCGCTTCCGTTTTGTAGTTACCGGTCCGGAAGGGCAGGGTGGATGAGCCGTCATACGTTATTTTCACGGTCAGGCCGGCCGGGCTGGTAGCCGCGGTCACCTGTTTCGGATTTCCGTCATTTTGCTGGATGGTCCCGCTCAAAGTAATGGTTGCCAGCGATTTGCCAACTGCCAGTATGCCGGAGACATTGCTGATGCCGTCCCAGAAACCGCCGCCGCCGGCATTGAATCCGCCGTACTGGAAGGTTCCGCCGTTGAACTGAAGACGGCTGGCATAATAACGCATGCCGGCCGGTATCGCGCTGCCAATGGTTGCCTGGTACTCATCCGCATTGCCGTGCTGGGTATTAAAGGCGGCCGGCTGCCAGGTTGTCCAGGTATTCGGGTGGGTATTGGATGAGCTGTAGCCCACCCAGACGGAAATGCGCGGATCCGCTCCGGCGGGCTCTGTTACGCCGGCCTCGTGGCAGCGGACATAAACGGTTACGCTGCCGCCGACAGCAATATTTGACTGCGGCGGCCACTGGAGGTTGACCCAGTTCACCTGGCTGGTTTTACGGGAGGGGATGCCGGGCCCGGTTGATTGGCTGGTTGCTATCCCATGGCTGGCAAGAATAATGGCAATCAGGATAACTACTCTTGAATTCATTGGAAAAGCCTCTCGGTTCGCGATATAAAGGTAACATAAGTTGCACCGGAATGCAGCCCTGATCTGCCGCGCAATGTTCCCCTGCGGCCCCGTATCACCCGGAAATTCAGTCGGTGACCAGGAACCGCGGCGCCCTTCTCGCCTTGTGCCCCTGCTCATAGCCGTATGCTATTTCGAGCAGCAGCGGCTCGCTCCATGCCCTGCCGAAAAAGGTGACATCAACCGGAAGCTCCCCGATAAAGCCCATCGGCACGGCAATGGCCGGATACCCCGAAATGGCTGCCAGCGAGGAGCTTCCGCCCATATAGTGGTCGCCATTCAGGAGGTCGGTTTTCCAGGCGGGCGCGCCGGTGGGTGCCATCAGCGCATCGAGCCGGTTTTCATTCATCATCCTGTCGATGCCCTCCTCGCGGGTGGCCTTCTGCATCCTCGCCAGCGCCTCGCGGTACCCCGGCTCGCTGAGCCCGCCCATGGCTTCCGCCTGTTTTAATATTTCCTGATCAAAGTACCGGAGTTCGATCGTGTCCTGCTCATTAAACCGGATCAGTCCCGCGATATCCTGCACGGGTGCGCCGGCCCCCAGCGAGGCAAAGTAACTGTTGAGGCCATCTTTGAATTCATAAAGCATCACTTTGTAGGAGTCACTCTCGTACCGTGAGCCGGTCGGGGAAACCACCTCCACCACCTCGGCGCCGCTGCGCTTCAGGTAGTCAACGGTTTCCGCCATCAGGCGGTCGACACCGTTGTGGAACCCCATCGCATCCTTTACAAGTCCGATGCGCTTGCCCCTCAGCCCGTCGGGCTTCAGGTACGGGGTGTAATCCTTTTTCGAGTTCCCTTCCGAGGCTTTCGTTTTTTCATCCAGCGGATCCACGCCGGTGAGGGCACCGAGGCATACCGCCACATCCTCCACCGTGCGGCCCATCGGGCCGGGTGTATCCTGCGTCCACGAGATCGGGATGATGCCGCTCCGGCTGATGAGGCCCACGGTGGGCTTCAGCCCGACGATGCCGTTGTTGTTTGCAGGGCAGACGATGGAGCCGTTGGTTTCCGTGCCGATGGCCACCGCACAGAGTCCGGCCGACACGGCCACACCGGAGCCCGAGCTCGATCCGCACGGATTGCGGTCGAGCACGTAGGGGTTGCGTGTTTGCCCGCCAACGCCGCTCCAGCCGCTGGTCGACCGGTTGCCGCGGAAGTTGGCCCATTCCGAGAGGTTCGCCTTGCCGAGGATCACGGCGCCGGCTTCGCGAAGCTTTTTCGCCAGATGGCTGTCGGCGGCCGCATGGGAGTTCCGCAGCACCGTGGCGCCGGCCGTGGTGGCCATCTTATCGCCCGTATCAATGTTGTCCTTCAGGATCACCGGGATCCCGTGCATCGGTCCCCTCACCTTGCCGGCCTTAAGCTCGCGGTCGAGCTCCGCGGCTATGTGCAGGGCATCCGGGTTCACCACGATGATGGAATTCAGCGCAGGTCCCGATTTGTCGATCTCTTCGATGCGCTTCAGGTACCCCTTAACCACTTCGGTCACCGTGAGGGTGCCATCGGCGTAACCCTTACCCAACTGAGATACGGTGATCTCGCCGTTAAGGCTGCCCTCGCCGGAAGGCCTGTCGGTTTTTTTCTTAGTTGAATCACACGAGAGGGCCAGCAAGGCGATTGCAGCCACCACAAGCGGAAGTACCGCTGCACGAATCGGTTTTTTCATGGCCTTAAGTTAATCCAACCGCTCGGAATTATCCACTATATTTGGCTCCGATGTTCAGACAGTTGGCTTTCATCCTTTGGCTCATTCCTGCGCTTCTGGCTGCCCAGGCGAACCCCGCCGCGCGTGCGGCCGCGATCGCCCGCGGCGTTATGGGCACTAGTCATGGCATGCTCAAATCGGGCATCCGCGAGGATTCCGTTATTCCGGTGGGACCGGCAGGCAGCCCGGCTGTCTGGGTGGTGACCTTCCGGCCGGCGGGTTTTGTGATCGTTTCGGGAGCGGAAACCACCTCGCCCGTGCTTGGATACTCGTTCACCTCAGCCTTTCCCGCCGACCCGTCGCATCCGCTGCGCAGCTGGCTGCTGCCGGCCTATGCCGAAAGCCGCGCCGGCCTGAAGGCCGGTCAGGTGACCAAGGCAGCCACCGACCGGATGGTGCTGCCGCTCATCTCGGCCCAGTGGGGCCAGGGCGACCCATGGAACCGCTACTGCCCGGCCGACTCCACCGGCAGGCGATCCCTGGCGGGATGCGTGGCGGTGGCTATGGCCCAGATCATGGAAAAATGGCAGTGGCCCCCTACAGGATACGGCGAAGTCACCTATACCCCGCTCCTCCATGCCGACTATGGCGAATTATCGGTACGCTTCGATACCACCCATTACCTGTGGAACGGGATGCACGACACCTATCCCAGCGAACCGGCCTCCCTGCTCCTCTACCATGCCGGCGCCGCGACGTTCATGAATTATGACCCTTCGCTCTCGAGCACCAGCGTCGACCGATATGCCGTGCCGGCCCTGATAGGCAATTTTCTGTATAACAAGGGATTGACCTTCCGCGACAGGGTTGCTATGCCGTCTGCCGACTGGACACGGAGGCTCCGGCAGGACCTCGACAACGGCAGGCCGCTGCTGTATGCCGGCACCACACCCGACGGGCGGTCGAGCCATGCGTTCAATGTCGACGGGTACCGGAACGGCGACTGGTTCCACTTCAACTGGGGATGGAACGGCGCCGGCGATGGCTGGTATACCCTCGATGCCATGGCAGGCGGCAATTCCGCATTCACCACCATGCAGGGCGCCATCTTTGGTATTCAGCCATCCGAAATACCCCTGCACGACAGGCCTTCCGCAACCGATGGCGCCCCCGGCGACGGTTTCGCCCGGCTTTACTGGGAAAAACCGGTACAATCCGACCTTTCGCATTTCAATATTTATAGAAATGACCAGCTCATCGCCCAGACGGCGGACGGGTGGTTCCAGGATGACGGGCTGATCAACGGAACAAAATACACCTACACGGTAACGGCTATGTACAGCGGCCAGGCGCCGGGAGAATCAGTTGCCGCTCCCGCCGTCGAGCTGACCCCATACACCCGCATAGAACCCGGCTATCTGCAGGATTTCGAAAGCGGTGATGCCGGCTGGCAACTGATGAATTTGGTTTCGGGCTTCCGGATCGGACCATCGGAGAGCCTCGGCCTCGAAGGCCGCGCGGGAAACGCCGCCGCCATCCGCTCCGAAGGGCATGCCGCCGGCGAGCAGGTGGCCGATTGCCTGGCCAGTCCGGTAATCTTCCCTGGCCAGCATAAATACCTCGCCATCTCGTTCGACTACATGTTCAGGCAGAACCCCGGCATCGACCGGTTTTCGCTGGTGTGGCGCGATTATGAGAGCGGGAAATGGCAGGAGATCACCCCGCTCGATTCCACCGGCGGTTACGGAAGCTGGAAAACCGTTCACTATTACCTGCCGAAATCAGCAGGCAACCTGCCCATTCAGGTGGGATTCCTCTATAACGACTATTTCGGGCAGGGCTTCGGGGCAGCCATCGACAACATCTTCATCTATGAGGTCGACCAGCCTGCGGTGCCCAAAATCAGCCTCAGCGCTACCGACCTGTGCGAAGGGCAGATGATCACCTATACCAGTGAGTCGACCGGGCTGGTAAATACCTGGGAGTGGGATTTCGGTGAAGGGGCCGAGCCGCGCTATGCATCAACATCCGGCCCGCACCCGGTGGTATATGCCACCGGCGGCCGTAAAACCATCCTGCTGTCGCTCAACCACCTCGACCATCTTGCCCTGCCGGATACCCTGAACATACGGGAGAAACCGGTTGCCGCTTTCGAATTTTACCGCCGCAACCAGGAGATCTTCTTCGTGAACAAGGCCCTGCACGCGGAACAGCTCCTGTGGGATTTCGGCGACGGAACAACCTCCACCTCAGCCGATCCGCTCCACACCTACTATTCAAAAAGCCTGTTCGAAGTCACGCAGATTGCCTGGAACGGCACCTGCAGCCCCGATACAATCAAATCGTTCGTCGACCTCAGAAGTCCCAACGGCATACCCGGCGGGGAAATCATACCCGCGCTAACGGTGTGGCCCAACCCAACCAGCGGAAACCTTACCCTGCTGTGGAACATTAGCTCGCTGAATCCGTTTAAAATCAGAATGGTATCCGTAACCGGGCTTGTAATGAAAGAAATTGTATGCCCCCCCGGTGAACAGATCGAAATTGATATCTCGGACTTTCCCGCCGGAATCTTTATATTGCAAATCGCCTCCGGATCGTTAGTACAGAACAAGCAGATTATTAAAGTCAATTAACAGATTGTTTCCCTCTCATGAAAAGAACCGCACTGATCGCCGCCCTTCTTGTTTTCAGCCGCCTGGCATTTGCCGCATGGGTGGAAAATGTCCCGCAAACGCTGCAACAACCCGACGGACAGGTCATCAACTGCCTGGCTTCCGGTGATGAATTCTACCACTGGCTGCATGATAAGGACGGCTATACCATTGTGCTGAACCCGGCCGACGGGTACTTCTATTATGGCATCCGTTCGGGAGAAACCGTAATCCCCTCGAAATACAAGGCGGGTAAAGTTAACCCCGCCGCCCGCGGTCTGAAGCCCTGGGCCAAAATATCGGAGTCGCTGTATGCCGAAAAACGCGCGAAGGCGGAAGTACCGCTGAAATCGGGCATTCCGCTGAAAACCAAGGGACTGATGAACACGGTTTGCATATACATCTCTTTCGATGACGACAGCGTCTTCACTACTGACCGCGCCTATTACAAGAGCATGTGGTCGGCAACCGACAAGGCTTCGGTGGAGGATTATTATGCCGAAACCTCGTACGGCGCCCTCGACCTCGAGATCAACCATTTTCCCCTGAGCCCCGATACGGTAAACATCTGTTACAAGGACATCCACAACCGGAACTATTATCTGCCGAAAACAGCCACCAACCCCAACGGTTACGACGGCGACGAAGGCACGCGCGAACGCCAGATGCTTAAGAGGGCGGTTGAATTCGTGGCCGGCCAGGTCCCGGCCAGCCTTAACCTCGACATGAACGGGGATGGGAACATCGACAACATCTGCTTCATCATACAGGGCAGCTCCTCGGCCTGGGCCGACCTGCTCTGGCCGCATGCCACCGGAATGTGGTCATACAACGTAAGGTTGAACGGCGCCCGGGTTAACAGCTACTTCCTCACCATGGAAAAGGGTTTCGGCGGCACAACCATTTGCCATGAACTCGGCCATGTGTTCGGTGCACCCGACCTCTACCACTACTCGAGCAGCGGCAAAACCGGGCCCGATGCCGTCGGCACCTGGTGCCTCATGTGCTCCAACGCCAACCCGCCACAAAACATCTGCGGGTTCCTTAAATTCAAATACAACCACTGGATAAGCGACATGCCGGAAATCACCGAATCGGGCACCTATTCGCTGAAACCGCTCACCCATCCAACCGATAACCTGTTCATGATCAAGTCGCCCTTCAGCCGCACCGAGTATTTCGTGATCGAATACCGGAAAAAGCAGGGCAGGTACGATATCTCCGTACCCGGATCGGGACTGGTGGTATACCGGATAAACCCGAATGCAGGCAACGGCAATGCCGGCGGCCCCCCCGATGAGGTTTATGTTTACCGCCCCGGCGGCGACCTGGTTGAAACCGGCAGCCTGAACAGCGCCGCCCTCGCCGCCCCCACCCGCACCGCCATCAACGACAAAACCGATCCCAACTGCTACCTTTACAATTACGGTGAAGGAGGCTATGGCGGCCTCGACATCTCGAACATTTCAGAGGCAGGCGACTCAATAACCTTCGACGTGAAGATAGAGCACCTGTTCCCCCCAACCGAGCTCAAGTACAACGCAGGCGTCGGCATCCTCGACCTCAGCTGGACGCCCAGCCTGGCCAACGGACTGAGCACCTATTTCATCTACCGCAACGGAAGCCGTTTTGGCAGTACAACCATGTCAACCTTCCGCGACAATTCGGTTGTTGAAGGCGAAACCTATTCCTATGTTATTTCGGCCTACTATCAGGGACAATACACCGGCGAATCGAAACTGAGCAATACGGTGGTCTATACACCGCTTCCCATTCAGGAGCTCCCGTACCGAGAGGATTTCGAGGAGATCGGCCACGGATGGAAAATAAAGAACAATGTTGAAGGTTTCCAGTGGGGCGATGCCGCCGGCCTGGCCATGAATACCACCAACCTTACCAAATTTCTCGGCGCCAATTCGGTTGCGGCAGGCAACGGCACCATCTGTTCCGACTTCGCCATCACCCCCCGGCTGAATCTCCGGAACAAGACACAAGTCTATATTCATTTCGATTATACCCTCAAACGCTGGCAGCAGCTCGACCACCTCAAAGTGTTCTGCCGCAGAAGTACGTACGAATCGTGGATCCCGGTGATCGACCTTCCGGTGAGCCCGATCGGCGGACAGTACCGATGGAAAAAATACAATCTGGAGATTCCGGCCGATGCATACAACGGCGAGGCCCAGATCGGTTTCCAGTATGATGATGGCAACGACCTCGGATTCGGCGCCGCTATCGATAATGTGGTGGTCGACGAACTCGCGACATCCGGTATCGAGGACAATATCAGCAACATCACGGTAAGTGTTTTTCCAAACCCCGCCAGCGAAAATGCCACCATCGACATCACCGGCGCAAACGGCAGCCGGCTCACGATGAAACTCATCGGCAGCGATGGCAAAACCATCTGGTCGGAGGTGCGAAGCGGACTTTACAACGGGCAGGAAGCGGTCAATCTCACAGGGCTCGCTAAAGGCATCTATTATGTTGTCATCGAGTCGGATGCTGAAGTGATCGTCAGGAGCCTGGTAAAAAAATAGGGTAAAATGAAAATAAGAACGCTTCTGGTGGCAATGACTCTCATTGCCACCAACCCCGTTTGGGGCCAGGCCTGGATGAAACCGGCCGGGGATGCACCCGATGCGGCGAAAACAATTAACATCAACGAAATCCGCGATGCTTTCAACCAATGGTTCGCTGCTCACGATCAGGGCAGGGGTACCGGCTACAAGCAGTTCCAGCGCTATCTGGCATTCATGGAACCGCGTGTTTACCCCTCCGGTATTTTCCCGGCCGATGCCCTCTGGCAGGCCTACCGCGACCAGCCGCGCACCAAGTCGGGCACGGTAACGGCAAACTGGACCCCGCTGGGTCCATTCGATGTTACAAAAAGCTTCGATGGAAACCCCTGCGGCGCGGGCCGCGTCAACTGCATCGCCTTCCACCCCTCGAACCCCTCCGTTTTCTATGTTGGCGCCCCCTCGGGTGGCGTGTGGAAAACCACCGACGGCGGCAGCAACTGGGCAACCACCTTCGACCAGCTGCCCGCACTCGGTGTGGCCGATATCGCCATCAGCCCGAAAAACCCGGAAATCGTTTACGTGGCAACCGGTGACGAAGATTTCGGGAATACTTGTCCTACTTATAGTTACGGCATCCTGGTTTCCACCGATGGAGGCGCTTCCTGGGCCCCCACCGGCCTGGCGCATGCAACCCCCGATCAGCTCTCGATGGCAAGGATCCTGGTTAATCCCGCGAACCCCGACATCATCCTGGCCGCCGGCAGCCCCGGCATCTTCCGGTCGGCCGACGCCGGCGTCACCTGGACCAAAATCATCAGCGCCGATACGTTCCGCGATATGGAGCTCAAGCCCGATGACCCCTCCGTAGTTTATGCCTGCACAAACCGGTCGGTATACAAGTCTACCGACACAGGGCTCACCTTCACCAAAATTACCCAGGGACTGCCCGAATCCGGCATGGGCCGGCTCGAGCTGGCCGTTACAAATGCTAATGCAAGTGTGGTATACGTAGCCATGAGCAACAACGAAAGCGGTTTCCTCGGCCTCTATAAGTCGATCGATGCAGGAGTTACCTGGACAACCCGGTCAACACAGGAAACCATAAATATTTTCGGCTACCCGGCCGATGGTTCCGGAAACACCGGCATCGCCTGGTACGCCATGGCCCTCGCTGTCGACCAGACGGATGAAAACATCCTCTATTCCGGAAGCGTCAACATCTGGAAATCCGTCAACTCGGGCCAGACATGGACCATCACCACCAACAACGGCGGATCCGATGTGCATGTCGACCTCCACACCCTGGTGATCAACCCGCTCAATAACACCTGTTACGCCGGCAACGACGGCGGCATTTACAAAACCACCGACAAGGCGGCAACATGGACCGACATCAGCGCCGGCCTGTCCATTCTCCAGGTTTACCGAATGGGCGCTTCCGCATCAAACCCGGATATCATCATCGAGGGATCGCAGGATAACGGAACCTACCTCTATGAAGCCGGGAACTGGAACCATGTGATCGGCGGCGACGGAATGGAATGCACGGTCGACCCGTTCGATGCATCGATCATGTATGGCAGTTATCAAAACGGCGGAATCCAGAAATCAGTGAACAAGGGAAGAAACTGGGTCGGCATCAGGCCCGAGGAGAAAGGTGCCTGGATCACCCCCTTCCAAACCAGCCAGATTAACCGCGGCATGCTGGTTACCGGATTCAAATCCGTCTGGCTGTCAACCACCTACGGGAGTTCATGGCGCAAAATATCCGGCGAGCTCGCCGGCCCCGACACCTATCTGAATGAAATCGCATTCGCCCCCTCCGACGACGCCTTTATATACGTAACCAGCGGCTCGCGCATCTGGGGCACGAAAAACTATGGGACCAGCTGGAGCGCGATCAATAACGGGCTCCCGAACCTTCATATCGAAGGATTGGCGATCGCCGCCAGCGAGCCGGAAAAAATCTGGATCGCCCTCTCCGGCTATAACGCCGGCCAAAAGGTCTTCTTTTCGGAGGACGGCGGCGAAAACTGGAGCAACTATTCCGAAGGGCTTCCGAATGTGCCGGTAAACTGTTTAACCGTCAACAAACTCTCCCGGTATGCCCTCTATGCCGGCACCGACCTGGGTGTTTACTACCGCAGACCGGGCATGAGCGAATGGGTTCCGTTCTCCGAAGGGCTTCCGCATGTTATTGTTAACGAGATTGATATCAATTATAAAATTAATAAGATACGGGCCGCAACGTTTGGACGCGGTATCTGGGAATCGCCGATTAACGACGATGGCAGCTGGCCGCCCGCCAGGCAGCTCACCGCCGAGGAACAGGCCTCCCGGATCGTTCTTGCCTGGCTTCCCGCCACCGGCGCGGAGCCTGATTCTTATGCCGTTTACCGCGATACCGTTCGGATCGCCTCTGTAACCGGCACCACCTATACCGATGTGGTTCCAACCGGAATGAGCTATACCTACCAGGTTAAGGCCGTCTATTCCGACGGGGAGTCGACACCAACCAACAAGCTGATGGCCAGGGCCAACGGCCCGGTTTCATTCCCGTACAGGCAGGATTTCACCACCGAGGCACACGGCTGGCTGGTGCAGAAGGAGCCTTCGGGCTGGCAGTGGGGCACCGGTGCCGACTTTCAGCTGAACCTCCTCGGCACATCGAATTTCGTTGCCATAAATTCGGTGCTGGCAGGCACGGTTGGTAAGCATGCCAAAGGGTATGCGATACTGCCAAAAATGGACCTCTCACCGCTCACCGCACCCGTCATCACCTGCAGGTACTCCCTTAAGCGATGGCTCGATCTCGACCGCCTCTACCTGGTTTACCGCTCGGCCGATGCACCGGTTTGGGCCACACTGGCCGAACTCGTGCCAACCGGACGGGTATGGGGATGGAAAACGTTCAGTTTCTCCATCCCGGAAGACCTCCTTGTGGAGGATATCGAATTCGCATTCTACTACACCGACAGCAACGGTCTGGGATACGGCGCCGCCATCGACGACGTTTACGTGGGGCCGGATGTCTCCGGCACCGGCGACAGGCTGCTCACACAGCGGGTCTCCGTATTTCCCAACCCGACAAGCGGCGCAGTGACCCTGCAGCTCGACGGGTTCAGCAGTGGTGAAGCAACAATTGACCTGCTGGATGCCGGCGGAAGAACAATTCTGCGGAAAGATTTTACACCGTATTCTTCCCGATCGACAGAAGAAATAAACCTTGGCGGAGTGAGTCCCGGATTGTATTATATTCGCGTGGTATCAGGCGGAAATCTCTGGATCAGACCGGTGGTCCGCCAGTAAAAGGAAAGCTTTGATCGAACAGACATTCAACAGGCTATCGGAACAGGTTGGCACCTGTACGCGCTGCGCCCTGCACGAACAGCGGTCACATGCCGTATTCGGCACTGGAAACCCCTTTGCGGAAATCATGGTGATCGGCGAGGGACCGGGCGAAGAGGAGGACAAACAGGGTCTCCCTTTTGTGGGCAATTCGGGCCAGCTGCTGGATAAGATCCTTGCAGCAGCCGGTTTCTCCCGCAACGAGAATGTATTCATCGCCAATATCGTAAAGTGCAGGCCTCCCGGCAACCGTGATCCGCTGCCCGAGGAGCGGGCCGCCTGCCTTCCCTACCTGCTTTTTCAGATCGAGTTCATCAAACCCTCCATCATCATCCTGCTGGGCGCTACCGCCCTTAAGGGGCTCATCGATCCCGAAGGCAGGATCTCACAGGTCCGCGGTAAATGGATCGAGTGGAACGATATCCACGTGATGCCCACCTATCACCCCTCGGCGCTGCTGCACAATCCCGAACTCAAGAAGGATGTGTGGAACGATATGAAGCTCGTTGTGGCGAAGTACCGGGAGGTGGTGGATCCCGGTCACCATAGTGCTCATGTTTAAGTAATTGTGCTCGCTGCGCTCGCTAATTGTGCCCGCTGAAGCGGGCTAATTATGCGCTTCGCGCTAAATGAGTTCGCTGCGCTCACTAATTAGCGAGCGCAGCGAGCACAATTAGCGAGCGCAGCGAGCACAATTAGCGAACGAAGTGAGCACAATTAGCGAGCGCAGCGAGCACAATTAGCGAACGAAGTGAGCCTATATAATAAGCATCGCGTCGCCGTAAGTCCCAAACCGGTATTTCTCCTTGATCGCCACCTGGTAGGCATTCATCAGCGGATCGAATCCGGCGAATGCGGCAACCATCATCAGGAGGGTGGTAAGCGGCAGATGGAAATTGGATATCATGCTGTCGGCTACCGAAAACTCATACGGGGGAAACAGGAATTTATTCGTCCAGCCATCGAAAGGCTTAAGGAATCCGTCGGTGGAAACGGCGCTCTCCAGGGTGCGCATGGTGGTGGTGCCCACGGCGCAAACCCGGTGGCGGCCATCCTTGGCATCGTTCACGATTCGCGAGGCTTCATCGGTGATGATGATCTGCTCCGAATCCATCTTGTGCTTGGTAAGATCCTCCACATCCACCGACCGGAAGTTGCCCAGCCCCACGTGGAGTGTGACAAAGGCAAAGTCAACTCCCTTGATCTCCAGACGCTTCATAAGTTCGCGGCTGAAATGCATGCCAGCCGTAGGAGCCGCAACGGCCCCCTCGTGACGGGCAAAAATGGTTTGATAGCGCTCCTTGTCCTCCGGAACCACATCCCGCTTGATGAACTTCGGCAGCGGAGTCTCGCCCAGCTCAAAAAGCGTCTTCTTGAAATCTTCGTACGGACCGTCAAAAAGGAACCGCAGGGTACGGCCCCTCGAGGTGGTATTGTCGATAACCTCGGCCACCAGCATATCCTCTTCGCCGAAATAAAGTTTGTTGCCTATCCGGATCTTCCGGGCCGGATCAACCAGCACATCCCACAGTCGCTGCTCGCGATTGAGCTCCCGGAGCAGGAACACCTCAATCTCGGCACCGGTTTTCTCCTTGTTGCCGCGGAGGCGGGCCGGGAATACCCGTGTATCGTTGAAAACCATGACGTCATTGTTTTCGAAGTAATTCAATACGTCTTTGAATACTTTGTGCTCAATTTCACCGGTTTTCCGGTTCAAAACGAGCAATCTCGATTCATCACGGTTTTCTGAAGGGTGGAGGGCGATTAACTTGTCGGGAAGGGTGTACCTGAACTTGGATAATTTCATGCTGATAATATATACTTTAGGTTGCCTTTATACGGGGCAGATCCGCGTTTGTTGCATTTACTGCAATATTTTTAGGAACTCATCGAAGCTCAATGCGTTAGCAATATCGAATTCCCCGCTTTTTGTGCGCCTCAGCATGGTTAAATGGCCGCCCGAACCGAGTTTGACACCGAGATCGCGGGCGATGGCGCGTATATAGGTTCCCCTCGAGCAGACAATCCGTACGGTAACATCAGGCAGGGAACATTCGACAAGTTCAATTTCCCTGATCTCCACCCGTTTGGCATCGAGCTCCTGGTGCTCACCGCGGCGGGCCTTATCGTATGCCCGCTCCCCCTCGACCTTCTTGGCACTGAATACCGGCGGCACCTGGTCGATGAAGCCTGTCATGGATCTCAGGGCCTCCGCCACCATTTCCACGGTAATATGTTCCCAGGGGAACTCAGCATCAACCGGCTTCTCCAAATCGAATCCCGGGGTTGTGGCCCCCAGCCGGATGGTGGCCAGGTACTCCTTCTCACCGGCCTGCAGCACGTCGATCTGCTTGGTGGCCTTGCCCACCGCCACAATCATGAGCCCGGTGGCCAGCGGGTCGAGCGTGCCGGCATGCCCTACCTTGAGTTTCTTCAGCCCGTAGCGGCGCTGAAGCACCCCTCTCACCTTCTTCACCAGGAAGAAGGAGGTCCATTCATAGGGTTTGTCGAATATCAGGATTTGCCCGTCGAGCCAGGATTGGGCGGGGGACAGAACCCCCAGACTGGAGTCCGGGGGGGACACAACCCCCAGACTGAAGTCTGGGGTTAATGATGTCTCCGTGGATATATTCATTATAGTGATTTACAGATTTTTACAATGGAAGATTCAGTAACCCCGGGCTTTAGGCCGGGGGATTCTGCCCCCTGGCTTAGGTGATGGTGTGTGCCAGGTACCCACCTCCCTTCCTCCTCCCTGTTGCC